>CAYPAW010000066.1:0-65250 GCA_964408795.1 uncultured Mariniphaga sp.
TTTAACAGGTGGACTTGAAAAGGGATCAAAGCTGCTCCTTTGTTCACGGATATTGGCTTCTGTTTGGGGTTCTTTTGGGGCAATCGGCACAACAACATATTCCCCTTCAGGAATAGGTTCGCGCAGCGTGGGGTTAGCAGAACGTATCTGGTTAACGGGAACCATATAAATATTGGCAATATAACTGAAGGTTTCCCTTTTTCCGCTTACGTGGTAGATATACTCATAGCGGTCAGCAATAGCAGGTGGGGTTTCTTGCGTTGGTGCTTGCTGTGCCTCCGGAGCAGGGGTTTGATCGCTAATGGGAACACGAAGTACCTGGTTTACACGCAGACCGCGCCGGGCATCAGGATTGGCCATCAGGAGGTCTTCAACCGTGACTTTATAGGCCTGTGCTATCCCAAATAAAGTTTGGCGGGGCTCCACCGTATGCATATAGTAGCTCTTTTGGCCAAAAGTTTCAATTTGTGCAGATATTTTAACTGCTGCCTGAGCCATGCTGGCTGTACCCAACAACATATGCACTATACATAAGAGTACAAACGAAACTATCCCACTTGATTTTTTCATTTTTCGTAATTCTGGATGAATGTCAATCACAAAGATATACTTTTTTAATACCAAACTGAATAAGGGTTGTGGACTGAATTATCAAACGCATTGATTTTTATTCTATTGCCTGAAGTCATTTTTGAGTACTGTAGTTTTGTAAAAAAACAAAATAAAACTTAATCTCATAAAAAGCTTATTCCCATTCAATTGTTGCAGGTGGCTTGGAACTGATGTCGTAAACAACACGGTTCACTCCCTTCACTTTGTTAATGATATCATTAGAAACTTTTGCCAGAAACTCATAAGGCAAGTGCGACCAATCTGCTGTCATGCCATCTGTAGAGTTAACGGCACGTAGGGCAACCACATTTTCATAGGTACGCTCATCGCCCATTACACCAACCGATTGAATGGGTAGCAAAATTGCAGCAGCCTGCCATACCTTGTCGTACAAACCATGGGCAAGTAGGCCTTCCACATAAATGTCATCCACTTCCTGTAGAATACGCACTTTTTCGGCGGTGATATCACCCAATATGCGGATGCCCAAACCAGGTCCGGGGAATGGATGCCTGTCGATGATAAAGGAGGGCAAGCCCAGTTCGCGGCCAATGATACGCACTTCATCCTTGAACAAGGCGTTCAATGGCTCCACCACGTTCAGCTTCATAAAATCGGGCAGTCCTCCAACATTGTGGTGCGATTTGATGGTGGCAGATGGCCCGGCGACAGATACCGATTCAATCACATCCGGATAAATCGTACCTTGAGCCAACCACTTTACCTGATCGATGGTATGAGCCTCTTCGTCAAACACTTCAATAAAAGTATTTCCTATGACTTTTCGTTTCTTTTCGGGTTCGCTAATGCCTTTGAGGGCTGATAAAAACCGCTCACGCGAATCGACTCCTTTCACATTCAGACCTAAATCAAGGTAGGAGTGGATTACTTTTTCAAATTCGTTTTTACGCAACAAACCATTGTCCACAAAAATGCAATAGAGGTTTTTTCCGATGGCCTGGTGCAGCAGCATGGCGGCAACAGATGAATCAACACCACCACTCAGGCCAAGCACAACACGGTCGTTTCCAAGTTTTTTGCGCAAAGCTTCAACACTCGATTCAATAAAAGAGCTGGGCGTCCACGACTGACTGCATTGGCAGATACCAACCACAAAATTGTGCAAAAGCGTCATGCCTTCCGTGGAATGATACACTTCGGGATGAAACTGGATGCCGAAAGTTTTTTCGCCCTCAATTTGGAAACCTGCGATATTTACGTCCGTGGTGCTGGCAACGATCTGATATTTTTCAGGCAAATTGAGGATGGTATCGCCATGCGACATCCACACTTGACTTCCCGGCTGCATGCCTTTTACCAGTAAGCATTGCTGGTTGATGCTTGATAAATTGGCCCGGCCGTATTCGCGAATGGAGGAGGCCGCTACATGGCCACCATCACTGTGTGCCATATATTGTGCTCCATAGCAAACCCCCAACAAGGGAAATTTTCCCCTGAAGGCAGATAAATCGGGTGCCGGTGACTGGCTGTCGCGCACCGAAAAAGGGCTTCCCGAAAGTATTACGCCTTTTAATCCGGGAATGGATGAAGGGTAATTATTGTATGGATGGATTTCACAATACACATTCAACTCGCGTACACGTCTGGCAATGAGCTGGGTGTATTGAGACCCGAAATCTAAAATCAAAATTGTTTCCTGCATAATAAAGTGTTGGCTTTGGTTTGCAAATTAACCCAAAAACAGCTTATGGGGCAAAAAAATAATACATTGATTTTAAGAATAGGGAAGGCCGCATCAATTTGTCCCTGAAACCTGCAGTATATTTTCTGGCTTGCAGCAAGGGCATTCCTGAAAAACGGGTTAATATCTGAGTAAATAAAAAAAACACCTAATTTTGTAATAAATCATAGTCAGGATTCAATTAGCGTTAACCAAATAAAAAAATGGCACAAACCAGAAGAAAAGCTCCCAGACGCAGCAAATCCCGTAAAGGGTCAGGTTTTAAACCTTTGATCTGGTTTTTGTTGGTCATTCTTATACTTGGCGGTATGGCCCTCATGGTCTCCTATTATCTGGCATCCGACAAACAGCAAGGAAAGCCTTCCATAAGTGAATTGTGGTTTTCCAATACCAAAAACGACAAGGAAAAGACAGAAGAGAAAGTCTTGATAGATCAAAACGTTCAGAAAGAAGAAAAAAAATCGGAAGCCACGAGAGCAATAGAAAGCAAAGCCAATCCCTTGCAGGGGCAAACATGGGTGAGCATGCTTAATGGCACCATGTTATCCATTGAGGGCAACCGATATACCATTGATTTTCCCTCGGTTGAGGAACAATTGCCCATGAAAGGCAGCATTGCACTTTCGCCCGGCGAATTCACCTTATTAAACAACAACAGCGACGATATATGCAACAACAGCCCCGGAGTTTATACATATAGTTTTGAAGGGGATGAGCTGATAATTTCGGTTAGAAGTGATTCGTGCAACAAACGAAGCAGAAACATGGAAGCAAGCTGGTTCAGGTTGTAGGTTTTTGTCAGCTGTTTTTTATTATTTTCGCAGCTTCTATTATTCAAAACAGGGAACACACCGGGATTAGCCGCACGTATTATGTCGCAAAATAGTCCACAATCCTTTTTGGTCAGGTTTATCAGTTGGCGGGTCAGGCACATCCCCGACCGGCAATACATTCTCTTGCTTTCTGTTGTGGTCGGCTTTTTGGCAGGACTGGCTGCCATTGTGCTGAAAAAAATCACCCATTTCATCACCTATTTGCTCACCAGCGATTTCGCCACGCAGTACGAAAACTACTTTTATTTTTTCTACCCGGCCATTGGTATCTTGTTGGCTGTTCTTTTTATGCGTTTTATAGTAAGGGCCGACGTGGGGCATGGTATTCCGGGCGTGTTGTTTGCCATTTCGCGTAAAAACGGTATTATCCGACGGCACAACACATTCTCATCAATCATTACAAGTGCTTTAACTGTAGGTTTTGGAGGATCGGTAGGGTTAGAGGGGCCCACTGTTTCTACAGGTGCGGCCATTGGTTCAAATATCGGTCAGTTGCTGCGACTCAATTTCAAGCAGATTATCCTGATGATTAGCCTGGCAAGTGCCGCCGCCATGGCGGCTATCTTTCAATCGCCGGTTGCTGCAATCGTTTTCGCTATCGAGGTTATCATGATTGATTTAACGATGGCGGCCCTCTTGCCGTTGCTTACAGCCACCCTAACAGCTGTGCTAACTTCCTATTTCATGATGGGACAGGCAGTTATGTATCCAGTGGCACTGCATGAGCCTTTCGTTTTGTCCAATACACCGTATTATCTGGTATTGGCTGTATTGTCAGGGCTCATCTCCGTTTACTTTACCAAAATATATATCGGCACCGAAACATTGTTTGGAAAACTTGCTTCACCAGCTAAACGTTTTATTATTGGAAGTGTGATCTTGGGTGGTTTAATCTTCTTGTTTCCTGCTCTTTATGGTGAAGGTTATGAGGTGGTTAACCGAAGTTTAAGTGGTGATTACAGCGACCTTTTCAACAACAGTATTTTCTATTCCTTCCGGGATATCAGCTGGGTGGTTTTCTTTTTGTTTGTTGCTGTTATTTTGTTAAAAGCTGTAGCCGCCTCTGTTACTTTCGGTGCAGGAGGCGTTGGAGGAATTTTTGCGCCGGCACTCTTTATGGGTGCTTTTACCGGTTTGTTTTTTGCGGTTTTTGTAAACCATTACGGATTGGGAGATATCAGTCCGGCCAAGTTTGCTGTGGTGGGTATGGCCGGCATGATTGCCGGTATTTTGCATGCCCCCTTAACGGGTTTCTTTTTAATTGCCGAAATTACCAAAGGATATGAGTTGTTTGTGCCGCTGATGCTGGTTTCTACTATTTCGTTTGCCACGACAAAGGTTTTTACAAAGAATTCTGTTTATACACATCAGCTGGCCCGCCGTGGCGAATTGCTCACACACAACAAAGACCGCAATGTGCTCAACCTGATGAAAGTGGACGTGCTTATCGAGCGAAATTTCAACATCATCAACCCCGAAGCTACTTTGGGTGAGCTGGTGAAAGTGATAGGCGCCTCCAAGCGGAATATTTTTCCGGTGGTGGATGGACAGGGGCATTTTCATGGCCATATCCTGCTTGATGATATCCGCAATATTATGTTTGATACCCAGCTCTACAATACCCGCGTAACTAGTTTGATGGTAAGCCCACCCTATTTAATTCATCCCGAAGAGTCGATGGAGGAAGTGGCTAAAAAGTTCCAGCTTTCAGAAAAATATAACATACCTGTTATTCAAGATAATAAGTATGTAGGATATATCTCACGCGCCAATGTTTTTTCGGCTTACCGATCAAAATTAAGCGAGATGTCGGATGATTAAAATGAAGCGAATCGCCTTTTTAAACTAAATTTGTATGCAAAACAGCCTTATGCGCATCAGGTCTATCATTGAATCTTCCATTGCTGCCAAGCAACAATTGCTCAGCGACTCAGAGCAATTGTCGCATATACAAACGGCTGCTGAAGTGTGTATCCGCTCCATCAGGAATGGGGGCAAAATCCTGCTTTGCGGCAATGGGGGCAGTGCTGCCGATGCCCAGCATATTGCGGCCGAATTGTCGGGTCGTTTCAAGTATGACAGGCCACCCATTTATGCCGAAGCCTTGCATGTGAACACTTCTTTCCTTACTGCTGTTGGCAACGATTACGGCTTTGATCATGTGTACACCCGTATGGTGGAAGCCGCCGGAAAACCAGCTGATGTTTTGATAGGCTTAAGCACTTCGGGCAATTCGGCCAATGTGGTGAATGCGCTGAAAAAGGCACAAAAACTCCACATAACAACCATCGGCATTGCGGGAAAAACCTCAGGACAAATGATGGCCTTTTGTGATACGGCTATTCAGGTTCCTTCTGATGATACTGCACGCATTCAGGAAATGCACATTCTGGTGGGCCATATTTTGTGCGAACTGATTGAATCTGAAATTTTCCCTAAAAAAGGCTGATGAATCCTGATTTTTTACAACAGCTCACCCCTGCATGGACTTTGTTTCTCGACCGCGATGGCGTAATAAACGAGCGCCCGATCAATGACTATGTGCGAAAGGTGCAAGATTTTAAATTTTTACCGGGAGTGCTACAAGCCCTCAGGAAACTCGCTCAAGTATTCGAAAGAATTGTTGTTGTTACCAATCAGCAAGGCATTGGAAAAGGGCTGATGGGCGTGGAAGATGTTAACCGGATACACCAATTCATGAGCGAATCAATTGATGCTGCAGGTGGCAGAATTGATGCTGTTTATTTTTGCCCCGATTTGGCAGATAAGGCCAATAATTGTAGAAAACCCGGCATAAAAATGGCCGAATGGGCCAGGAAAGAATTTCCTGAAATCGATTTCGGAAAATCCGTCATGATTGGTGATACGGATTCGGATATGGCCTTCGGGCGCCACCTCGGTATGCATAATATATTGATTACAAACGAAAAACAGCATCCCCTTGCCGATGCGTGTTTCATAAGTTTAGCTGATTTTGTTGAAAAGCTTTTTTCAAATTGACTTTTTTATTTCAGCAAGGCTTTACTTTTGGCGCTGAAAAGCAAATCTATTTTTCAAACTTGAATTTAATACCAGCACATTGAGCCCTTTACTCATATTGACCATATTTTTGCTTTATACAGCTGCACTGTTTTCTATATCGCTGATAACTGCGCGCAAGTCAACCAACCTCAGCTATTTTCTGGGAAACAGGCAATCGCCTTGGCTTGTAGTGGCTTATGGCATGGTAGGGGCATCGCTTTCGGGTGTTACTTTTATTAGCATCCCCGGTTGGGTGGGCGACACCTATTTTTCCTATATGATGGTTGTGTTTGGCTACATTGTTGGCTATGCTGTAATAACATTGGTGCTGTTGCCGGTGTATTACAAGATGCAACTAACCACAATCTATACCTATCTGGAAGACCGCTTTGGTTTTTGGTCTTATAAAACCGGCTCCTTCTTTTTTCTCTTATCGCGGGTTATTGGTGCTTCTTTCAGGATGTTTCTGGTTGTAAATGTGTTACAATTGTTTATTTTTGATCACTTCGGGATACCTTTTTGGGTTTCTGTACTTATTTTTATGGTACTGATTACTTTATATTCTTTCAAAGGCGGTATCAAAACCATCGTGTGGACCGATATGTTGCAAACCACCTTTATGTTGGTCTCCTTGGTCGTTACCATCTATATAGTTTTGGATCAACTTGGTATGGGTTTGCCCGAAATGATAGGGGAGGTGAAGGAAAGGGGTTTTTCAAAAATACTGATCAGCGAATGGCGCCACGACCGCTTTTACTTAAAACAGTTTTTCAGTGGGATGTTTATCACCATTGTGATGACAGGCCTGGATCAGGATATGATGCAGAAAAACCTGACCTGTAAAAACCGGAAGGATGCCCAAAAGAATATGGTCGTATTCAGCATGGCCTTTCTGGGCACCGTATGTTTGTTTTTATGCCTGGGGGTACTGCTATATATCTATGCCTCTGAGAATGGGATGGCGGTTCCTGCCAATACGGATGATCTGTATCCCTTGTTGGCTATGAATGAATTCGGTTCTTTGGTAGCGGTTGTTTTCTTACTGGGGATTACCGCTGCTGCCTATTCCAGCGCTGATTCAGCTCTGGCGGCCCTTACTACTTCCTTTTGTTACGATTTTTTACACATTGAAAAAATCCCGGAGATCCGGAAAGCCAAAACACGCAAACGGGTCCATCTCCTTTTTTCAGCCCTCCTGTTACTGGTCATTCTGCTATTCAGAGCCATCCACAACGAAAGTGTCGTCGTGGCCGTTTTTACCATGGCAGGCTATACCTATGGACCCATTCTTGGATTGTTTGTCTTTGGCATTTATCTTAAACGAAAAGTAAATGACCGGTTAGTCCCTTACATAGCCATGCTGGCTCCCCTCCTTTCCTGGGCAATCTCATCCCATTCCGAGTTCCTGCTTAACGGCTATCAATTCGGATTCGAAATTCTGATCCTCAATGGATTTCTTACTTTTTCAGGATTATGGGCTTTTTCAAAAAAAAATGACATGAAACAGGGCGAATCTGTAAAAAAATGTTAATAAATGTAAATTCATTTCCTATTTTTGTAGTAATAAAAAAATGGGTTTATCGTTTATTAATAAACTTTACCGGGTTGGCTAAATTGTTACGACAAATAATAATTGTATTGCTTGTGGTTATCTATTTTTCTTCATGTGAAGATGAGAAATACATGAATTCACCGGATGTACAGCTGGAATTTTCCACAGATACGGTCATGTTTGATACCATATTCACCACCATAGGCTCTACCACCCGGCACCTTAAAGTATTCAATTCTTACAAGGATAAGATCCTGATTTCAAAGATCCGGCTTGCCGGAGGAGAATTCTCAAATTTCAGGTTAAACATCAACGGGATAACGGGAACGGAGGTATATGACCTTGAAGTACCGCCCAATGACAGCATTTATATTTTTGTGGAAGTGACCATTGATCCCAACGGGCAGAACCTCCCTATGGTCGTTCAGGATTCCATTGAGTTTACCACCAATACCAATATCCAGGATGTCGATCTGATCGCCTGGGGCCAGGATTTTAAGCTGATTAGGGGAGAAGTTCTGAAAACCACAACCTGGACCAATGAGAAACCTTACCTGGTTTACGATTCTGCCTATGTGGACAGCCTGGAGACTTTAACCATTGAAGAAGGAACCACCATCTTTTTTCATAAAGAAGCGGTTCTTTATGCACGGGGCAATATTATCGCCAGGGGGAGTAGTGATGCTCCCATTGTATTGCAGGGTGATCGATTGGAAGACAGTTACAAAGATATACCGGAGCAATGGCAGGGAATTATTCTTTTTTCCGGAAGCCACGGGAATGTATTCGATTTTGTGCAGATAAAAAATGCCGTCACCGGCTTACAGGCCGGAACCATTGAACATGAAGGAAAAGCAACCCTGACGCTTTCAAACAGCCGGATTGAGAACATGTCGTATGCCGGACTCTTTGCATTGAAATCGGATGTGTCAGGATTCAATAATCTGATAGCAAATTGCCGGTATTATGCAGCTGCTTTGTTAGTTGGCGGCACCTATGAATTCTATCATACAACCATTGCAAATTATTGGGGAGGCTATTCAGGCAAAGTACGAAACACTGCCTCCCTGGTGCTTTCCAATGTATTGGTTATCGAACAAAAGGACGGTTCTGAAGAAACCTATATCGGAGACCTGAACAAGGCTACTTTTGGAAATTGCATCATCTACGGAAACGTTCCTATAGAAATTGAACTGGGTCAAAGCAAAGAAGCTGCTTGCAATTTCTTTTTTGACCATTGTATCCTGCAAGTTCCTGACACCTTTAATACCTCTGATAAAGATCATTACAACAACGTCTGGAAGGGGCTTGAATACGATCCCAAATTTGTGGATCCCTATAAAGAGTATGTGTATGAACTGGATACACTCTCCCCTGCAAAGGATGCGGGAAAAGCAGCCTATTCGGCCCTGTATCCGTTGGATATAAAAGGGAAGAGCAGGAATAATGATGCCGGGCCTGATTTGGGGGCCTTCGAACGCATAGAAAAAAACAAAGAGTAAAACAACCCCATGATACACTCCCCCCGGACATGGATCTTCGGTTGCTGTATGCTTCTTTTTTGCCTGACCGCCTTTCCCCAAAGAGGCGACTTCAGAATTGTTTTTTATAATGTGGAAAATCTTTTCAATACCCGGAATGACCCGGATACTGAGGACGAGGAGTTTCTCCCCGGGAAGGGACGCAACTGGAATGACTTCCGGTTCTCCGTTAAATTGAACCGGATTGCTAAAGTACTGATTGCAGCTGGCGGTTGGGAACCTCCCGAGATTATCGGATTGTGCGAAATTGAAACCCGAAGCGTAGTGGAACAATTAACCAGCCATTCTCTTTTAAAGAAAGCCGGATACAAAATAGTCCACAAAGAGTCACCCGACGATCGTGGGATCGATGTTTCAATGATCTATAGGAGCGAGAAATTCACTCCCCTGCAATACCGGTATTTCCCCGTCCGGGATGCTGATGGCAGAATCCTGAATACACGTGAAATCCTCTATGTGCAGGGTATCGCCGGGGAAAGGGATACCCTGCATCTGTTTTTTAACCACTGGCCTTCACGATACAGCGGGTATCTTGAAACAGCAGAATTGCGTAAACAGGCCGCTGAAGCACTCCGAAGAGTGGTAGACCGGTTATTTCAGCAATTCAGGGATCCCGGAATAATCATTGCAGGTGATTTTAACGACCAACCTTCGGATGATAGTATCCTGAAAATACTGCACGCTGGCGCTCCCGACATATTAAAAGAAAAGAATCAGCTGATTAATTTGTCATACCCGTGGGTTGGCAGGGAAATAGGAACCTATAAGTATCAGTCTCAGTGGCAGGTGTATGATCAGGTTATCGTTAGCGCAAATCTTCTTTCAGGCGAGGGTTTGCTTTATGTTACTCCGGAATGCGCAGGTATTTTTATTTCACCCTTTTTGCTAACGGAGGATCTGCTCTACGGAGGGAATAAACCACTCAGAACCTATTACGGGTATCGGTATGAAGGAGGATTCAGCGATCATCTGCCCGTTTACCTCGATCTCTTTTTTCGTTAGGTTTTTTGTTTTTTTTCAATCCCATTTGGTTGGCTTTACGAAGCATGAATTGATAGGCTTCTTTGAAGTCATTTCTTATCTCTCCTTCCAGGATGGCTTCTTTGATAGCATTTTTAATCACTCCTACCTCTTTTGACGGGGGGAGATTAAACGTTTCCATGATTAGTTCACCTGATACAGGAGGCTGGAAATTGCGGATGTGGTCTTTTTCTTCAATTTCCTTTAATTTTTTTCTGACTTCACCGAAATTCTGCAGGTAACGTTCCACCTTTTTTTCATTTCCGGATGTGATGTCTGCCTCGCACAAGGTCATTAAATCGTCTATATCCTCTCCTGCTTCGAATAATAACCTGCGTACTGCGGAGTCGGTAACGGTATCTTCCGATAAAACGATGGGCCGCATGTGAAGCAGTACCATTTTCTGTACATATTTCATTTTATCATTCAAAGGGAGCTTCAATCTCCTGAATATGCGGGGAACCATTTTAGCTCCAATGAAATTATGCGAATAGAAAGTCCATCCCAATCCTTCTACAAAACGTTTGGTCTGAGGTTTTGCAATATCATGCAACAAAGCCGACCATCGCAACCACAGGTTATCGGTATGAGGTGCCAGTCGGTCAAGTACCTTTAAGGTATGGAGAAAATTATCTTTGTGTGTAATAGAATGTACGGAGTCTCTTCCTTTCATGTTGTGCAGTTCGGGAACGATGAATTCCAGCAATCCGGTTTTATCCAGCAGCCGGAATCCTTTGGAAGGTTTCCGGGCAAGGATTATTTTATTCAATTCCTCTGTGATGCGTTCCGCAGATACAATTTTTATGCGTTCCCTGTTTGTGGTTATGGCTTCCAGGGTTTGGGATTCAATGGTGAAATTCAATTGGGTGGAAAACCGAATAGCCCGCATCATCCGCAATGGATCATCTGAAAAGGTTATTTCCGGATCCAGGGGAGTACGGATCAGCTTTTTCCGGAGATCCTCAACTCCTTCAAAAGGATCCATCAGTTCACCGTACGTCTCTTTGTTTAACGATAACGCCAGCGCATTGATGGTAAAATCCCTCCGTCTCTGGTCATCGGAAAGGGTGCCGTTTTCAACAAAAGGCTTCCGGGAATGGCGCTGATAGGACTCTTTCCGGGCCCCTACAAATTCAATATCCACCTTCTGATAGTGCAACATGGCCGTTCCGAAATTCTTAAATACCGTTACACGGGGGCGGGGATGGATAGCCCGGGCCACCCTCCTGGCCAGTTCAATGCCGCTACCAACCGTTACAATATCAATGTCCGGGGAAATACGATGCAAAAGCTTATCCCTTACATATCCCCCGATCACATAGGATGCCTGTCCGAGATCATCGGAAATCCCTGCAATAATTCGGAATATCGGATCATGCAAAAATGCTTTCATTCGTTCCATGTTTTCGTGTTCGTTTCGTATATTGTGCATAGATGGCTATGTCATTTCCGGTAAAATCATGACAAAATTACAATTATTTCGAATTAATCGGTTTTATTTGCAGGAAGGAACGATTGGTATTCTATTTGTATGTAGATATGATAATATCTGAATATATTAATATTTAATGTGTATATTATGTTGGAACATTTAACATTGGAGACTTTTAAAGAGAAGGTTTTTAATTTTGAGCAAAACAGAGAGTGGAAGTATGAAGGGTCAAAGCCTTGTTTGATAGACTTTTATGCTGACTGGTGTGCCCCGTGTAAAGTAGTTGCTCCTGTTTTGGAGGAGTTGCAGAAGGAGTATGACGATACGCTGGTGATTTATAAAGTGAATACGGAAGATCAACAACAACTGGCTGCTATGTTTGGAATACAAAGCATTCCCTCGTTGCTGTTTGTTCCGATGGATGGACAACCTCAAATGGCTATGGGAGCACTTCCGAAACAAAGTTTTGAAATAGCTATTTCGGAGGTTTTAAAGGTTGAGAAACCTTCGGCCACAAAAACCGTATAGTTCTCTTTTTCCGGGATTATACGTAATCCAAAATTTTTTCAAGGCCGATACTTCGGGATCCTTTAATGAAAATGAATGAATCAGTCAACGGATTTTTTTTTAGGTATTCTGCCAATGATTCCGTCGTTTCAAAGACTGAAAATATTTCCGGGACAGTCATCTGACTGAACAGAGAGCCTACAAGAAACACATGGGCAAACGGAACGGGTTCGATCATGGAGACTATTTTCTGATGTTCTGTCCGTGCATCCCTTCCCAGCTCCAACATGTCCCCCAGGATCAGGCATTTGTTTTTTCCTTCCATCTGCATAAAATGGGAAACGGAAGCTTGCATACTGGTAGGATTGGCATTGTAGGCGTCGATAATTATTTTATTGCTTCCTTTTACAAAAAATTGGGAACGGTAGTTTTCAGGTCTGTATTCCCGGATGGCTTGTTGAATCAGGGAAGGTTCCACCCCGAAATATTTTCCCACACAGGCGGAAGCAAGAATATTTTCAAAATTGTAGGTTCCGGTTAACTGACTTTTTACATAGGATACTTTCTCCGGAAACCATACTTTAACGGTTAAAAAGGGAGCGCTTTGGACAATTTCCCCTTTCAGAGACAGGGAGTCTGAAGATCCGTAAAGGATAGCCTTTGTTTTTTTTCCGGCCATGCGAAGAAGATCTTTGTTGTCGGAATGCAAAAATATTTTCCCGTTTTTCTTTTCCAGGTAGCGATACAATTCGGCTTTTTCTTGTTTAACTCCTTCGAGGGACCCGAATCCTTCCAGGTGGGCTTTTCCCACGTTGGTGATCAGACCGTAGTCCGGATCGGCAAGGGCACATAATTTTTTTATTTCTCCCGGATGATTGGTTCCCATTTCTATGATTCCCAGATCAGTATTATTCCTGAATTGCAACAGAGTCAGGGGCACACCGATAGCATTGTTCCGGTTCCCTTTTGTAGCAACAACGGTATATTTTTTTGAGAGAATGGCCGCACATAATTCTTTGGTGGTGGTTTTTCCATTGGATCCGGTAATGGCAACAACGGGAATTCCCAGTTTTTTTCGGTGGAAGGAAGCCAGTTTCTGCAGGGTTTTCAATGCATTTTTCACGTAAATATAGCGGGGATCCGCAGGGTGCATTTTTTGATCCACAACAGCAAACCGGGCGCCTTTTTGCAAGGCCTGGCCCGCAAAGGTGTTTCCGTTGAAATGTTCTCCCCGCAGGGCAAAAAAAAGGCCTCCGTCAACCGATTCCCGGGTATCGGTGAATATTTGAGGATCTTGTAAAAAAAGAGTATGTAAATCTTCTGTTTTCAACTGGGTAGTTGTTATCGAACTAAAGATGAAACCCTTGCGGTTTATGGCAGATGTTTTCTTTTCAACACACAAAATAAAACCTCAATATCATCCAATGAGGATTTTTGTGTTTCAGACGGGTTTTCATACGTTTAAAATTTATAATTCGTCCCATAACTTCATCCTAAATTTGAGAACGTTTGGAACCGCTTCGCTCTCACATGAACTTCTTTTAATCATTGCCTTTGGCGAACTTTTGATTAAAAAAGTACATGTTCGTTTCATATGATTCTAATTGTTTATTTTCAAAGGTATCCTATGCACCTCGCATCCCGATAGCTATCGGGATTGATGATAACCCTGGGTGTGAATATTATCCATGCTTGTTTCCTATTAGAAACCCCGTGGACTCCCCACGTGGGTCATTGCGCACCGGAATCCCAGGTCATTTTGTGCTGCATTCTGATCCAGGAAACGGCGGGTGCCCGGAATCAGCCAGTATGGACGGTCTTTCCAGGAACCTCCTTTGTACACCCGGCTTTGGTCATCGATTAAGGAGGAGATATCTTCGGCACCTCCTTGTACGTACATGCCTTCCGTACCTTTATCTTCCGCATTGGTCCATCGCAACCCGTCAATAATCTGTGAATTACGGTCGCCGTCGCGGTAATTTCTGTAATCCGCCACGGTATCCTGGATCAGTTCGCCGTATTCATTTCTTACGAGGTTTCCGTTCTCATCGCGTTGGTATTCGGTAAAAACATTTCCTCTAACAGGTTGAAATTCGTTAATTTCTTTAAACGATAACGGACGGTAGACATCAAAGACCCATTCATTGACATTTCCGGACATACAGTAGAGGCCGTAATCGTTGGGATCGTATGAATAGATAGGGGCTGTAATGTCGGCATTGTCGTTTAGTGCACCGGCCATTCCCATCAGATCTCCCCGGCCGCGCACAAAATTAGCCTTCATCTGTCCTTTTCCTTTTTTGCTGTCTTCTCTGAGGTAGGTGCCGTTCCAGGGATATATTTTCCGGTTTGTCAGCAATTCGCCTTCGGTATTTCCAATCAGGGCCAGGGCTGCATATTCCCATTCTGCTTCCGTAGGCAACCGGTATTCGGAAAGCAGGATTCCATCTTCCCAACGCACTTTTCTGGGGGTTCCGTCGGCATTCTCCATCGGTTTTGAGCCCTCAGTTCCCTGGTACAGGCCGGCAAGGTAGGTATCTGTAGTAAAGACATTTTGTCCGGATTGGGTATTATCGTGTGTTATGATTCCTTTGTCAACCAGAATTTGTTCATTGACCCTGTCGGTTCTCCACTTGCAGTAATGGGTGGCCTGAATCCAACTAACGTTGACAACGGGGTAGTCACTGTAGGCAGGATGCCTGAGATAATTCCGGATGTACGGTTCGTTATACGCCAGTTCTTCACGCCAAAGCATGGTGTCGGGCAGGGCAGCATTTAACAGGCTGGTATCCCCGGGATATACCCTATTGATCCAGTGCAGATACTCCCGGTAGTCCTGATTAGAAACTTCCGTCTCATCCATATAGAAAGAGGCTACGGTAATTCTTCGCGGATGGTTATTCCAATCATACATGACGTCCTGTTCGACCCTTCCCATGGTAAAGGTTCCTCCCTGAATAAATACCAGTCCGGGTCCTGCTTCCTGTTGATAACCTGATTCATAAGGAATATCTCCGTTCTCGGGGTTGTTGTAACTCCAGCTGGTGGTCCTCGAAGTACCTCCCTGGTTTCCTATGAATCCACATCCTGCCAGGAATGCGGCCAAAAACACTGCCGATAAAGTTCTTCCCTTCATTGTGTTCTGTTTATCTTTGCATTTTAATTGTCACAAATATAACTAATTTGTTGCATTCTTATTGTCTGCCGGAATCAATATTTATGAGTTCTATTGGCCTCCGGTACCCTGTGAGGCCTGTCGACTAATTCTTGGCCGGCAGGAAATTTCAGCAATAATACGAAGCAATCCTGCGTTTTTTTTACATTATTTTGTTTTTTTTATCACTTACAAAAAATCAAGGTTGAACGTATGAAGAAACTATGCATCCTCCTTTTGGTTTTTCTGGTTGGTTTTACCCGGGAAGACAGCAGGGTATTTTTACGTACCTTGAACTGGCAGGTTCCCTGTTGGGAAGCCGGCAAGGAAACCCAAACCGGAAGCTTCATACATTTCGAGGGGTGTGATTTCGGAGACGATCAACTGCCCTGGTATGCAGAAAGTTTTCAGGTGAAAAGCAACCAGGCGACGTTTGCTATGGTTCAGGCCACTTTTAAAGAATACCCCGATCCGGAAAATTATCTGCAAAAGATACAGATACCGGATACCTTCCGGGTGCTGACCAATGTAGTGCAGTCCAGGAATCAATATAGCTTGCATGTCCGTATTTTACCGATCAAAAAATCCGGAGGGAGAATATATCTGCTGACCGGTTTTTCCTTCAGAATTGGCGATGATGAGGTTCCGTCTGAACAAAAAAGCGCTTTGGTATGGCAGACTGAATCTGTGCTTCAAAGCGGGAAATGGATCAAAGTAACCACTTCCGGAAAAGGAATCTTCCGGATTCCTTTTTCCCGGTTGCAAAATTGGGGATTTTCCAATCCTGAAAAAGTCTGTGTTTATGGAAACGGAGGAGCCATGCTTCCGGAAACCGTACAAAGTAGCCCTCCGGATGGATTGGCACAGGTTGCTGCTTGGAGCGGTAAAGATGCCGGAGGAAACGATTGCCTGTTTTTCTACAACCCGGGGAATATAACCTGGCAATGGAAAGACAGAAAGTACAAATTTATTCATAAGCAAAACATTTATTCAAGGCAGACCAGTTATTTTCTAACCCAGGATAGCGGCTCTCCGAAAGAAGTGGTTCTCCTGCCTGCAATGGAAGCAGAACCGGATGGTACGGTCGATAGTTTCAATGAATATACCTTGCATGAAAGGGAACGACGAAATCTGATTAAATCAGGACAACAATGGTTCGGTGAAACGTTTGTGAGGGGAATACCCCAGGAATTGACTCTTTCCTGTCCCGGAAGAGAGGAGAATTCCCCGGTGCAGTTTGAAGTGAATGCTGCAGGACGATCTTCCTCAGCATCCACATTGCAGATAACCATTCATAAGGAAGAGCAGGTTGATATGGTTTTTAATGCAGTGAATACAGGCGATGCTACATCGCTCTATGCCGATGAGAAAAACCGGATTTTTGAAACCACCCGGCCCGGGGAGGAATTTACCCTCAGAATGATGTATTCAGCTGTCAACAGCAGCGCCGAAGCCTGGCTCGATTATATCCGGGTGAATTACCGCCGGAAAATGGAATTCACATCCCCCGAATTCTATTTCAGAAATGCTGAATCCGTAGATCAGGACCTCACCCTGCGGTATAAGGTGGATAAAGCAACAGCAGGCCTGAAGGTTTTTGATGTGACGGAAGGGGGCAATATTTATGATATTCCGGTTTCCCTGGAAGGGTCTCAGATTCTTTTCACCCGTCCGGCAGATGAAGTGCGTGAATACCTGATTTTTAATCCGGAAAGCAATTTTCCCGAACCCGAATGGGTCGGAGAGATTGCCAATCAAAACCTCCATGCTCTCCCGGTACCTGAAATGATTGTCATCACACACCCCGATTTTTACGAAGTGGCCAGTGCGCTGGCATCCTTTCATCAAGAGAATGATGGAATGGCTGTTGAAGTGGTGAACACAACGGAAGTATACCATGAATTCAGTTCAGGAATACCCGATGCTTCCGGAATACGGAATTTTATAAAGATGTTGTACGACAAAGACCGGAACCGGTTGAAATATGTTTTATTGATGGGCGATGGAAGTTACGACAACCGGAATCTGACAGGTGTAAACAGGAATTTTATTCCTACCTATCAATCCCTTAATTCCTTAACGCCCACCGGATCGTTTGTTTCGGATGATTATTTTGTTCTTTTGGATGAAGGAGAAACCGTATACAACGGGGCCGTGGATCTGGGGATCGGACGTCTTCCGGTTTCAACGTCCTATGAGGCGGAGGTAGTCTTACAAAAAATCAAAACATACAACAGCCCACCGGCCCTGGGCTCCTGGAGAAATACGGTTTGTTTTATTGCGGATGATGAGGATGGTACCTTGCACATGAAAGATTCGGATTCACTGGCAAACCTGGTGAATTCAAAATACCCTGCATTCATCACCTCAAAGATTTATTTTGATGCCTATCCGGAAGAAGCTACTCCAGCGGGGGAACGCTACCCGGGGGTCACCGAAGCCATCAATCAAAGCGTTAAAGACGGAGTCCTGATCCTGAATTATGTAGGTCATGCCAATGAACGTTTCATGGCCGATGAACATGTGCTGGATGTCAGCACAATCAATTCATGGTCCAACAAAAACAACCTCCCCATTTTTGTAACAGCTACCTGTGAGTTCAGCCGGTTTGATGCCGATGAAACATCGGCAGGGGAATACGTCTTACTCAATCCCAGCGGAGGGGGAATTGGTCTCTTTTCAACGACCCGTGTAGTTTTTGCCTATTCGAATTTTTTGCTGAACAAAAGTTTCTACGACCATGTATTTGAACAGGATGCAAGCGGGAACCATTCCCGGATGGGTGATATCATCCGGCTGGCCAAAAAAGGAGTCTCAGGAACCAACAAAAGAAATTTCAGTCTGCTGGCTGATCCGGCCCTTCGTTTATCCTATCCCCGATACCGGGTAATTACTTCTACCATCAACCAAAAAGATGCCCATGCATCAATGGATACTGTAAAGGCACTGAATCAAATAACCATTGAAGGGTATATTGCCGATTATTACGGGAATAAGCAACACGCATTCAACGGTGAAATAATCCCGGTAGTGTATGATAAGGCTTTCAGGTTGCATACCCTGGGAAACGGAGGCCAGCGACCCATGGAATTTACCGTGCAGGATAATATTATCTATAAAGGGCGGGCAAGCGTGATCAACGGAGAATTCTCGTTTCGTTTTATGGTGCCCAAAGACATTGCCTACAACCTGGGACAGGGGAAGATCATATATTATGCACGCAATGAAACGGAGGATGCCCATGGAGCATTTGAAAACTTCCTCATCGGAGGATCATCCGGAGATCAGGTAACCGACCATACCGGCCCCGAAGTGGAATTGTACCTCGACGATGAATCCTTTGTTTCAGGGGACGAAACCAGCAAAAATCCGATTCTGCTGGCTTATGTATCCGATGAAAACGGAATGAATACCGTGGGCACAGGAATCGGCCACGACATTGCGGCAATCCTCGATGGAGATAAATCAAATTCCCTGATTCTGAATGATTATTACCAGGCCAATATGGATGATTATACCAGTGGAATCATCGAATATCCCCTGAAAGGCCTTTCGGAAGGAGAACATACCCTGACGCTGAAGGTATGGGATGTTGCCAACAATTCCACGGAAACAACAATTCGTTTTGTGGTGACAGGGGATTTTTATATCCGGGAGGTTGGCAACTATCCCAATCCGGTAGTCGACTATACCTTTTTTCGTTTTGCACACAACCAACCGGATGCAACGTTTGATGGGCTGATAGAGATTTTTAATGCCAACGGCCGGATCGTTGATTCGTTTCAAAGGGCTATTTCTTCAAACGGTATGGAAAGCAATCCGTTGCGTTGGGATGTCACGGATGCAAAGCTTCCGGTCAGGGCCGGTATCTATATCTACCGGATTTCCATCAAGTCATCCAATGGGGAGGTAACCTGGAAATCAGGAAAAATGAATATTCTTCGTTAAAATGCCTGACGGTTATACTATTTTTTATGCTGGAACGTTCTCTTTCCTAATGAAAGGGTTTCTTATACAATAATACTATATTTGCATTTTTACACTATCGATGTTATGGCAAAGACTTTACAACGGATTTCTTTTATGCTGATTTTTCTTGCGTGGGTTGCGGAAGCTTCCGGTCAGGCAACCACCTCAGGAGCGAATACGATTACTACGGCTGTGCCGTTTCTTTCCATCACTCCGGATTCCAGGGCCGGAGGCATGGGGGATGCCGGAGTGGCTACAACACCTGATGTAAATGCCCAGCACTGGAATCCGGCAAAATATGCTTTCATTGAAAGCGATATGGGCGTGGGAGTTTCCTACAGCCCCTGGTTACGAGCTCTTGTGAATGATATAAACCTCGCCTATCTCGTAGGATACAAAAAACTTGACGACCAACAAACCGTGAGTGCTTCCCTCCGGTATTTCTCCCTGGGAGATATCATATTTACCGATATACAGGGGGAATACATGGGACAGCAAACCCCCAATGAGTTTGCCATTGATGCAGCCTACACACGGTTGCTTTCGGAATATTTTTCCGGCTCGGTAGCTGTTCGTTATATTCGTTCCGATCTTACCGGAGGGCAACTCATCAACGGAGTGGAATCCCATGCAGGAAATTCGTATGCTGCCGATGTGGCTTTTTACTATTTCAATGAGTTCCGGGCCGGAAGAAAAGACCATATTTTTTCGGCCGGGATCAATATCTCCAATATCGGGGCCAAGATTTCGTATACCGAAGGAGAAGTGAAAGATTTTATTCCGACCAACCTTAAATTGGGGGCTCATTACAAGACAGAGCTGGACGATTACAATACGATCTCTTTTGCCTTTGATATCAATAAGTTATTGGTTCCCACACCCCCTTCGGATTCCATCAATTATGATCCCGATGCAGTGATATTCCCGGGCGGCATCAATTCCGACAAATCGGTTGTAGCCGGGATTTTCAGTTCCTTTGGGGATGCACCCGGGGGTCTTGCTGAAGAGCTTCAGGAGATTTCCCTTTCCGCCGGTGTTGAGTACTGGTATAACAAGCAATTTGCTATCAGGGCCGGATATTTTTATGAGCACCAGAACAAGGGAAACCGGAAATTTCTCACGGCAGGTGCCGGACTGCGACTGAATGTATTTGCGCTTGATTTTTCCTATCTTCTGCCAACGGTCCGCAATCATCCCCTGGAGAATACCCTTCGTTTTACGCTTTCGTTTGACATAGAGGCTTTTGGAAGGCAAAACCGGTAAGGCATGGCTTTCAGGATTGGCTACGGATACGATGTTCACCGGCTGGCTGCAGGTGAAACCTTATGGTTGGGGGGCATACGGATTCCTTATGAGAAAGGTACGGTAGCGCATTCCGATGGAGATGTACTGGTTCATGCCATTTGCGATGCCCTCTTAGGAGCTGCCGGGTTGCGGGATATCGGTTATCACTTCCCTGATGATGCGGAGGAATACACAAACATCAGCAGTCTGGTGCTCCTGGAAAAAACCGTTGGTTTGCTTCAAAACGAAGGATTCAGCCTGGTCAATATTGATGCAACTCTATGTCTTCAGGCACCCCGGCTGCAAGCATACATTCCGGAAATGCAAAAAACACTGGCTGCCCGGATGGGGGTATTGCCCGGTCAGGTGTCCGTCAAGGCCACAACCACCGAAGGACTCGGATTTGAAGGCCGTGGAGAAGGAGTGTCTGCCCATGCAGTAGCTCTCATCGAAAAAGGAGCCTGAAGATGAAGATCCCCAATCCACCGAACCCTCAGAACAGGTTTCTCAGTAAATTCTCATCGGCATCGTAAGGCAGGGTAACCTTCAGGTTGGGATTTTGTTTCATGGCTTCCCGGATGGCAAAACGGGCTGGCTCGTTGCGGGCCCAGCTTCTGCGGGCGATGCCATTGTTGACATCCCAGTACAGCATCCTGTGCAAACGTCTTTCGGAATCCTCCGAGCCATCGAGGAGGAGTCCGAATCCGCCGTTGATCACTTCACCCCAGCCTACACCTCCTCCGTTGTGGAGCGATACCCAGGTAGCTCCCCGGAAACTGTCCCCG
The DNA here is from genome assembly GCA_964408795.1 of uncultured Mariniphaga sp. Classification (GTDB taxonomy): domain Bacteria; phylum Bacteroidota; class Bacteroidia; order Bacteroidales; family Prolixibacteraceae; genus JABMQB01. The sequence continues at coordinate 21,413 of CAYPAW010000066.1, forward strand.
GCAAAATTCTGAACTGCCATATCGGCTGTGAATGCAGATCCGTCATAGATATTTGAGGTTTCCCGGTAGGGCGAGTCGGTTCCGGAAACATCGTGATGGTCGCGACCCAGCACGACTGGGGCGGAAAGAATGCCTTCCCGGATGGCTTTGTTGAAAGCCGCAGCAATTTGTATCCGCCCCTCACAGTGGGCATAGAGAATACGCGCCTGGGATCCGACCACAAGGCGGTTGTTTCCTGCTTCCTGAATCCAGTGGATGTTATCGCGGAGCTGGTGGGCAATCTCTTCGGGGGCAGTTCGCAAAAGATCCCGGAGAACATGGGCGGCGATGGCATCGGTTGTGGACAGGTCCCCGGGACAACCTGAGGTACACACCCAGCGGAAGGGTCCGAATCCGTAATCGAAAAACAGGGGCCCCATGATCTCCTGAACATAAGAAGGATACCTGAATTTTCCCTCTTCAGAAAAAATGTCGGCTCCGGCTCTGCCGGCTTCCAGAAGGAAGGCATTTCCATAGTCCCAGAAGAACATGCCGGCTGCCGCCATTTTGTTGATGGCAGCCACCTGTCTGCGCAGGGATTTGTAGACCTCTCTTTTGAATCGTTCCGGCTCCCGGGTCATCATTCTGTTCGACTCTTCAAATGAGAAGCCGGCCGGATAATAACCTCCCGAGAAAGGATTGTGCAGGGAGGTTTGATCCGAACCCAGGTCCACAGGGATTTTCCTTTCTGCCAGTTTTTCCCACAGGTCGATGATATTTCCCAGGTATCCCAGGGATCGGTTTTTTTTGTTGTTGCGTGCTTCCAGCATTCGGTCAATGGCCTCATCCAGGTCGGTACAGATTGCATCAATCCATCCCTGTTCAAGTCTTCGTTGTATGGCTTTCGGATTGATCTCAGCTACCAGACCGGTCATTCCGGCTATTGCGGCAGCTTTGGGTTGGGCTCCGGACATTCCGCCCAGACCGGAGGAGACAAACAGTTTTCCCCGGGGATCTCCTCCCGAGTGCATCCGGGCAGCGTTCAACACGGTTAGGGTAGTCCCGTGGACGATCCCCTGAGGCCCGATATACATAAAAGAACCAGCCGTCATCTGTCCATACTGGGTAACACCCAGAGCATTCAGTTTTTCATAGTTTTCTTTGGATGAATAATTGGGGATCATCATGCCATTGGTAATCACCGCCCGGGGGGCATCGGAATGGGAGGGAAACAATCCCAGCGGATGTCCGGAGTACAGAACCAGGGTCTGATCATCGTTCATCTCAGCCAGGTATTTCATGGTCAGCAGGTACTGAGCCCAGTTCTGGAAAACCGCCCCATTGCCCCCGTAAGTGATCAGTTCATGCGGATGCTGGGCAACATCCGGGTCCAGGTTGTTCTGGATCATCAACATGATGGAGGCAGCCTGCCTGGAATGATAGGGATAGGCATTCAACGGCCTGGCTTTCATCGGGTATGCAGGACGGAACCGGTACATGTAAATTCTTCCATACTCCTTCAGTTCCTGAAGAAATTCCGGGGCCAGAACAGGATGGTGCTTCGGATGGAAATAACGCAAGGCATTTCTCAAGGCCAGTTTTTTTTCTTCGGGAGTAAGAACATTTTCCCGTTTGGGAGCATGATTGATGGTATGATCCCGCGGACGGGGCGAGGGGATTTCTTCCGGAATGCCCTGTAAAATAATTTCTTTGAACCGGCTGTTAGTCATCTTCACTGAATTATTGATCGTACAAAAGAAGGTATCCGACGACAAATTAAGAGATTTCCCCGAATTATCCGAGGATTTTTCGCACTCTTTGATACATTTGCAGAAAACCGAAGGTATCTTTGAAAATGATTAATTTTACACACATGAGAAAAACATTGGCAGGCATTGCAGGCATTCTGGTCCTGTTTTTATTTACAGGGTGCGGATACAACAAGATGGTTCAGCTGGATGAGGCTGTAACGGCTCAATGGTCGCAGGTGGAGAATGTGTATCAGCGAAGAGCAGACCTGATTCCCAACCTGGTGAATACCGTGAAAGGATATGCCGAACACGAGGAGGAAACCCTGACAGGTGTCGTGGAAGCACGATCGAAGGCTACATCCGTGAATATCAATCCGGAAAATATGACGGCCGAATCTCTGCAGCAGTTTCAGCAGGCCCAGGAAGGCCTGACTTCTGCCTTAAGCCGTCTGATGGTGGTGGTGGAACAATACCCCGACCTGAAAGCCAATCAGAATTTCATGGACCTCCAGGCTCAGCTTGAAGGAACAGAAAACCGGATTGCCGTGGAACGCATGAAATTTAACCAGGCAGCCCAGTCATACAATACCTATATCCGGCGGTTTCCACAGCTGTTGTTTGCCAATATTTTCGGGTTCGATAAACGAACCTACTTCGAAGCGGCAGAAGGAGCTCAGGAAGCACCGGAAGTGCAGTTTTAATTCCGAAGCTTCTCTGGTCTTCGCAGACAAGACGGTAACGGGTTATCCCCCGTTCCGTCGAATCGTACAAAAACAGGGGCGAAGCAAATTCAAGAGAACACACCCAGAGCTTTGGCCCGGGAGGGTATAGGAAATTAAGGATGTCCAGACGGATCCTAAAATTAAATACAAGAGGATGTCAGTACATAAAAAATTAACCGAGGAAGATAAGATCCAGATAAAGAATGCCATTCAAATGGCTGAACTGGATACATCCGGGGAAATACGCGTGCATATTGAAGAAAAATGCAGGGAGGAGGTCCTGGACCGGGCTGCCTACCTTTTCAAAAAACTGAAGATGCACAAAACAAAACTTCGCAACGGAGTTTTGTTTTACCTGGCTATCGATGACCGGAAATTTGCTATTCTGGGAGATGCCGGTATCCATTCCAGGGTTCCGGATACCTTCTGGGATGAGATAAAAAAAACCTGCTTTGCGTATTTCAGTGAAAATAAAATAGCGGAAGGTTTATCCCGGGGAATACGCATGGCAGGTCAACAGTTAAAAGAACATTTTCCTCATCAATCCGATGATATAAACGAACTGGATGATGAAATTTCGGTTGGATAGGACAAAGGTGAACGGGCTCTTTTCTGATTGGATACCATGCTTGTTACACCAGAAAAAAAATAGAAATGCGATGCAAAGAATCTGTTTACTCATAGCGATTGGAATGTACAGTTTTGTAGTTTCGGGACAGGAGATTCCCTCTCCCCCGGATCCTCCCCGTCTGGTGAATGACTTTTCGTCTGTACTTACACGAAATGAGCAGGCAACCCTGGAACGTGAGCTGGTAAATTTTGCCAACGAAACCTCGACACAGATTGTTATTGTTACGGTTAAAACGCTGGATGGATATGCAATCAGTGACTATGCATTCAGGCTGGGAGAGAAATGGGGCATCGGACAGGAAGGGAGAAATAACGGAGCTCTGATCGTTATTAAGCCAAAGACCTCCCGGGAGAGAGGAGAGGCTTTTCTGGCTACAGGCTATGGACTGGAGCATCTCATACCTGATGCGGTAGCCAACCGGATTGTTGACCATGAAATGATCCCCGGGTTTGAAAAGAATGATTACTATGGCGGATTGTCAGCCGGGGTTAAGGTTGTAATGAAGTTAACACGGGGTGAATATACTGCAGAAGCCTACACCGAACAGGTTCAATCACAACAGGACGGCAGTCCGTTGTTTTTTCTTTTCTTTCTGCTTTTTTTTGTGATTGTTCCGATTCTGCGGGGAAGACGCAGGGGGTACTATTCTTCAGGGAGAAGCAACCTGCCGCTGTGGATAGCCCTGGGAATGATGGGATCCCAGCATAGAAACCACACGGGATCATTTGGTAATTTTACTTCCGGAAGCGGTGGTTTTGGAGGATTTGGCGGTTTTGGGGGCGGTAGTTTTGGTGGCGGAGGCGCCGGGGGAAGCTGGTAAGAATACGGGAAACAAAACCGGATCCTTAAAAAAAGAATTTTTTCCTGTTTCAGAAACGATAACTCAACCCAACACCAAGAATCTGCTTAAACTGAATCCGGGGACCCTCCTTGTCAATATCGCCATCATCATCTGTATCGATTCCTGTTTTTGTATCATCATCATAAATCAGGTTCGAGGTAAAACTCGCAGAAAGAAAATCGTTGATTTTCATGTTGACCTGTAAATCCCAGAGAACATCAATATTCTGCGGTTTGTCAAGGTAATTGGAAAAAAGAGTCAGCAGGCTTTCGATATCCACATTCTTCATCAAAGGGGTTTTTACATGGCCTTTGATCGTAGCACCAAACTCACCCCGGGTTTTTTTGCCTGCTTTTACCCCATAATGCTCCGAAAGATTCAGGTCACTGACAAGGGTTGCTTTGCCACTCACGGGGGAGAAAAACAAGGATACTTTTTCCGAAGGTTTATAATCGATACCCAGGGCAAGGGTAAGATAGGCCGGCGAAAGAAAAGCAGACACACGATCTGTATGGTTCGGAAGGCTGTACCCGGGGGCAAACTGCGTTCTGAAATCCATGTCAGCCGCATAAAACAGTTGTTCTACGCCCGTTTGTAGTCCGAATTTGGAACCCAGGACTATCTTATCTTCCGATTTGGTCCATTCTTTTTTTCCTTCCTTCAGGAGGCCGTACCCTGCGTGGATCGTATTTTCCCATTTGACTTTATCCTTTTCGAAGGTAGCTGAAAAGTTCAGCATTCCGACGCCCGATAAGGAACTTTCTCCCCCGGAGGCCCAATTGGTCAGGGAGGCTTCACTAAAATTAACCGAAAGATTGCCACTGGTCTTCCAATAGGTCGTGTCGTTTTTTTCCTGAGCCTGCAGCGGCAGTGATACCATAAGAATCAGAATGAATGAGAAAAGATGCTTCATGGTGTTATTCTTCGGGATCCTTATGGCCAATGTTGTTATCTACTAGAATGCGTCCACAGTATTCACAGACAATGATTTTTTTACGGCTGGCAATATCCAGTTGCCGCTGGGGAGGTATTTTGTTGAAGCAACCTCCGCAGGCATCCCGTTGAATGGTTACAACGGCAAGTCCGTTTCGTGCATTTTTCCGGATCCGCTTGAAGGCACTTAACAACCGCGGCTCAATAAAAGATTCGATTTTTTCTGCTTTGGCCTTTAGTTTCTCTTCTTCAATTTTCGTATCAGCCGTGATATCCTCCAGCTCTTTTTGTTTTCTTTCCAGATCCTCTTCTTTTTCTTTCAGCATCTCTTTGGAAGAGGAGACAAGATCATTTTTTGTCTCTTTTTCCGTTTTGAACTCTTTAATCCTCTTTTCTGCCAGTTCAATTTCAAGGTTCTGGAATTCGATTTCTTTTGATAGCGAATCGTATTCCCGATTATTACGGACATTTGTTTGCTGTTCGGTATATTTGGCAATCAGTGCTTCTGACTCTTTGATCGCATTATTTTTGTTGCTGATGGATGTTTCGATGTTTTTGATTTCCTCATTCAGGTTGGTCAGTCTTGTTTTTAACCCGGCAATTTCATCTTCCAGGTCCTGCACTTCCAAGGGCAATTCACCGCGAAGCATTTTAATCTTATCGATCTCCGAAACCACTGTTTGTAGTTGGTATAAGGCCTGGAGTTTGTCTTCTATTGAAATATCTTTGTCTTCTGTTTTGGAAATGTGTGTATTCATAAAAAATGTGCTTAAAATTTTATCGTTTTGTTACAGGTACTCCACCGGATTGGTGTTTCGTTCCGATAAACGGACTGCAAATTTAGGGAATTTTTCTCTAAGTAATTCATAAAAAAGTTCCTTCGTAAATTGTTCGCTTTCGTAATGCCCGATATCGGCAATCACCACTTTGTCTTCTGCTCCGAAGAACTGGTGGTACTTAAAGTCTGCCGTAATAAAAACATCGGCATTGGCAGCCATTGCATCTTCCAACAGGAAAGAGCCGGTACCACCGCAGACTGCCACTTTTCTGACCAGTTCTCCCCTGGGTTTTGTGTGCCGGATGATTTTCGCGTTAAATATTCTTTTTATTTTCAGCAAATAGTCCGTTTCTGTTTCCGGAGATTCTGTATCTCCTATCATTCCCATTCCTACGGAAGGCCATTTGTTTTCAACCGGATAGATATCATAGGCCACTTCTTCGTATGGGTGTGTTTTAAGGAGGGCATCGACAATTTTCTTTTGCATGGGAGCCGGAAAGATGGTTTCAAACCGTATTTCTTTTTCAAAATGGATGACTCCTTTTTGCCCCACAAAGGGATGGGTTTTTTCGTTCCCTCTAAAGCTTCCGAGGCCTTCGCTGTTAAAGCTGCACCGGTCGTAATTTCCGATCTGTCCGGCCCCTGCACGGAATACTGCTTCTCTCACTTTTTCAGCCTGTTCAGCCGGTATAAAGGTAACCAACTTTTTCAACAGTCCGGAGGCAGGCTTCAGGATGCGGATATTCTGAAGGTGTAATTTTTCGCATATTCTGGCATTTACACCGCTCTGAATGCTGTCGAAGTTGGTGTGTCCGGCATAAATGGCAATGTCGTTTTTGATGGCTTTCAGGATAATCCTTTCCACAAAAGTGCGTCCGGTGAGTTTTTTCAGTCCGTTAAAGATCAGGGGATGATGGGACACAATCAGGTTGCATTTTTTGTCGATTGCTTCATCGAGAACATCCTCGGTGACGTCCACGGCAATCAGGGCAGAATGGATTTCCTGGCCGGGGAGGCCTACCTGCAGCCCCGAATTATCGTACGATTCCTGGAGACTCAATGGAGCAATCGATTCCAGGTAGGTGGCAATATCGGTCAATGTAAGATTCATTCTTCCAGTTCCCTGCGGATTTCCTGCAATTCCCTGCGGATTTCCTGAAGATGTTTGATCACTTCAAAAGCATTGCGGGTATCGCTTCTGTTTTCTTTTAGTTTTTTCTGGGCTCCTTTAAGGGTAAGTCCCTGTTCTTTCACAAGATGGTATATTAAACGCAGGTGCTCAATGTCATCCCATGTAAACCGGCGATTCTGTGCAGGTGTTTTTTGAAGTTGCAACGAAGGGAAAACCTTTTCCCAGTAGCGGATCAAGGAGGGCTTAACCTCAAACATTTCTGCTACTTCACCAATGGAGTATACATGCTTCTCTATTTTCGGTTTATGAAACGGCACAGGATATTAGTCAAAGCTTTGGCCCATATTGGATGAAATGGCAACCATCTTTTCATATTCCTGAGGGGTCAGGTCTTTAAAGTAAAAGTATTCCGGATTGACCGGTTTTCCGTTTTTGTGAATTTCATAATGCAGGTGGGGAGCTGTTGATCCCCCGGTATTACCTACGTATCCGATCACATCTCCCCGTTTGACTTTTTGTCCGGCTTTTACATTAAATTCGTTCAGGTGGGCGTAGAGTGTTTCATACCCAAAACCATGGTCGATAATTATTTCCAGTCCGAATCCAATCTTACTTCGTTTGTTTCCCTTCACGGTAGCCACCACTCCGTCGCCTGTGGCGTAGATTTCGGTTCCTGTGGGAGCGGTAAAATCCATACCGTAATGGAACTTTCGGATTTTATAGATCGGATGAATGCGGTATCCCCAACCGGAAGCAGTCCGTTTCAGGTCTTTATTGGAAACAGGTTGGATGGCCGGTATAGCAGCCAGCATTTTCTCCTTGTTGAGGGCCAGCCTCATTACCTCATCGTATGATTTCGACTGGATGTACGCTTCTTTAGCCAACCGGTCCAGATGGGTGGCTGTTTTTATGACCAACTCTGCATTTTCCAGGTTTTCCAGATTGGCATACTTGTTTACCCCACCAAAACCTGCTTTGCGGATGGAACTGGAAATGGGTTCACTCTCAAAAATAACCCGGTATATATTGTCATCCCGTTGCTGGATATCAGCCATCACTTTTTCAATGGTCTCCAGGTCTTTGCTCATAAGCTCAAATTGAGTCAAAAGGCGCTGGTTTTCGCGTTTCAGCATTTTCATACGGGGTGTCTCAAAGTAGGTAATTAGGATGAATGAGATCACCAGTGCCAGAGCAAGACTGCTGGAAAAGTAAGCCAGAAACCGGGCAATCATACGTTTTGTATTTAATCCGATTCGCTCATAACTAAGGGTTTCCGGATTAAATCGATAGTTTCGTTTTGCCATAATTCTCACGGTGACTTTTTACAAAACCGACATGCTGCAAAAGTAATCATTTCTCCCGTATAAACAAAGATCCCGGGAGTTCCATTTAGTGTTTGACAATCTGCAGGTATTCACTGGGATCCATGTCCAGGGTAAAATAGATGAACGGGTTGATTCTTTGGTTATCTTTTATGATCTCATAATGCAGATGGGGACCGGAGGAAGTTCCGGTATTGCCAACAAAAGCGATGGTGTCGCCTCTTTTCAGGGTGTCTCCTACAGCCACGTTGAATTTAGAGATATGGCCATAGCGGGTTTTAAATCCAAAGCCATGGTTGATCACCATCATTCTGCCATACCCCGGGGAGGCATAATCGATTTCTTCTACCACCCCATTACCCGGGGCATAGATTTCGGTGCCTATGTTGGCAGTGAGGTCAACTCCCCAGTGGTAGATCCTTTTTTTATAAATCGGATGGATCCGGTACCCGAAATAATCCGAGATATATCCTATTTCATGTTCCGGAATGGGGGAAATTGCCGGCAGGGAGGCCAACATTTGTTCCTTTTCACAGGCTTTTAACAATACCTCGTCGTAAGAATGCAATTGAATCGTTGCTTTCCCGGTCAGCTTATCCAGTTGTTTTGTGGTGGATATAACCAACCCGGCATGCCGAAGATTCTCAAACCGGTGGTACCGGTCGGTACCTCCAAAACCTCCTTCCCGGATCATTGCATCCAAAGGAGGGGCTTGTACAATCACCCTGTAAATGCTGTCATCGGTAATCCTTGTTTCATTTAAAAAGGAATCGATGCGGTGAAAATCGTGTTCCAGTTCACGATATTTGCTGAGCAAAGCGGCATTTTCCTGCTCCAACTGTTCCATTTTCGGAGAACCGGTAAAAACGAAAATACAGAAAATCACGATAGCGGTGAATGCCAGCGAAGAAGCAAGAAACATGGCTGCAGACCACAAACGTTGTTTCAGACCGGGTTTTTCGGGTATAAATTCCAGTGATTCCTTATGATACGTATACTGTTTTCCCGGCATGTAGTAATCTTAATTTATTTCTTTTTAATTAAATTCCTCTAACTTTGCATGAATTTTTAGTGGGGGCTTATTTTATTTTGCATAAAAATAAAAAATTCTTCCTAAAGACAACCAAAATGAGAAGAGGTTGTTAAACTTTTTTAACATATAAATGTATTTTTTTTCATATGAAGAGTTCACAGCAGATCAGGAGTGCCTTCCAGGATTTTTTTCAGGAGAAAGGGCATCATGTGGTTTCATCGGCGCCTATGGTTGTAAAAAACGATCCTACGCTGATGTTTACCAATGCAGGAATGAATCAATTCAAGGATTGGTTTCTCGGGAATGAACCGGTTCGGTGGACGCGTGTTGCGGATACGCAGAAATGTTTGCGTGTTTCCGGCAAGCACAATGATTTGGAAGAGGTGGGGCACGACACGTATCACCACACCATGTTTGAGATGCTGGGGAACTGGTCGTTTGGGGATTATTTTAAAAAAGAGGCGGTTGCATGGGCCTGGGAATTTCTGACCAAACACATGGGCATCGATCCGGAACGTTTGTATGCAACGGTCTTTGAGGGAGCATCCGATGAGAATCTGGAAAGGGACCAGGAAGCAGCAGCCTGTTGGGCCACTTTTCTGCCCCGGGAACGAATACTCAAAGGCCGTAAAAAGGATAACTTTTGGGAAATGGGCGATACCGGACCCTGTGGTCCCTGCTCAGAAATACACGTCGACCTGAGAGATCAAAACGAAAGAGCCAAAATTCCCGGAAGAGAACTCGTGAACAAAGAGCATCCCCTGGTCATTGAGATATGGAATCTGGTTTTTATACAGTATAACCGGAAAGCCAACGGAAGCCTCGAAGAATTGCCGGCAAAACATGTGGATACCGGCATGGGTTTCGAAAGGCTTTGCATGGTGATTCAGGGCAAAAAATCAAACTACGACACCGATATTTTCCAGCCCATTCTATCGGCGATTGGCAGGCTTTGTGGAAAAGCATACGGGGAAAATGCAAAAACAGACGTGGCCATGCGGGTTGTTGCCGATCACCTCCGGGCCGTTTCATTTGCTGTTGCAGAGGGTCAACTGCCCTCAAATAACAAAGCCGGTTATGTAATACGCCGTATTCTGCGCAGGGCCGTGCGGTATGGATATACCTTTCTGGGGTTTCATGAACCCTTTATTTTTAAACTGGTGGAACAACTGAAAAATACCATGGGGGATGCTTTCCCGGAACTGAAGGCCCAGCAGCAACTTATCGAAAAAGTGATCCGGGAAGAAGAAGACTCGTTTCTCCGTACCCTCGAAACGGGTATCCGCCGAATGGAAGACCTGGTCGAAAAGGCCATAAAAGAAAAAACCCGTATCATTGATGGGAAAGATGCCTTTGAACTCTACGATACCTTTGGTTTTCCTTTGGATCTTACAGCGTTGATTGCCCGGGAAAACAAAATGAGCGTCGATGAAGCCGGATTCAGAAAAGCAATGGAAAGACAGAAAAACCGGTCGAGAAATTCCGCCATCCTGGAAACAGACGACTGGGTGGAACTCAGGAAAATTGATGAATCGGCATTTGTAGGGTATGATACCTTAACGGCCGATGTTTACATAGCCCGTTACCGGAAAATTGTCCGGAAGAAAAAAATCTTGTTTCAGCTGGTATTTGATAAAACACCTTTCTACGGAGAATCCGGAGGCCAGGTGGGGGATACCGGATACATTGCTTCCGGAGACTGTAAAATTCCGGTGGTTGATACCCGCAAAGAAAACAACCTGATCGTTCATTTGGTGGAAAAACTTCCAGAAGATCCGTCGGCCCGGTTTACCGCCGCAGTCAGTGGTTCCGAGCGGATCCAAACGGCAAACAACCATACAGCAACCCATTTGTTGCATCATGCCCTGCGGGAAGTACTGGGTAAGCATGTTGAACAGAAAGGTTCGTGGGTGAATCCGGATCACCTGCGTTTCGATTTTTCGCATTTCGGGAAAATGACCGATGAGGAGATCGAAAAAGTGGAGTCCCTGGTCAATGAAAAAATCAGGCTGAATATCCCACGGGAAGAACAAAGAACAGTTCCCATTGAGAAGGCACGAAAAATGGGAGCCATGTCCCTCTTTGGGGAAAAGTATGGCAGCGAAGTACGCGTCATTCGCTTTGGAGAATCGGTGGAGTTGTGTGGCGGAACCCACGTGAATGCCACCGGACAAATCGGACTCTTCAAGATCGTCTCAGAAAGTGCTATCGCTGCCGGAATACGAAGAATTGAAGCCGTCACTGCCAGCCATGCTGAAAAATACGTCAATGAACAGATCAAAACCCTGAAAAATATCCGCGAAATATTGAAAGGATCCAAAGATATTCTTGGAAGCCTTGTCTCACTGGTTGAGGAAAATTCGGAACTTTCAAAAAAAATGGAAGCCTTTACCCGGGAACGTGTGAAAAGACTGAAAGAAGATCTAAAAAGCCAAATGCGGGTAGAAAAAGGAGTGAACATTATTTCCGGCGAAGTAGCGGTAGATCATCCCGGAATGCTGAAGGATTTGTCTTTTCAGCTGAAAAATGAAGTCGACAACTTATTCCTGGTACTGGGGGCCAATATAGACGGAAAACCCCTTTTATCGATCATGATCTCGGAAAATCTGGTATCTGGAAAGGAACTGAATGCAGCATACATCGTGCGCGAAGCCGGGAAGAACATCAAAGGCGGTGGGGGAGGTCAGCCTTTTTACGCCACAGCAGGAGGTCGCGATGTTTCAGGACTCCAGGCAGCCATCGAAAAAGCACTCTCTTTTTTGCATTGAATTTTCTACACCCCATGGGAAGACCCGGAACCTTCATTTCGGGGAAGATCGGTTGTGAAAAAGCAGCTATATACAGATTGATTTTTAGAACACGAAAATTCAAAAGTCGATATTGGATTTTCTAATTCATTGAACGTCAATAATATACATCTATTTTAAATCAGTATAAATAAGCGAAGCGGTTCAATATCCCTTTCTTTTCCTTGTTATCAACGATTGGTTCATCGTATATTTGTTTTTTCGGAAAAAAAAAACAAAAAATGGGAACAGAAGTAACCCGTACCTTTGACATTCTGGCGCGTTATAAAGAGGTGTTACCCCGTGAGGATGCCCTGGGAGGAAAGAAAGACGGCATGTGGTACACCTATTCCACAGAAGAATATTTTACAAAATCGCATCAGTTTGCGATGGGGTTGATGGCCTTGGGACTTCAAAGAGGAGATAAAGCAGCCACCATTACCTCCAACCGGCCGGAGTGGAATTTTGCGGATATGGGGATGGCTATGGCAGGGGTGGTTCATGTTCCGATCTATCCCAATATTAGCGATGAAGAGTACCGGTATATCCTGCATCATGCGGAAGCGAAGCTTCTGATTACCGGTGACAAAAAACTGTTTGAGAAGCTGAGCCCGATTGCTTCAGAGGTGGATGGTCTGGACTATCTATACACCTTTGAGGAGGTGGAAGGGGCTACGAATTACAAGGAGTTGCTCGTCCTGGGAGAAGCCAACCAAGACAACCTGGAACCCCGGTTGGAAGAGATCAAAAAGAGTATAGATCCTGAAGACCTGGCTACCCTGATTTATACATCCGGCACCACCGGAACACCCAAAGGAGTGATGCTCAGCCATAGGAATCTGGTGTCGAACTTTCTGTCTCATGTGAAAATGCATGAACTGGGGAAAGAACACCGGGTGATCAGTTTTCTTCCCCTATGTCATGTTTACGAGCGAAGTGTGAACTACCATTTTCAATACAAAGGCATGGGGATTTATTACGTCGGGAACCTCAACCAGATTATTTCTGCTGTCAAAGAGATTCAGCCTCACATGTTTAATTCTGTTCCCCGTTTGCTTGAAAAGGTGTATGATGGATTGGTAGCCAAGGGGAAAGAACTGTCAGGGATCAAGCAAAACCTCTATTTCTGGGCGCTGAAGCTAACCGGGCATTTTGAATACAACAAAAAATACAGTTTATGTATGCGGCTAAAAATCAGAATTGCCGATAAACTGGTCTATTCCAAATGGAGAGAAGCCCTGGGAGGCAACATTGTGTATATTGTTTCAGGGGGAGCTTCCCTGCAACCAAGGATTGCCCGTGTATTGGGAATGGCCGGGATGTGGAACCTCGAAGGGTATGGGCTTACGGAAACATCGCCCGTTATAGCCGTGAACAATCCGGCTACAGGAGAAATGAAAATCGGTACCGTAGGACCTGTACTGGAAGGGTTTGAAGTGAAAATAGCCGAAGACGGCGAAATCCTCTGCAAAGGTCCCGGGGTGATGAAAGGATATTACAAAGCCCCGGATCTTACCGCGGAAGTGATCGACGAAGAGGGTTGGTTCCATACCGGGGATATCGGGTTCCTTGAAGAGGGAAAATACCTTAAAATAACCGACCGGAAAAAAGAAATTTTTAAACTCTCAGGAGGGAAATACATCGCTCCCCAGATGATTGAGAACAAGTTGAAAATTTCAAATCTCATAGAACAGGCCATGGTGATTGGCGCCAATCAGAAATACGCCAGCGCCCTGATTTCGCCTAATTTTCCCCTGTTGCATGACTGGTGTGCCGAAGAAAAGATTCATTTTGAGAACAACAAGGAGCTGATCACCATTCCGGAAGTGGTAGAGAAAATCCAAAAGGAAGTCATGAAAATAAACAAAACCCTCGGGGCACACGAACAGATAAACCGGATCCGGCTGGTGGAAGATGAATGGACTCCGGCCAGCGGGGAATTATCCCCAACGCTTAAATTGAGAAGAAAAACCTTAACGGAAAAATACAACAATCTGATAGAGGATATCTATGCATTCGGGAAAAACGGAACAGAGAAACCCTGAATTCACTTTCCTTTTTTGCCTTTCAACTGATGAGAAAAAAGTGGCTTCATTCTGCATTCTCAGGGTTTAAAACACAAAGTATTACAAAGCAGATCAGTATTCATGCCGCTACGGTACTGCCCCGGGGTGGATTATTTGATCCCTGAAAAGGCGGATCCGTTGGATGGGTGCACTCGCTGCGGAAGAGTAAACAGAAAGGTGCTTCCTTTTCCGGGTTGACTTTCGGCCCAGATCTTTCCACCGTGTTTTTCAATAAATTCTTTACAAAGTATTAATCCAAGGCCGGTTCCGGATTCCTGGTGGGTGCCCAATTTCGTTTGGTTCACATCGATGCGGAACAGGTTATCGAGGGTTTCCCGGCTCATCCCTATTCCGGTGTCGGTAACCGAAACCAGCACTTCATGATTGTTTGGTTCCGCATCGACCGTTACTGTGCCCCCCGGGTGGGTATATTTAACCGCGTTGGATAATAAATTCCGTAATACCGATTCCAGGGCTTTTTCATCGGCACAGACCCTCAGGTTCTTTTTTATTTGGTTCTTCAGAATGATCTTTTTGTGTTTTGCCTGGTCTGAAAGAACCTCCATAACCTGCAGGCATTTTTCATGCAGATCGATTTCTTTAAACTGGTACTTTCTTTCCCGGATTTGAATCTGAGCCCATTCAAGCAATCTTTCGAGCAAGGCATACATCTTCGAGGTAGATTCCTTAAGGATCTGTAAGTTTTCTTTGATCTCCTTTCTGGAGAAATCATCCATGTTTGATTCCATCAGTTCGGTAATACCCAGCAATCCGTTGAAGGGGCTTTTCAGGTCATGGGCAATGAGGGTAAAAAATTTGTCTTTGTTGGCATTGGCCAAAAGAAGTTCTTTCTCAGATTCCCGCAGTTTTTTATTGAACTTTTTTAAAGAGGCGCTGTTTTTCAGGATGAGAAGCATAATAATTAGAATAAACAGGGTGCCGGCAATCAAAATGCGCCGGAGGTTTTTTTGTCGGGCAATGGTCAGCTTTTGAATTTCAAGATCTTTACGCAACAGGTCATTCTCCCGGGATTCCCGTTCCTGATGATACCGGATCTGTAATTCGGTAAATTTCGAGACTTCGTTTTGTTTATACAGGCTGTCTGTTAAGGAAGAAGCACTTTTATAGTAATCCAGTGCTTTGGAATAATTTCCCCTTTGTTCTTCCATTTCAGCAAGGACCAGTTGATTATCCCTTAATTGTTCGGTATAATGGTTCTTTTGTGAGAGGCGGTAGCTGGCGTTAATGTATTTGCTGGCCGAGTCTGTCTGATGGATTAGAAGATAATTTTTCCCCAGTTTATGCTGTGCAATGGCTTTTCTGCTTTTATTGTCGATTCGGTTTGCATAGGTCAATGCCTTCTGGTAGTGGATAAGGGCAGAATCGGGTTTTCCCATTTTACTGTATGCATCACCAATGCTTACCGATAAGTAGGAATTGGTTTTATTGTTTTCATTATCCAGCAGAATATAATGGTATCCCAGCAGATAATTCTCCAGGGCGGCATCGAATTCTCCGAGTTTCTGGTAATAGTCCCCGAGGCAATTGTACGAATAGGCCAGGGCCTCGTTGTTGTTTATTTTAAGTGAAAGAGTCAATGCATTGGTATGCCATTGCAGGGCATCCTGGTAAAGCCCCCAGTCCTGATACACCAGCCCGATGTTGTTTTGCATCAGGGTCACCCCTTTGTAGTCTGCTGTTGCCTCCCGGATTTGAACGCCTTTCTGGTAAAATTCAAGGGCTTCATTCAGATTTCCCATGGCATAATAAACCACAGCAAGATTATTCATAACCCTTCCCAGCCACAGGCTGTCCTTTAAGGCATGAAACAGGTCGAGGGCTTCCAGGTAATTTTTTTCTGCTTCATGAAAATATCCCGATTGCCAGTTGGAATAGCCAATGCTGTCCATCACGCCCGCTTTTTCGTAGGGATCGTTGATGTATTGCAATGCTTCCGAATAATATTTCACCGACTTCTCTCTATCGGTCAGCCGTGTGGAGCGCGCCAATTGCATCAGGATATTTTTTCTGCCCACTGAATCGGATGTTTCAACCAAAAGCTGTTTCAGGCTGTCTTCAGGGGTTCCCTGTGCATAACAAGGGGTTACAGCAAACAGGAATCCTGCTGTAACACCAAGAATGAGGAGAATGGTATTTCGCTTAATCGCTTTATCCTTCACGGTTTTTTGCTTTATTCCGCTGAAATTGTGCCCAAAAATAATGGAATTTATCAAAATAAAAAAAGAGGTTTTCCAGGGCTTTGCATTGCAGAAGAATCTTTCCTTTGCAGATCGTAACCGCCTCCTTTTGAAACCTGTTCAATGTTCCGTTTTCGATCAGTTTACCGGTCTGTTCAATTGAATGAGAAAACGGGGAGTCTTTCATGCTTACGGAATAGGAAGAATGGTCCGGTACACAAAAATGCACCGATAAAAGCTGCTGCATGAATCATATTTCATGCAGTCTGTTATATTTGTATTCAAAACCAAACCAATTAAACCATGAATAAAGTTGTTTTATCCGCAATTCTCCTTTTTTCTTTTGTTTGGACAAACCAGGCTCAGGAGTTACGAATCAATGAAGATGAATATTTTGAGATGCCTGGATTGAATGTGATGGTATTTTACGATATCTATCCCGAGGGGCATCAGGGTGCTGTAGGGATCATTCAGAACGGGACCCGGGTAGCCACCAATGGCGATCTTCGTCTGGAGCCTACACCGGGGCAGTGGCAACCGATCCCCAAAGTGGGCGAGAGGCAGATCTTTCCTGCATCCAACGAAATCAGGGTGCACTGTTCGTATCCGGATGAAAGCCGCGACCGGAAAGGGTTTAACCCCATTTATTATCCGGATCTCGAGGTAAACTATGATGTCAGGGTGTTCGGTGAAGGGAAGAAATTCCGTATTGTGGTTGATATGGAAGAGCCTCTTCCGGAAGAATGGATCGGCAAGGTAGGGTTCAACCTGGAACTTTTTCCCGGTCTTTATTTTGGGAAATCCTGGTATTTGGATGATGCATCGGGTATTTTTCCCCTTCAGGCAAACGGGCCGATGCAAAAAGATGCTGACGGCAACTGGCAGGCCTTTCCGATGGCCACCGGTAAAAAGTTAACCATAGCCCCGGATGTGCCGGAATTAACCATGGTAATTACCAGTGAGAAGGAGGACCTGCAATTGCTGGACGGACGGTTTTACCATAACAACGGGTGGTTTGTGGTGCGTTCCGAAGTACCTGCGGGGATTGCCAGGAACGCTGTTGAATGGGTGCTTGAACCGGCTGTTGTAGAGAATTTTAAACACAAACCAGTGGTTCACGTCAGCCAGGTGGGGTATCATCCCCAACAGGGGAAAATAGCTACCGTGGAACTGGATCAATCGGAAACCGAAATCCTCCCGGTGGAGATTTTGCGGATGTCGGAAAACGGGGGCAGCGAGATCATCCAAAGGGGACAACCGGAAAAATGGGGGAAATACCTTCGGTTTATCTATTATCAGTGGGATTTTTCAGCCATCAAAAAACCCGGTATCTATCGGGTGAAATACGGCGATTACCTGACAGAGCCCTTTCAGATTGCTGCCGATGTATACCAGCGCCATGTATGGCAGCCTACCCTTGAATATTTTCTTCCGGTGCAGATGTGTCACATGCGCATCAATGAAGGGTACCGGGTATGGCATGACTTCTGTCACATGGATGATGCCTTGATGGCTCCGGTGGATACCAACCATTTTGATGGTTATATACAGGGATCATCCACCCTGAACCGCTATGGACCGTGCGATCAGGTGCCCGGGTTGAATGCCGGGGGCTGGCACGATGCCGGGGATTATGACTTGCGGGTGGAGTCCCAGGCAGGTACCGTCTGGACCCTGGCCATGGCCTGGGAGGAATTTGGTATCGATTGGGACCAGACCTCCGTCGACCAGGAAACCCGGGTGGTGGAAATTCACCTTCCCGATGGAAAACCCGATCTTTTGCAACAAATAGAGCATGGCGTACTGGCCATCCTGGGAGGTTATGAAAATGCCGGGCTTCATTTCAGGGGAATTATATGCAACCATTTGCGGCAATATGTACTGTTGGGGGATGCTTCTTCCATGACCGATAATCTGAAATTCAATCCTGAACTGGGCAAACAGGAAAAAACCGGAGCCGAGTCAGGGATCCACGACGACCGGTGGGTTTTCACCCAGGAAAATACCGGACGGGTGTATGGTTCGGTGAAAGCATTGGCTGCCGCAGCACGGGCTTTGAGAGATTATAACGATGCATTGGCGGAACGGTGCCTGAAAACAGCGGTATGGCTGTATGATGCTGAAAAACAGGAAAACCGGTTCGGCGCGTCAGCCAAAATCGATGCAGCTGCTGAACTGTTGATTACAACAAACGATACCCGGTTTCAGAAAGATATTCTTGGGTTTACAGAGGATATTGCCAGGCATGTAAGCCGTTCAGGCCCTGCGATAGCACGAATCTTCGAACGATGCAACGATGAAGAATTCAAAAACGCAGCCCTCGAAGGATTCAAACAACTCAGTGCCCGGATCAGCCAACAGAAAAAAGAGAATCCTTTTGGGGTTCCCTATACCATCAAAATCTGGGGTGACGGCTGGGGAATCCAGGAATTCGGCATGCGGCAGTATTTCCTTCATAAAGCATTCCCTGCATTGTTTGATCAGGATGTCATGTTGAATGCCCTCAATTTTGTTCTGGGAAATCATCCGGGAGAAAATACCTCTTCTTTTGCTTCGGGTGTTGGTTCGCGTTCTGTAATCGAAGCCTACGGTGTGAACCGTGCCGACCGGTCGTTTATCCCCGGAGGAGTGGTTTCCGGAACCGGAATTATCCGGCCCGATTTTCCGGAACTCAAAGAGTGGCCCTTTTTTTGGCAACAGACCGAATATGTGATGGGAGGCGGTGCTACCCACTTTATGTTCCTGGTATTGGCAGCCAATCAGATGCTATCGGAATAGCGACGGGGAGCTAAGGATTCCATCCGGATGGAATCCCTGTGAAATACATATAATTATTGCTTAATGAATTGGATAAAATCTTTTTTTTTGCTTTTATTTCTGGCAGGCATGATTCCTGCAGGAGCTCAGGAAACGGCATGGGAAGGTCCATCGGTTGATTTTTCCCATGGAAGACTAAAGGTTTCTGAGAATAAGCGTTTTTTGGTTTTTGAAGACGGTACTCCTTTTTTTTATCTTGGCGATACGGCCTGGGAATTGTTTCACAGGCTTACAAAAAAGGATGCAGAAAAATATCTTGAGAACCGCAGGCAAAAAGGATTTACCGTCATCCAGGCGGTAATCCTGGCTGAACTGGACGGGTTGAACACGCCCAATATGGAGGGGGAAATACCGTTAACAAACAACGATCCGTCGCAGATCAACGAGGCGTATTTCCGGCATGTAGATTGGGTTATTAAGAAGGCTGAGGAAAAAGGTATGTTTATCGGATTGTTGCCCACATGGGGAGATAAGGTAGATAAACAGTGGGGTATAGGCCCGGAAATATTCACTCCGGAGAATGCCCGTGTGTATGGAGAAATATTGGGTAAGCGGTATAAGGATTTCAAAAACATCCTCTGGATTAACGGCGGTGACCGGTCGGGGGGTGGCAATAATTTTGCCGTGTGGAATGCTCTGGCCGAAGGGATTAAAAAGCACGATACAAGCCACCTGATGACGTTTCATCCTATGGGAGGAAACAGTTCTTCGAAATGGTTCCACAACGAAGACTGGCTGGATTTCAACATGATGCAAACCGGGCACGGCGAGCGTTCATATGCAGCGTATATCAGATTGTTAATCCCCGATTACAATCTCGAGCCGGTGAAGCCCACGTTTGACGGAGAGCCAAGATATGAAGACCACCCCCACAACTGGCAACCGGATATCCTCGGCTGGTTTGATGATGCGGATGTCAGACAGGCAGCATACTGGAACCTCTTCAGCGGAGGCTTCGGGCATACCTACGGATGCCATGCCATATGGCAGATGCTCGCCCCAGGGCGAAATCCTGTAGGACATGCACGCCATACCTGGTACGACGACCTTGATCTGCCGGGAGCCTGGGATATGATCCACATCCGCCGCCTCATGGAAAGCCGGCCAATGATAGAACGCAGACCGTTTCAGGAAATCATTAAAAATGCCTACATGCCGGAAACAGATTATATGGTGGCTACACGTGGGGAGAACTATATAATGGTTTATATCCCTACAGGGTGGGGCGTTGCCCTAGATCTGAGTTTGTGCGGATGGCCTGCAGCAAAAGGGGGGTGGTTCAACTGCCAAACAGGGAAAATAAAAAAAACAGAACGGATAGAAACAAACCAGGTGAAAACATTTAAACCGGAAACCTCCGGAAGAGGTAACGACTGGGTGTTGGTGCTGGATAATGTTGAAGCAGATTATACGGATAAAACAGAAAATAAACCCTGAAAGAAGAATTATAAGATGATCCGGAATTTTGTACCCTTACCAGGCTTGCTTGAAACCTCTACATCAGCTCCGTTTATATCAAGAAACTCTTTGGTGATAAAAAGACCAATCCCGGTACTTTTCTCCCCGTCTGTGCCTGCTCTTTTATAAGCCTGTTCAGAAGTGAAAATATGCTTCAGTTCCTCTTTGTTCATGCCAATACCTGTGTCCTCGATTTCAATGAGTACCCTCTTCTGATTTCTTGCAATCCTGAGATAAATCGTCCCTTCCTGACGGGTATATTTGATGGCGTTGGAAAGGATATTCCTTAATGAGGTTTCGATCATATTCCGATCGGCATATACAATGGCTTCTTCAGAATAAAAGGCTTTTATTATATTGATCTTTTTAAGATTGATTTTTTGCCGGAAGAAGTCTAAAAGCTGGTCAAACACCTCAACCAGGTTCAGTTTTGTTTTTTCAGGCTTCAGCATTAATAGATCGTTTTTCGACCAGTTTAACAGGCTTTCCATAGTGGATAAAACAGATCCTGTATTAGCAAGCATGGATTCAAGAATGGTCTTGATTTCATCTTTCTCCAGATCGTCACAGCTCTCAATAAGGATTTTCAGAAATTCATAATTGGTTCCGATCGTACCTCTCAGATCATGGGAGATCAGGGATAAAAATCTTGTTTTAATGGCATTGGAGTCATTGAGTTGTTTGTTTAATTCACTATAGACCTGTTTGTCTGAAAGAAATTGAAGATCAGTTTCAATATGTTGTTTCAAATGATGGAGCAATTTCTCATAAAGTGCATTGTAGTGGTTTTCTTTGTTGTCGAGTACACAAATGGTTCCGAATACTTCACCATCAGGCCAGTTGATAGGGTATCCGAGATACGACACCATATTTATATCGACGTCGGGGTTGTTCTCTTTCCAGACAGGATCTTTGGCTGCATTGGGTACCAATAATTTCTGCTGGGTGCCGATAACGGTTTCACAGTATAATCCATACTCGAGTTTTGCCTGTTCTCCTGCATGATAAGGATTGCCCCGGGTATTGCTTTTGAGAAATACTTCAATCGTATCTTCATTCAGCTTCATAATTAAGGTGGATGGCACATGAATAATATCGGCAATTGTATCAATTAACGATTGCCATTTGGTTACTAATGAGGGAATAATTTCAGGTTTTGATCCTGAACTGATTCTCACATTTTGTATAGCGTGTGGTTTCCTTATGGTGATCTTTGCATTCCTCTCCATCGATAATTTTGTTACTCTTAGTACGGAATGGCGGGGAGAGAACCCGGATTATATGCAATTAAACAGTTGTATAAATATACAATTATTTAACAGACAGATAAAAGATGAGAAATAAAAAATTTCCTGATGGCAGTCAGATTGGTTGAAGTTTCATTTTTCAGATCCATTGTCAATGAGAATTTCTCAGTGTTGCAAAGAAGTCATTAACAATGTCGTTTCGGTTGAAGTTTTCCCAGATGATTATTTTTGTTGCATTCTCTGGTTGATCTATCCAGTCTGTTCCGGAAAGTTTAGGTGCCGGGATTTGTTTTTTTTCCGCCCATTCCGGATTTTTTACTATTGCTACGGCGGCCATGTCAAAGAGGGCCCGTGAGGGAGGATCACCATACAATTCGGCATGCTCAAAAAGATTCAGCGAATAATTGCCGAAACGGGTGAATGTTGCGCCGTGTCTTCCTTCAACGGGTGTTTTTGCCTCCAGACCCTTTCCGGCCACATGGGATTTGATCTCCTCGCGTGTTACTGTCACAGCGGCTGTTCCTGAAGGCATTCCATACCGTACGGTTACCATTTCAAAATCAACTCCTGTTTCAATGACCGGATTTACAGCCGTTGTATCGTTTTCGAGGTTGTACTCACCCGGACCGGGATAGTTTGATCCCAGCCATACGATCCGGATGTGATCTTTAATCTCCGGAGCTTTCAGCAAGGCCAGAGCAATGTTGGTGAGTTTGCCTACTGGCAGTAAAACGAGTTTTTCCCGGGTGCTTTTTTTTGCTTCGGCAATAATAAAGTCGACTGCTTCATGGCCGTCGAAACCGGGTTCGGAAATATGAGGAGCAATCTCTTTGAAAGTGCCAACGGCTCCTTTTTTTAACGGCATCTTCTCCTCCAGGTTAAAAAGCCTGATGATCCGCAGCGCTTCATCGTAATGCCCCTGAATGCCCTCCCCATTGATGGTGTTATTGACTGTTATGCCAACCACATCAAAGAATTTCCCGTTCAGAAAAGCATAGGCAAGGGCATGCTGGTCATCCAGTTCGTTGTTGGTATCGGTATCGATTAAGATTTTTATTTTTTTCTTTTCCATGGAATGATCTTTCTCTTTTGATGACATCGTGCAGGAGACCCCTGAAAAAAGAAGAAAAACAAACAGCAGGGATGATTTCATAGCTATTGGTTATAAGTTTATTGCTATACGAAAATACATATTTACCCTGTAAAAAATAAATCGTCAGACAAAAAAAAGGAGCAGGTTGGCTGCTCCTTTTTTTTCTCAGGATCCCTTGGTTGCTTTTTCGAGTCTTTTGAGGACACTGAAGATAAATGTTGCCGACAACAGGCACATAACAACCAGGATGATAAAGAACTGCCATAATTCGATTTTATCCCAGAAATAACCGATCAGTCCGGCCATAAGATTTCCGATGGCTGTTGCAGCTAACCATCCTCCCTGCGCCAGTCCTTTGAATTTGGGTGGGGCCACTTTGGATACAAAAGAGATTCCGATTGGGCTCAGGAACAGTTCTGCAATGGTCAGGGTAAAATAGGTGCCGATGAGCCAATAGGGCGATATCAGAGCATCCGACACGCCTCCTTCCAGTTCTTTTGGGGACATCAGATTCACGGAAGCACCTACCATCAGCATGAAAGCAAGGGCTGTAATCACCATTCCGATTCCGATTTTCCGGGGCGAGGAGGGTTCCTTGCCTTTTTTACGCAGCTGACTGAAGTACCCAACAATTACCGGTGTCAGGAAAACAATAAAGATCGGATTGAAATGCTGAAACATCTGAGGAGCAATCTGCATCTCCTCCTGGTACCCCGAATATACGGCATAGCATATAAGGGCGCCTGCAATGAACAAAATAGCCCCTATGGCTTTCCATTTCCCGGAGCTTTTTTTATTCAGTAATACGATAAGCCCGATCAACGAAACAAGCAAGGGCAGGAATGCCGCCAGATCGAAAAAGATATAGGTGAAGTTGCTGACCTTGCTGACCGTGTAATCCCGGGCAAAAATAGACATGGTAAAACCGTTCTGATGGAAAGCCATCCAGAAAAACATCACCACAGAAAAAACCAGAAACAGAGCAATTAATCGTGCCCTGCTTTCCTCGGGTTTTAAAATGATCATCTGATCTTTCAGATTCTCATCTTTGGATTTCTGGTGTTCGGAAACATCGGCCAATTTATAGTATTTGCGGAATCCAATGAATATTAGAAAGGAGAGAACCATGCTGGCAGCCGCAATGCCAAAGCCGGCATTGTAGGATAACGATAAAGTATCGATATAGGTTTGGCAGAAATCGGACAGATTGTTCAGGCTGCCGCCTATCTGTGCCTGTGCAAGACCTGCCAGCTCGTTTTGTATTCCTGTATCGCCATTTAGAAATTTATGCGCCAGGTCCGGAATTCTGGGATCATACGTAAATCCCTCTTTTCCCAATATCCAGTTGCTGATACCGGTAGCGGCCGAAGGAGCGAAAAATGCCCCGATGTTAATGCCCATATAAAAGATGTTAAATGCATTGTCCCGGTTGGCACTGAAACGTGGATCATCGTACATGTTTCCTACAAGAGCCTGGAGATTGCCCTTGAAAAATCCGGTTCCCAGGGAAATAACTACCAGGGCCATAATTGTAAAAATAATGGCCTGCCCCGGGATCGCCAGTAGCAAATAGCCCAGAAACATAATGATCGTACCCAGGGTTATGGTTTTGCCATACCCGAGTACTTTGTCGGCAATGATTCCTCCCAAAAGAGGAAGAAAATAGATGCCAAATAAAAAACCTCCGTAATAGGTGCCGGCTTCGGAAGCGGTGAACCCATACTTCGCCTGCAGATAGAGCACAAAAATAGCCAACATCGTATAGTAGCCGAAACGCTCTCCCATATTGGCGAAAAATGCTACATACAATCCTTTGGGATGTCCCTTTAACATATTGTTTTTTTTATGGATTAATAAATGATCGTTTCATTGCCAACAAATATAGAAATCTTTTGCTGTCAGACAACTTGATAAAGATCACTTTTAAAGGATTAACCTGTTCTATTCATAAATTTTAAACGTACGAATAAAGCTCAGGTTAACCCCGACTTCGATGAAGTCAAACGTTGGAAGAACGTTTTACTGAATCTTAGTCGCTGTCGGAGACAGGAATCATTCATGAATTATTCGGGTTAAAAACGATTCATTTCGTTTGAACGAATCCCTTTTCCTATGTTTTTTATATTTTTACCAGACGAAAAGGTCGGCTATGAAAATCTTCGCAACCGAAAAAATTGCAGAAATAGATCGTTTCACGATGGATAATGAACCGATCGCTGGTATAGACTTAATGGAACGGGCAGCGAACCAGATGGTTCACTGGCTGCTTGCCCATATTTCCGCAGACCGGAAGCTGGTTGTTTTTGCGGGTCCGGGGCACAACGGAGGCGATGCCTTGGCGATAGCCCGCATGATGGCCGGCCATGCATACCGGGTTGAAGTGTTCCTGCTGGATTTCGGCAAAGGCCTCTCGGGAGCCCCCGCGATAAACTGGCAACGCCTGGAAGAACAAAAAAAAGTTCCGCTCAGAAAAATCAGCCATGAAAAGGAAATACCTGCAATCACAGAATCGGACGTGGTCATTGATGGCCTTTTTGGCTCGGGGCTAAGCCGTTCTTTGGAAGGACTGCCGGCAGCGGTTGTTCGACAGATCAACCAAAGCAAGGCAACCGTCGTGGCGGTGGATATACCCAGCGGGTTAATGGGCGAAGACAACAGCAACAATCACTCCGGAAACATTGTACAGGCTGATTTTACTTTAACCCTTCAGTTTCCCAAGATCAGCTTTTTCTTTGCTGAGAATGAAAAATATACAGGCTTCTGGGAAGTTTTGCCTATCGGGTTGCATCCGGAGGGCATCCGGCTAACGCCTACCGATTTTTATTTTACCGGCCCCGAGGATCTCTCTACCATGATTCCCCGGCGGTCGCGGTTTGCCCATAAGGGCACTCTGGGGCATGCTTTGTTGATTGCCGGGAGTTATGGAAAAATGGGAGCGGCCGTTCTGGCTTCCCGGGGATGTTTGCGGGCAGGCGCCGGATTGCTGACGACCCATATTCCCGGGAGGGGGTATCCGGTGATTCAAACCGCGGTACCGGAAGCCATGGCCAGTGTGGATCCCGATGGGGAAATGATCACTCAGATGCCGCCTCCGGGGAAGTATACCTCCGTAGGCTTGGGTCCGGGACTGGGTACCGCTGAGGTTACCCAACGGGCCTTGCTGAGGTTACTGGAACAAGCCGATAAACCCCTGGTGATCGATGCCGATGCGCTCAACATCCTTTCTGAACATCCTGCCTGGCTCAAAAAAGTACCTCCTTATTCTATCCTTACCCCTCATCCGGGAGAATTCCGGCGGTTAGCCGGTGAGTCCCCCCATTCGTGGGACCAGGTGATGCGGCTCCGGGAGTTCGCCGTAAAATACCGGCTGAATGTTGTGTTGAAAGGAGCCTTTACCACCGTAGCTTCACCCGCTGGGAAGCTCTTTTTCAATGCTACGGGAAATCCGGGCATGGCGACCGCCGGAAGCGGCGATGCCCTGACCGGTATCATTCTGGGTTTGCTGGTTCAGGGACTGGACCCGACAACGGCAGCCCGGGCCGGAGTATATATACATGGACTGGCTGCAGACCTGGCGGTAAAAAAATATGCGGAAGAAGCCCTGATTGCCGGGGATATCCTGGATACCCTCGGAGAAGCATTTCTTAAAATAAAAAACGTATGACACATCCAATGAAGATTCTGATCGTTGTGATCACAATGGCTATGGTTTGGCCGGTATCCGGTCAACGCAGAAGCAAGGAAGACACCGGAGAAGGACCGGTTTTTCGGGAAGGCGTGATCTACGCACTTCCTCAAACAGGAATACGGATGTATGTTGATGCATCCAAAACCCATTTCACCCCCGGTCCGTATGCACGGTTCGCCCATCAATTGCTGGGAATCCCGGATGCCAAAACCGAGGCTTCCTCGGAATGGACGATGGAAGGGGTTTTCTTGGAGACCTTTTCGGAACCCGATCCGGAACAGGTGTTTAAAGCCCGGGGGGAGGTGGCTGCTTTGGTTGGACTCACCCCGGAAGGATGCCTCGCAGGAATCAACATTCCCGCGCCGGAGAGCCTCGAAAAGGAGAGGATTACCAATACGGTTTTTTATCCCCATAAAGAAAAGGAATTTCAGTTCGACAACCTTTCCGACCTGCCTTTCTTCAGCGCCGGAGATTCAACCAATGGATTTCGATCGGCCCGGCTGAGCCTGGAACAAAAGGCCATGCAGGCTGCTGAACGCATATTGGACTGCCGGAGAATGAAATACGAAACAGCCATAGGGTACCTTGATGTGCTTCCCCCCGATGGAAAAGCCTATGAAGCCAGTCTGAAACAACTGGACCGGATTGAAAAAGAGTATCTTTCTCTGTTTACAGGCCGAAGCATAACCACGACCTACCGTTTTAGCTTTGAGTATATACCCACGGTAAATACCAAAAAAGGGGAAGTGGTCTTTCGCTTTTCCGAAGAAAAAGGAATCCTCGAGAAATCGGACCTTACAGGAAAACCGGTTTTATTGGAAGTTATGAAAATAAGCACCTTAACCGACCGGTACGAACGGTTGAGAAATTCAGACAATCCGGATGCAGGGTTGAGCGGGGTTTTTTACAGACAACCCGGCATGGCGGAGGTACGCTTGATTTATGAATTGAAAACCATGGTTTCTTCACGAATCCCGGTCAGCCAGTTTGGTGTGACCGCTCCTGTTCCTGAAATGTTTCTCGATGGCCATTGCATCCTGGAATTTCATCCCTCGACAGGGGCCATTAAAAATATCACCTGCAAAGAAAGGGAACAATAACGGTTTCCGGTAAACAGTTCCCTTTCTATGGAAAAAATCCTGTGTAAAGCTGATTTATTTTCCTTTATTTGTGGATGTATTTATTCCTGGAGTAGGATACGAAACGCTTTTATGGATTCCGGAGAAAAGGGTTACATCACTCGAATACCACGAATTATCAGTATGAATCAATAAAAACAAACGAATGAAACGCACAGTAAAAGAATCGGCAGCTATGCGATGGTTTGCCCTGGTTTTGGTCAGTATATTGATGTTTGCAACCTACTGGTTTCAGGATTTTTTCGGTGGCTTAAAGCCGTTGATGGAGTCCGAGATGGGTTTTACCAGTGAAGAATTTGGGAGGCTGATCGGGCTTACCACGATTGCCAATATGTTTGGGATGATTATCGTGGGAGGGATCATTCTTGATAAATGGGGAATTCGGATTGCCGGACTTTTATTTGGCGGGCTGGCTACCCTGGGGGGTGCTATTGTGGCTGTCGCCAGTCTGGGTTGGTTTGGCGAGGATCACTCCACCGTTTTGAATTTCATGATCCTGGGACGTATTTTGTTTGGAGTGGGCCTTGAGGTGGTTTGTGTGGTAGCCACCCGAACCATCGTCAAATGGTTTAAGGGCTATGAGCTGGCCCTGGCGATGGCTATTAACGTAGGCTTCGGGCGTCTGGGATCGGCACTGGGGATCGCTGTATCTCCCGATCTGGCAGTGAATACGGTTCCCCCGGCCATTGTGTTTGCAGCGACTCTGATCGGCATCGGATTGATCCTGTTTGTCGTTTATCTGTTCTTTGATATTAAACTCGACAGACAGGTGAAAGCAGCCAAAAAAGCAGATGAAGTAGAAGAAGAAGAATTTAAATTTTCGGACCTGATCAAGCTGATACAAAACAAATCGTTTATCTACATTGCATTGTTGTGTGTTGCATTTTACGCTGCGGTTTTTCCGTTTATTCAATATGCGGCGGATATTCTGGTGAATAAATTTGGATTTACCGATACCCTGCCTCCGGGAGAGGGAGTGGTTACCATTTTAGGTAGTACCGCTCTGGGTACAGCCAGTGTATATCTGGGATTGTTTGTTTTTGCGCTGGGGTTTACCCTGATTCCTCAACAATTCAAGGTTCGGGGCATTCGGAATCTGGTGTTAATCATCATTCTCGGAGCCTTTGTGATTTTTGTTATAGCCCTGCAGGATGTATTCAGTGTATGGTTTAACAACGGACCGAAAACGGCCAGTTTGATTCCGTTGGGTACGATTCTTTTCACCCCCATTTTTGGAAATATTGTCGATAAAAAAGGAAAAGCTGCCTCTCTGATGATGCTTGGGTCCCTGTTACTGATTTTTGCTCATTTATCTCTTTCGGTGTTCAACAATGTTTTTCTGGGATACCTGGGGTTGGTGAGCCTGGGGATTGCTTTTTCGCTTGTGCCGGCTGCCATGTGGCCTTCGGTAGCCAAGATTGTCTCTGAAAACAGACTGGGAACTGCCTATGCCAGCATGTTCACCATCCAGAACTGGGGTCTTGGGTTGTTCTTCTGGGGGATTGGGGCGGTACTGGATTTAACCAATAAGGAAAACCTGGAAGCCATCCGAGCCGGCGAAGATGTGTACAATTATACCATCCCGGTGCTTATGCTGGTTGGCTGTGGCATTGTTTCCATTTTCCTGTCCTACAAATTGAAACAGTCGGACAAAAAACAGGGATTCGGCCTTGAATTGCCGTCCGGACAGAAACCTGAATAACCCTTCCCGGAGGGCTTGTAAACAGAAATAAATTTTAACATAAATCAATACGTTATGGTACAGATAAAAAATATTCAACCCACCGAAATATGGAGTATATTTGATCAGATTCTTCAGATCCCGAGGCCTTCGGGACATGAAGAGAAGATCCGGGAATGGGCGATGAATTTTGGGCAAAACCTGGGGTTTGAAACGCTCATGGACGAAGCCTGCAATGTGATGATCCGGAAACCGGCAACCCCCGGTATGGAAAACCGGAAAGGGGTTATTCTTCAGGGGCATCTCGATATGGTTCCTCAAAAGAACAGCGATAAAAAACACGATTTTCTTACCGATCCCATAGAAGCCTATGTAGACGGAGAATGGGTAACTGCCAATGGAACCACCCTGGGGGCTGATAATGGAATTGGGGTTTCGGCAGCCCTGGCGGTCCTGGCTTCCAAAACCCTGCAGCACGGACCCCTGGAAGTGCTGCTCACGGCCACGGAAGAAACCGGCATGGACGGGGCTAAGGGCATAACACCGGGTATCCTGAAAGGCGACATTCTGATCAATACCGATTCGGAAGACGAGGGAGAATTGTATGTGGGGTGCGCCGGCGGGGAAGATGCCAATATTGCCTTTACCTACCGGGAAGAAAAAGTGCCGGAAGGTTATTCGGGAATCAAGCTGAGTGTTACCGGCATGAAAGGAGGTCATTCAGGAATCGACATTCCCCTGGGCCGGGGGAATGCCATCAAGGTATTCTTTCGTCTTCTCAATGAAGTAAGCCTGAAACTGGGAGTTCGCCTGTCCACAGTCGACGGGGGAAGCCTTCGGAATGCCATCCCCCGGGAAGCCTTCGGCCTGCTGGCTGTCGAGAAAAGCAAAATCGGAGAACTGAAAGCCCTCGTGGAGAATATTGCCGAAACCATAAAAAAGGAACTGGCTGCAACCGAACCGAATATGGTGATTCATGTGGAGGAAACCCCGGCACCAAAATTTCTCATCGACCCGGAAACACAGGAAAAACTCAGTTTTTCCGTAAGAGCCTGCCCCAACGGAGTGATCCGGATGAGCGACAGCATGGAAGGACTCGTGGAAACTTCCTCCAACCTGGCGATTGTAAAATCCGAGCCGGCAACAAAAACCATCCACGGAGCCTGCCTGATGCGCAGTTCCGTGGATTCAGCAAAAAAAGAACTGGGCGCCCGCATACAGGCCGTCTTTACCTTGGCCGGCGGGAAAGTAGGATTTTCCGGTAATTATCCCGGATGGAATCCCAATATGGATTCTTCGATCCTGAGAATCATGCAGGATGTGTATGAGAAAAAATTGGGTAAAAAACCCAAAGTAACGGCTATCCATGCCGGCCTGGAATGCGGAATCCTGGGAAGTAAATATCCCCACTGGGATATGATCTCCTTCGGGCCTACCATCCGCTATCCCCACTCCCCGGATGAAAAAGTGAACATCGAAACGGTACGGAAATTCTGGAAATTCCTCGTGGAAACATTGAAACACATCCCTCCGAAAGATGAATAATGAAGGGTAGGGGAATGTAAAGAGCCAAGAGCCAAGAACCAGGAATAGTGGAAAAGTGATAAGGTGGAAAAGTGAAAAGGGGAAAAATCAAGAACCAAGAGCCAGGAACCAAGAACCAAGAGCCAGGAACCAGGAACCAGGAACCAGGAACGGTTCCCGATAGGAAATCGGGACTCCGCTTCGCTTCGTGTCGGTTGACAGTTCGTCTGAAAATCCGAGAATCTGAGAATCTGAATATCCGAAAATCCGAGAATCTGAGTATCTGAGAATCTGAGTATCTGAGAATCTGAATATCCGAAAATCCGAGAATCTGAATATCTGATTCGCAATTCTATTGTGGGATCATGGTTATTTCCTCTCCTTCGGTGGTTAGGTACCGGTGGGCCAGGTTGGCCGTCAGACAGGCGTGTACCGGAATGACCTCCACGAATTCTCCCGGGGTAAAAAGAGGAAGGTTTCTCTGAACCACTTTCAGTACGCCCAGTTCCTGTGTCAGGCGGCTTACATAATTCAATTCTCCCAAAAGGATTTTTTTCTCTTCCGTGGGAACGACCAATCGTCCATACATCGGCTTTCCGTCGATATTGGGAATCGATTCTTTGGAGAGGTGAATGGCTCCTCCGTAAATGACTATTTCGTTTCGCGAAGGGTGTTTCGACAGGATCGGGCAGATCAGGCGCAAGGCAATATCTTCCAGCGAACAAACCCCCAGTTTGTACTGCATATAATCATAAAAAACAAAATTGCCGGGTCGGATTTCATCTACACCATCGAATGTTTCACAAATGCTGGAGGAGGGTGTATCCCCCAGGGATACCTGCAAATGGGGGTATTTCTTTTTGTAGTGTTGTTTAAGGTTCCGCAGTTTGAGCAATGCATCGAAATGACGGCTGTGAATTTCATGCACCGAATTGGCGGTATAGGTATGTCCCGTATGGGACAGGAATCCTCTGAATTCAAGAAGGCTGTTTTCTTTGATGATTTCAAGCAGCGCATCAATGATCGGCGTTTTTTCCGGTGAGATACCTGTGCGGTGATATCCGGTGTCGATTTTGATGTATACGCCCGCCTTGTTTTTTATCTTTTTTGTTAGAGCTTGTGCTGCTTCTTTGTTTTCAATGAGGAGATTCATCGTTACCTCCGATGTCAGCTGGTTGATCCGGTCTATTTCCGGAATATTCACCGGAACGGCCAGGGTGATGTCATTCCAGCCGTTTTGTGCAAAATAGGCAGCCATGGATACAGAACTTACGGTGATCGCGTTCACTCCAAAGAGCCTGAACCAATCCCCCACTTTGGCCGACTGGTGTGTTTTGAAATGAGGCCGGAGTTTCAGGTTGAATTTGTGTGCTTTTTCGGCCATACGCCGGATGTTATCAAGGCATACCGGTTTGTCGAGAAGCAAAGTGGGTGTTGCAATATCTTTCATCGTCTTTTTTTTAAAAGATCTGGCTGCTTAGGATTTCTGTATGTATCTGTCCGAAAGCTTATTCCGTAAGGTGAGCAGATCTTTGGAAATACCTACTTCGTAAACCGGGGGATGGATGAAACGTTTGTATTCCTGCGGGAGTTTGTCGGCCCGGTTTTTCAGGTACAGAAAGATCTCCGCGGGATTCTTTTTCGGCCAAAGAATTGTTTGTTCTGCATAGGCTTTTGTGAGCAATTCCTCCGGTTTCAGGCCGGTAACCCGGGTTGATTTTTCAGGGAATGACGGATTATACAGGGTATCCGGATCCTGTGAAGGCTGGTTTTTTAGGAGGATGCCGTCGCAGAAGAATTTTCCTTTTTTATGGAAATAGCGGCGTACTGTTTTTTGTCCGGGCAGGGTTGTTTTTTCCGGGTTTTCCGAGACTTTCATTTTCGGAAGGTTGTTTATACTGGTTAGTTTATACACTCCATCGAGGGCAGCGTCTGGTTTTCCGGTAATCAGTTCGGTTCCCACACCAAAAGCGTCAATCGGGGCGTGTTGTTCATGGATAAGGCTTTGAATAACCCATTCATTGAGTTGGTTGGATGCAATGATTCGGACATAGAAGAGGCCTGCTGCGTCGAGAAGGTTTCGTGTTTTTTTGCTGAGGAAGGCCAGGTCGCCGCTATCCAGGCGAACCGCCTTCAGTTTGTGGTTTTCGGCTTCCATCTCCCTGGCAACGGTTATTGCGTTGGGGACTCCCGATTTCAGGGTGTCGTAGGTATCCACCAGAAGGGTTGTATTTTCGGGATGGTTGCGTGCATAGGCACGGAATGCTTCCAGTTCGGAATCGAAACTTTGAATCCATGAGTGGGCCTGGGTTCCCGAAACCGGAATCTTGAAATGCTTTCCGGCCAGCACATTGGAGGTTGATGAGGCTCCCCCGATGACGGCTGCCCGGCTGCCGTGCAAAGCCCCAAAGCCCTGGGCCCTCCGAAGTCCGAAATCTGAAAAAGGCCTTCCTCCGGAAGCAACCCACACCCGGAAGGCTTTCGTGGCTATGAGTGATTCAAAATTGAGAATGTTCAATAAAAAACTTTCGATCAGCTGACACTCGATGAGCGTTCCTTCCACACAAAGAACCGGCTCATTGGGGAAAACAACCTCTCCTTCCTGCATGCTGTAAATAATCCCCCTGAACGAAAAATCCCGAAGATAATCCAGAAAAGAGGCGTTTAATCCCAGGCTCTGAAGATAGGTTAGATCGGAAGCTGAAAACCGGAAATCCCTGAGGCCTTCCAGGAAATCCCTTAATCCCGCATATACCGTAAATCCTCCCTGATAGGGATTGGTCCGGAAAAAATACTCAAAAATCGCAGGTTCCTCTTTTTTGCCGGCCAGAAAATAGCCCTGAGCCATGGAAAGCTCGTAGAAATCGGTGTATAGGCCAATGGTTTCTATCGGGGTAGTCATCATTCTGTACATTTATTATCCTAAACAATGGGTAAAACCTTTCATGATTCATCCGGTTCCTTGAATTCCTGTACAGGGTAAACACAACCGTTCCGAAGTCCGAAAAAGTGTTCCAAGCAAAAGGAATTGAATCGGTTGGCTTCTGATTTTCGTTTGCTGTTTCCCGTCAAATCTCAGGTGTTTTTGGGTTTTTATTCATATGAACCCTGTGTATATTGAATGAATAGTAATGTCATTGGCAGATTCTCTCATTGTGTAAGCGCTATGGTTTGTTTTCTTTTGGGACCTACAGAAGCAATGGATACAGGAATTCCGGTTTCCCGTTCGATAAAGTGAATGTAACGGATGAGTTCTTCGGGGAGATGATTTTTGTGGGTGATTTCCGTAAGGTTGGTATTCCATCCCGGAAGATCGGTATAGACCGGTTTCATATTTTGGTTCATTTCATAGGGAACCTGATTGATTACCTGGCCTTCCATTTCATATCCGGTACATACACGGATGGTTTTGAATTGATTGAGTACATCGGCTTTGGTGATTACCAGTTCGGTTACTCCGTTGAGCATGATGGCATATTTCAGGGCAACCATGTCGAGCCATCCACAGCGCCGTGGGCGTCCTGTGGTAGCGCCGAACTCACTTCCTGCTTTGCGCATCTCTTCGCCTGTTAGGTTGTTCAGTTCCGTAGGGAAGGGGCCCTGGCCAACGCGGGTGCAATAGGCTTTGAAGATTCCAATGACACGGCCAATCTTTTGGGGGGCTATGCCTAAGCCTGTGCAGGCTCCGGCACATAGAGTGTTCGAAGAAGTTACAAAAGGATAGGAACCAAAATCGATATCCAGAAGCGTCCCCTGGGCTCCTTCTGCCAACACGCTTTTCCCTTCAGCCAGTCCGTGGTTGATCAAATACTCACTGTCTACCAAAGGGAATGATTTCAACACCTCGATGCCTTGAAACCATTCTTTTTCATAGCGCCTGAGCTGTTCTTTGTAGGCATACCCGTAGATCTTCTCAAGCACGGTTTTATGCCTTTCGGTGCATTGGGTGTATTTTTTTTCAAGTCCTGAAACAATATCGCCGACGCGGATTCCTTCACGCCCGGTTTTATCCCGATAAGTAGGTCCGATCCCTTTTAGGGTTGAACCGATCTTAGATGCTCCTTTTGAGGCTTCCGAAGCGGCGTCCAGTAACCGGTGCGTCGGTAAGATGAGATGGGCTTTTTTGGAAATGAAAAGATTCCCAGAAATGCCAAATCCCTTGCTGGTAATATCCTCAATTTCCTGTTTGAAAATAATCGGGTCAATCACCAGGCCATTCCCGATGACGTTGATCTTATTTTCCCGGAAAATACCCGATGGAATGGTATGCAGAATATGCTTCATGTTATGAAACTCCAATGTATGACCGGCATTGGGTCCTCCCTGGAACCGTGCAATAATATCATAGGCAGGGGCCAGGACATCTACAATTTTCCCTTTGCCTTCATCTCCCCATTGCAGGCCCAACAATACATCCACTTTCATTCTTTCTGGTTTTTTTTCTTTCTGGTTTTTTATACATAGCAAACCGCAGATACACAATCCATGGTTTTGCGTTTCTGCGGATCAGCATTAGGCGTTTTAAAAGTACAAATTATTTTTGGAACCCCCGTATAATTTTCCTTTCCAAAGAGGAATTCACCCCGAAAGAAGAGCTTGAGACCGGTTCCCGGAAGGGCAAAAAAAAAAGCCCGTGAACCACTGTCATTTATTCGGACTGATTGTGTCCGTAGATATAAAGGGTATGATGGGAAAGTTCGAAATGATTTTGTTTGCAGGCATCTTTAATAATTTCATGAATCCTGGGATCGAAGAATTCGGTCACTTTGCCTGAGTCGATATCGATCAAATGGTCGTGTTGTTGGGTGGCAAACGCTTTTTCAAATTGAGCAATGTTTTTCCCAAATTGATGTTTAACCACCAGTTTGCATTCAAGCAGCAATTCAATGGTATTGTAAAGAGTGGCCCGGCTAACCCTGTATTTTTTGTTTTTCATGGATATATACAGGGATTCAATGTCAAAGTGTCCTTCCTGTGAATAGATCTCTTCAAGAATTGCAAACCTTTCCGGCGTTTTCCGGTGCCCTTTCTGGAGAAGGTATTCCGTAAACATTTTCCGTACTGCTTCCCTTGTTTTCTGCCTATTCATACTTAAACCAAGTTTAAATAAGAATCAAAAATAATCATTTTTTTGATTTTTGTTCCTGTTTGTTGTTCATTCCGTAATATTTTCCACCCGTTCAATTTTATCGATTCCCTTTATTTTGTTCAGTTCAGCGATCAGATTCTGGAGATCCTGGGCGTTATGGATGTATATAAAGAGTTCTCCTTCGAAAATGCCGTCATGGGTATCGAAAGTGATGGTTCGCATGTTGATATTGTGTTGTTTGGAGATCACGTTGGTTACTTCGTTCACGATGCCGATGCGGTCGAATCCGTCGATATGTAGTTGCGTGAGGTAGGAGAGTCGTTTGAAGGTGGTCCATTTGGCTGTGATCAGGCGGCTTCCATGGCTGGAGGTTAGTTTTTCTACCTTGGGACATCCTTTTTTATGGATGACAATTTGGTTGTTGGCAAGGACAAATCCGATCACATCATCGCCGGGAATCGGATTGCAGCATTTTGCGAGGGTGTAATTCCGGCTTTCGGGATCTTCTCTTAAAAGAAAGGGTTTCTTTTTGTCGATGGGTTCATCGCTTCCTTTATCCGTTTTCTTCATCTTTCCGAAGGTCAGTTTCCAATAGCGGGTAATCCGGTTTTCCGATTTTTTGTGTATGGCATTGGCGATGTCGTCGAGGTCAATAAACCCTATTCCCACCTGGGAATATAGCTGATCTTTGTTCGACAGGTTGTAGTAGGAGGTTATTTTTTTGAGCGTGTTTACGGTGGGTATAATATGCAGTTTTTTCAGAGCTGCATCGATCATCTCCTTGCCCAGTTCCAGGTGTCTGCTTTTCTCCAGCTTAAAGGCGTCCTTTATTTTTGTCCTGGCTTTGGCTGTTGCTACAAATTTCAGCCATTCCCGCTGGGGTTTTTGTTTTTCTGAGGTCAGGATTTCCACCTGATCGCCATTGTTGAGCACATGGCTTGAGGGTTTTAATTTTTTATTCACTTTGGCGCCGATGCATTTATTGCCCAGGTCGGTATGTATTTCATAGGCAAAATCGAGCACTGTTGCATGGATGGGAAGCTTGAACAATTCCCCTTTGGGCGAGAACACAGCTATTTCTGATGCAAACAGGTTCAGTTTGAATTCATCCAGGAAATCATAGGCATCGGTGTTCGGGTTTTGGAGGCTTTCATGGATTTTTCCCATCCATTTTTCGAGTTCTTTTTCCTGCCATTTCAAGCCTTTGTATTTGTAATGGGCGGCAAACCCATATTCTGCGATCTGGTCCATTCGTTCCGTTCTGATTTGCACTTCCACCCATCGGCCGTGGGGTCCCATGACCGTAACATGAAGGGATTCGTAGCCGTTTGCTTTGGGGGAGGTGATCCAATCCCTGATGCGGTCTGGTTTGGGTTTGTAAATATCGGTCAGCAGCGAAAGTATATCAAAACACTGTCTTTTTTCAGACACTCCGGGTTTGGGTTTCACAATGATCCGGATAGCCATCATGTCATACACCTCATCGAAGGATACCTCCTTCACCTTCATTTTTTCCCAGATGGCATAAATGGATTTCAGGCGGCTGTTGATCACACAGTCAATGGCTTCTTCTTTAAGGCGTTCTTCAACAGGCCGTATAAATTCATTGATCAGGTAATTCCGGTTGGCTTCCTGGTCCTGGAGCTGATAGAGGATCATGTTGTACTCTTCCGGATTTTTGTATTTAAAGGCCAGGTCTTCCATTTCGCTTTTAATGGCATGGAGTCCCAGGCGGTGCGATAGGGGGGTGTAGACATACAGGGTTTCTCCCGAAACTTTGATCTGTCTGTGCAGAGGCAGGGATTCCAGGGTGCGCATATTGTGAAGGCGGTCGGCAATCTTGATCAGGATGATCCGCACATCTTCGGAAAGGGTCATCAGAATCTTCCGCAGGGTGAGGGCCTGGTTGGTCATGGCATCCCCCGACAGTTTGGTCAGCCCGTCTACAATGCGGGCTACCTTATTCCCAAACATATTTTCAATATCCTCCAGGGTATAGTCTGTATCTTCGACTACATCGTGAAGAATCGCTGCAAGTACAGCATTGGTTCCCAGCCCCAGGTCGTAGGATACAATCCGGGCAACCGCAACCGGGTGAATAATGAAGGGCTCTCCGGAATGACGTTTTACTCCTTCATGCGCCGCATGGGCAAACTCAAAAGCCTTCTGTACCTTCTCCAGCTGCTCCTTTTTGAACTTGGGCCGGATCTCACTTAACAGGTCATCATAATAGTCCTGGATCAGCCTTATTTCTGCTTGTGTAAAGTGTTGCATACGTCAGGATTCCTGAATAACTTCATGTATATAGAGATTGGTTCCTATTCCGGCATTCCTGCCCGCCTGAAGATCGGTTTCCTTATCGCCGATCAGTACCGATTGCTCCGGATCGATGTGGTATTTTTCCAGTGCTTTCAGGATCATTCCCGGGTTGGGTTTTCTGCATGCACATTCGCCGGTGAAATCAGGATGATGGGGACAATAGTATACTTCCCGGATGAAAATA
This sequence comes from uncultured Mariniphaga sp., assembly GCA_964408795.1. GTDB lineage: Bacteria > Bacteroidota > Bacteroidia > Bacteroidales > Prolixibacteraceae > JABMQB01. The sequence continues at coordinate 59,824 of CAYPAW010000066.1, forward strand.
CCCTTCTCCTTCAGTTTGTCAACCATCCAGCGGTTTACAATCTCAACTTCTTTCTCTGTGTAATAGTTTCGGGCAACCCCGGCCTGATTGGATACCACAATAATCAAATAGCCCTCCTTCTGGTATTTTTTTAAAATAGCGAAAATTTCCGGAATGAATTCAAATTCTTCAATGGTATGAACATAGTTCTTTTCTACGTTGATGACTCCGTCTCTGTCCACAAAAAGCGCTTTGTTTTTCATGGGTTCCCTGCTTTTTAATCCATTCTTTCCGGCTTAAGGAGATTTGTGAATCCGGCCGGTTATTCCATATCAAAAGTAAAAAAATCTTTCTGTGCTTGTTCCAACGTTTCCGGAATTCCTATGTCGATAAAGTAATCGGGGAAAATGATTCCGCAGAAGTTCTGATGATGCACCTGGGGTACCAGATAATCGTTCTCAAAGGAGAATATTTTTGGAAAGGGCAACTGCATAAACGCTTCTTTGCAGAGGTAGTATATTCCGCCGTTGATGATTCCGGGCTTTGGGCTTTCTTTTTTTTCTCTGAAGCCGGTAATCCGGTTTTCGTTATTCAGCGTAACGGTCCCATACCGGGATACGTTGTTGAGTTTATACAAAGCCAGCACCAGGTCGCATTTTCGTTGGTCAGACAGCTGTTCCATGCGATCGGGGGAAACCGGGAAGTAGGTATCTCCATTTAGGATAAAACAGCGTGGCGTACGGGCATATTTTAACGCGTTAAGAACAGCGCCTCCGGTGCCGAGGGGCGTTTCCTCAACGGCATAGGTAATGGGTATGCCCCGGAAATCGGTTCCAAAATAGTCGCGGATGAGGGTATGTTTATACCCGACTGCGAGAATCAGATGTTGGAAATTGTTTTTTTGCAGGTAACGGATCAGATAGGCAAGAAACGGTTTTCCGTTCACCAGAGCCATAGGCTTCGGGCGCCCTCCGATTGTTTCCTTCAGGCGGGTTCCGAGACCTCCTGCCAGTATCACCGCTTCCCTGTCCATCAGGCGAACAATTTCCTTTCGACGATTTCGCAGATTATGTGTCCTATCAGGGTGTGGGCTTCCTGAATCCGGGGCGTATCTGTAGAAGGTACATTCAGGAGAATATCCACCCGTTTTTTCATTTCCCCGCCGGTGTGACCCGTCAGTCCGATGCAGAACATTTTTTTCTTGCGGGCTGTTTCCAGCGCCTGGAGGATATTGGGGGAGTTCCCGGATGTGGAAAGAGCAACCAGGATATCTCCTGCTTCACCGAATCCTTCTATGTAGCGGGCATATACCCGGGAGAAATCGTAATCATTCGATACGGCCGTCAGAAAGGAAGGGTTCCCATGGCAGGCTTCGGCCGGCAGAGCCGGCCGGTCGAGGTAGAACTTCCCGGACAGTTCAGCGGCCAGGTGCTGGGCATCGGCTGCACTGCCCCCGTTGCCACAGAAGTAAACCCTGTGGTGGTCCTCAAAAGCTTCGGTGATCCTGGCGGCGGCTTCTTCCATATGGATCAGCAACTGCGGATCGGCTAAAATCTTCTGCTTGACATCAATGCTTTCCTGTATTCTTTGTTTTATCATTTTCGGATTTCTTATATCGTCCAACTGCTTAGTCCGCCTTTTGTAAACTGAAAGGGGGTAATCTCGCCTCCAAAAGTACGCAATGTTTCGATCACCTGAAAACGGGTATTCCCGGGGCAGTAAAAAAACATAAAACCGCCTCCTCCGGCCCCTGAGATTTTTCCTCCCAGGGCTCCGGCTTGTCTCACGGCATGGTAGATCGTATCGATCTGGCTGTTGGAAATTCCTTGGGCCAGCTGTTTTTTGTATTGCCAGCCCTCATGCAGGATCTCTCCTACGCGGTCGAGATCCGACTTCAGAATCGCTTCTTTGATCCGGACCGCGATATCCCGGGTTTTATGCATCGCATGCACCGACTCGCTGTTTTTCTGCCGGATGCTTTTCTGTTGTTTTTCGATAATTTCCGAGGAGAGCCGGCTGGTTCCGGTATAATAAAGCACCATATTGAATGCCAGTTCGTTCAAAATTTCGGTGCGTATGCGAAGCGGATTGACGATTACTTTTTCGTGATCGTAGAATTCCATGAAATTAACCCCTCCGAAGGTGGCAGCATATTGATCCTGTTTTCCTCCGGCATACCCCATGTCGATTCGTTCAATGCGGTAGGCCAGTTGGGCTATGTCGTATTCTCCCAAAGGAATCTTAAGCCATTCGGTAAAAGCTCCGACCACAGCCGTCACAAGCGTCGAGGAGGAGCCCAGGCCTGAACCGGGAGGGGCATCCACAATGGTGGTTAGCGCAAAGGATAATGGGTGCCCGGTAAAATCGCGGACAATGCGGTTGTAAATGCCCTTGAGCAGGTCCAGTTTGCCATCCAGAGGAAGCACTTCCGCAGCATCCAGTTCCAGTTTTTCCCCTTTATCGACCGCATGTATGATGATCTTTCCGTCGGTGCGTGGCTCAATGGATGCATAGGCAAAAAGATTGATCGTCGCATTCAGCACGGCTCCACCGTATAGGTCCGAATAGGGCGACACATCGGTACCCCCTCCGGCAAGCCCCAAACGCAAAGGCGCTTTGCTTCGTATGATCATACGTCCCTTTTTTGGTTAGAGACTTCTAAGATAGCAGATACCATGCTTGACCACAAGAATTTTTGTTTTTCTTTTTTGACATGGGCTGTAAATGTTTCTTTGCGGTTGTTTTTCAGGAAATCGCAGAGGGCGTCGGCAATGGCTTCCGGGTGTGGGGATACCACATAGCCGACCTTCTGATCCGGGATCATCTCCGGCAATCCGCCTACCCGGGTTACCAGCATCGGCTTCTCAAACTGGTAACCGATCTGGGTCACTCCGCTTTGGGTGGCTGATTTGTAAGGCTGCACAACCATGTCGGCCGCACTGAAGTATAGTTTGACATCCTCATCGGGGATGAAATCGTTCTTCAGGATAATGTGATCCGAGAGGTTTCTTTTTTTTATCAGCTCCCGGTAAGGTGCCGGGTCCGTATAGAACTCACCGGCAACAATCAGCTTCACGGGAAACGCCCGAAGTCGTGCATCGGCAAACGCCTCAAGCAGCCAATCCAGTCCTTTGTAGTCCCGGATGAAACCAAAAAAAAGAAAATACCGGAATTCCTCCTTGAGAGCAAGCTTTCTCAATGCTTCTTTCCGGTCCATGGGTTCCCCGAAGTTATCAAAAACCGGATGAGGACACCGGGTGGTGGGAAGATCTTTTCGAAAAAGGGCTACCTCTTTCTGTACGCTTCCTGACATGGCAACCATCCCGTCCAGGGTTTTCATAAACCAGGAGGTAAGGGGAATATCCCCGAATCGCTTTTCATGGGGGATGATATTGTCTGCAATACCAATGATCCGGGTGTGTTTGTTTTTACGGATGATCCGGGCCAAAGTACCAAAACAGGGCGCCATAAAGGGAAGCCAGTATTTGAAAACAACCAGGTCGGGTTTCTCGTTTCTGATTCTTCTGCCGGTGTGTATCCAGGTGAGCGGATTGACGGAACTGATCGATCTGACAATATCCAGTCCCTCGGGTTTTTCCCAGTTGGCATACTGTGTTTTCCCCGGAAAGAGAAATCCGGGGTACTGCAAGGTAAATGTTTCAAGGCGCACCTGATAGCCCGTTTTGATAAATTCCCTGGCTAACCGTTCGTTGAAGGCAGCCAAACCGCCTCTGAAGGGGTAGGCCGTACCAATCATAACCATTTTCTTCATAGGGATTCTCCGGTTGTTTTGATCTTACGGGCTACAAAGGTATCGATAGGGAAGGAGAATTCATCAGGGTTCAGCGATTTTCTTTGAATCCACCGGAACGATTGGTTTCCATTGATCTCTTCCTGGAAATCAAAAGGACGTTGGGATACTGGAAAAACCGGATCTCCCAGCAGTTCAGCCAGGTAATAAATGCTGATAAGCTGTTTTCCTTCATGGAAAAAGGAGGGCTGAAAGAAATCCGTTGTATAAAAGTGGCGGATCCGGGTTATTTCCTGGCCGTTGCATTCTTCGCGCATTTCCCTGCGCAGGCCGTCTACCGTTCCTTCTCCGTATTCCAGGCCACCTCCCGGGAATTTGGTCATTTTCCTGTTCAGCTGAAATTCATCGGTCACCAGAATTTCATCCCGGTGGTTCCGGATGATTCCGTATACGCGGATGACAAAAGGGAATGGTTGTTCAGTCATGGAGTACCTCCTTTTTAATACATTCAATGATCTCCTGGTCCCGGTCGGGTTCAAACCAGTGTATGGAAGGATCTCTACGGAACCAGGTGAGTTGTTTCCGTGCATATTTACGTGTGTTGTTTTTAATTTGCTCTATGGCCTCTTCGCGGCTGATCGTTCCGTCAAAAAAGGCAAACAGTTCTTTGTACCCTACGGTGTTCAGGGCATTCAGATGTTTTTGGGGGTACAAATGCCGGGCTTCATCGATCAACCCGGCGTGTATCATCCGATCGGTACGCAGATTGATTTTTTCATACAATACCTGGCGATTGCAATTTAACCCGACTTTAAAGATATGAAATGGTCTTTTTTTTTCGGTCCCCGAACGGAGCGATGAGTAGGGTTTCCCGGTCATCAGGCAAATCTCCAGGGCATGAAGGATCCGTTTGGGATTTTTGAGATCCACCTCACGATAATACCGGGGATCCAGTTTTTTCAAGCGAAGCCTCAGGTTTGCCAGTCCTTCGGTTTTCCAGGTGGCAAGAAGGGATGCACGTAATTCCGGATCCACGGAGGGAAGCGCATCAATCCCTTTGCACACAGCATCAAGGTACAACATCGAACCCCCGGTCATCACCACGATTGTGTGCTTCTGAAAAAGGTCATCCAGAAGATCCAGAACCGCTGCTTCGTACATACTGGCATTGTAATACCCGGTAATGGACCGGGATCCGATGAAATGATGCTTCACCCGACGGAGGTCCTCTGCAGAAGGAGTCGCTGTCCCGATATGTAACTCGCGGAAGATCTGCCGCGAATCGGCCGAGATAATCTCGGTATGAAAATAATCGGCAACCCTGAGCGCAGCGTGTGATTTACCCACTCCGGTAGGGCCTAAAATGACAACCAGTGTCTTCTGTTTCATGATTCTTCCCAGCCTGTGGTTCCGAAGGCAATAATAATCTTTTTTGGGGAAGTGACAAAAGGGGGTAATCAGGAAAAGGGAAAGAATCAAGAGCCAAGAACCAGGAGCCAGGAAAAGTGGAAAGGGAAGAAAATGAAAAGTGAAAAGTGAAAAATGAAAAATGGGGAATAGTGGAAAGGTGGAAAAGGGAAAGAGCCAGGAACCAGGAACCAGGAACCAGGAAAAGTGATAAGGGAAGAAAATGAAAAATGTTAGTGACACCCGACATTCAGGATCCGGCATTTGCCGGAGAACTGAATGTCGAAAGT
>CAYPAW010000067.1:0-48756 GCA_964408795.1 uncultured Mariniphaga sp.
AGTCTATACAGAAAAACAAGTGAAAGGTTTAATAAAAATTTAATCGCACAGGATGTACATATCCTTCCGGGGATTGATCAGCAAAACGGGCAGCAATCCTGCCTTTTTCATGATCTTCTTTTCAGGCAGGCCAATGAGCTTATCAAAAACGGTAACATAAGAGCTTCCCAGGATAATCAGCAGATCGGCATCGGATTGTTGGGCCAGATCCAGGGCTTCAAACTGAATCTTCAGGCTGTTGGTCTGTCCCTTGAATACTTTTATTCCGAGGTTGAATGTTGAAAAGAGTTTTTTCATCCCGAGGATATTTTTCTGTACACTTTTTTTGTTCTCCTTCATCTTGTCACAGGCTGCTATGGCATTGATTCCTGAACGATGGAACCGTGCAAAATAGGATGCCCATAAAATGGCATCGTTGGATTCTTTGCGCAGATCAACCGGGAGGATTGCTTTTTTGTAATCGGATATTGTTGTTTGTTTTTCGTTGACAAAGAGGAAAGGGACCGGACTGAGGCGGACAGCGCGTGACCATTTGCTGTACAAAGCCTGACGGGCGATGATCAGGATCACTTCCTGTTCGTCCACCAGGGGATGGATTGCCTTCACAGGATCTTCATTCAGAAATACAGTATGCACGGGCAGAGAGGGAATATCCCGGGTTACGATTTTCTGGTATCCTTCCAGGACGGTTTTTGCCGGTCCGGAGTCGTCTTTTTTATTTTTTGTATGCACATAAACAAGACATACCTCCTTCTGAAAGGCAGTTGCCTGTTTTATTCCGTGCAGGATAAGGTTTTTATCGGAGTCTGCATTTTCGGTTAAAACGGCTATTTTCTGATTTTTGCTGTTCGTCATATACGATCTTTTAAACCAAAAAACTTTTAACCTGAGCTATTCATAAATTTTAAAAAATATGAATAAAGCTCAGATTAACGCCGACTTAGATGAAGTTAAACGTTGGAAGAAAGTTTTACTGAATCTTAGTCGCTGTCGGAGACAGGAATAATTCATGAATTATACGGGATAAAATAGTTTTCTGTGGATAAGGCAAAATTTTGTAGATTTATAGAAAACTAAATTAGGAATGATGAAAAAGCAATCGCGCCGCCGGTTTATTGCGAATCTTTCAGCGGCCACGTTGGCTGCAGGTACGTTTTCTTCGCCTTTTATTTCCTATGGAAGGCCGCTTTCACAGAAAGGCAGACTGGGAATAGCACTGGTCGGATTGGGCTATTATTCTACGGATCTGCTGGCTCCGGGGTTGCAGAAAACGGAGCATTGTTATCTGGCAGGAATTGTGACCGGAACCCCTGAGAAAGAAAAAATCTGGGCGGAGAAGTACAAGATTCCAGAAAAGAATATTTACAACTACCGGACTTTTGATTCCATTGCTGACAACAAGGATATCGATGTGATCTATGTGGTACTTCCCAACAGCATGCATAAAGAATATGTCATTCGTGCTGCACAAGCAGGGAAGCATGTCATTTGTGAAAAACCCATGGCGTTGAATGCGGGTGAATGCCGTGAAATGATAGCTGCCTGCCAGGAAGCCGGTGTTTCCCTTTCGATTGGGTACCGGTTACGGTATGAACCCTATACCCGGCATATTGAAAAAATAGCCCGCGAGGAAATGTACGGGAAAATTCAGGTCATTCATTGCGGTACGGGATTTCGCATGAACCGGCCAACAAATCACTGGAAAATAAAAGCTGAATACGGAGGCGGCGCCATGATGGATATGGGTGTGTATGCCGTCCAGGCTGCACGTTATGCAACCGGAAAAGAACCCTTCTCGGTTTCAGCCCAGCAGTTTAATCCCGATCCGGAGAATATCCGTGAAGTGGATGAAATCACGACCTTTCAGCTGGAATTTCCTGATGCCATAGTGGTCAATTGTATGGCCACATTCTCATCCGGCATAAATTTTCTGAAGGTTCATGCTCAAAGAGGAGGGTACGGACTGGAACCATTTCAGGGATATAGCGGATTGCATGGATTCCTCCCCCGGGGGGAAACCTTTGATTTTCCTGAAAAACACCAGCAGGCCGTCCAGATGGACGAAATGTGCAAAGCCATAATGGATGGACGATCCTCTTTAAGCCCGGGGGAAGAAGGACTGCGCGATATGATGATTGTGGATGCTATCAAAGAATCCATCAAAAAGGGAGGGGGGAAAATCAACCTTGCATGATGTCCGGTTCAAGAAAAAGCCGCTTCAGGATTCCGAAAGCGGCTTTGGTATTTCCGGTTTTTTATTGATTCAAATCAACTTCCAGGGAGAGCGATACGCATAGTGAAGTTTTGCTGTAGCAGCTCCATCTTCATCATCGACAAATGTTTCGGTTGCCGGATCCCATTTAAGGGTACGCTTCAGGTCACAGGCAATATTCCCGAGGGTACAAACGGTACATGAACTATGTCCGATCTCAACCGGCACCACCGGATCTTTTCTTTCACGGATGGCCTCAATGAAGTCTATCTGATGAGGAATTCTTGTTTCGTAGGGGCCATCTTCTGTTTCCTGTATTGCTTCAGGTTTGAATGCGTCATCCGAAGCATTGAAATAGCCTCTGGCTACTTCGATCCAGCCTTTATCCCCCCAAAATTTGACTCCTTTGGTTCGTTGTTCATCAAAGGGTTCTGAGGTCATGACCACGCCATTGGCATACGTAAACATCATGAATTCCGTGCCATCTCCGATAGGAGAGATTTCTACGGGGCCGTTTTTATCCATTCCGAGTGCCCATTGTGCAATGTCAAACATGTGGGCTCCCCAGTCAGTAGTAAAACCGCCGCCTGTTTCTTTATACCAGCGCCACCCGCCCCAGAACTGTTCATGTTGAACGGGATCCAGTGAAATAGGGGGATTTAGTTCGTTGTTAAAATGAATGGTCTCCGGGAGGGGACCCAGCCACAAATCCCAGTTCAGGTCTTCGGGTACCGGTTCAGGAGGTAAATGATACGGTACCGGAGGAGCTCCCACATAAGCATTGACGCGCTCAATGGTTCCCAGTGCTCCCGATTGAACCAGCTGAACAGCATGTTGAAAATTGGCATCCGAGCGTTGCTGACTGCCAACGGCCAGAATCCGGTTTTCTTCACGAACTACCTGCCGTAAAACCTGACCTTCCCGAATGGTAAAGGTCATCGGCTTCTCAAGATAAACATCCTTGCCGGCTTTGCAGGCGGCAACAGCAATCATGGCATGCGCATGGTCGGGGACTGCAATCACAACCGCATCCAGATCATCCCGGCTCAGCAGATCCTGGTATTTTTCGTATACATCGATTTGAATCTGTTTGCCGGCTTCCTGATAAAAATGGGTGGCTACACGGAAGAACCGCTGACGCTTGCGTCCGTATACATCGCAACCAGCCAGTATTTTTACCCCTGGAATCTGTAAAAAGCCATTCAACAGGAACAAGGCCTGCCGGCCTAATCCAATAAAACCCAGTTTAATATCGGAATCGTCATCATCCCTGTGGCAACTTTGTAAAGAGGGCAGGAAGGTAAGCCCTGCCATCCCCAGAGCCGTGGTTCCAATAAACCTCCTCCTCGATAATTCTTTGCTTGATTTACTCATGGTGTGAAAAATTAATACTGTTTGATCAAACACCCGGGACAAGTCAAACCTGGACTATCGCACAATTCAATCCTTGACAATCTGTTTTTATTTACTGTCATCGGATGAGTAAAAAGGCAGATTTTATGGACATGACACCGGATCAATAAACAAAGGTAAAAATATACGTTTTATTTCTTTTGAATCGTAATTAACTAAATAAATTCTTCGCTGGTTGCTTATTTATACGGTTTCTGTTTCGGCTTTGGGTTATCAACCAACGAAGCATTGCTAATCCGTTATAGGGAGTGTCATTTCGTTCTTCTTTTCTGTATGTATGTAACATACGCATTCTTTGTGCGTCATATCAATGATATTATATACGAAAACATCCCTTCTTTTCAATGAAGATTCATAGCCATGGTTAGTAACATCCTAAAAAACAGTCTGCGCACCTTTAAAAAAGGGAAAGGGTATGTGATGATTAATATTCTTGGTTTATCCATAGGGATTGCCTGCAGTCTGATAATATTTCTTTTTATTTTGCATCAATTGAGTTATGATACGTATCATGAAAATAAGGACCGGCTTTTCCGGGTCATCCTGGATGGCAAAATCGGAGATCAGGAGATTAATGCCTGTTGGACGGCGTCGGTCATTGGTCCGACCATAGCGGCTGATTTTCCGGAGGTAGCGTCTTTTTGTCGTTTGAATAAATGGGGTGAAACCATTGTGAAGAACGGGGATCAGAATTTTATTATCAGTGATTTTGCCGAAACCGATTCTTCCTTTTTTGATTTGTTCTCTATACCTTTGATTAAAGGAGATCGCAGAAATGTTTTGAACGAGCCCCACACGATGGTTCTCTCCGAATCTACAGCAAGGAAAATCTTCGGAGAGAAAGATCCGATCAATGCATTTCTAAAAATCAATACACAGGATGAGCCGTACCGCATCACCGGGATTATGGCTGATTTTCCGGAAAACACCCATATCAATGTGGATGTTTTCACTTCCTTCATGACCAATCCACGGGCCAATGATCCGGAATGGCTGAGCAACAGTTTTAGCACCTATCTTCTTTTGAAACCCCATACCCTGGAGACCGATGTGGAGGCCAAATTTCCAGGCATGGTGGAAAAATATGTGGGACCCAGGGTCCAGGAACTGTTTGGGGTTTCTGTGGAAGAGTTTCTTTCACAGGGGAACCGGTATAGTTTTCATCTTCAGCCAATAACAAAAATACATATTGATCCTTCCATTGAACACGATGCCAAACCTGCCTCGGATCCTAAATACCTCTTTATTTTTGGAAGCATTGCCATACTAATCATTCTCATTGCGTCGATCAATTTCATGAATCTGTCGACAGCCCAGGCCACAAAGCGCGCAAAGGAAGTGGGGGTTAAAAAAGTGAATGGATCATCCAGGAGGGCGTTGATCATGCAGTTTTTAAGCGATTCAACGATTATTGCCCTGTTGGCGTTGGTCGTGGCAATACTCATTGTGTGGATCACTCTTCCGTATTTCAACAATTTACTGGATGCCAGGATGAAGTTTGGGCTTTTTCAGCATGGGTACTATTGGCCTGGTTTGATAGCCTTTGCTCTTGTGGTAGGAGTTTTCGCAGGTGCCTACCCGGCGTTTTATCTTTCTTCCTTTCGTCCTGCTGCCGTCCTGAGAGGGAAAGTCAGAGAAGGCTTTAGAAATGGCAAACTAAGAAGTATGCTGGTTTCTGTGCAATTTCTGATTTCCATCGTATTGATTATTGGTACGATCATCATGTACCGGCAGCTAACCTATATGGTGAATAAAGAGATGGGTTTTGATAAAGAACGCCTGATGGTAATTGAACAGGCCGGTTCGATCGGTGATCAGATCAATGCGTTTAAGGAAGAAATACTCCGTCTCCCGGGAGTTGCCAATGCTTCGGTGTCGACGGCAGTTCCCGGACGGAATAACAACCTGAATGCCTATATGTTGGAGGGACGTAACGCGGAAACCTTCCTGCTTCAGTCAAACTGGGTGGATTACGATTTCTTGGATACCTATGGGTTGACAATGGACCAGGGCCGGTTTTTTAACCGGGAATATGGTTCCGATCAACAGGCTTGCGTTGTCAATCAGAAAACCATGGAAGAGTTTGGGTTGAAAACCCTGGTTTCCTCACGGTTTATGGTCATCCATGACGATGGAGAAATCAATTATATTCCCATCATTGGGGTTAGCCGTGATTTTCACTTCCGATCGCTTCATAACAGAATTTCTCCCTATATAATGCGGTTTAAAACCGATGGAATATATTTTGGATATATAACCGTTAAATTTGCTTCGGAAGCTTCTTCCCAAACCATCCGTCAGATTGAAAATATATGGAAACGCTTCGCCTCCAACAATCCGCTTCAGTATTACTTCATGGAGAACGACATTCTACAGATGTACCGGAATGAAAGACAGAATGCACAGCTTTCCGTGTTGTTTACGATTCTGGGAATTTTCATTGCTGCACTGGGATTATTCGGATTGACTTCATATACCATTGAACAAAGAACCAAAGAGGTGGGGGTCAGAAAAGCTCTGGGCGCTTCTGTTCCCGGTATTTTCTATTTGATCTCGAAGGAGATCATTGCTTTGGTATGCATTGCAACGGTTGTTGCCTGGCCACTGATCTTTTTCGTGGCCCGAAACTGGCTGCAGAATTATTATTACCGGATTAGCCTGAGTGTTTTTGAGTTTGCAGTGGGTTTTTTAGCAGCCATTGCAGTAGCCATTGCAACCATTAGCTACCAAACGTTAAAAACAACACGGATCAATCCGGCCCAAACATTGCGGTATGAATAAGGCCCGAACTACTGAATCCAAAAGATACAAGGCTCAGGGAAGAACCCATTTCACCATGCCATTGGCAATCATCTCCTGAAGTTGTTGCAGGAGAATTCGCTCATGCGGATCAATATGCCCGTCTTCCGTGGCAATGTGCAGAATTGTATCGTATTCTTCATGGGTGATCGTATGATCTTCAATGGCTTTTTCAATCATCTCGCGCAAACGCATGGCATTATCACTGATCATATTCCTTCTTGTTTATTCGCAGGAATTCCATCTCAATAAAAAGAGGAAATCCTTCTTCCATTAGTATTTGCTGTATTCCATCTACGAAAATAACATAAAAAAACGGGTGATGTTTATTTTTTATGAGCAATTATGTTTTATCCTTAGAATCCCATCCAATGAATTCCTACATTAAATTAAACTATTTGCATTCTGTTTATTCTAAAGGGTAACATTTGCTGATTAAACCGATGAAGAAACTTTCCTTTGCTTTTATTTTTGTTTGTGTCTTCAGTTGGCTTTCCGGGCAGGATATCAGGGACTGGATTGCATCAAAAAGGCCGGTTTTATATGAGAAGGTTTACCTGCACCTGGACCGGGAACTTTATTCAACCGGGGATACCCTATGGTTCAAAGCGTATCATGTCAATGGAATGACCCACACCTTATTCAAGGGATATAAAAATATTTATGTACAATTGGTTTCTCCCGAAGGAAAGGTTATAGCCAGCCGGTTGGTATTATCCATTAACGGAGAATCGTTTGGCGATATAGCGATCCCCGATACGCTCAGGGATGCGCAATATACCGTAAGGGCTTATACAAAGTACCTGCAGCATTTTGGCGAGGAGAGTCTTTTTCATCAACGGATAGGGATTTCGGGACGTCGGAATTCGGCCGTTTTTGATGCTGAGAAAAACCAGAACACAGAAAAAATAGAGGTTATGTTTTTTCCTGAAGGGGGAACTCTTGTAGCCAACGCAGTGAATCATGTGGCTTTTAAAGCGATCAATCAGTCCGGGAAAGGAGCAAAGGTGAAAGGGCAGATCAGGGATAGCTCCGGGCAGGTGGTGGCCGAATTCAGCACCCGGTTTCTGGGTATGGGGACCTTTGTGTTCATGCCGGAGGAAGGAGAAAAGTATGATGTAGAGATCGAGGAGGATCCGGGTTTTCATGGTTTCCTGGTTCCCGAGGATAAAGGAGTAGCGCTTCATTGCCGGGATTCCGGAGATGACGTGCTGGTTTCTCTTGCCCGGAATTACATCCGGGAGGAGATCCTCCCTTTTTATCTTGTGGCTTCCCATAAAGGGGTTGTGCTTTTTTATCAGGAGATGGAGATCGATCAGTTCACGCAGGGAGTACGGCTTCCGGGAAACCTTTTTCCGCGGGGAATTTCGAAAATATCCCTGTTGGATCCTGGCTTCAGGATGGTTGCGGAACGTCTTGTATTTAGAAATCAAGCCACAGAATCCCTGGAAGTGAATGTAAACCGGGATGAATTTACAACCCGGGAGAAAGTGAAGCTTACGGTAACCTCAACCCTGGATGAGGGCGATACCCTTCAATCAGCCCTTTCGGTGTCGGTAGTCAATGAGAATTACCTGAGTTCGACAGGAAATAACTTATCAATGGAAAGTTATCTGTTGATTGACTCGGAACTCAAAGGGCCCATTGAATCACCGGCGCAATATTTTATCGATGAGGAGCACATCTCTTCCCGGGAAAAACTCGATTTATTGATGATGGTCCAGGGATGGCGCCGTTATTACTGGGATGATATTGTAGCCAGGGCTCCGGACGACCTGACACACTGGGCCGATGCCGGACTCACCGTGGAGGGATATGTGAAGCGTTTGTTTCGCGATCAACCGGTGACTGGAGGAAAAGTGGTCCTTGGTCCTTTTTCCCGGAATTTATTGTTTGAGGAAACCAAAACCGATAAGAACGGAAGGTTTGCTTTTGACCGTCTTTTTCTTCGCGATAATGTTGAGGTGATGATCAACAGCAAAAATGAACGCAACCGTGCCAATAGCGAGATCATTCCCGATCCCCTGTTTGTTCCGGATTCGGTAGTCCCGGTTGACTCAATCAATAAAATACTGGTTGATATGGACGTTCCAACAACATTCAATCGGGAAAATTACTACCGGCAGATGGCAGAAAGGGAATTTAATCCCGAAGGGGGAAATATACTTCTGGAAGAAGTGGACGTGTATGGACGGAAACCGGAGGAAGATGACGGCCATTACAGGATCTATGCAGAACCGGACAATTCCTTGACGATTACCGAGGATGATTATTTCTTGTACGAAGATATTTTTGATTACCTGACAGGAAGAGTCGGGGGTGTGGTTGTTTCCGGACAGGAAATCTCGATACGGGGAGGCGGTCAACCCCTCTTTGTTCTTGATGGAGTGATCGTGGAAAGTGCTTTCATGGATCTGATTTATACTATGAACATGCGGGATATTGATAAGATTGAGATTTTAAAAAGCATGGCCTCTGCCTCGGCCTATGGATCAAGAGGAGGCGACGGAGTCATTGCAATTTATACCCGTCATGGGGATAATACATCAGACTATGAACGTTATGTGAAAGGACGGATTGTTTTGCAGGTTAACGGATTCCAACGACCCAATGCCTTTTATTCGCCGGTCTATACCCCTGAAAATGTGAATCGCGAAAAACCGGATAAACGACCTACCTTGTACTGGAATCCTTTGCTGGAGGTTTCACACAAAACAGCGGAAACGGAATTTTTCACCGGTGATGACATAGCCTATTACCGGATCTTCGTTGAAGGAATCAGCAAAAAAGGCAAAATCTGCTCCGGAGAAAAACGATTGGGTGTAACCCGGCTCAATGCGAACCAGTAAAGCGTATCAAAAAAGAAAGAGGGCTGATGAAAAAACCCCTTTATACTAAGCCTCCAGCATCTCTTTGTAGGCTTCGGGTGTGAGCAAGGCATCCCATTCAGCAGGATCGCTCATTTTAACTTTGATCATCCAGCCTTTTCCAAAAGGGTCTTTGTTTACCAGTTCCGGTTCATCGGCCAGCATTTCATTGATTTCAACCACTTCGCCACTCACCGGCATGAAAAGATCGGAAACCGTTTTTACCGCTTCCACAGTACCAAATGCTTCGCCTTTGGCAAGGGTTTCCCCTTCGGTCTCAATTTCTATAAAAACCACATCCCCCAGTTCGCCCTGGGCAAAATCGGTAATGCCTACCGTGGCTATATCGCCTTCTATACTGGCCCACTCATGGTTCTCAGTAAATTTCAGATTATTCGGTATATTCATCTTCGTATAATGGTTAATTTTTATGGATATGCGATGCCTCCCTGCCGGCAGGCAGGGTACTCTTCCCCATTCCGATCGTCATCGGGATTGAATCTCGTTTCATAGAGATTACTATGGGTTGTTTGTTAAGGCAATTCATGATTTTTGTTCCATCCCGGATTTCATCCGAAGGGGATCATTTCATTCAAATTTATTTTTCAGAACAGACCCAAAAGTAACAGATTTTTCCGAAACCAAACCCGATATTCATCATGGATTTGAAGGAAGCACCCGGGTTTTTGCGTTCTTTATGAAATTCATTTTGTATTATTGCAGAAATTTGAAACAGGATGTTTAGCAGGAAGGTAAAATCTACCGATGAACTCCCGGAGGTGGCAAAACAGTTCATGCACACTTTTTGTGATCAGCGGGTTTTTGCTTTTTCCGGAGAACTGGGTGCGGGGAAAACGACCTTTATCAAGGCTCTATGTAACGTGATGGGATCAAAGGATTATGTCACCAGCCCAAGTTTTGCCCTCGTGAATGAATATACCGGGAAAGACGGGTTTCCCGTTTTTCATTTTGATTTTTACCGGATCAAAGAGATAGAGGAAATTTTTGATATAGGTTTTGAAGAGTATATTTATAGCGGGCATTACTGTTTCATTGAATGGCCGGAGATTGTGGACCCCCTGTTGTCCGGAGACATTGTAGAGGTATCCATTTCCGCAGATGATACAGGGGTGCGCACGATCTCTGCCCGATTCAAAACGTAGCATTCTGCGGCACTATTTTTTTCTGTTGAACCACACGCTCATTTCACCCTGTTGGCGATGGCTCCACGCATAATAGGGAATCAGGGTGATGCCTGATTCAGCGGTTAGTTTGACGATTCCCTGTAAGTCGTTTACAAAAACAGGATGAAACAGTTCCTCATCGGCCACTGAGAGTTCGAGTACACCTTCCGGGTTGTCGGCCTGTTCGGCACAATACACGATAGGGCCCCTTTCCAGAGCTAATTTCCCGGCAATCTCCTTTACCTGTGCGTGGGGGATGACTTTACGGACCCTCATGGGAAGGATCAGTTCAACGACATCTCCCTGCTTCCACGTGTTGACCACGGGGTAGTATCCGTCAATCCTTTCAGTCTGGTAATCCTGGCCGTTTAGTTTCACGACGATTTCGTCATCATACGCATCGATGTAAGTATACAGGTTTCCCGGAACCGGTTGGTTTAGTGCCCATCCCGGAATGCGCAGGTTGAGAACAAAACGAAGAGGGGTGGAAGGTTCTATTTCAAACCGTATGGTTCCTTCCCAGGGATACCCGGTAACCTGGTTGATCTGAATTTTCTCCTGAAGGATTTCAATCTCCGCATTTCCCGAGGCGTAGAGATTGGCAAAAAGGTGATCCTCTTTGACGGCATACAGGTATCCCGGAATAGCCGGGATAAAGCGGGAAATATTCGAAGGACAACAGGAGCAGTCGAACCAGGGTTTTCGCGTGGTAGCTCCCTGATTGAAGGGATCCCGGCCATCAAAAGCCAGGACATTCGGATAGAAAAATGTATTTCCTTCCAGGGAGATTCCGGATAACATGCCATTGTAAAGAGTCCGTTCCAGGACATCTATATATTTGCTTTCGCCCGTCATGAGGAACATCCGGTGATTCCAGAATACATTGGCGATAGCAGCACAGGTTTCATTGTAGGCCCGGTTGGGAAGTTCGTAATTGGCGCCAAAGGCTTCCCCGTCGTATTTAGCGCCTATGCCTCCGGTAATATACAACTTTTTAAAAACGACATTTTCCCAGATTTTTTTAATGGCTGCCAGGTACTGTTCATCGCCTGTGAGAGCCGCTATATCGGCCATGGCAGAATACATATAGACGGCCCTGACCGCATGACCCACAGCTTCTTCCTGTTCAACAACCGGTTTATGATCCTGCCAGTAAGCCCCATTTTCCCACATACTTGGGCTGTTGTAATTCCGGATATCCGATTTGCCTCGTTCATCCAGGAAAAACCGGGCCAGGTCAAGATATTTTTTCTCCCCGGTTATACGGTATAGCTTTACCAATCCCAATTCAATTTCCTGATGTCCCGGAGCATCATGCCTCTTTCCCGGGCCATACACGGAACAAATCAATTCCGCATTTTTCAGGGCAATATCCAGAAAATCCGTTTTGCCAGTCGCCTGGTAATGTGCCACTGCCGCTTCATACATATGTCCTACATTGTAAAGCTCATGACTGTGCATTCGCACTTTTTCCCAGCGTTCCTGGCCTTCGTATTCGGTCAGTGAATCGGATTTTATGGTACGTATGGTATACAAATAGCCATCCTCTTCCTGGGCAGCCGCTATTTTAATGATCAGGCTGTCGAGGTAGGTGTCCAGCTGCGGATCATACTGCTGCTGTAAGGAATAAGCAGCCCCTTCCATAATTTTGAAAACATCCGAATCGTTGTATCTTTTTCCCCAATGGGTTCCTTTTTTCAGGTCACCTGCCACTTCAAAATTGGCGATCCGGTGGGTTTCTTCACATTTTTGAAAACAGTAGGGAATGGTAACCTCCGAGTTGGTTTTTATCCGTCCGGACCAGAAGGCATCCGTTAAGGTAATTTGCCTGGGACTAACCGGCTGAACAGGATAATCTGGTGAATCGATAGGTTGACAGGATAGCATCGTTACAAAGCATGTTGCAGCAAAGAAAGCTAATTTTTTCATTGTTTTGGTTTTTATATTACCCCGTCGTGATCCTTGTCCATGGTACCGGAATTTTTTACGGTCGCAGGTTTGATGCCAGACGGATGGGTGATGACACAAAAGTATCGATTCATAAGGGAATCCCGATCTGGTTGTTTGATGTTTCATAGAACATACTTCGGAAATGGAGTTTTCAAAGCCGGTACTTAAGAGAGCAGCAACCGGTTAGGATGGGTTAATCCAGGAGTGTGATTCAGGCTAGAAGAGCCGGATCACCTTTTCCAACCCACGGATGAATAAATGGATATCCTCTTCAGAAGTATACATTCCCAGGGAAGCTCTCACCGTACCCGGAATAGAAAAATGCTCCATAACAGGATCCGCACAATGGTGACCCGTACGGATTGCGATCCCCAATTTATCAAGCATCATCCCCAGGTCATACGGATGAATCGATGAATGATTGAAAGAGATCACACCTGCTTTGTTGTTGCTTTCGCCATATATTTTTATCCCTTCGATTTTTCTCAGGGCTGCTTCAGTCTGTTCCAGCAACGTCTTTTCCCATGCATGGATGTTCTTCATGCCAAGTTCTTCGAGGAGTTTCAGGGTTTCTCCAAAGGCAATGACACTCGTTATATTGGGGGTTCCTGCTTCGAATTTATACGGCAATTCATTGAAGGTCGTTCCGGAAAAAGAAACTTCGGCGATCATCTCTCCTCCACATTGGTAAGGAGGCATCTTCTCAAGCCACTTTTTTTTCCCGTAAAGGATTCCCACCCCGTTGGGTCCGTATGCTTTATGTGCCGAGAAAGCATAAAAATCGGCATCCAGGTCCTGAACATCCACTCCCAGATGCTGAAATCCCTGGGCGCCATCCACAAAAACAGCGACCTTTTTTTTATGTGCCCTGGAGATTATATCTTTCAGGGGATTGATTGTTCCCAGGACATTTGAAACATGCGTAACGGCAAGGATCCTGGTCCTGTTGGTCAAAAGGGTATCCAGTTCATCGATCAGTAATTCTCCTTTTGCGTTGAAAGGCAGCATTTTCAGGGTGGCTTTTTTCCTTTCGGCCAGTATTTGCCATGGCACGATGTTGGAGTGATGTTCCATTTCGGAGACGATTATTTCATCCCCTTCGGAAACAAATGCTTCCCCAAAGGAAAAGGCGACAAGGTTCACGCTTTCCGTAGTGCCTTTGGTGAAGATTACTTCCTCGCGTGAGAGGGCATTGATCCGTTCTTTGACCTGGGTTCTGACCGCTTCAAAATCCTCTGTTGTTTTATCGGCCAGGTAGTGGGCGGCACGGTGTATATTTCCGTAATAAAGGGTATGAAGACGCTGTTCTGCTTCCAGCACCTGAATGGGTTTTTGTGTGCTTGCAGCACTGTCGAGGTAAACCAGGGGCCTGGAATATACCTGTTGGTTCAACACAGGGAAAAAACGGCGTATTCTGTGAATATCGTAAGGCATCTCTTTTTTTTAACCCGCTCAAAAGTAAATAAAAAACCTCAACCAGGTTGTGCATCTGGACAAGGATTTAGCTCTTGCAATCGTATGCGCAATCATGACATTGACTGATTTCGCCACGCAACCTTTTGTCTATAAGCTCATCGATGCGCATGCGAAGGGGATCGAGTTTTATTTCCTGAATCACCTCGTGGGCAAAGGCATTCATCAGCATCAACCGGGCATCTTTTTCTGCAATGCCCCTGCTACGAAGATAAAACAAGGCATCTTCATCCATTTGTCCAATGGTAGCGCCGTGGCTGCATTTCACATCGTCCGCATCAATAATAAGCTGGGGTTTGGTTTGCACTTTCGCCTGATCGGTGAGCAGCAGGTTGTTGTTTCGCTGAAAAGCCTGGGTTTTTTGTGCGTCCCGTACTACATGAATTAATCCGGAAAAGGCTCCTGTGGATTGTTCGTCCATAACATATTTATACAGCTGGTTGCTTTGGCAATGCGGTGTATTATGGATTACCCGGGTGTAATTATCGATGTGCTGTTTGCGGTCCATGAAGGCTATACCGAAGATGTCGGAACGGCTGTTTTCGCCGTTGAGTAAAACGTTCAGGTTGTTGCGGATAAATCCTCCGTGCAGGGTGATGGTGTGGGTACGAACCGTGGAATTCCTTTTTTGGTCGATCAGCAACGAATTGATGCTTGCCGAATGATTGTGCTGATTGTGGATGGTGTAATAGTTCAAATGGGCATTTTCACCAACAAAAGCTTCTGTGACCGAATTTCTCAGATAGGTTCTGGGATTTAAGGTGTGATCACAAACGAGCAGGGTTAACGCAGATCCCGGATTCAAGAGGATCAGGTTGCGTTGGGTGATGAAGGTATCGGAATGCTCCTGCATCAGGTCGATTACCTGGATGGTTTTTTTCACCCGGGTATGGGGAGGTACCCAAATTACAAAACCGTCGGTTGCCAGCGCCGTATTCAGGGCAACCATCGGATCTTCCTCTGTAAGCGCAAGCCGGGCATAAAAATCACGAATCAACGCAGGACGCGTGGCAGCAATCTTTTGAAGACTATCGATAATCAATCCTTCGGGGAGCGATGGCGATGCATTTCCCTCGAGAAACCATCCGTTTCTGTTGAACACAAGATGCGTATCCAGCCGCGGTACATTGCAGCTGAAGATCTCATTTATATCCAGATGCGAATCTTTCCGGTCAATATGAAAGGTATAATCAGGAAAAAACAACGGCTGGAGATTGGAGTATCTGTACCGCTCGTTTTTCGACGTGGGAATACCCTGAAGAAGAAAATCCTGCAAAGCCTTCTTCCTGAAGTCATTTAACAGGTCAGGTGAATGTTTATACAAGCGCTCTTTTACCGCGTTGTAACGGTTCACCATTTTTAGGGTAAAATCTGTTTTTTCAACCAATACACTCATGCCGGATTTTCGTTCTTGTTTTTGAGCCAATCATACCCTTTTTCTTCCAGTTGGTAAGCCAGTTCTTTGCCGGCTGATTTGACAATCTGTCCGTTGTATAGAACGTGGACATAATCGGGGACAATGTGATCCAGGAGACGTTGATAGTGAGTGACTACAATGGTTGAGCGTTCCGGATTTTTTAGGGCATTTACCCCTCTGGCTACCGTTCTCAGGGCGTCAATGTCAAGCCCGGAATCGGTTTCATCCAGGATGGCCAGTTTAGGTTCCAGCAGGGCCATCTGAAAAATCTCGTTTTTCTTTTTTTCGCCTCCCGAGAATCCCTCATTTACAGAGCGGTTTGTCAGTTGGGTATCCATATCCACCAGTTCTTTTTTTTCACGCATCAGTTTCAGGAATTCTCCGGCATTCAGGGGTTTTTCATCCCGGTGTTTGCGATGCTCGTTCACTGCTGTTTTCAAAAAGGTAACCATGGGAACTCCCGGGATTTCCACGGGATATTGAAAACTCATGAAAATCCCTTTTTTGGCCCGGTCTTCCGGATTCATCTCAAGAAGGTTTTCTCCCATAAAAGTGATCTCCCCACTGGTAATCGTATATCCCTCTTTGCCGGTAAGGATATTGGCCAGGGTGCTTTTCCCTGATCCGTTGGGGCCCATAATCGCATGTATTTCACCCGGGTTGATTTCTAAATTGATTCCCTTCAGGATTTCCATGCCTTCAATGGAAACACACAGGTTCTTTATGGATAACATACTCATTTTTTCCTTTGCTTTGTTGATCGGTAGTGCATTTTTTATCGCTTTCTTTCTTAACTCCCGGATTTGCTGTTTCCCGGTTTTTTACCCGACACTTCCTTCGAGGCTTATCTGAAGCAGCTTTTGTGCTTCCACAGCAAATTCCATCGGTAATTTGTTCAATACTTCTTTTGCATAGCCATTTACGATCATGCCAATGGCATTTTCCGTGGATATACCCCGCTGGTTACAGTAAAAGATCTGATCTTCCCCGATTTTAGAGGTTGTTGCTTCGTGTTCCACAACGGAAGATTTGTTTCCTACCTCAATATAGGGGAAGGTATGCGCTCCACAGGTATCGCTTAGCAGGAGTGAATCGCACTGGGAGAAATTTCTTGCATTGGTTGCTCCGGGCATCACTTTTACCAGCCCCCGGTATGAATTGCTGCTTTTCCCGGCGGAGATACCTTTTGAAACAATCGTGCTCCGGGTATTTTTCCCGATATGGATCATCTTGCTGCCTGTATCGGCCTGCTGGTAGTTGTTGGTTACAGCCACGGAATTAAACTCCCCGGTTGAATGGTTTCCAAGAAGAATACAACTGGGATATTTCCAGGTGATAGCCGACCCGGTTTCCACCTGATTCCAGCTTATTTTTGATGCTTCGCCACGGCAGATTCCCCTTTTGGTGACAAAATTATAAATTCCTCCTTTTCCTTCCTTATTTCCGGGATACCAGTTCTGAACGGTCGAATATTTTACTTCCGCACGGTTGAGAGCAATGATTTCAACGACGGCTGCATGCAGTTGGTTCTCATCCCGTATAGGGGCTGTGCACCCTTCAAGGTAACTGACATAACTGTCGTCATCGGCAATGATCAGCGTACGTTCAAACTGTCCGGTGTTGGCTGCGTTGATCCTGAAGTAAGTGGATAACTCAATCGGACACCGGACTCCTTTGGGAATATAACAGAACGAACCGTCAGAAAATACAGCCGAGTTGAGCGCTGAAAAAAAATTGTCGGTAACGGGAACAGATTGCCCCAGGTATTTTTTTATCAAATCGGCATGTTCCCGCACGGCCTCGGAAAAAGAACAAAAAATAATCCCTTTCTCTGCCAGGGTTTCCTTGAAGGTGGTTTTCACAGATACACTGTCCATGACCGCATCTACGGCAACCCCTGCCAGTTGTTTCTGCTCTTCAAGAGGAATGCCTAACTTGTTAAAGGTATCCAGCAATTCAGGATCTACCTCATCCAGGCTTTTTAAATGGGGTTTCTTCCTGGGTTCAGCATAATAAATGATTTCCTGAAAATCTATGGGAGGTATCTTTAAATAAGCCCATTCGGGCATTTTCATGGTTTGCCATTTCCGATAAGCATCCATCCGGAATTGTAGCATAAATTCCGGCTCCTTTTTTTTGGCTGAAATCCTTTTGATTACCTCTTCATTCAGCCCCTTTTTAAATGTCTCGGTTTCAATGGGGGAAACAAAACCGTATTTATAGTCCCCCTGTGTTACGTTATGTATAAGTTTGCTTTGCCCTTCCATTTTCTGTTTTTTGCTTGTTCTTCCCTGTATAACAAATCCTGCAACAGACCGTTAAAAAACAGATTGCAAAGATACAAAAGTATAGGTATTTTTGTGCCGGGGACGATTTATTTCATACTTTTTTATCTTAATTTAAAATGGCAGAACAGAAGAAAGTGAGAGAAATTTCAGAGGTGGGGGAATTTGGATTAATTGATTTGCTCACCCAAGACATTCAATTGAAGCATGCTTCATCGGTTAAGGGGATTGGTGACGATGCTGCGATTTTGGATTATAAAAATAAACAGGTGGTTGTTACCACCGATCTTCTCACCGAGGGGATACACTTTAACCTCATGTATGTTCCTTTAAAGCATTTGGGGTACAAATCGATTGTTGCGAATGTTTCCGATATCTATGCCATGAATGCTGTACCCCGGCAGGTTACGGTAAGTCTGGCTTTATCCGGTAAATTTTCTGTGGAAGCCGTTGAGGAGCTTTATGCAGGGATCAAACTGGCCTGTACGACCTATGATGTGGATTTGGTAGGTGGAGATACCACCTCTTCACTGACCGGGTTGGTCCTTTCCGTTACAGCGCTGGGGGAGGCGGATAAAGAAGAACTGGTATTCCGGAACGGAGCGAAACCCAACGATCTGCTATGCGTAACCGGGGACCTGGGAGGAGCGTATATGGGGTTGCAACTTCTGGAAAGAGAAAATGAAGTGTTTAAGGTAAATCCAGCCATGAAGCCTCAACTGACAGGATATGACTATATCCTGGAACGGCAGTTAAAACCGGAAGCTAGAAAAGACATGAAACGAGTCTTTAAAGAACTGGGGATCCAACCCTCCTCCATGATTGATATTTCAGATGGTTTGTCGTCGGAGATCCTGCACCTTTGCACTTCTTCAGGAACAGGCTGCCGCCTGTATGAAGAAAAAATACCGATGGATCATCAAACCCGGAAAATGGCAGAAGAAATGCATATCAATCCGTTGGTAGCAGCTCTGAACGGAGGAGAAGATTATGAATTGCTCTTTACGCTTCCGTTAACCGATTATGATCGTATCAGAAATCATCCGGATATCACAGTGATCGGTAACATAACCCGGGAGTCAGAAGGGACAAATCTCATTGCTTCCGGGGGTTCGAAAATTCCTTTACAGGCTCAGGGATGGAATCCCCTGCAGAAACCGGATATTCAGAAATAATATTTTGTAAAATGCCTTATGATCTCCCTTCAATCACGGAAAAGATGTCTGAGAAAATTATATGTTGCTTGAGGGGATCAAAAAAGCAATGGTATGTATTTACCGCAGCGTTCGCCAGGAGGGCGCAAAGTGTGCAGAGAAATCCCCATCAATACGAAGTGATTTGCGTCCTTTTGCGGCCAATGAGTATTCTATGGGGAAGCATTCACTTTTCAGACAGTCTCCAGGATGATTAATCAGGGAAGTACCCTCTGATAATTCCTCGTTTAGAATCTTTCACGAACAGAAGAATTTCGTCTCTTTCCGGAGTAGCCGGCATTTCTGCCTCAATGATTTCCACAGCCTGGGCAACATTCAGCCCTTTTTGATAGATATAGCGGTAAATATCCTGTATTTCCGTGATTTTTTCGTTTGTATAGTTGCGTCTTCGCAGCCCAATGGAGTTGATTCCCACATAGGATAAAGGTTCACGTCCGGCTTTGATAAACGGAGGTACATCTTTTCGTACCAGTGAACCTCCGGAGATCATAGCATGGGATCCGATCCGGCAGAACTGATGAACAGCAGTCATCCCCGCAAGAATCGCCCAGTCGTCAATCAATACTTCGCCGGCCAGTTGGGAACAGTTCACCATAATTACATTATTGCCAATGACGCAGTCGTGTGCAATATGCACATAAGCCATTAATAAACAGTTGTTTCCGACAACTGTTTTGCCCCGGGCGGCGGTTCCTCTGTTGATGGTTACGTATTCCCGAATGGTGGTATTATCCCCGATTTCAAGGGTAGTATATTCCCCTTTGAATTTTAAATCCTGAGGAATGGCTCCAATAACAGATCCCGGAAAAATACGGCAGTTTTTGCCAATCCGGGTCCCAGGCATGATGGTTACACTGGATCCGATCCATGTTCCTTCTCCGATTATGACATCGTGATCAATGGATACAAAGGGTTCGATGACTACATTATCGGCAACTTTTGCGTCCGGATGCACATATGCGAGTGGTTGTTTCATAGATTCTTATGATGTTTATTCGTTGGTTTCTTTTGCGATTAACTGGGCTATAAATTCTCCTTCAGCAACCACCTTGCTTCCCACATAACAGTATCCTTTCATAGCAGCCAGTCCGCGCCGGATCGGAGACATAAGGGTCATCTTAAGGATCAGGGTGTCGCCAGGGACTACTTTTCTTCTGAATTTGACATTATCCATTCGGATAAAATAGGTGGAATATTTGCCTTTGAGATGCCTGAGGACATATAAACCCCCTGTCTGGGCCATGGCTTCTACAATCAGTACCCCGGGCATCACCGGTTCATTGGGGAAATGTCCCTGAAAGAAGAATTCATTCCCGGTAACACTCTTGATTCCGACCACTCCGTCCGGGAGGTCTTGGATAATTTTATCCACCAGGAGAAAGGGATACCTGTGAGGAAGGTATTCTTTTATTTGATTGATATCCAATATGGGAGTCTGGTTTGGATTGTATTCGGGGGCTTTTGAGATTTCATTTTTCAGGGTTTTTTTCAGCAGTTTTGCCATTTTCGTGTTCGCGTCATGCCCGGGTTTGGTTGCAATGATTCTTCCTTTAATGGGTTTGCCTACCAGGGCCAGGTCGCCAATAATATCCAGAAGTTTATGCCTGGCGCATTCATTGTCGAAATATAGGTCGATATTGTTTAATATACCCTGTGTCTTTACTTTCACCCTTTTATGATGGAATACATCGGCCAGGTGGTCCAGTTCCTCCTGGCTTACATTTTTATCAACAAGAACAATGGCATTATCCAGTGCACCCCCTTTTATCAGGTTGTTGTGAAGCAGGAATTCCAGTTCATGTAAAAATACGAAAGTCCGGCAATTTGCGATTTCCTCCTTGAAGTGTTTTATGGAATTGAGGGTAGCATACTGGTTGTTTAATACCGTTGATTGAAAAGAGATCATGGAATGAATGCGGTATGCATCATCCGGAAGGGCCACCAACTCTGACCCGGTATTTTTGTCACTATAGACAATTTTTTCCTTGATAACGAGGTAATCACGGTCGGCCTCCTGTTCAACAGCGCCTGTTTTTTCAATAGCTTCCACAAAATAGCGGGCGCTTCCGTCCAAAATCGGAGCCTCTTCGTTATCCATTTCGATCAGAACATTATCAAGGCCCATACCAACTAATGCGGCCAGCGAATGCTCGATGGTTCCCACACGAACTCCGTTTTTTTCCAATAAGGTCCCCCGGGAGGTGTCCTTCACCAGGTCACAGTCTGCATCCACCAAAGGTTGATCCGGAAGATCGGTTCTTTTGAACTTAAACCCGTGGTTTACAGGGGCGGGATGAAATTTCATTGTAACATGTACCCCTGTATGAAGTCCTTGTCCCTCGATCGTGAACGGGTGAGCCAGTGTCTTTTGTTTGTCAGCCATGCCTGTGTTCATTTTTAGGAAGAAGGTTGTTCCTCTTTTTTGACCCTGTTGATCTCTTTTTTTAGTTGAATTACTTCCGATCGCAATTCAGGAAGATTTCGGAGTATGGTATACATTTTCAACGCATCTTTGAAGTTCATGGCGGGGATTCCCAGGACAATCTGATTTTCTTTGATATTTTTTGAAACGCCCGATTTGGCTCCAATCTGCACATTGTCGCCGATGGTAAGATGCCCGGCCAATCCTACTTGTCCGGCCAATTTGCAGTTTTTCCCCACTTTGGTTGATCCTGCCAGGCCAACCAAACCGGCCATAACCGTGTTTTCACCTACTTCGCAATTGTGAGCTATCTGGATGAGGTTGTCAAGTTTTACTCCTTTTCTTATGATGGTGGATCCCATGGTCCCCCGGTCAATGGTTGTATTGGCACCGATATCGACATCGTCCTCTAAAATGACATTTCCTATTTGTTCAATTTTTGTATACGTTCCATCTTTTTGGGGAGCAAACCCGAACCCGTCGGAACCAATCACCGCCCCGGCATGGATGACACAATTTTTCCCTATGATGGTGTCGGAATAAATTTTACATCCTGCATAAAGAACGGTACCACTTCCTATTTCGACGTTTTCTCCAACATAGGTTTGTGGGTAAATCTTTACATTGTCTCCGATTCGGGTATTCTTTCCGACATAAGCAAAAGCTCCCAGGTACAGGTTTTCTCCAGTGGTTGCCGTGCTGTCCAGATAGCTGGGTTCTTCAATCCCGGTTCTCAGCAGTTTTTTTGCCTGTGCATAATAATCCAGTAACTTGGCAAAGGCTTCGTAGGCATTGTCTACCTTGATTAAGGTAGCGCTTATTTTTTTTCGCGGTTGGAAATCTTTGTTGACGAGGATAATCGAAGACCTGGTTTCATAAATATAGGACTCATATTTTGGATTGGCAAGAAAAGCCAGGGTTCCTTTTTCACCTTCTTCAATTTTCGATACGTTCCATACTTTTACTTCTTCATCTCCCTCAATCTCTCCCTTCAGTAAAGTGGCAATGTCCGTTGCACTAAATTCCATTTCTTGATTTTTTAGCCCTGCAAAAATAGTTTTTAATTATATAAAGTCCAATTCTTTTGGAAAACAGAGGTAATATTTACGGACCAGCCTTGAAAGAGAAGATAGATTCAGATCGGATGCTTCCATAAAGTCCATGATCTTCCCGTTTTTTAAAAGAAACTTTATGTTTTCATTTCCTAAACGGTAGGCACTGTTTGTTAGTTCCTGATGGGTATAATAGTAGTGTATTGTATGGTCGGGTAGGTTAAAATGGGTTTTTATTTTTTCTTCCAGGCGGGCAATTTGTTCCGGATCAAAGGCCTGGTTGCTGGTTAGAACCCTGAAGAGGTTTCTGTTGATCAGATTTCGGGATAAAAAGGACAATACCGGATCCGGATGGTTTTGCCATACCTTGATGGAAGTCATCAGATCGTTGTCATCCAGCAGGGAGAAATGGGTTAGCAGCGAAGCCCTCTCAATGAGGAGGGTATTCCGAAAATCAGCCAGGCGGTATTGTTTTTCCAGAAAGATGCGAAAAGAGGGGGATGCAAACAGTTTCTCTCCCCCGGAGGTGAGTTCTCTGGCTCTTTTTAATATCTGGATCAGTAAAAAATCGGCTGAGACAACGGTTTTATGCAGATACACCTGCCAGTACATCAACCGTCGTGCGATGAGAAATTTTTCGATGGAATAGATCCCTTTGATTTCAACTACCAGATGATCGTTCCGGATGGTCAGCATTTTTATGATCCGGTCGACTCCGATATGTCCCTCTGTAACTCCGGTGAAAAAGCTGTCTCGTGCGAGGTAATCCAGACGGTCCATATCGAGTTGCCCGGAGACCAACTGGCAAAGGAATTTCTTGGGATATTCATTTTTGAAGATCTGCAGGGCTCTGTTGATTTTACCCCCTATTATCCGGTTGAGTTCTTCCATAAACAATATGGAAAGATCTTCATGGGAGAGATCCACGAGCGAATTTTCAAGTACGTGGGAGAAGGGTCCGTGTCCTATATCATGCAACAGAATGGCGATGGTGGCGGCTTCCGCTTCTTCTTCCGTTATGGTGTGTCCTTTGTTGCGCAATGAAAAAATAGCCTGCCGCATCAGCGATGCCGCACCCAGCGCGTGCTCAAACCGTGTGTGATTGGCTCCCGGAAAAACCAGATAGGTTAACCCCAATTGTTTGATCCTTCGTAACCGTTGAAAAAAGGGGTGCTCAATAAGGTCAAAAACGATTTCGGATTGCAGATTAAAAAACCCGAATAACGGATCGTTGATTATCTTTTTTTTATTAATTCTCAATCGTATTAACGGTTGTTCGTTGTCTATACAAAAGTAACAAAAGTTTTAGGATTTAGCACGGTTTATGGGGGCTGAACCTCCTGGATTGCCATTCCCAAAAGCAGGTCTGAATCACCGGGGATGGATTTTTTTTGGGAAATGATCTATAATTTTCTAAATCATGAGCTTATGCTTTGTTTTCTACAGCATAAAGTTTTTGTAATTTTCAGAATTATTCTTATTTTTGCGATGTTTTTAGGAAAATTCAGGGAGCAGGGGACAGGAAGTCCCCTGTTTTATTGTGAAAATGACGGATCGAAAGAAAATAGAAACATGGGTTCGGGAAAACCTTGAAGAAGGCATTTTCCTGGTAGAGGTGCATATAAGCAAATCAAATGTGATTACCATCTATATGGACAGCAGGGAGGGAGTAACCATTGATCAATGTGCTGTGCTCAGTAGGAAAATGGAAGAAAAACTGAACAAAGATACGGAAGATTTCGAGCTTGTTGTTTCCTCCCCCGGATTGGGACAGCCCTTTAAGGTGATGGAGCAATATACGAAAAACATAGGCCGCAAGATAGAAGTGGTTACCCTTCAGGGCGAAAAAATGATTGGAAAATTGGAACAGGTTGGAGAAACGGATCTAACAATTCAATCCACAGAAACAATGAAAACGGAAGGCACGAAGAAAACCCAACGGATAAAGAAGGAATTCCGGGTGCCTTTCAAGAATATTAAAACAGCAAAAACAATAATTTCATTTAATGGAAGGTAGCAATGGAAAATGTAAATCTGATTGACACCTTTGCCGAATTTAAGGAACTGAAAAATATCGACCGGGTCACCATGATGAGTGTCCTCGAGGAAGTATTCCGAAGTGTCCTGGCAAAGCAATATGGGACGGCAGAAAATTTCGATATCATCATTAATATTGATAAGGGTGATTTTGAAATGTGGAGAAACCGTGAGGTGGTGGAAGATGAGGATCTGGAAGATCCTGCATTGCAGATTACTCTCTCAGAAGCCAAAAAAATTGATGCGGACTACGAAGTAGGCGAAGAGGTGACCGATGAAGTAAAACTGGTAGACTTCGGGCGCCGGGCTATCCTGAATTTAAGGCAGAACCTGGCCAGTAAAATTATGGAACTGGAGAAAGACAGCATCTTTTCAAAATACAAAGACAAGATCGGGGAAATCATTACCGGCGAGGTGTATCAGGTTTGGAAAAAGGAAATCCTGGTTCTCGATGATGAAGGAAACGAACTGATCCTTCCAAAACATGAACAGATCCCTTCGGATTATTTCAGAAAAGGAGATACCCTGAGAGCCATTGTTTATAAGGTGGAAAACCGGAACAACAATCCCTTGATCATCCTTTCGCGTACCTCACCGGTATTTCTGGAACGATTGTTCGAACTGGAGATCCCTGAGATCTTCGACGGACTGATCACCATTAAAAACATTGTAAGAATACCCGGTGAACGAGCGAAAGTTTCCGTGGAATCATACGACGAAAGAATCGATCCGGTAGGGGCATGCGTGGGAATGAAAGGATCCCGGATACACGGAATTGTCAGAGAACTGAGAAACGAGAATATTGATGTGATCAATTACTCCGCGAATCTTCAACTATATATCAAAAGAGCTTTAAACCCGGCAAAGATTACCTCCATAAAAATCCATGAAGAGACCAAAAAAGCAGAGGTTTTTCTTAAACCGGAAGAGGTCTCCCTCGCAATCGGAAAGGGAGGCCTGAACATAAAACTTGCCAGCCAGCTTACAGGGTACGAAATTGATGTGTACCGTGAAATGGCTGAGGATGATGAGGATGTGAACCTGGATGAATTTGTGGATGAAATTGAAGATTGGGTGATTGATGAATTGAAAGCCATAGGCTGTGATTCTGCAAAGAATGTTCTGAATATCTCCAGAGAAGATCTGATTAAACGAACCGACCTGGAGGAAGAAACCATCGATGAGGTACTGAGAATATTAAAAGCTGAGTTTGAATAATTTATTCAAATAAAAATGCGAAAGAAAGTTGTGGAATTGATTTTTTGCTTTTAAACTTGCAAATTCAAAACCCAACGGGTTGAAAAAATTAGGAAGGGATATATTAATTTATGGCGTTAGGTACAACAAAAAGGTTAAGTAAATTAGCAAGGGACTTTAATGTGGGGATTCATACCATTGTAGAGTTTCTGCATAAAAACGGGTATGATATCGAATCAAATCCGAACACCAAAGTTCCGGAAGAGATGATTCATTTGCTGGAAAATGAATACAGTACCGATTTTAGCCTGAAAAAAGAGTCGGAGAGGATTCAACTAAAAAACCTGCGACCTAAAAAAGAAGTGATCTCCATCGAGGATGAAGAGAAAGAAGAGGAACCGGAGGAAATGGATGAAGTAGAAGACCGTGTGCTAATCAAGGATCAAACGGCGGAAAAACCTCAACCTTCCCCAAAAGAAAAACCCAAATCCGAAAAGACCGGGAAAGAACCTGAGGAGAAAGAGGAAAAGAAGGTTCAGAAAATAAAGATTCTTGGGAAAATAGACCTGGACGGCGGGAAAAAAACAGAACCGGCAAAAAAAGAAGAACCTGCAGCAAAAGAAAAACCCAAGAAAGAAGAAAAACCAAGCATTGAAGAACCGGAAAAATCCGGAGAAGAAACCAGGAGTAAACCAAAAGAAGAAATCAAAGAGGCCCAACCGGAAGAAACAACAAAAGCTCTTTCTGAAGAGGAGGTGCAACATATCGCTACCGATTTACCCAAGGTGGATGATGTAAAAGTTATTGGGAAAATAGACCTTTCATCGCTGAATCAAAGAACCCGCCCGGCAAAGAAAACAAAAGAAGAAAAAGAAAAGGACCGGTTGGAAAAGAAGAAGAAACGAAGCAAAGGGTTCTATGCCGGTAAAGAAGAGACGAAGTCTGAAGGAACCAAAGGACCCGATAAAGAGGTTGCATCAGAACAAGGACAACGCAAAAAACGAAGACGCAGAATACAAAAAGATACTTCCCGGGTTGATCTTGCCGGGAAATCACAAGCCGACCGCAATAAAGATAGCAGAAAATTCGGGAAGAAAAGGCCTCTTAAGAAAGAGATTAGTGAGGAAGATGTACAAAAACAGATCAAAGACACATTGGCCCGTCTAACAAGCAAGGGGAAATCAAAAGGTTCTAAATACAGGCGCGAGAAAAGGGCTGCTGTAAGTGAACGGGCGATGGCAGAAGCGGAACAGCACAACAAAGAGAAGAATGTTATTAAGGTGACCGAGTTTGTGTCGGCATCCGAATTTGCCACCATGATGAATGTTCCGGTTACAGAGGTGATCTCTACCTGTATGAGTCTGGGTTTGTTTGTATCCATCAATCAGCGGCTGGATGCCGAGACCATGTCTATTGTGGGCGAAGAATTCGGATATAAGGTCGAATTTGTCAGTGTGGATATTCAGGAGGCCATCGAGGAAGATGATGACGGAGAGGAAGATTTACAATTCCGTTCTCCGATTGTAACCGTCATGGGACATGTAGACCACGGAAAAACATCCTTATTGGATTACATACGGGAAACCAATGTCATTGCCGGTGAAGCCGGTGGAATAACCCAGCATATAGGGGCATACAATGTAAGCCTTTCAGATGGAAGAAAGATCACTTTTCTGGATACTCCTGGGCATGAAGCTTTTACGGCTATGCGTGCCCGGGGTGCCCAGGTAACTGATATTGCCATTATTATTGTTGCAGCCGATGATGACATAATGCCTCAGACGGTGGAAGCCATCAATCATGCGCAGGCTGCAGGTGTCCCGATTGTTTTTGCAATTAATAAAATTGATAAGCCAGGGGCCAATCCGGAAAAAATAAAAGAAGGATTGGCGAAAATGAACTATTTGGTGGAAGAATGGGGCGGTAAATACCAGTCACAGGATATATCGGCCAAAAATGGAGATCATGTGGAAGAACTGCTGGAGAAGGTATTGCTGGAAGCAGAGATGCTGGACCTGAAGGCCAATCCAGACAAACGGGCTACCGGTACCGTCATTGAATCTACCCTGGATCGCGGAAGGGGATATACCGCTACCTTATTGATTGAGAATGGCTCCCTTAGCCAGGGAGACATCCTCATTGCAGGGCCCCATTATGGTCACGTAAAAGCCATGTTTAATGAGCGTAACCAGCGCATTGAAAAGGCCGGTCCGGCGGAACCGGTGATCATCCTCGGACTGGACGGAGCACCCCAGGCAGGCGATAAATTTAACGTCATGGAGACCGAGCGGGAAGCACGCAGTATCGCCAACAAACGGGAACAACTGGCCCGTGAACAGGGCTTACGTACCCAGAAACACATAACCCTGGATGAAATAGGACGCCGGATAGCTATCGGGAACTTCCAGGAACTGAACCTTATTGTGAAAGGCGATGTTGATGGTTCCATCGAAGCATTGTCTGATTCATTGATCAAACTTTCGACCGAGGAAATACAGGTCAATGTGATTCATAAATCGGTGGGTGCTATTTCCGAATCCGATATCATGCTGGCTACCGCATCCGAAGCCATTGTAGTGGGATTCCAGGTACGCCCGACATTGAATGCCCGAAAACTGGCCGAAAGGGAACAGATCGACATTCGGCTCTATTCGATAATCTACGACGCCATCAATGAGATCAAAGCCGCTATGGAAGGAATGCTTTCTCCTGAAATAAAAGAAGAGATTACCGGTACTGCCGAAGTACTCGAGGTATTTAAAATCACTAAAGTGGGTACAGTAGCCGGTTGTATCGTACGCGATGGCAAAATAATTCGCTCGTCAAGAATCAGGGTTATCCGCGATGGAATCGTGATTTATACCGGAGAACTGGGATCCCTGAAAAGGTTTAAAGAGGACGTTAAAGAAGTAAAAAACGGCTACGAATGCGGACTGAATGTCGAAAATTTCAACGACATAAAAGTGGGAGATAACATCGAATCCTTCAAAGAGGTCGAAGTGGCAAAAACACTGTAAGATATCGTAAAAAGCAAAAGACGATTCTGCCATGTTATGAAAATCCTGCCCAAACACTCGTCAGGTATATTCTGGTGACTCCTCTGAAAAGCTGCCTGATTGGGCTCAGCTCAGAAAGTAATCCGAATGAGGGCCGTGGGAAGAAAACCCTGTTGATAGGTGTAGGTTGTTTCTCCTGTTTTGGGATCAAAGGACTCAGAGAAAATATTGTCTCTGTCCGTGAGGTTTGCAATATCAAGAGCAAGATCCAGCGTTGCTTTTCTCAGGTTGTATGTAAAGGTCATTTTATAATCCATTTTAAAATAATCCCGGTATCTTTCGGAATAGGCCTTTTGAGCATCGTAGATGATGACACCGGCGGCCAGGGAGGCTTCTTTATCAACATAAAGAGACCGGATTCCCCCACTCCAGACTAGCCGGAAATTGAAATCCAGAGAGGTTCGTTTTCCGATGGGATATTCAAATCCCAGCAGTGCATTGGCGGCATAATTGGATGAGAAAACCGTATTCCGCCAAACCTTGTCACTTGCCCGGTAAAGGGATTTAAATAGGGAGGCGGTAGTCAGAAAATACCAATTATTGCTCAGATATCTTTCCAGGGTCAGTTCGAGGCCATAATTTCTCCCCAATCCTTCATTGACCAAACTGTCTTTATCTTGTGTGCCATTGTAATAGGTTGCTCCGAGGTTTATAACCGAAAAATCGGAGGATTTTGATTCAACCGGGATATCCCATAAATCCTGGTAGTAAGCTTCTATTTTTACATGCCAGTTATCGGTTACTTTGTTCTCGTATCCTGTAATGAAATGGTGAGCTTTGGTAAAATCGAGATGTTCGCAGGTACGCCAGTAGGCACTTCTTTCCTTGTTGGTAGTTTCTACAAAATACACCGGGAGGCTTTGTGTTTGTCCATGAACTCCATATCCGAATCGCAGCGACTGGGAAGGGGTGAATTC
The DNA here is from genome assembly GCA_964408795.1 of uncultured Mariniphaga sp. Taxonomy (GTDB): domain Bacteria; phylum Bacteroidota; class Bacteroidia; order Bacteroidales; family Prolixibacteraceae; genus JABMQB01. Next base: position 29,496 of record CAYPAW010000067.1, read on the forward strand.
CCAACTGAACCCAAAACGTGGTTCAAGGGTGTAGGTTTCATTTAGGAACAGGTATTGGGAATGCAGCCCGAAATAAATATCGGTTTGGTTCGTGAACCGGTGTTTCCATTCTGCGAAAACCTGCAAAAGGTTCAGGTGTTCTTTGTCCAGATCGATCAGGTTCAGATATTTTCCCTGATACATGGCACTATCCACCTGATTGATTCCTTTATTTTTCAAAATCACTCCGGTGGATAACGTGTTTTTGGAATTCACCTTGAGGGTGTAATGCGTGGAAACAGCATACTGTTTTTCAACAAAATTGGATGAATAATAGAGTTCTTTTGAATGATCGGGGTAAATGGAGTCGAGTTTTATGTGGGTTTGCTGTGCTGAAAAGGAAAGGGCCGTACGGATATTGGCTTTTCCTCCCAGGATGATTTTATGGGTAAATCCCACAATTCCCAGGGATGTATGATTGGTTAAGTCGGTGTTCGTAATTGGATTGAACTGGTCGGTACTTTTTTCTGCTTCTGCGAAGACTTTATCGATTCCTCCGAGGCCAAACAATGTGAAGATGCCTGCTTTTTTTGAGGGCATATAGCATTTAAAGTTCAGGTCGGAGTAGGTTGGTACGGCACCACCGGCGATGTTGAATCCCAGGTCCTGCAGAACATCCAGGAAAGAATATCTCAGGTTCAACATATACGATCCGTTGTAATTTTTAGCTAACGGGCCTTCGATGCCTGCTTCATACCCGTTCAATCCTGCCTGCAATATAAACTCATGTTTTTTGTTGTTTCCGTTTCGCAAGTTCAGGTCAAAGACTCCGGCTATGGCGTTTCCGTATTGTGCGGGGAAAGCACCGGTAAAGAAGTCGGACCGGCTAAGCAGATTGCTGTTCAGCATACTGATCGGGCCTCCGGATGTACCCTGGACAGCAAAATGATTCGGATTAGGAATATCAATGCCTTCAAGTCTCCACAACAGTCCGTTGGGGGAATTCCCCCGGATGATGATGTCGTTGCGGGTATCATTGCTTGAAGGCAAAACACCGGCAAAATTGGTGGCCATACGAGCCGGATCAGACCAGCTTCCTGCATAATGTTCGGATTCTTCCATGGAAAAGGACCGGGCACTAATGGTTGCCATTTTATTGAGTACTTCTCCTTTTTTATAGGCTCTCACGGTTATTTCATCCAACTCGGTTACCTCTTCGGTCATCTCAATTTCCAAAACCAGTTCCTTGCCTGAACGTATTTCCACGTTTTTTAAAACGACCGGTTCATATCCGATGCAGGTGAACATAAAAGCATTCCTGCCCGTAGGGATGTTTTCCAGGGTAAATTGCCCTTCTGCATTGGTAGAAGTGCCGGTTGGGGATGAGGATTCACTGAGAATGACATTCACCCCTGGTAACGGAGAGGTGGTTACCTTATCGGTGACCTTTCCACGGACCGTCTGCGTCAACTGAGTATAACCGGACAACGAAATAAGAAAAAACAGCGCAAATAAAGGTATGTGATAAAGAATCCTGGAAAGTATAATCATAGAATTACCGTGGTTTCATTCTTTTTTTGTGTTCATTTGTTGTTCATCCTCAAAGATAGTAGGCCCGTTTCAAAGGTAATAAAAGAAACATGATTAGAATTTTGCAAAATGTGTATTTTTGATCAGGAAAATAGGACAATAATGAATTCATTGACTATGGGGCAAAAATTAATCGGGAAAGAGGAATTGGGGAATCATCTTCTAAAGTATCGGTTGTTTGTTCACCATCCCGATAAGGAGTGGGTTGTGTTTATCCATGGAATTGGCGGTGATTCAGGAACATTTTTTGCCCAGCTGAAAGCGTTTAAAGAGCATTTTAACCTATTGTTCCCTGATTTACGGGGGCATGGTTTATCTAAGAACATGAATAATCCGGAAAAGAGAGGTTACTCCCTCGGTTTGATTGCTGAGGACATGTTCCGGTTAATGGATTCGCTGGGGATTCAAAAATCCCATTTTGTCGGGGGATCTTTTGGGGCCATCCTGATCAGGGAGATGCAGGAAATGCAACCCGACCGGTTTTTGTCTGTGGTTATGGCAGGGGCCGTGCTCCGGTTAAATCCATGGGTATATACTATTTTTTCATGTGGGAAGGCCCTGGCGTCTGTGGTAAACAATTATTTTTTGTATAAAATGCTGGCTTATTATGTTATGCCCCGGAGAAACCATAGACAATCGAGAAGGGAGTTTATTATTCGGTCTGTTAAAATCGATGTGAATGAATACAAAGCATGGATGATCATTCTTAAGGAGGTGAAACATAAACTGGACAGGCTGTACCGACAACCCATGAGATCCCCTACCTTATTGATCATGGGAAGCCAGGATCATACATTCCTGAACGATAGCAAGCGGTTTTGTAAAAACCATCCGGAAACCCGGTTGCTTGTTATTCCCCAATGCGGACACCTCAGTAACATTGAAAAATACAAAGATTTCAACAAAGCAGCATTGAATTTTTTTATGAATGGACAAGCAGGGTAACATAATTACAGCCGTTCTGATCCTTCTTTTAACGGGCGGGATGGATTCCTCCGGACAGACCCTTACGGATTCGTCCGGTCAATTAAAATTTTCGTCTTTTGATACATGGTATTATCGTACCCTTACCGAATCAGCTCTTCTTGGCGGGGAAACAAAACATTTGTATGAGATCGGTGTCCTCAATCCGCTATCTGAGCAAGAAAAATTGCATGGAAAAGATCCTGATTCTCCCTGGGGGACTTCCAATTTTATGGTCAAAATGGGATTTAATAAGGCAGTCAATAGTGTTTTTCCAGATACAACAAAAGAAGGATATTGTTGTCGACTGGAAACAAAGCTTTTTGGCGTAAATACCCTGGGATTGAAGGTCAATGTGTTGGTGGCAGGATGCCTTTTTGTTGGAGAAATGATAGAACCGGTACGAAACATCCGTGAACCACTAAAAAAAATGAATCATGGCATTCCCTTTACGGGAAAACCAAAAGCGATCCGTTTTGATTACCGGTATCATCCGGGGGAAAACAGGATAAAATCGGTCTATACTTCCTCGCCCGTGGAAGGTTCAGATAAAGCGGAATTTTGTTTGATCCTGCAGAAGAGATGGGAAGATGAAAAAGGGAGAATCTGGGCTATACGAATCGGGGGAATACGCACGGTATTATCCGGAACAGCGGGAAAGTGGGCAAGAGATACCACCTTTGCCATTCATTATGGGATCATTACCCGTGAGCCGTTTTACCATCCCGAAACAATGGGCTTAATCCCTGAAGTAAGTGAAATGTACGTCAAAAACTCAAAGGATCAACTGGTTATGCTGACGGAAACTGCCTGGGGAAAAGAGGAAGATAATCCAACACACCTGGTTTTGTATTTTACCTCAAGCTACCAGGGTGTTGATTTTACCGGATCACCCGAATCGACGTTGTGGATTGACAATGTTTGCTTGATATACTGATCCGGTGGAGCCTCTCTCCTGGCAGACAATCTGTTCGGGGATGTACGATCATTTGCATTTCTATTGGGCATTGTACGGCCGAATTTTTATCTTTATGTGGAAGAAGAACCAGGAGGCAATTTTTGTGAGATGCTTTCAATACACGCAATAATTTAACAGGAAGAAAGGGTTGCTTTCTGGTGTTGTTCTGCACATTTCCGATGGATTGGAACAAGCTGAAACTCTGTCTCGCTTCGTATTGTGGATTGTCAGTTCCAGGCATCTTTCTTTATGAATGAAACGTAGACGAAAATAAATACAGATATGAGAAATCCGGGAATAATTGAAAAGGATCCCTATTTAGAGCCGTACAGGCAAACAATCATTGATTGGCAGGACCAGTACAAAAAAAAGGAGGCAGAATTGGCGGGGGAGGGAATTCTGTATGATTTTGCTACAGGACATCTTTTTTTTGGTTTGCACAGGGACAACCATGGCTGGATTCTTCGGGAATGGGCTCCCCATGCGACGGCGCTATTTTTAATCGGGAATTTTAACGACTGGAAGGAATCAGAAGACTATGCTTTTCAGCGTGGAGAACACGGGATTTGGTGTCTTTCCCTAGAGACAGCGGAATTGCAGCATAAGGATCTGTATGCCCTCTCTGTTCACTGGCCGGGAGGAAGCGGCAAGCGTATACCGGCCTGGGCAACCCGTGTGGTTCAGGATGAAAAAACAAATATTTTCAATGCACAGGTATGGCTTCCTGAGAAACCGTTTACGTGGAAAAACGCTAACCGCAAGATAACCATTGGTTCTCCGCTGATCTATGAAGCCCATATCGGAATGGCTGGTGAGGAAGAACGAATTCATACGTATCACGAATTCCGGAAAAATATCCTTCCCCGGATTCGGGAAAACGGCTACAATGTTCTGCAGCTGATGGCGATCCCGGAACACCCTTACTATGGAAGCTTCGGGTATCATGTATCTAGCTTTTTTGCTCCTTCATCACGGTTTGGAACTCCGGAAGATCTGAAACAACTGGTCGATGAAGCCCACGGTATGGGCATGGCCGTGATCATGGATCTGGTTCACTCCCATGCAGTGAAAAATGAAGTGGAAGGATTGGGAAAATACGACGGAACCCATTGGCAGTTTTTTCATGAAGGACCCAAAGGCGAACATCCGGCATGGGATTCCTATTGTTTTGATTACGGGAAAAATGAAGTGCTGCATTTTCTCTTATCCAATATAAAATATTGGCTTGAGGTATTTCATTTTGATGGATTTCGTTTTGATGGAGTCACCAGCATGTTGTATTTCAACCATGGCCTGGAGAAAGCCTTTACTTCGTACGATGATTATTTTGGAAACAATACCGATAGGGAGGCAGTCGTTTATTTTAAGCTGGCCAACCAATTAATTCATGCCATCAGGCCCCGGGCTATCAGCATTGCTGAAGATGTCAGCGGAATGCCGGGACTGGCCAGTCCGGTGGATGACTTCGGACTGGGTTTTGATTTCAGGATGGCTATGGGATTGCCTGACTTCTGGATTAAAACCATCAAAGAGAAAAAGGACGATGAATGGGATATGGGAGAATTGTTTTATCATCTTACTTCAAAACGGCTTGATGAAAAAGTGGTTAGTTACGCCGAGTCGCATGACCAGGCTTTGGTTGGGGATAAAACCATTCTATTCCGGTTGATTGATAAAGAAATGTACTTCAGCATGCGGAAAGATCAAACCAATCTAATCGTAGATCGAGGCATTGCCCTGCATAAGATGATCCGGTTGGCTACTCTTACAACGGCCGGAGGGGCTTACCTGAATTTCATGGGAAACGAATTCGGACATCCCGAATGGATTGATTTTCCGCGTGAAGGGAATGGCTGGTCCTATAAACATGCACGCCGCATTTGGAGCATTGCCGACGATCCGGAGTTAAAATTTCACTGGTTATACGATTTCGACAAGGAGATGATCCGTTTTGTGAGATCCGTAAATTTATTTGCATGGCATTCAGTAGATAAGGTGTTGGAAAACAAGCCCGATAAGGTATTGGCATACCATCGGGGTCCCTACCTTTTTGTATTTAATTTTAACCCGGTTCGCTCCTTCACGGATTATGGAATCCCCCTGGGGGTCGGAAAATACAACATCCTATTGCATACAGACTCCGGATGTTTTGGGGGATTCGACCGTATCGATGAAAAACTGGCCTATTACACCCTTCCGGCAGGAGATGTCAACAGCCAACATTACCTGAAACTCTACCTGCCTGCACGTACGGCTTTGGTATTGGAGAGACGGGAAATTAAAAAAGTGGGATAATGCGCTATTTCAAAGAGGTTGAAATTCCTGAATATTCCGGGAAAATAGACTATTCATCCGGATTGGTTCTGTTGGGCTCCTGTTTTACCGAGGAGATCGGCAATATCCTCCGGCAATTGAAATTTCAAGTGGATATCAATCCATTTGGGATTTTGTACAATCCGGCTTCCATAGCCAACAGTCTGAAGATTCTCCTGGAAAGACGTTTCTTCAACCCGGACGATTTGTTTTTAAAAGAAGGACGTTGGTATAGTTTTGCCCATCACAGCCGGTTTGCGTCCGTTGAGAAGAATCAGGCATTGGATAGAATCAATGGACGCATTCAAACCGGATCAGAAAACATCCGGAATGCCGGTTATTTATTTCTCACGTTCGGGACCTCCTGGGTCTATGCATTAAAAGCGACCGGAAGAGTGGTTGCCAATTGCCACAAAGTGCCGGCTCCTGAATTTACCCGATACCGTATGGAGACAGAGGAGATTTTAGAGCTCTACAGTGATCTGCTCGAAGAAATCTGGAGGGTGAATCCCGGGGTGAAGGTAATCTTTACAGTGAGCCCCATCAGGCATTGGAAGGATGGAGCCATAGAAAATCAAGTCAGCAAAGCAACCCTCATCGTAGCCATCACCAAAATTCTGGAACGTTTCAAAAAACAACCCTGTCACTATTTCCCATCCTATGAGATTGTGATGGATGAACTCCGTGATTACCGCTTTTATGCATCGGATATGATTCATCTTTCAGAGGTTGCAGTAACGCATATATGGGAAAAATTTGAGCAAGCCCTGATAGCGGAAGAATCGCAGAAGATCGCCAGGGAAATCCGAAAGATCCAAAAGGCAATATTGCACAAGCCGATGGAATTTCATTCCCCGGAGTTTGAGAAATTTATAACCCATAGTCTAAAAAAAATCAGCCTTCTTCAGAAGAAATATTCGTATCTTAATCTGGATTCAGAACGGGAATTTTTTATAAAACAACGCGATTCTTTGAACCGTACGATGTGACGTTTTGTTAACGTTTTTCAAAAGATAATAACCATGTAAAAGCTTTGGCTTATGAGCTATGTGGAATTTGATAAAGGACAGCTTGTAAATCTTGAATACTCATTGCAGAGGGAGATTCTCCAGTCGAACCGTACCGGCACTTATCTCAGCACCACTCTCAATGGGTGCAATACGCGTAAATACCATGGCATTCTGGTTACTCCTGTCAAAGAGTTCGGAGGCGAAAAGCATGTGTTGTTGTCTGCACTGGATCCGACATTGATACAGCATGGATCCGAATTCAATTTGGGCATACACCGTTTCCCGGGAGGTATTTATGAACCGGGGGGACATAAGTATATCCGGGAAGTCGACTTTGAAAAACTGCCTGCGATTACCTACCGCGTTGGAGGTGCAATCCTCGTCATGGAACGGCTGTTGGTGGAAAATGAAGCACAGGTGTTGATCCGTTATACCCTCAAAGAGGCCAATTCCCCGACTATTTTAAGACTTCGCCCTTTTCTGGCTTTCCGGAATATTCATGTGCTGAGCAAAGCAAATCTTTATATCAACCGGAAATATCATATCATCCCCAACGGAATAAAACTACGCTTGTATGACGGGTATCCATACATGAGTATGCAGGTAAACAAAAAATGTGATTTTATTCCGGTTCCCGACTGGTATTATAATATCGAATATGCCAAGGAAAAATCACGGGGATATGAATACCTTGAAGACCTTTATGTACCCGGTTATTTTGAAATAGCTATTAAAGAAGGGGAAAGTATCGTTTTTTCAGTTTCCACTGCAGAAGATAAACCCAGGATGTTAAAGAAGAAATTTACCCGGGAGTTGGCAGGAAAAAGAACCCTTGATTCTTTTGCGGCTTTTTTACGGAATGCTTCCGAACAGTTTATTCAAAAAAGAGGTAGGGAGACCGACATCATTGCAGGATTTCCCTGGTACGGAAGCTATACACGCCAGGCGCTGGTTGCTCTTCCGGGAATTGTGCTTTCAACAGGAGATAACGGATTATACAGAAAGGTGTTAAGGAGCTATGGAAATTATTTGCATGAAGGGCTTTTCCCCAGGAGTATTGAATCAAAAATACCGGATTACAATGCCACCGACATTCCCCTGTGGTTTTTCTGGGCCATTCAGCAATGGATTAAAACAGAAAAAAACGGAAAATGGATATGGAGGGAATTCGGAGATTCTCTGAAATCCATACTCACGACCTACCGGAAAGGCCTCTCTTTCAACAATAAAATGCTTTCTAACGGGTTGATCTATGCCGGGAAAGATCATATTGCCTTAACCTGGATGGATTCACAGGTTGATGGAGTTCCCCTGGTTCAGCGTAAAGGATTGGCCGTTGAAATCAATGCACTGTGGTATAATGCAATAGGAGTGGCTGTTGAATTGGCCGAACAGGCCAACGACCATCTTTTCCTGACAGAATGGGAAGGAGTCCATGAGCGAATCAAAGAGTCGTTTAAAAAAACCTTCTGGCTGGAAGATGCCGGATACCTGGCAGATTATGTGGAGGGTCGTTATGTTGACAGGTCGGTGAGACCCAACATGGTGATTTCCGTAGCGCTTGATTACAGTCCGCTCTCAAGAGAGGAGAAAAAAAAGGTACTGGCTGTATGCCGTGATCAGCTGCTTACACCCCGCGGACTGCGAACCCTGGCTCCCAATCATGAAAAGTATATTGGGAACATCAAGGGAAACTACGTTGAACGCGAAAGAGCCATCCATCAGGGGGCTGCCTGGCCCTGGTTGATCCGCTTCTTTGTGGAAGGATACCTCAAGGTACACCGCCAGGGAGGCGTTCCGTTTGTGAAAGATATGTTGAAAAAATTCGAGGAGGAATTGAGTGAGTATTGTATCGGCACCCTTTCAGAAATGTATAACGGGAATCCACCCCATGAAGCCAAAGGAGCATTCTCCCAGGCATGGAGTGTAGCTGCCATTGTGGCTGCACTCGAAATGACCGAACAGTATGAGATGCGTCAGCGAATAAAGTAAACGGGTCAAACAGGCATGAGTCTCTTTTTAAAAAAATAGATGTAATTGCATGAGAGTGTTAATGTTTGGATGGGAATTTCCGCCTCATATATCCGGAGGCTTGGGAACAGCCTGCTACGGGCTAACCCACGGACTGACAGAATGTGATGATGTGGAGGTGGTCTTTGTGGTACCCAAAGCTTATGGCGATGAGGATCAGACATCCATAAAGCTGATCGGGGCAAATGATGTGGTGGTAGTACAGAAATCCGTTTCTTTTGAGGATCTGCAGAAAAAAATCGATTACCGGGAAGTGTTCTCAGAGATCATCCCCTACACAAGCCCGGAGGAATTCTGGAACATAAAAAATAAAAAATACCGGAAAAACGCGCAATTTGTATCTGTTGACCATCAGGGGAAGATAGAATTTTCAGGACGTTATGAAGGGAACCTAATGGAGGAAATCCGTAAGTATGCCCTGGTTGCAGGCCGGATTGCCTGTGACACCTCCTTTGACCTGATCCATGCCCACGACTGGTTGGCTTATCCGGCCGGGATCGCAGCCAAAAAACATTCCGGGAAGCCTCTCGTGATTCATGTGCATGCCACCGAATATGACCGGAGTGGCGGGAAGGTAAATCCCCGTGTATATGCTATCGAACGTGAAGGAATGGAAGCAGCCGAACAGATTATTACAGTGAGTAATTTTACCCGGAATATCGTAATGGAAAAATACGGGATCTCCCCGGAGAAAATAACAACGGTTTACAATGCGGTTGAACCCCTGGAAATCGAAAAAAAAGCTCCCGTACAGAAAGGATTTAATGAAAAGCTGGTTACTTTCCTAGGGCGGATTACCCTCCAAAAGGGACCTGAGTACTTTATGGAAGCAGCCAACCTAATATTAAAAAAAACAGATTCGGTACGTTTTGTGATGGCTGGAAGCGGTGACCTCATGAACCCTATGGTTTCCCGGGCAGCAAAACTTAAAATATCCGACAAATTCTTCTTCACCGGCTTCCTCCGGGGAGACGATGTCTTTCATCTGTTGCGCATGAGCGATGTATGTGTAATGCCATCGGTATCTGAACCCTTCGGAATTGTTCCTCTGGAAGCGATGCAAACCCGGGTGCCAGTGATCATATCCAAACAATCCGGCGTATCGGAAATCCTTACCTATGCCATAAAAGTGGATTTCTGGGATGTCAATGCACTGGCCGATGCTATCTATGCCCTGGTCAGTTATCCTTCCCTATCAGCATTTTGCAGAAAATACGGGAAAAAAGAAGTCGAATCCCTGAAATGGCAACATGCAGCGAATAAAGTCAGAACGATTTATCGGAAAACACTGGGTCTGAAAACAGAAGAATACGCAAACCGGAAAAAAGGGATCGTATGATGCATTCAAAATAAATCCTTATCATCCTATGAAAACTCTATGTTTCGCATTTCAGGTTCATCAACCGGTACAATTCCGGAAATACCGTTTTTTTGAGATTGGAAAAAACCACTACTATTTTGATGATTATGCCAACGATACCGGGATGCTAAAGTTGGCAAAAAAAAGTTACCTCCCGGCAAATAAGATTCTGCTTACGTTACTAAAAACCTACAAAGAAAAATTTAAGGTAGCTTTTTTGATCTCGGGAATAACTCTTGAACAAATGGAATTGTATACGCCTGAGGTCATTGCCTCGTTTCAGGAACTGGCAAAAACCGGAGGGGTGGAATTTTTATCCGGAACCTGGTCCCAATCGCTTTCATCCCTCTATGATAAGGAAATTTTTGAAGAACAGGTCACCCGCCACAGCCGGAAAATAATCAAGTTGTTTGGACAGAAACCGGAAGTATTGGTGAATACCGGAATGATCTATTCGGATGAAATTGGTGAACAGGTGGCTGCTTTGGGGTATAAAGGAATCCTCACCGAAGGGGCCAGGCATATCCTGGGATGGAAAAGTCCGGACTTCGTATATGTAAATGCTTTGAATCCACGATTGAAAGTACTGATGAGAAACTTCAGATTGAGCGATGACCTGACCTTCCGGTTCTCAAATAGCCACTGGTCGGAGTTCCCCCTGACGGCTGAAAAATATGCCGGGTGGCTGCAGAAATTGGATCAAAAGGATGAAGTGATTACCCTGTTTATGAATTATGAAACGTTCGGAACTATACAGCCCAAAGAATCCGGGATATTTGATTTTTTGAAAGCATTGCCAGCAGCAATAATCAACACTCCCGGCTTACACTTCGAAACACCATCCTCCGCGATCCGTCAGCATCAGCCCATTTCGGCAGTGCATGTGCCATATCCGGTATCCTGGGCCGACGAAGAACGCGACCTGAGTGCCTGGCTGGGTAACGAACTGCAGAAAGAAGCCTGTTCAAAATTGTATGCACTGAAGAAAGTAATGAAAACAAACAACAATGCAGAAATCGAGAACCACTGGAACTACCTTCAGGCATGTGACCATTTTCATTATATGTCAACAAAGTTTTTTGATATAGGGCAAAGATCCCCTTTTTTGAATCCCTACCCTTCGCCCTATGAGGCATTTATTAATTATATGAACATTCTTGCTGATTTTAAACTCCGACTCGAAAAGAATGGGGTAAGGGAGGATCATTCCGTTGAAATGGAACTGTTGAAAAAGGAATTGCATGAGAAAAATGCACTGATAAAGAAAGTCAAAGCAGAGTTAACCCGGTTGAAGAGAGAAAAAAGAACCGGAATGAAGTCCGGGAATTAACCCAGAAGAAGCAGAGAGAGAGATCCGGAAGGTACCCATCCTCCGTGCGTGCATAAATTTCAGCTGGAATGTGTATTTTCATGGGATTTTTTCTGAAAATTTTTATATAATTGAGCGCTCAAAAAAAAAATGGTTATGACATCCGGAAAAAGGCAAATTATACATCCCCAGGAGGTGAATCAACCGATCTGGAAGAAATTCATTGTGGAGTCGGAGCTCCCTGAGAAATTATTACCACTCAAAGAGATATCCAGGAATTTATGGTGGACCTGGAGCGAGAAAGCCCGGGGGCTTTTTGAATATATCCATGCGGATCTCTGGGAAGCCAGTAAACACAATCCCATTTATTTACTGGAAGAGATAAGCTATCAAAGGCTAAAGGAGTTGGAAAATGACGAGGAGTTCCTGGAACAAATGGATCATGTATACAAAGGATTTAGAAAATACCTGACCGAAAGGGAATCTCCGGAAGGACCATCCATTGCTTATTTCAGCATGGAATATGGTTTACACGACAGCCTGAAGATTTTCTCGGGAGGGTTGGGGGTTCTGGCCGGTGACTACCTGAAGCAGGCCAGCGATTGCAAAGCTAACCTTACCGGAGTTGGATTGCTTTACCGATATGGGTATTTCAAGCAGACACTGACGCTTCATGGGGAACAAATCGCAAATTATGAATCGCAGCATTTTTCGAAAATTCCTCTCCATCCGGCTTTTGACAAAGAGGGTCAATGGGTAGAGATTGAAGTGGAATATCCGGGGCGCCTTTTGAAAGCAAAAGTGTGGGAGGTGCATATAGGAGCAGTTAAGCTTTACCTGCTTGATGCCGATATCGATGCCAATAGTCCGGAAGACCGTTATGTAACCCACCACCTCTACGGAGGAGACAATGAAAACCGGCTGAAACAGGAAATCCTGCTGGGAGTTGGAGGCATCAGGGCCTTACGGAAACTGAACTACCCGGCTGATATCTATCACTGCAACGAGGGTCATGCTGCATTCATAGGCATCGAAAGATGTGCTGAACTGATGGCCGGAAATCACCTCTCTTTCGCTCAGGCCAAAGAACTGGTCCGGGCATCCACCCTGTTTACCACCCATACCCCAGTGCCCGCAGGGCATGATTCATTCCACATCAGCCTGTTTGAAAAATACATGAAGGGTTATGCAGATAAACTGGATTTAACATGGGAGGAGTTCGTTTCGTTGGGGAAGGCAAATCCCCATGAAGATCATTTTAACATGAGTTTCCTGGCAAGCCATATGTCACAGGGAATAAACGGCGTAAGCAAACTACATGGCGAGGTAAGTAAAAAAATTCTGAAAGATCTCTACAAGGGGTTTCTTGAAGAAGAGCTGGAAATTGGCTATGTAACCAACGGAGTGCATTATTCTACCTGGGTTGCCCGGGAATGGAAAAAAATTCATAAAAAATATTTTGGTAAGGAGTTCCCGGGGAATCAGCTCGATAGTGAAGTGTGGAAGAATATCTACCGGGTTCATGATGAAGATATATGGGATATACGCCAGAATCTCAGGCAAAAATTGATTCATTATATCAAACAACGGTTTGCTGATAACTGGATCCAACGGAATGAAGATCCCAAGGTGATAACGGAAGTGATGGGCAAACTAAACCCTGAAGCACTGACGATCGGTTTTGCCCGGAGGTTTGCAACCTATAAAAGGGCTCATCTTTTGTTTCGGAATGTGGAACGGCTTGCCGGGTTGATGAATAATCCGGGAAAGCCGGTTCAGTTTATCTTTGCCGGGAAAGCTCACCCTGCAGACCAAGCCGGTCAGCAACTGATCCGTGATATTGTGGATATTTCCAAACGGCCTGAATTCAGGGGGAAGATTCTTTTTGTCCAGAATTATGATATGAACCTGGCCAAAATGCTGGTTCAGGGCGTAGATGTATGGCTGAATACTCCTACACGCCAACTCGAAGCTTCAGGAACGAGCGGCGAAAAAGCCGTAATGAACGGAACCCTTCATTTTTCAGTGCTCGATGGCTGGTGGGTGGAAGGGTATAAAAAAGATGCCGGATGGGCTTTGCCCCTTGAGAAAGCATACGACGTGCAGGATTTTCAGGATGAACTGGATGCCGAAATGATCTATAACATCCTGAAAGATGAAATTATTGAATCGTTCTATGAACGAAACAAACAGGGCATACCGGAGAAATGGATCGGCTATATAAAAAATACCCTGGCTAAAGTCTCACCTCATTTCACCACAGCACGGATGATCCACGATTATCAGGTCCGGTATTACAACCCTCAATTTGAAAGGTATCAGAAACTGGCTGCTGAAGATTTCAAACTCGCGAAAGACCTGGCCCAATGGAAAGCCAATGTACTTACTGAATGGGACCGGATTGAAGTGAAGGAAGTCCAGGTTCTGAATGGCATTCAAAATACAATGAAAACAGGCAAAAATGCCCCGGCAAAAGTGGTCATCGACCTGAAAGGACTAAACAGCAACGAAGTGGGCCTGGAAATGGTCATTACCCAGAATGGATTGGATGCTCCGCCGAGACTGGTTGAAAAACTGCCCTTTGAAGTTGAACATTCCGAGGGAAGTATTTGTACCTATAGCCTGGATGTTCATCTGGGGAAAGCCGGAGTATACAATTATTCCCTGCGGTTGTTTCCAAAAAATGAACTGTTGCCTCACCGCCAGGATTTCGGATTGATGCGGTGGATCTGACACTATTCTGATCAATCAGGGCATACCAAAACCTCCTCCTCCCGGGGTTTCCATAATGAACTGGTCGCCGGCGGAGAGGTTGATGTTCTGAATGGAGGAGAGTTTTTCAATGGTTCTGTTTTTCCTTATTATTTTCTGGGAGCCTGGTTTTCCCGGTTTGCCACCCTTGAGACCAAACGGACCAACATTGCGGCGTTGTGTCAGCACCGAAAGGTTGACCGGTTCAAGGAAGGTGATTTTTCTGATCACTCCGTCTCCTCCGTTCCATTTTCCTTTGCCTCCCGAATTTTTTCGTATGCTGAATTCGTCCAACCGTAAGGGATAACGATGTTCCATTATTTCAGGATCGGTAATGCGGGTATTGGTCATATGGTGATGAACGGCACTTCCTCCATGGAATCCCATTCCGGCGCCACAGCCTCCACAGACCGTTTCGTAATAACCAAAATTCGTGTTACCGAAAAGTGTATTGTTCATGGTTCCCTGGCTGGCTGCCATCACTCCGAAAGCTTTTAATAAGGTATCTGTCAAGCGCTGACTAATTTCCACGTTACCGCCTACCACAGCAGGGCATCTTTTCAGGTCTTCGGGGAAACAGGGATTCAGCATACCCCGGGGGATCACCAGGTTCACCGGATCCAAGAGCCCGTCGTTCAGAGGGATTGGCATGTTTAACAGTAAACGCAATACATAAATGGTAACACTGCTCACGATGGCCGGCGTAGCATTCATATTTCCTCTATGTACTTTTGAGCTTCCGGAAAAATCTATGGTACACAGGCCATCCTTCAGGGTGATTTGTGCTGCCAGTGGAGAACCGTCATCCAGGAACTCCCGGGCAGCGTATACTCCATCCGGAAATTTGCGCAGCGTATTACGCATTTTCAGGGCAGCATGTTCTCTGAGCAAATTCATGTATAAGAGCACCTTTTCTTTTCCATAGGTATCGATCAGATGGAGAAAAGCCTGCTGTCCGTTATGGTTTGCTGCAAGGGATGCGTTCAGGTCGGTCAGGTTTTCATTTACCGACCGCGAAGGATACCTTCCGCCGGTCAGAATCTTCTCCATACCCTGCCAGTTTGCTTTGCCTTTTTTTATGAGGCAGAAGGGCGGTATAACGACTCCTTCTTCTTCGAGGTTCCGGGCATCGGGTGGCATTGACCCGGGGCTGATACCTCCGATTTCACTGTGGTGAGCCCGGTTTACTACAAAACATACCCTCCGGGATTCATAAAAAACAGGAGTAACCATTGTCACATCAGGAAGATGTGAACCTCCAAAGGCGGGGTGGTTGGTCACAATGGTATCTCCTTCTTCCACAGGGAAATGACGAATCAGGGTCCGTACGCAAACACCCAGGCTCCCCAGGTGAACTGGTATATGAGGTGCGTTGGCGACCAGGTTGCCGTCAGCATCCAACAGAGCGCATGAAAAATCATACCGCTCTTTGATGTTCACCGAAAGCGCTGTGCGCTGAAGCATCGCTCCCATGTTTTCAGCAATGGCCATAAAACGGTTGGTAAACAACTTCAGTTCGGTTTCCCGTGTTTTCGAAACATTCGGTCTTCTTCCGTGGGTTTTCTTTTTTTGAAGAACGGCAGTTTCATTGGCATCGATGGTTAGTTCCCAATCCTTTTTTACATAGCTTGTGCTGTAGGTATCGAGTAACAAAGCAGGTCCTTTGAGGTAGCTTCCTGCAGGTTGCTTTTTACGGAAGAATACCGGCGTTCCGTTTTGAAGGGAATACTCCGGGACAGCAGGTATCCGCGGTAAGGTTTTCAGGGGAACTGGCTTTTCCCTCTTTTTTGTTGCAACAAGAACCCTGGCTGCTTCAACCTCAATGATTCTGTTTTTCACCACATGCCCGTACAGTTGCCGGTAGGCTTCAAAAAACCGTTTTTCCAGCCTGTCAGGTGAATCATAGAAGATCTCAAGACTAGCATCCTGACCCTTATGCCGCATAAAAACCATCTTTTGGCGTACCTCCGTTTGTTCAGGTGCAATTCCATCTGCGGCAAGTTGTGATTTGGCCTCAAGCTCCATTTCTTTCATCAGGCCGGGGAGTTCGGTTTTAATGGAGTGAAGGTCCCTTAACAACTGCCTCTCGGCAAATTTTTCGATCCGGGCATTTTCGATGCCGAAAGCACTCAGCAACCCGGCATCGCCAGGGAGCAGGATGGTTTCAATCCCAAGAATCTCGGCGATATCACAGGCATGCAATCCTCCGGCACCACCAAAAGCCACCATGGTATACTCTTTTGGATCATACCCTTTGGATATGGATATTTTGCGAATTGCATCGGCCATTGTTTCATTGGCAATATCGATCAGTCCCCGGAGTATGGCTTCTTTGGAAGGGTGGACGCCGGATTCTTCCTGAATCTCCCGTATCAGGATATCCAGTTTTTTCTCTGCATCACCTTTAGAAGCCGGTATTCCGAACTGATTTGTGTCGAGTCTTCCAGCGAGGAGGTTTACATCGGTGAGTGTGAGGGGTCCTCCGGCGCCGTAACAGGCAGGTCCGGGATAAGCACCGGCACTTTCAGGGCCTACATTCAATTTGTACCCGTCATACCAGCAAATGGAGCCGCCCCCCGCAGCTACGGTTTCAATTGCCAGGGCCGGGCTGTTGATCCGTGCATCGCCTACCTCCAGTTCAAACCGGTAGTCGAAAATCCCGTCAAAGCGGGAGACATCGGTGCTGGTACCCCCCATATCGAAGGCAATCAATTTCCTGTATCCACTTTGTTCACCAACGAACGAAGCTCCCACAACACCTCCGGCAGGGCCGCTCAACAGGCTGTCCTTGGGATGAAAGTTTGCAGCGCGAGCGAGCCCCCCCGCACTGGTCATGATGTGAAAAGGCCGGTTCCCGATTTTTTCAGAAATACGGGTTACATAGGTTTGGATAACAGGTGAAAGATAGGCATTCGCTACGGTGGTTTCTGCCCGGTTCAGAATTTTTATCAGAGGCGAAAGTTCAGAAGAAACCGAAACCATGGGGAATCCCGATTCTTCAAGGATTCTTTTCACTACGATTTCATGCGCCGGATGAAGGTAAGCATTCATCAATGTTACAGCAACCGATTCAATTCCTTCGTTGAGAAAGGGGATCACTTGCTTCCTGAATTTTTGCGGATCAACCGGTGTGAGGATATTTCCTTTTGCATCAATCCGCTCATCAATTTCAAGGATATGGCTGGCTATCTGCCTGCGTTTTTTTACCTCCATGGCAAAGATGTCGGGGCGGGTCTGGTCACCTATCTCAAGCAAGTTGCGGAATCCTTTTGTTATGATAAACAATGTTTTTGCTCCTTTGTGTTCCAGAAGGGCATTGGTGCCTTTTGTTGAGCCCAGTCTGAAGATCAGATCCGGGAATTCTTCATCCAGTGCCGTTTGGGTGATGAGACGTGCTCCTAATACCGGAGCTTCCTCGTTCGAGGTGATTTCAAAATTCTTCCCTTCCACTTTGACGGATCCGGAAACAGGCTTTTTCAGCTGCAGGATGTGATTTTTTATGTCGTAGCCGGAAACAGGTATCCCGGCAGTATCAGATTGCATTACCGTGAACATAAAACCCTTCAGGATGTCACGTGACAGATTCCATGATTCAGTGATCCGGAATCTGTTGCCGGAAATACGCTGCACAATGGTGCCACGGAGAGCGCTGCTGCTTAATACCTTTTGCCGAAAGGTCTTGCCATGATTGTCAATCCCGATACAATCGGTGAACGTTCCTCCGGTGTCGATACATATCTGATAACTTTTTTTCATACGATGAAAGTGTTAAATTTCTAAGGTATCATATGGAACTCGCATCCCGATAGCGATCGGGATCAATCATAACCTTGAGTGTAAATATAAACCATGCTCGTTTCATATGCGATTTATTAAAGGGCTAAGCCATGAATTCTTTTTTATCTGCAATCCTGTGTTTCCTGTTTAATGCCAGGCGGGAAGCCCGGGGCAAATCATAATGGTCTGTTTATGGGCTTTCGTCAACAGTTTGATCTTTTTGCTTTAACCCAAACGCCACCGGATAGTACAACAGATAGCAAGGTAATCACTATCAGCAACCAATTCCCGGGACTTTGGCCGGGTTTGAAGGTACTGAAAACAGCTTTTGCTATATTGTTCAACCCGATAACGATTGTAATGGCTATAATCAGAATGGTTGTTGCATTGAGCCAAACCGGATTCACCCATTTTTTGCCCATCAGTATTTTGTTGTTGATAGCAACAAAGAGGAAGATGCTCACAAAGGGAAGCAGGAATCCGTTGAGTGCCTGAGCCAAAATAATGGCCGGGACGGGTTTTACGTTTGTGATTGCAAACAGCATTCCCACCAGAAGGACAATGAGCCAGCCCAGTCGGAAGTTCCGGCAATCCGGTTTCCACCGTTCCGGATTCTTATTTCCGAACACACTTTTAATGGTTATGGCTGAAGCCAGGGGCGCCGTAACAGCTGAGGTAAAACCGGCAGCAAACAATCCGAATCCAAGCAGATACTTGCCGGCTGGTCCAAGCCTGTGTATCAATGCATCAGACAGGTTTTCAAATGAAAAAGCACCCATGATCGAAGTACCTACTACCAGGACAGCCATTGAGAAAATACCGCCGAGAAGAATTGCTGCCGAGATACCGAAACGCATTTCCTTAATACCGTGACTCCTGGTAGTAATGCCCGATCCCAGAAAAAGGTTGTAAGGCACAATGGTGGTCCCTATCAGTCCCAGAACCAGAAGTCCTGCTTCAGGGTGAGCCGGGATGCGGGGGATAAAAGTTCCTTTAAGGATTTCAGATAAAGAAACCGGGATCAGAAAAGCCGTCACCAGAAAAATCACACCCATGGCAGCCACCACAACACCCATGATGGTGGAAATAATTCTCAGCGAAGGGATGCTTAAGATCAAGGAAGCCATGGCAGCAATGATTAAGACCAGCATCCATACGGGCAGGTTGAAGATAAGCTTCGAACCGGCTACCGCCCCGATGATGTTTCCCATTTCGTAAGC
>CAYPAW010000068.1:0-29045 GCA_964408795.1 uncultured Mariniphaga sp.
AGGACAAAGGGGCTTGGGGCGAAGCCCCAAAACAAGCGATCAATAGGATGAGTCGCGAGAAACGACCATCCGGAGTCTGGGAATACCCCACAGGGTTTCACAGTGAAAAAAAGAGGGTTTCAGAGAAAAAGATCAAAAATCGTTATTTTTACGGAAATTTTCAGACAATGAAGGATAAGGTTGTAGTATTAACCGGTGCTTCTTCGGGCATTGGAAGAGCGTTGGCCATGGAGTTTGCAGCCAACGGTTCGAAACTGGTTCTGGGAGCACGAAGAATACAGAAACTGAAGGAGATTGAAAAAGAACTGCCGGGAACGGAGATCGAAACGGTTGCTACGGATGTCAGCCGGGAGGAGGATTGTAAGAATCTTATGAATAGAGCATTAAGCAGGTTCGGGCGAATCGATGTCCTGATCAACAATGCCGGAATATCCATGCGAGCTCTGTTTGAAGAGGTGGATCTGGATGTCCTCAGGAAGCTCATGGATGTGAATTTCTGGGGAGCGGTTTACTGCACCCGCTATGCGTTGCCTCATCTCCTGGAATCAAAAGGTTCTCTGGTGGGGGTGATCTCGATAGCCGGACACGTAGGACTCCCCGGGCGTACAGGCTATGCAGCATCCAAGTTTGCATTGCGGGGATTCCTGGATAGCCTGCGCATCGAAAACCTGAAGAGAGGACTCCACGTGCTGGTGGTCGCTCCCGGATTTACAGCTTCCGAAATACGAAAAGTAGCCCTTACAGCCGATGGATCGGAACAGGGAGAATCACCCCGTAAGGAGGATAAAATGATGTCGGCTGAAGAATGCGCTGCTCACATTTATAAAGCGGTGAAAAAACGGAAAAGACAATTGGTGCTGACCTTCACCGAAGGGAAACTTACCGTATTCCTGGGGAAATGGATGCCCGGACTGCTGGATAAACTGACCTATAAGCATATGGCGATGGAACCTGATGCCCCAGTGAAGAAATAAGGAAAAGAAGAGAAAATGAAGAAAAGGTGGTTCTAAAAGATGAGAAAAAATCAGAAAAAGATAACTGGATTATCAGATTATCAGATTTTCAGACAAAATAGAATCAAGAACCAGGAGCCAGGAACCAGGAACAAGGAGTTAATCACTTTACAGAACCCTGGACCTGCCAGTATGGTAAGCATGTTTGCCAAATCTGCAGGACAATCTCCCCTCTTTGCGCGCAGAGAGGGGCAAGGGGGTGAGTCAATTAAGTTCCAGCAACCAGCAACAAGTTGTCATGGTTGTCCGCTCACTTCGTTCGCGTTAATTAGTACCGAAGAAGATCAATATGGATCAATGTAGATCAGTTAATTCATTTAATTCATTTAATTCAGTTTGTTAATTTATAAGCAACTCATAATAAGATGATTAGAAAAGTACGAAATTTCAGTAAATAATGTAAACAAATGAAACGAACATGAACTTTTTTAATCAAAAGTTCGCCAAAGGCAATGATTAAAAGAAGTTCATGTGAGAGCGAAGCGGTTCCATACGTTCTTAAATTTATGATGAAGTTATAGAACGAATTATACATTTTAAACGTATGAATAAAGCTCAGGTTAACCCCGACTTCGATGAAGTTAAACGTTGGAAGAAAGTTTTACTGAATCTTAGTCGCTGTCGGAGACAGGAATAATTCATGAATTATTCGGGTTAAATTAACATACTGTTTCATTCCTGAAAATTTAAATTGCGGTTTCAATGAAATGACTACTTTTGCCGTGCATTCAGAAAAACAGAAAATAGAAGAGATAAGAAATATAGCCATAATTGCCCACGTCGACCATGGGAAAACTACACTGGTCGACCGTATATTACACCAGGTCAAACTATTCAGGGACAATCAAATAGTTGACGACCTGATCCTTGATTCAAACGACCTGGAACGGGAAAGGGGGATTACCATTCTTTCAAAGAATGTTTCTGTGCGGTATAACGGGATTAAGATTAATATCATCGATACTCCCGGGCACGCTGATTTTGGGGGAGAAGTTGAGCGTGTCTTAAACATGGCCGATGGTGTGCTTTTGCTTGTCGATGCTTTTGAAGGCCCTATGCCTCAAACAAGGTTTGTTTTACAAAAAGCTCTCGACCTCAACCTGAAGCCGATTGTTGTTGTCAATAAAATTGACAAACCAAACTGCCACCCCGAAGTGGTTCAGGAAGATATTTTTGATTTAATGCTCAGTATGGGAGCCAACGACGAACAATTGGATTTCCACACTGTTTTTGGTTCCTCCAAGGAAGGGTGGATGGCCAAAGACTGGCGTAAGCCAACCGACAACGTCCGATATTTGCTTGATACCATAATCAATCAGATTCCCCCTCCGGAAAGAAAAGAAGGAACCCTCCAGATACAGATAACATCGCTCGACTATTCATCGTACCTTGGTAGGATTGCCGTTGGAAGAATCACACGGGGAACCATAAAAGCCGGGATGCAGGTTGGCATCGTGAAAAAAGACGGTTCAGTTGAAAAAGCTACCGTTAAAGAATTGTACCGCTTTGAAGGATTAGGTAAAGAAAAAATTAAAACCGAACTTGAGGCCGGTGAAATTTGTGCCGTATTGGGACCGGAAAATTTCGAAATTGGTGATACCATTGCCGATCTGGAAAATCCGGAGCCACTAAAACGGATTTCGATAGATGAACCCACAATGAGCATGCTTTTTACCATCAATAATTCTCCGTTTTTCGGAAAAGAAGGCGCATATGTAACTTCGCGCCACCTGCGTGATCGGTTGTACAAGGAGCTTGAAAAAAACCTGGCGATGCAAATCCAAGAAACTGACTCTCCGGAAAAATTGCAGGTTTTCGGAAGGGGTATTCTTCACCTGTCTATTTTAGTGGAAACCATGCGCCGCGAAGGATATGAATTTCAGTTGGGACAGCCTCAGGTAATCATTAAAGAAATGGGCGGGGTAAAACACGAACCTGTGGAATCGCTGACCATACTTGTTCCGGAAAAATTTTCAGGGAAAGCCATTGAAATTGTTACCGGCCGCAAGGGGAATATTCTAAACATCGAACATAAAAACGACCGCCTGGCTCTGGAATTTGAAATTCCGTCACGCGGATTGATCGGTTTATCCAATCAGGTGCT
Source organism: uncultured Mariniphaga sp. (assembly GCA_964408795.1). Classification (GTDB taxonomy): domain Bacteria; phylum Bacteroidota; class Bacteroidia; order Bacteroidales; family Prolixibacteraceae; genus JABMQB01. The sequence continues at coordinate 3,118 of CAYPAW010000068.1, forward strand.
TACAGCGACCGAAGGGGAAGCTGTGATTGCTCACCGGTTTAAAGAATTCCAGCCATGGAAAGGTCCGATCAGCGCAAGAAGAAACGGAGCTTTGATTGCCCGCGAAACGGGTACTGCCATCGCCTATTCAATTGATAAGTTGCAGGACAGAGGTAGATTTTTTATTGAACCAAATGATGAAATTTATTCCGGACAGGTAATTGGAGAAAATTCCCGGCAGGATGACCTCGAAGTGAATGTTGTAAAAACCAAAAAATTATCCAATGTGAGAGCATCGGGTTCCGATGACAAAGCAATGATTATCCCGTCTATAAAATTTTCCCTCGAGCAAGCCATGGAATACATCCGCGAAGATGAGTACATCGAGGTCACTCCAAAATCGTTGCGGCTACGGAAAATACTTCTGAATGAACATGACCGTAAACGGCAGAAAAAGGGGGAAGAGTAATCTCCGGGAAAGGCAAATTCCAATTCGCGTTTCATTGCAGAAAATAATCTTCTTATATCCGTCACCATTTCCCAATGAATTCCAAACAGGGTACATTGAATGGATCCATTATTATCCGAAATGATTTTTATAATACCCCTTCATTCTTTTGCATAACGTGCATAACCTAACCTGAGCTATTCATAAATTATTCGGGGGAAAGATTCAATCCCGTTAAAACAAGGAATCCTCTTTCCGGGTAAAACCATAGTTGATTTTTCTCATGGCCTGGTTACTTCTTAATCCCCCTGTGCAATCCGGACAACGGCATCGAAGGCAGGCTTTGGTTGGCCGTTTCGGTCGAACAGCATCGGGTAATCCGAGCGTCCGGTAATGGGCCAGTAATTGCGCCAGGATTGGCCATCATGCACAGCCCAGAAGGTGATTCGCCCGAACAGATCCCGATGTTTCCTAAAAAATGAAAACAATGCAGCATACCGCTTTGCCAATTCTTCTTCAACTTTTTCAGGCAGCCCTTCGGGATAAGGATTGTACTTTCTCTGCATTTCTGCATCAAAAGAGGAAAGGGGAACAATGGTAGAATCAACCGGATAAAACGGAAGGACGCCAATATCCAGTTCGGTGATCATCAGTTTAATACCCAGGCGGCTTAATTCCTTACCGTATGCTTCCAGTAAATCCATTTTCGGATAGTCAAGGAACCAGTGCCCCTGGATACCTAAACCGTCCACACGGACCCCATTGGACTGCAGTTTCCGGATGAGATGGATGACTCCTTCTGTTTTGGGACCCAATTCAAAGTCGTACTCATTGTAATAGAGTTCCGCTTCCGGATCGGCTTCCCGTGCATATTCAAAAGCCTTTTGCACATAGTCTTCCCCAATGATTTCAAACCATTTGCATTTCCTGAAAGAACCGTCATTCATGAGGGCCTCATTGACCACATCCCAGCCATGAATACGGCCCTTATACCGCCCCATCACTGTAAAAATATGCTCTTTCATTCGTTCAAGAAGTGCCTCCCGGCTTAAAGGATTCCCTGAATGATCCTGAAACACCCAATCCGGGGTTTGATGAAACCAGACCAAAGCATGAGCGATGATGTGCATGCGATGCTTCTCACCAAAAGCAACATACTGGTCGGATGCTTCAAAATTGTATCGTCCCGGTTCAGGATGAATTTCTTCCCACTTCATGATATTTTCCGGGGTAATGCTGTTGAAATGCCTGGCAACAAGATCCATCGTTTTGGCTTCTCTGCCACAGATCTGCTCAACATCAAGCGCTGCACCGATATAAAAATCGTTTTGAAAAACTTCTTTCAAAACAGGCTGGCCGGTTTGATCGGATGTTTTCACATGTGTTTTTCTTTCAATCGTTTGTATACATTTTCAAGGGTATCGTTAAAGGGGCCGGGTGTTTCCATTTTGATTGAAACCAGCGCAGCAGCAAACTTCAGCGATTCTGCAACATCGTGATCCAACCGGTGCGACATGTAAGCAGCAAAGGTTGTGTCGCCCCGGCCGGTCCTGCCGGAAATATTGCTGTTCGAGAATTTTTCATAGTACGTCTTGCCATTTACCCTTGCCAGCACACCCTCGGACTGTGTAATCATCACTTCGGGACATCCCCAGGATTCGATCATGATGGCTGCCTTTTCCAAATCATCTGTACCAGTCAGGAGCCTGGCTTCCAAAATATCCAGTTTCAGCTTATCCATCATGGCAGCAATCTCCTTTTTATCGGCAACATCGATGAACGCATGGTTTTTGGTCACCGGGTCTACATGACGGACGAAACTTTGCATATCCACCGACAGGCTTGGGTAATTTCTGGCCTTCAATCCCTGCATGAGTGCCATGTCAAATTCGGTATCCGAGATTCCGGCCAGGTGAACACAGGTAGCGTCCAGTTCAGGTACATCTTCTATATCTATGATTCCGGCCGATCTGATGAGGGTCATTTCCCGTTCATCGACATTTTCGGAAAAATGGACTACCCTGTTGTACGATGTTTCTTCGCTCGGAATGAGATAGGTATCCACTCCGAGGTCTTTCATCGGTTGAAGAATCGGTTCATCGGTGGGTGACATTTTTACCACGGCTGCCACCTTTTTACCCACGTTAGCCGCAACCATGGCTCCGCATAAAACAGCGCTTCCGGGAGCAACTTGCGGTTTGCCCCCATAGGGAACAATCTCGTCGTAACACATGTGCCCCACAAAAGCAATGTCGTATTTTTTGCTCATCATAAAATTTCCTTGTTTAAATCGTACGTTAACTGATTTGTATTTATTTTTCTTCCTCCTGAGTACTCATCAACCAGGGATAAAATGGAATCAGGTCTTTGGACTCAATTGTTTTGGTATTCTTTTTCGCCTGCAATTCTTTGACATGATTCATGATCAGATGAGTCCACACAGCGCCTGGCCTTGGATATGCTGCTACAATGTAATGCGGTCCTGGTTCTGTTTCACCCATTTCCATTTCCAGTTCAGCCCTGAGATTGTCGGGTGTTGTTAAGGTATTTGCATATCCGAAAACAACCCGGTCCATGTGTTTGTACACCTCTTTGCTTTCCTCAACCATTCCGTAATAATCCAACAACTGGGCAAAAACATAATTGGATGTGGTATAAACATCCTGTCCCTGTTCCGATTCAACCATTTCACCCTCTTTTGTTTTACACATCGCCCAGCCCATGAAAGCTTTGTTTGTGTTATAGATGGTTTTCAGAATTTTTTTGACCCGTTCTTCCGGAATGGAAGGAGCTTCTCCGATAGCCGTCAGGTACCACAAAGCGTCAAGCTGATTCATAAAAACATCGGTGTTTTCATTACCGGTTTCCGGATCAAAACAGGTGATGTAATACTCGAGTTTTTCCCCTTTTTTGTTGGTATCTTCCCGCCAGAGTTGCTCAAAACTTTTCCAGGCTTTATCGTATATTTTTTGAATGTGTTCCTCATCGTCCTTCTTGCCTAGCATCTGTGCCATTTTAATCAATGCCTGACAGCCCCCAAGAAATTGCGTGGCATCATACGCATCTGCTCCGAAAAGAACCAGGTTATCAAAGGTATTTTTCACATCATCGGGATTGCCTTCCGGGATTCCATCGCCGTCGAAATCAAGTTTTAACAGGGATTCCAATCCGAATTTCATGGTTTCCCAATTCGATTTCAGGAATTCCATGTCGCCGGTGAATTTCACATTTCGGAGCACACGCATCATCAGTTTCGGATAAAGGTCAACCCAGTAATTGTTGTTGTACCAGGCATAATCGCTGACATTGCGCAAGGGATGTCCCTTAGACAACATGCACACATCATGAGCTACGCTGCCCAGAGTTTTGAAATCGTCACGTATCTGAGTCAATTTTTTGCCTTCGTATTCTTCCGGATTTTCTTCAAAATGCATCCTTGCTTCAACAAACGAGGCATGATGATGATACCACCTTGGAGTCGGATCAACCGCATTAATGGAATCAATAAACGCCTGGCATAAATCTTTTTCCACATTTGGAAACATCATCAGCAGCACCATGGAGTACCAATCCACGTCGGAAGGATCAATGTAGGAATAATCGAAACATTCGAGAAAACGGGCCTGTTCTTTGCCATTTTCTTCAATCCAGATGCAGGCATTCGAAAGGGGAAAATGAAATTCATTCAGCATAAGCCTCGTCAAACACATCGCTCCTTCAAAATCATCCTTATAGGAAGGTGTGGAGGATATTGAATGGAAGATACGTTCCTGAATGGTTAACGTCGCTTTCCACCACTGTGGATAACTTTCAAGAGCGATCTTTACCATTTCTGAGGCTCTGCTTTCAGCATTTTCAAAATGCTGAATGTATTTTCTGTCAAATGTTTTTCCATCGATATATTCCTGAACAGGAAAATCCAGAACAACAGCAAAAGGAATAACTTTCGATTCACCCGGTCTGAGCGTCATGGTTAAACTTACCGCGGCGCCATAATCTCTTCTTCTGATGGGTTCGTATTTTTCATAAAAATTGCCTTCTTCAGTTATAAGAAGATCACCGGAGTATTTATTCAATAAGAAATAGGGTTGAATATCCACTGCAACGCCAGGAACCTCTGATACGGCAATGATCATCTTGTTTTCCGTTTCCGTACTGCCCATAACTACGCCGCGAATGCCATTCATTTCAAATGCTTCGTGTTTCTGTCCGTGAATGGCTGCACTGCTTACAAAAACACTATCCTGATCGGTGGGCTTAAGCTCTTTTTCCTGTAAATTAACCAAGGAAGGCCGGGGTATTACCAGGGTATAATCCTGTTCCTCATCCGTGTTGTTTTCCACAACAAATTCCTCCACACTAACCGGCATCAGTGCTTGCTCATTCCCGGATAATAAGGGGGAAATCACTCTTCTTGTCACCTTCACATCTTCCAATGTATATTCGATTTCCAACGAAGGGGTGGCAATGGTCATTTTTATCTGCTCTTTATCGATGGGCTCCGGATAGTAATTTTTCATTGCCGGGATGTCGTCCGACTCCGTTTCACCGGGCTGAAGCTGCGTTAACAACGTATTTCCTTCGTATGTACTGATATAGGGTGCAGAGCCAAACTGAACGGCCTTTTGGTTTAACAGAATAAGACGGCCGGCATCGTTAAACCGGTTATACAGGCCATAAGGAGAAATTCCGATCGAACAGGTCGGAGCACCTTGCAGGGCTACCGTATGCGGAAACTGCAAACATTTGGACATTCCCTGAAAATGTACCGTCATTTTATTGTTTTCATAAATTTCGGCAATTTGGGATCCTGACAGGGTGTAGATATCTTTAATGTTGAATGAATTGGATTTCGTCATTTTTTTTTCTTTTATTGATTTTGAAAAAACTGGGTTCAATGGGTTCCAGCCTATTAATGAAAATTCGAGCGTCAGCAGGAAAGCAAAACCTTGGCTGACGCCCGGAATATTTATGGATCAATGTATAATCAGGTGTCTGTTTAGCATTTTCCCTGCCATACATTTACATTCTTCTTCTTTTTCTTCTTCACAGGTTCAACATCGGGCTCCTCAGGAAGGTCTTTTTCAGCACTCAGGTCAATGGGCATCCTGGTTGTCGGACAGGATTGAACCGTCCCAAACAACAGGTCAACAGAAACCCTGATTGAATCGGGAGTCCCGGAGAAGTTGCATACCACAGCATCGGCTGTTGTGGTTGTGCCCTTGCGATAGGGGAAGTTCGTAACGACAACCACATCATGACCGGCTTTCTTCAAGGCTTTAACGAGATGCGTGTTATTCCCTCTCTTCTCGATCCGTGCGTAGTAATTGGTCATAACCACCAAATCGGCTTCTTTCGCCAGCTTCAATGCTTCTTCCACTTCATCTTCTTCGGCATGAAACGATGTATCATCGAGAATCAGGTTGGTCGAATGTTTGGTCATCTGTTCACAGAACATATGAGCGTGGCTGTACATATCCTTTCCGAGGAACTCGTAGGGGATGCATTGTTCAATCACCAGGATTTTCTTGTCCTTGCTCAGGGGGAGCAATTTTTTATCATCGCGAACAACCAGCAAAGCTTTGCGCGCTACTTCCCATGAGAAGTCGATGTTTTCTTTGCTTCTTACAATCGCTGTCGTTTTCTTTGGATCCATTTTTCCTGCTTTCTCAAACAGTCCCTGGTCATACTTTTTGTTGAGCAGACGACGAACGGCATCATCCACGCGTTCTTCAGGAAGTTCGCCCTTTTCAACAGCCATTTTAAGACCAAACAGGCATTGTGAACGGGATTCATCGTCCGCTTTGAGCAGGATGTGGTCCACCCCTGCTTTAACAGCCATAGCACATGCCTGCGGAAGGGGCCATTGTTTCAAAATTGCGGCCATCCCGATTGCATCGGAAACAATGATTCCATCAAATCCCATTTCCCCTCTCAACAGATCGGTGAGGATTTTTTTCGAGAGGGTAGCCGGATATTCTGTATCGTAGGCCGGGAAAATGGTGTGCGCTGTCATCAGGGCCGAAGCGCCTGCGTCGACACCTGCCTGGAAAGCTGCCAGTTCTACTTCCTGCATCCGTTTTTTGTCTCCACGACAAACATCCAGTACGTCGTGGGCATCGGTAGCTGAATCGCCCCGACCGGCAAAGTGTTTGATGGTTGCCGTAATGCCAGCATCTTCATAGCCACGAACCGTGGCATCAATGAACTTTGAGATAACCTTGACATCGTCTCCGAAGGAACGAACCCCAATTTCAGGATTCAAGGGATTAATATTCACATCACAAACCGGATGATAGAACTGGGTTACTCCGATGGCAGCCATCTGTCGCCCCATCAGATTGGCTATTTTGTATGCCAGATCCACATCCCCGATCGCTGTAATACCCATGGGAGGCGGAAACTGCAAAACCCGACCGGAAGAATAGTCGTTCTTAAAATCTCCCTCCATGTCAATGGTTACATGAAGCGGAATACCCGATTCCCTGTTCATTGCGATTTGCTGAAGAAAGTTGAGCGCTTCAGTGAGCTCTTCAGGGGTTACACTCACACCAAAGGCACGGGAATCGAACCAAGTATGCGCAATATCGAAATAATCTGCCGGTGCCTCGAAATTGGGATCGATCTGCGAACGTCCCCAATACAAATTTTTGCACGTTTCCAACGCATAGGGTTCCAGGCAGATACCTCCTGCCTGTAGTTTGGTAATTTGTTCAATACCCGAGGGTGTCGGAATGGCACCACGCCAGGTAAATGTGAGTAGCTGGCCACATTTCTCCAGCAGACTCATTTTAGCGATTTTCGCTGATACAAAAGCATCTCTTTCTTTTGACATACGTTTTCTCCTTAAAATTTATTGTTTTTTCTTTTAATCTGTCAATGGGTGGACCTGGGATGAATTCCCTACCGCTCGCGGTGTAAAATTGAAATTTTATTCTGCTCGTTTCACATCACAACCCTGGCCGTGAAATTAAAAAAAAATTTCCATTCTTGAAGATATTTCGTTTGATTTCCAGAATTCACTTGAGATCATTCATCAATTAGTATTTTGTACTTCAAACAATTAAAAATCATTACGGGGATGAAATTCCGCAGCAGACCTGCTGAAGAATGGCAAACAGGCTTGTTCGCCAAACCATTGGCAGATTCCATCTACTTGTTTTATCTTTGCCACAAATTTTTTGGTTTGGAAACCCCGGAGTTTCTGAAATATTTTGAAGGGCATCCTCAGTATGCTGATGTAGCAACTTCCCTTACTGCCCCCCCGGGTGAAAAAATTCACCTGAAGGGGCTTATTGGCTCTTCCGGAACCGTTCTTCTGGCTCATCTTTTCAAAAGAGCCAGCCGGAGTTTTCTGGTTCTTTCCAGGGACCGTGAAGAAGCCGCTTACCTATTGGATGATCTGAACAACCTGGGTCTCCGGGAGGAAACGCTTTTCTTCCCCGCCACCTACAAACGCCCGGCTGAATTCGGTCAACCGGTGCAGGAGCAAATTGTACTGCGCGCTGAAGTGCTTCACACGTTGTTATCCGGAAATCAGAAACAGGTTATGGTAACCTATCCGGAAGCCCTGGCTGAGAAAGTGATCCCCCGGAGTACACTTGCACTTCATACCCTGAGTATTTCCAAAGGGGATAAACTCTCCATCGGCTTTCTCAACGAATTCCTCTTTGCCTATGGATTCGAACGGGTTGATTTCGTCTATGAACCCGGGCAGTTTGCCATCCGGGGAAGCATCGTGGATGTTTTCTCCTTTTCCAACGAGGATCCCTACCGGATCGATTTCTTTGGCGATGAAGTGGATTCCATCCGAAGTTTTTTCATCGACAACCAGGTTTCCCGATCGACCCTGGATACCATTACCCTCATTCCCGATATTCAGCAAAAAGCGGATGAGACGGAAAAAATCTCCTTTTATCAATTTCTTTCATCCGACACCCTGGTGTTCGCAAGCGATCTTCGTTTGATAACCGATCAGATAAACAATCTGTACAACCAGGCTTTGCAGGCTGATGAGAACCAACCTACTGCGTTTCATGAAAAAGTGGTCTCCGGAGATGATCTCCTTTCCCAACTGGAAAAGTTTTCCCTTTATGAAATGGGATCGTCGCCTGTTTTTCAATCCCGGAAAAAAGTGGAGTTTCACATTTCCAAACAACCGGTCTTCAACAAAAACTTCGATTTACTGGGTGAAAATCTGATCCGGTCGAAAGAAGAGGGGTATTCGGTTTTTCTCTTGTCCAACCAGGAAAAACAGATCGAAAGACTGGAAGATATTTTTACCGATACGGGAATCAACGCACGGTTTACACCGGTTTCCTTTGTACTCCACGAAGGATTTATTGACCATGATATACAGGTATGCTGCTATACCGATCATCAGATTTTTGAACGGTATCACCGGTATACGCTTCGGAGCCGGAAGCCTCAGCGGGAAGCCGTTTCTTTTAAAGAGCTGAACAAACTTCACCCGGGCGATTATGTAGTGCATGTAGACCATGGCATTGGCCGGTTTGCAGGATTGGTGAAAACCGAAAGAAACGGCCGGTTGCAGGAAGCAGTCCGGGTGGTCTATAAAAACAACGATTCATTGCTGGTGAGCATTCACGCTCTGCACCGGATATCCAAATACAAAGCCAAAGAGGGCACCGAGCCCACACTCCACAGGCTGGGCAGCGGGGCCTGGCAACGACTGAAAAACCGTACCAAATCAAAAGTAAAAGATATTGCCCGGGAACTGATCGCCCTCTATGCCCGAAGAAACACAGAAAAAGGATTTGCCTTCTCCCCAGATTCATACCTCCAAAACGAATTGGAAGCATCCTTTATGTATGAAGATACCCCCGACCAGCAGAAAGCCACCCTCGCCGTGAAAGAGGATATGGAAAAGAAAATTCCTATGGATCGACTGGTATGCGGCGATGTAGGATTCGGAAAAACGGAAGTCGCTATACGGGCTGCCTTCAAGGCGGTTGCCGATAACAAACAGGTGGCCCTGTTGGTGCCTACCACGATCTTAGCTCTCCAGCATTTTAAAACCTTTACCGAACGCCTCAATGCATTTCCTGCAACCATCGACTATGTAAGCCGACTGAAAAGCAGTACCGCAATCAAACAGACCCTCCGGGAGGTGGAAAAGGGAAAAATGGATATAACCATTGGAACCCACCGCCTGGTGAGCAAAGATGTAAAATTCAAAGACCTTGGATTGCTCATCATCGACGAGGAACAAAAATTCGGAGTTGCTGTGAAAGAAAAATTAAAACAGCTGAAAATCAATGTTGACACCCTGACCCTCACCGCCACGCCCATACCCCGAACCCTGCAGTTTTCGTTAATGGGAGCCCGGGATCTCTCCATTATACAAACTCCGCCTCCCAACCGGTATCCCATCGTAACCGAAGTACACGGGTTCAATGAACAGATCATCCGGGATGCCATTCTGTATGAAACCGAACGAGACGGCCAGGTCTTCTTTATACACAACAGAATTGAGAATATTCATGAGGTGGAGACCCTTTTAAACAAGATCGTTCCGGGGATCCGAACCCGGGTGGCCCACGGCCGTATGGAAGGACCGAAGCTGGAAAAAGTCATGCTTGACTTTATCAACGGCAAATTTGAAGTCCTGGTGGCCACAACCATTATCGAGTCCGGACTCGATATTCCCAATGCCAACACCATGATTGTGAACCATGCCCAGAATTTCGGACTCAGTGATCTTCACCAGCTTCGGGGCCGTGTGGGCCGGTCCAATAAAAAGGCTTTCTGCTACCTCCTGGCTCCCCCGTTATCCACTTTGAGTCCCGAAGCCGCCAGACGGCTCAAAGCCATCGAAGAGTTCTCCGATTTGGGTAGCGGTTTTCATATTGCCATGCAGGACCTCGACATCCGGGGTGCAGGAAACCTCCTGGGCGCCGAACAAAGCGGATTTATCGCAGATATCGGATTCGAAACCTACCACCGGATCCTCCAGGAAGCCATCAGCGAACTCAAACAGGAGGAATTCAAACAACTCTTTGAAAAAACCGCTGACCCAGCCGCTCATACTTTCCTCACCGTTACCTGGATCAAGGATTGCCAGATCGATACCGACCTGGAACTCCTCTTCCCCGAAGAATATATCCCCGGCGTATCAGAACGAATGTGGCTCTACCGGGAACTGGATAATGTGGCGAACGATAAGGAACTGGATGAATTCATGCATACCCTGACCGACCGGTTTGGGAAAATACCCCCGCAAAGCGCCGAACTGATCAACGTAGTGCGCTTGCGCTGGCAGGCCATCAAATTGGGAATAGAAAAAATAACCATCAAAAAGCAGCAAATGATCGGCTATTTTGTTTCAGATCCGGATTCACCTTTTTACCAATCTCCTGAATTTCAGCAATTGATCAGGGCTCTGCAAAACAACAAGATCCAGGGCCGTATGAAAGAATCCGGAAACAAATTATCCCTCATCTTTAAGAATATCCCGGATATATCTTCCGCCCGGGATGTTTTGAATAAAGTGGAGGATGCAATTTTCCCGGATAAAAAGTGAACCGAAACGCAACTATTTGTAATTTTGAACATCTTACAGTTGAAAAAGAAACCCTTTAAAAAGATAAAAATGAATCGATACCGGACCTTTATATTTTCCCTGATTGCAGGATGCTCTTTTCTGCTTATGTCCTGCCATTCCGATGATGTAGAAAAAGAATTGACCTTAACTCCCGATGTGATCCATCTGATCAAAGAGCGAAATGAAACCGTTGAACACGCCCTGGCATACTATGTCTATACGAATCAAGAACTTACCTCGGTAAAAGCCATTACACCCGAAGGAGATACCCTCCTGCTGACGTCAATGAATTCACCCCTGATTACGTATGGGTATTTGCCCGGAGACGACGATTTTTCACCGGGTATCCCTACCAGCGGACTCTACACCTTTATCGCCAGAAACAAACAAGGAACAGAGAAGACCGAACAGGACAGGCTGGCCGATACCTGGTTAACCATTCCGGAAATAACGGATATTACTTACCATCCCGATGATTTTTCGCTTGATATCAGCTGGACTCCTTCTCCCGGCACAGACAATTATTTTGTAAGAATACTCACCCCTGAGGAGCAGGAAACCCTCTATATCGGGTACCAGGTATCTCCGGATTCAACACGATACACGGTTACTCTGGGCGATCAGGGATGGGAAAAGACCCCCATAGCGGGAGAAGCATATTTGCTTCAGTTAAATGCCATTTTATACGAAGAAGATATTCCCCTGAATGCGTTTTATTACCACGTCAATGCCATTGCTATGGATGAACAGGGATTCACCTGGGGCCAGTAAATCAAGGGTATAAAAACATGCATTCGCGGCGGGTTACAGACTTGTGAATCAGATCTGTTCCCATCCATCGCGGTAGGTATGCCGGATCCATTCCGCAACGGTTTCGGGAGCCTGAAGGGTATCATATTCGGCATCAAACCGGGGATCTCCATCCACAATTTCGAAGCGATCGTGGGTCAGTACCCGGATTCGGTCATTCATGCCGATGTTTCGAAAGCGCATATTTACAGGATCCCAGATCAGTTTACGTTTCAGACTCTGAAGCCTTACTGCCAGTACTCCGAGCAATACCGTTTCGGTAAGGGGACCGGAATAGCTGAAATGGGAAGATGCCTCCAGACGGTGTTTTTTTTCTTCTTTGCAGGCCCGTATCCAATCCTGTTCATGCCCCCCCTGCTCGGGGTTATAAATCCTGCGGATCGACTTTTCCGGGGGCTGGAAATGATTCATTTCTGCAGTAGGCAACAGGGTTGGATTTTTGCCATAGGCTCCGCACATAATTTTTCCCCGGGTACCATAAAAAATACACCCTCCGTCGTCATCTCCCATTGGTTCGCCATCGCTGAGTTCCTCCGGGCGGGGTGGTTTGAATCCGCCGTCGTACCAATGGAGGGTCACTTCAGGCATGGCCACTTTCGGGAGGTTATCGCGTCTTGGGAATTCATATTTTATAAACTCGGCATCAGGAGGCGATTCCCGGTTCACCGAAGTGGACGTTCCCTGCACCGATTCAGGGGCTTCCAATTTGAGAGCTTTCCATACCGGATCGATAATATGGCAGGCCATATCGCCCAGGGCCCCGGTGCCAAAGTCCCACCATCCCCTCCAGTTCCAGGGATGATACACCGGATGGTATTCACGCCAGGGGGCCGGACCAATAAAGAGATCCCAGTGGAGAGTGCGGGGTACACGTTTTGATTTTTCAGGCCGTTGCAACCCCTGAGGCCACCGCGGTCGATTGGTCCAGGCATCCACATGGGTCACTTCCCCAATGACACCGGCCCAGATCCATTCACAGATATCCCGGATCCCCTCTCCGGAGTTTCCCTGATTGCCCATCTGGGTTGCCACTCCGTAATGATCGGCTGCCTCTGCCAGAATCCTCGATTCATACACTGAATGAGCCAATGGCTGCTGAACATACACATGATACCCTCGCTTGATGGCTGTAAGCGCCGGCAACGCATGGGAATGATCAGGGGTGGCAATCATCACCGCATCGATATCCTTTTCTTGGTCTAACAGAATCCGGTAATCTGTATAGATCTTCGCCCGGGTCCATGTTCTGAAGGCATTTCTCCCGGCATACGCCTCATCCACATCACACAATGCAACAATATTTTCTGTACTCATATGCTGAAGATTGCGAAAGCCTATGCCCCCAACCCCTATTCCGGCGATGTTTAGTTTATCGCTGGGAGGCCGGTGCCCCAACCCGGTAATCACCCGGGCAGGTAACAGGGTAATTCCGGCTCCTGCAACCGCAGCAGTTCGTACAAATATTCGTCGGCTTACCTTTCGGTTGGTATGATCCTTCATCCTTTCTGTATTAGGTGACTATTTGTGAATCGTATCAGGTTGGAAAAGTATAAAAAATATCAGGCATTACCTACCGGGACCCATCCGTTTGCTTTCAATTAAGAAATTTTAACCACATTTCCATTGGGTTCAGAAGACCCGCGAGATTCCTTGAAATCGCCATTGATCCCAAAGTTTCAAGACAGAGGAGATGAACCAACAAAAAAGGCACCTGTTTAGGCAGGTACCCTTTTTGTATTGGTATATCATTTGTATCCAACGAACCCCTAAACCGGCATATCAGGCAAACTCCAGGGTTTGCGATAGGTATGCTTAACCAGTTCGGCGGCAAATTGCTTGGCCGGAACCGGGTCAGTCCAGGTTTTTGCAAAGGATGGATGTCCGTTTTCAATGGTAAAGCCGTCTTTGATAACCGTCCGGATGGTTTCCTCCTCGGTAAGGTTTGTGAACTCCATCTTTTCGCCGTCCCAATCCAGTTCTTTGTACAACGATTGGAGGCGCACTGCCAGGACGCCCATAACCACCATTTCGTTAAACGGTCCGGCTTCCATAAAGTCGGAAGCTGTAGGAACGCGGTTTTCGGGACTTTCCTTGCAGGCACGTGCCCAGTCCTGTTCATGTCCGCCCCGGGTAGCATTTTCAATTCTTCTCCGGAATTTGGGTGCATTGGGCACTCGTCCGGAGAGCAGCCACGGATCGACACCATAACATCCACAAATGAGTTTGTCTTTGGTTCCATGGAAACATACATATCCTCCGGCATTGTTTGGATTTTTTCCATCGGGCCATCCTTCGGGAAGCTCGGGTTTGATTCCTCCATCGTACCAGTATACATCCACCTGGGGAAGTTTCATTTTCATTTCCTTTTTCGGTTCTCTTTCCGGGAAGGTAATCTTCACCGATTGAGCCACAGGGGCACAGTCATTCAACAGAAGGCTGGAACTTGCCTGTGCATGAATCGGGTATCCCAAATCCAGACCGACAAACACGGGATGCAGAATATGGCAGGCCATATCCCCCAGGGCGCCGGTTCCATAATCCCACCATCCACGCCAGTTCCACGGATGATAAATGTGGTTGAAGGGACGCATCTTAGCCGGACCGATGAAAAGATCCCAGTCCAGGGTCTCCGGAACCCAGTCGCCCTCTTCAGGGGTGTTCAATCCCTGGGGCCAGATCGGACGGTCGGTAAAGGCATCCACACGGGTTACCTCCCCGATTTCCCCATTGGCCAGCCATTCGGTAGTCAGGTTCACCCCTTCACCGGAGGATCCCTGGTTCCCCATCTGGGTTGCAACCTTGTGTTTGGCTGCCAGTTTCGTTAACAAACGGGATTCGTAAACAGAATGCGTCAACGGTTTCTGTACAAAAACATGTTTGCCCATGGTCATAGCTGTAGCAGCTACAATCGCATGCGTATGGTCGGCCGTAGCCACGACAACCCCATCAATGCTCTTGCCCATTTCATCGTACATCCTGCGCCAGTCTTTGTACCGTTTGGCATCCGGATAAGCCTCAAAAACATGCGCACTGTAATTCCAGTCAACATCACAGAGCGCCACGATGTTTTCGGTTTGCAGGTTTCTCAGGTTGGTTGCTCCCATACCTCCAATTCCTACAGCGGCAATGTTCAATGTATCGCTGGGCGCTTTATGCCCCAAACCGGCAACAGCATGCCTCGGAATAACCGTTATTCCTGCAGCTACAGCAGCCGTCGTCCCCAGAAAGGATCTCCTGGAAACATTTCTTTTGTCTGATTTTTTTTCCATGATACTCGTTTAAATCGGATAAGGTTATTATTCACAATAAAAATTCAAAATAATGGTCAACCCGGATGATTCTTCCTTAAACCCACTCACCGGCATCAACGAAAAGAACATCAAATTCACTTTGAACGATTCCTTCGTCAACGTCGGGATGAGCCTGAACATTCATGTAATTTTAAATGTAAGCATAGTTCAGGTTAAATATAAGGTTTTTCTATCATTTTCTCAAAGGGCTCAAACTACTTTCCTGCCCAACCTTATCGGGAATAAACGGCATGAAAATGCCGAAATGGAGGATGTACATATTATAATCCATTCATTATCAGCAGTCTCCAGGCAAAACAATCTTTTTTGAAGCTTATGCAATAAGAATTTGCCTGCAAAGGTCATTCACAAAAAAAAAGTGCTCTTAATAGAATTTTGAACGTTTATCTTCTATTTCAGCGGCATTTTTTATGGCTTCATAGGCTTGCAGGTCGGCCCGGGAAGCCAGATTCCGGGTCAATGTTTCTTGTTCGGCAGCTACACTCAAGTTATTGCCTTCTGACTGTCCGGTAACCTGAACAATGTATACCCCGTTGTTTCCTTTCACCGGACCGGATAATTGACCTTCTTCAAGGGTTGTTGCTAATCCGGTTAAGGCGGGTTCCAATCCCACTCCCGGGATTGATGCGGAAGAGAAATTTATATCCTTAGCCGTTTGCACTTCGGAACCCAGTTCCTGAGCCAATACTACCAGATCGTCTTCATCAGCCATTGCTTCCGACGCTTTTTCCATCAGGTATTCGGCCTTTTTTTCTTTGAGGACAGCCAGTTCAATCCGGTCTCTGACCTCTTCAAAGGGGCTGATCCCCTCTTCCTTGACATCCACTACGGTTCCCAGAATAAAATTATCGCCCAGTTCAAAGATGGTGGATTCCCGGTAGTCTTTCAGCATGTTCCCTTCTTCGGCATCATAGGCAGCCCGGATGAGTATCCGGGAATTAGCCAGTCCCGGCACATTCCGGTCATTTTCCCCAACCACAGCCGAACGTTTATTCATATTTTGTTCTACCACTGCTTCATCAAATTTTTCTTTGGTTGTATTCTCACTGGCAAACCGGCTTACTTCGGCATATATTTTCTGATAGGTTTCATCACTGGGTACTAAATTCCGCACCAGATAGGCAATCTGATATTTCCTAACTTCCCTGCCCCGATCGGTCGTTTGAACCACATGAAGTCCATATTGGGAAGTAACAATGGAAATCTCACCTTCCTCGTTGTTAAAAGCAGCGTCAGCAAATGGCTTAACCATCTGTTCATAAGCAAAGAAACCTACATCCCCGCCATTGATCGCTGATCCCTGGTCTTCAGAAAATTCCCGGGCTAGCCCGGCGAAATGGCTGCCCTTCTCAATGGCCTGTTTCAGACTGTCGGCCAATGCCTGCTTGGATTCCAGTTCCGCTGTATTGTTGATGGTTAACAAAATATGACGGGCCCTGACTGAATCAGGCCGCATTTCTGAAGCATGAAATTTCGCCAGATAAAAAGATCCATCCGAAAAATAGGGGCCCAGCACATCATGGATGGCTGGATCCTCTTCGTCCATCCAATTCATGATGTTAACGGGTAACTCTTCCAGCTTATACCATGTATCATCAAAAGATTCGTCTGAATTGGATTGAACAAATTGTACATTATCTTCCGCTTCCATAAACGCCGGTTTAATCTCATTCATCCATTCTTCGGTCTCTTTCCGGTCTTGTTCTGAAGCAGTTACAGGAAAAATAATGTATTCGATTTTCCTGGAACTTTCCTGTTTGTAATCATCCTGATGAGCCTCATAATAATTGCGGAGATCCTTCTCTGTTAGGGTCACCAGACTGTCCGGAACCGAAGCATAAGGCAAAGCAGCATAGTCGAAAGTGACGATTTGATTTTTCCGGTTCAGACTTTGTTGGGCTTCTTCGTTGGTTACATATAAACCTTTCTTAATCAGGTTGTTGTATTTTTCCATAATCCGGGTTTCGGCTATTTCCTGTTCGAGATACAACCAGTAGGCACGTTGTTCCGGTGTAGCTCCTGCTTCGAGGCTCTTGAGAAAACGAATAATGGATGCCCGGTCGATCTGGCCGGTATTGGGATTCTGAAAGATCTGCTGTACGATGGGATGGATGTTGCTTCCCTGAATCATATCATACAACTCTTCCGAACTAACCGTAAGCCCCAGATCATCATAAACATCATTCATCAGGGCATCCCGGACCAGGTTCTGCCAGGTCTGTTCCCGGAGTTGAACCAGGGTATTTTCATCAATCTGTGTTTCCCCCGTGTTGAGTATATAAATCTCGCTCAGCTCTTCCACTTCCTTCTGGAAATCCAGGTATTGATACGATTTTCCTTCAATATCCGCGATCTCCAGGCGACGTCTTTGAAAAAGGGAATTTCCCGATTGCATAATGTCTCCCAGGATAAAGGCAAGAAGCGCCAGTCCGATGACCACTGCCACCAGGACCCCTGCCCGATTTCTAATCTTTTGTAGTGTAGCCATTTAGTCTTTAATTAGTATACAAAATCCTCATTTTTTTTTCGAGCTACGAAGATAATAAAATTCAACAGGATACATAGAAATTTCTTTTTTCTTTATTTTTCCCGGATTTTCAGGTGAACCAACTCAATTTTTGTATTGGTCGCTTTCAGTATTTTAAATTGAAACGGACCAATATTGATCAGGGTTTGAATCTTCGGAATGCTTTTATAATGGGAAAGAATATATCCGGCCAGGGTTTCAAAATCTTCGGTATCGGGCAAATGAAGTTTGTATTTTTCGTTCAGAAAATCAATCTCAAAACGTCCGGAGAAGATATATTCGTTGTCGTTTATTTTTTTCTCAATAAAGTCGCTTGTGTCGTGTTCATCTTCAATTTCCCCAAATATTTCTTCCAGGATATCTTCGCTGGTAACCATTCCTGCAGTCCCCCCAAACTCATCCACAACAATGGCTACACTCCGGTGATCCTTGATAAAGATACTTAAAAGCTTGTTGGCAGGCATGGTTTCCGGCACAATGAGGATCTCTTTCAGAAAAGGTTTTATGGAAGTGGGATTTTCAAAAATAATGGACGAGTGAACATAGCCGATGATGTTGTCGATGTTATCCTCATAGATCAGAATCCTGGAAAACCCGGTTTCGATAAATTTCGTTCGCATCTCTTCGATGGAAACGGTACATTCCAGTGCTTCCATTTCGGTCCTTGGCACCATGATCTCCTTTATTCGCACTTTGGAAAAATCGAGAGCATTCCTGAACAGTTTGACTTCGTGTTCTTCCTCTTCCTCTGTCTGGTCGAATTCTGTTCGCGATTCATTGATGAAATAGTCCAGGTCCACACGACTGAAAACAGGATTGTCATTCCCCTCATTCACTTTGGTCTTAAAAACATTCTTTATCAGGAAATTGGTTATTCCCAATGAAAAGAGGGTAATCGGATAAAAAAGAATATAAAAGAATGCCAGGGGTACGGAAAAAATATTCAGCAAGGCATTCGGGAAGATCCGGAACAAGGTTTTAGGCAAAAATTCCGCCAGAACCAGGATCACCAGAGTGGACACAATCGTTTGGATCAATAGAATGAGAAATTGAGAGGCTATGTAGGGATCGATCAGGGGTCTCAGGAGAGCGGCAAACGCTATACTGTAAATCACCAGGGCAATATTATTGCCGATGAGCATGGTTGCTATATACTTTCCCGAATCCCGGGTGACAAAACCCAGAATACCGGAGACCAGGGGATCTGACTTTTTATCCAGTTCCAGCCGGAGTTTGTTCGCCGAAACATAGGCAATCTCCATGCCGGAAAAAAAGGCGGATAAAAGAATCATCAGCAAAAGAATCAGCAGTAGGTTCATGGTGTTTTGCCGGTTATCCTGTTAACACGGGTTTTCCTTATTGGGTTTGGTTCTCTTGTTCGTTCACATCCCGATTGACTGTTACGTAAAGGGTGCCTTGAGGGTTCCTGATTTTCCAGTTCTGGAAATTCTGGTCTGCTTCAAACCCGATACCGGTAATGATCTGATCCGGCCGGATGATTTTTACATAACTGTCGGAATAGATCTTTCCGGTGCGTTCTTCCCAGATTAAAAATTCGGTTTTCAGGGTATCTCCCTGTTCATTGACGGCCACGACATTGTTCTTGGCCTCCCATTTTTTTTCCTCCTCATAATTGCGTGCATAATCCGATGTGATCCGGGAAATCCGGTTTCCCTGGTCATCGTATTTCACCATGAGAATACCCCGGGGAAATTCCAGGAAAGGCTGTGATCCGGTTTCAAATTTCTGCAATACCGGAGCTTTCATGTAAAACTGAACCTGAAAAGAGTCGATAAAGGTTGTTTCGAAATCTTCGGCCACTACAACCGGCAAGGCCTCCGTGGTTGTGAAGGCCTCAATTTTTTCCACTTCGGCTTCACAACTTCCCAGGGTTAAGGCAACTCCGAAGCACAGAGCCGCATAACCAGCATGCATCGTTTTGGCCTTAGCTTTGTTAGAACCTGACGGTTGTTGCTTCATTGATCCAGTCTCCGATGGTGAACCGATCGCCTTCCGATAATCCCTGGAAGAAGACTTCTTCTTTATTCGGGAAGTATCTTGTGTATTGGGCAGCTTTTTCCGTTGCTTCAGCACTACATGCTTCCCCTACCCGGGCCGCACGGTTATAATAATCCACAGCCAGCCAGAAGATGGTGGCTTTCTCAAAATCACTTTCTCCGTAATTCCGGCTTGCTGCTACATAGATATCGCCCATCAGTAACAGAGCATCACAATAATCGGGATTAATATTCAGGGCTTTCCGGGCGTAGGATCTGGCTTCCTGCAGAGCATTCTCCCTGGCATACACAAAGAACCCGTATTCAAAATAGTAAGTCGCCAACAGTTCATTGTCGGTTTCCTGTTCCATGGCTTGTTTGTAGTACTCCTTGGCTTTTTCTACATTCCCCATCCTCAGGAACCTTCTGGCCATGTTGAATGCGGCTTCCGCCGAAGGATCCAGTTCATACTGTCTTTCGGTTGCGATATTGTACAAATCACTTTCATCGCACCTGGCCCGCCTCAATTTGCGAAGCATACGCTTTATGAACTCCTTATCGTCTCCTTTTTCCTCAAACTGGGGCGTATAGATGCTAATCAACGCCTCACAGTCGGCTGCCCCGGAAACAGTAAATACATCATCCACATACTTAAGCGCCTGATGGATGTCTTCTCTATTCTTCTGATCCTTTTTTTCAAGCATCCGGGTCAGAAGTGTGTTGCAGAAATCATAATTCTGAGCCACGGTTTCTTTGGGAAGCTCCCCAAACTTGAACAATTGGGTTGAGATGTTCATGATCAATACCAGCACCGGAATTTCGGTTTCTGTATCCTGCAACTGAGCCGATTCCTTCAGCCATTCGTACCCTTTCTTAAAAGCCTCTTTGCGATCTCCCAGTTCAATGTCTTCATTCTGAAGGTAAAACTCAAACCAGGATACGGCTTTGCGTCCCATCACGAATCCTTTTTCCCCGAAATTCCTGATTCGTTTATCATAAATCTCCATCATCTTCTGAAGATGCTCCAACTTCTCTTCCAGGGAGGATGCTTTCTTTAGTAACGATTCATGCATTTTCACTCCATGGATATACAGGTTGGTTGTAGACCTGGGATATCCTTTGTAGAGTTTTTGCCAGTGAGGCAACGCCGAATGGTAGTCATTCTGCTTATAAAACTCATGATACAAGGTATATTCATTCATGAAAAACACATCCTTATCTTTGAGCAACTCATCCATAGACTTGTTGTTCACTCCGCTTTCATCTTCATTCTTTCCTTCCGGTTTAATACCATCGAAATAAAAATCAATTTCATTGCCTGTATTTGCATCGATATCCAGTCTTTTGGAATCATCAATGAAGGTAAATTTCAGCCATTTGGTTTTTTCATGGGCTTCCACCTGAAACTTTCCATCAAAGCTGGTCATCATGGTTCCCCCCCTGTTCGCTTCGACCGTAATTCCGGCTGCGGGTTCTCCTTCGCGGTAAACAGTACCTTTTATTATTCTCTGTCCGGAAGCACCCGCAACACACAGAAGTGCCAAAACAGCAAAAAACAATTTCAACATGATCGATTTCATAACGGTTATTAGTTTGTTGTCAGTTAATCATATTTCCTTTTTATAAACCACATATCATATAAGTTAACGCTCACAGTCAGATGGGCATAGTACTCACGGATCAGGGTAT
Organism: uncultured Mariniphaga sp.; assembly: GCA_964408795.1. Lineage (GTDB taxonomy): Bacteria > Bacteroidota > Bacteroidia > Bacteroidales > Prolixibacteraceae > JABMQB01. The sequence continues at coordinate 24,443 of CAYPAW010000068.1, forward strand.
TGCTCATTTTACCCCGTTTCCCCAGTTGAGCAGACACATTCACCATGGACAAAGAACGATAGATTGGTAAACCTACTCCAAAACTTATGCCAAGATCATTAAGTTGCTGGTCTCCAAAGATAAGATAATAATTCTCAAATGAGAATCCAGCTCTGTAAGCCACTTTATCGAAGTAACTGCGGATGGAATAGCGGTTCGGAATATATTCACCCCCCACAGAAAAGCGGTTCAGATCGGTTAAAAATGGATTGGATTCCCCGAAGAAGGTTGCCTCCGACCAGACCTGACGGACATAATCGGCGTTGATTTCCAGTTTCTCCCCGCTGGTAAAGGAAAGACCTACACCCAAGGCAAGGGGCATTTTTATCTTATCCCTGATTTCATCAATGAATACGACTGTGTCGATATCGGTGCTGGTTCCGTCGGTTAAGACTTTCCGGGTGAGGTCGGAATGAAAAGCGGTGAATTCAGGCCTTGCCTCAAGGGTCACTCCCAAGGTAATCCGATTTGTGGGATTCACAGGCAGGGTCGCCTGCAAACCGTATGAAAGTCCGAAATCCCGAAGCCGGATCTGTTCGTATTTCTCATTGGTATAAAAATCCACATCATCCAGGAAGGCGACCGTCGCATTGCGGGTTAACCTTCCGAAAAAATAGTATAAATTCACTCCCAGTGAAATATTTTTCAGGGGTTTGATCCCGAATCCCAGGGTAGCCCGCGACAGCGAACCTTCGCCGTTATAGCGGTGCCATACCGTACCAAAATTCTCCTCTTCCTGGGTCATCTGCACATCATAACCCGTATCGGAATAAGGAGTTAGTCCCAGACCTGCCCCAAGCCAGGAGGTCACCGGGAAGCTGAAAGCAAAATAACTGAAATTTATATTGTTGGTGCTGAAACGGGACAGGTCATTTTTATACTGGGCAAAATCGGCCTTAAACCCAAAATCAGCCAGAAAAGCCAATGAATCAACCGAAGTAAAGGAAGCCGGATTGGCCAGGTTGATCTGCTGGTTGCTCCTGCTGCCCAGAATGGCTCCCCCCATTGCTGCTGAACGACCTACCGAGCCCCGTTGAAGGTCTCCCAGGCCGAATCGCGAATACGGCGATGTGGTGTTGTTGTTGAACTGCCCAAAAAGTACAGCCGGAAAAAATAATAAGATGGTCAGTAACCTAACCTTTGTGTGTCTCCCCATTGTATTCTAAAATGCGGTTTAATCCGATTCCTGTTAAATTGAAATGTACAAAGAAAAAACTTTTTAGTTTCTTAGCAAAAAAATTGGCGTCTCCACCGGTAATAATAACCATTAAATTTCTGTAATTTTTCTTAAATAAGGCAATTGTTTTATCTACCTCATACACAATCCCGTTTTGAACACCGGCCCGAATGGCTGTTTCCGTGGTATTTCCAAACAGTTCCGACGATGCATTCTCCCCGACCAGGGGAAGACGGCCGGTAAAATCATGCAGCGCCCGGAAACGCATCGCCAGGCCTGGGGAAATGTTGCCCCCCAGGTAGGTTCCCCGATCGGTAATCACATCATACGTCAATGCGGAGCCGGCATCCACGACCAGAATATTTTTCCCCGGATAGAGACTGTGGGCACCTACTACCGCTGCTATACGGTCATAACCCAACGTATCCGGGCTCTGATAGCAATTCTTTATGGGAAGGGGAGTCGCTGCATTCAACTCGATAAAAACAGGAAACCGGGCTTTCAGAATGGCTCTTGTTTCTTCCGGAAAATTCCCTACCGAGGAAACAATGGCCTTGTTCAGCTCCGGATACTCCGTTAGTAACTCCTCCACATCCGCTGCACGAAACCCGCTCAGAGGGATCACACGGATCAGCTCTTCCCCGTTAAAAAGATGCCATTTGGTTCGGGTGTTTCCAATGTCAATGACCAAATTCATATTAATCAATAATTTTCTGGCTGATATCGAGTGCTTTCACCGAATGGGTCAACGCTCCGATGGAGATATAATCGACACCGGTAGCCGCCACTTTACGAATTCTCTTCAGGGTCATGTTCCCGGAAGCTTCGATTTTGGCTCTTCCATGGATGATCTGAACAGCCCGGGTCATCATTTTCGATTTCATATTATCGAGCATAATGATGTCGACCTCCGCCTCGAGGGCTTCCCTGACCTGATCCAGGTTGGTTGTTTCGACTTCGATTTTTATGTTTTGGGGTATATGCCTCCGGATTTCCTCCACTGCCTTTTTAATGCCTCCGGCCCCCTGAATATGGTTGTCTTTGATCAGAACCATATCGTAGAGTCCGAATCGGTGATTGGAAGCTCCTCCCATCTTAACTGCGTATTTATCCAGGAGCCGGTATCCGGGGAGAGTTTTCCGGGTATCCAGAATCTCCACGTTATACCCTTTAATGGCTTCCATGCACCGGTGAGCATAGGAAGCAATCCCTGAGAGACGTTGCAGAAAATTCAGGGCTTTTCTTTCCCCTGTTAAAAGGGCCCTGAGATTTGCCCTGAAGGCAACAATGATCTCGCCGGGAACCACTTTGCTGCCATCCGGTTTTTTGACTTCCCACTCCAGGTTTTGATCAAAACGCCGGAAAACATATTCCGCTACAGGCAAGCCGGCTATGACCCCGGGTTCCTTCGCTACAAGAACGGCACTGCGTATAGCCGTAGGCGGAATAAGGTTGTTGGTCGTAATATCTCCATCCCCAATATCTTCGGCATAGGCAAGCTCAAAAAGAACCTCCGCCGATTGCAATACTTTCTCATCCATAATCTAATCTCTGACTTTTTCAAAATGCAGGGAATATCCCTTTTGTTGTATTGTGTGGGCTCTGTAATCCGCATTTTGTACGTTGAAATCCTCTCTGATATGGCTTCCCCGGCTCTCTTTACGGATCAGGGCACCCCGGGTAAGCAACCAACCTACAGTAATTATATTCTTAATCTTCCATAAATTGTATTCATTGCCATGTTCTGCATATTTCTCTGATAAAACGGTCAGTCTCTCCAATGCTTGTTCCAGGCCTTCTCCATTGCGTACGATACCCACGTTAGTCATCATCAGACGGGCAATTTCGTTTCTTGTTTCGACAAATATTTTTTCATTCCCGGGATCGATTCGTATGGGTTGCGGCTCCGCAGGAAACTCCCTGGGAGGCTTTTGTTCAGCTGCCATTTCACTGGCTCTTTTTCCGAATACCAGGCATTCGGTGAGGGAATTACTGGCCAGCCGGTTGGCGCCCATGACTCCTGTGGAGGCTGCTTCCCCGCAAACAAACAATCCCGGTATATGGGTTTCCCCATGCAATCCGGTTTGTATGCCGCCAATCATGTAATGAGCGGCCGGAGCTATCGGCAGAGGATCGTTGATCATATCAAAACCCAGGCCGGCCAGGGTAGTATAAATGGTGTGAAACCGCTCTTTGAGGGCTTCCGGATTCAGATGCTTCAGCGACAGAAACACCCTGTTTCCCTCAGATTGTTGGATCTGCTTATAGATGGCATAAGCCACCACATCCCGGGGAGCCAACTCAGCCCGCGGGTGTATCTCTTTCATAAACCGTTCTCCCCGTTCATTCAACAACCAGGCTCCTTCGCCTCTCACGGCTTCGCTAATCAGGAAAGCATCCTCTCCGGGGATCATCAGCGCGGAAGGATGAAACTGCACAAATTCGACATCGGCAATTTTTGCTCCGGTCTCCCAGGCCAAAGCAATCCCATCTCCGGTGGCTGTGTGCGGGTTGGTCGTCCGGGCATAAATCCGGGAAAACCCTCCCGTAGCCAGAATAACCGCTCCCGCCCGAAAAAGCATATTCTCACTCTTCACAAAATCAAAAGCCTGCAATCCGGTAACCCGGTTATCTTGTTTCACCAGATCAACCACCGCCGTATATTCAAAAAAACGGATGCTTTTCCTTTTTTTCACCTGCTCCAGCATGAAAGAGGTCAGTTTTTTCCCGGTAGCATCCCCGTCGGCATGAAGAATCCTGCGTCGGGTGTGACCCCCCTCAAGACCTAGTGTGTAACCACTGCCTTCCCGGTCAAACTCCATTCCCATGTCCATGAGATCCAAGATTCGTTCCTGGCCTTCATAGGCCAAAACCTTTACCGCTTCATAATCGCATAACCCCCGACCTGCGGTCAGGGTATCCTGCAAATGCTGCTCCGGTGAATCACCGGCATCCATGGCAGCAGCTACTCCCCCCTGCGCATAATAGGAATTGCTGGTATCCAGTTCCGACTTGGTTACTATCGCTACCTTCCCATACTGCGAGGAATAATAGGCCGCCGTTAAACCGGCCAGGCCACTGCCAACTACAACAATATCAAAATCAAATGTCTGCATCCATATCCTCCCTTTCGAATGGCAAAGGTACGATTTATCGCTATCATTCTAATACAATATACTTCGCAAGATGAGGAAAAGGGAAAGAATCAAGAGCCAAGAGCCAGGAACCAGGAAAAGTGATAAGGTGGAAAAGTGGAAAGGTGAAAGGGAAAGAACCAGGAACCAAGAGCCAGGAACCAGGAAAAGTGATAAGGGAAGAAAATGAAAAATGTTAGTGACACCCGACATTCAGGATCCGGCATTTGCCGGAGAACTGAATGTCGAAAGT
>CAYPAW010000069.1:0-9363 GCA_964408795.1 uncultured Mariniphaga sp.
TATCAACTTTACCACGGGAGGTCTCACGGACATGTGGAAACAGAAGTATGAAGCATGGTCGAAATAAGGTTTACCGTGAGAAGTCAGCCGAAGCCATAGTACTGTGTAACGACTGACGCAGGAAGGGCTGAACTTTAAGAAGTGAGCAGTAAATGAAAGTTACCGTATGAAGGAAAGAGAGCAGAAAATTTTTGGATTACCAAAGACCTGTCCGCAGAATAATAGGACGGAATCCGAAGGCTATGCGGAAGGGCAGACCTTTATATGGATAACTGAAAACAACGCCACTGACAACAACCGATTAGGTTATGGATTGTTAGAGTACATTTTATCGCCTTCTAACCTAAATTCCGCTTATAAACAGGTAAAGCGAAACAAAGGAGCAGGGGGTGTTGACAGGATGGAAGTCGAATCCTTGAAGGATTATCTTGTCAGTTATAAAGATGAATTGATAACATCCATATTGAGGGGCAAATATTGCCCCAATCCAGTCCGCAGGGTAGAGATACCCAAGGAAAACACGAATAGGAAAAGGCAGTTAGGTATCCCTACCGTCGTGGACAGGGTGATCCAGCAAGCCATTGCACAAGTTCTTACACCGATTTACGAGCCACAGTTTTCACTTCACAGCTATGGGTTCAGACTAGGGCGTAACGCTCATCAGGCATTGCGCAAATGTCAGGAGTACATCACAGAAGGCTACATCTATGCTGTGGATATAGACTTGGAAAAGTTTTTCGACAAGGTGAGCCACAGCAAGCTTATTGAGGTACTATCACGTACGATAAAGGATGGGCGGGTTATCTCGCTCATTCATAAGTACCTGAATGCTGGAGTGATGACAAATGACAGGTATGAACCGAGCGAACAGGGAGTTCCACAGGGAAGCCCTCTCAGTCCGCTGTTGAGTAATGTAATGCTTAACGAGTTGGACAGGGAACTGGAACGTCGTGGACACAGGTTTGTACGTTATGCAGATGACGGGGCGATATTCTGTAAAAGCAGACGGAGCGCAGAACGCACCTTGAGGAACATAATCCCTTTTATTGAAGGGAAGTTGTTTTTAAAGGTAAATCGGGAGAAGAGTTATGTAGCCCATATAAGTAAAATAAAATTTTTGGGCTACTCCTTTTACAGGTATAAAGGACAGGGCAGGCTTAGGATACACCCTAAAAGCGTGCAAAAGATGAAAGCAAGAATTAAAAAGCTGACATCAAGGAGCAATGGATGGGGAAATGAACGAAGGAAGGGGGCACTTAGGCAATACATAATTGGCTGGGTGCATTACTTCAAACTGGCCGATATGGATAAGCTTCTGATCAGGATAGATGAGTGGTATCGCAGAAGGCTAAGGATGGTTATCTGGAAACAATGGAAACGGATAAGAACCAGACTGGCCAACCTTATTAAGCTTGGAGTTAATAAATCCAAAGCTTGGCAGTGGGCGAACACAAGGAAAGGCTATTGGCATACAGCCGGTAGTTTTATCCTTAGTACCACTATAACCACGGAAAGATTGAGAGAAGCAGGATATGTTTTTCTATCGGACTATTACCGGAAGGTTAGAGTTGTAAATTAAAGAACCGCCCTGTACCGAACGGTACGCAGGGTGGTGTGAGAGGACAGATAGGGAAATAATCCCTATCTTCCTACTCGATATTCTTTTTATCATCCGAAAAAATTTATACAGCCATGAAGAGAAAAAGGCTTCGGTTAACACTTCTTGTTATCTTCCTCTCATTCCATGCCATTTTAAATACCTCTGCACAAGGCCATCTAGATTTAAAAGTCCGATTTTTTAATGCTCCTGCCCTTTTTAAACAGGAAGGAAATTCATTTCAGCATGTTGTAGCAAGCTGCGATGCAAACATTAGCGGAACAATTCAGATTTTACACAATGGGGAAAAAATTCTGGAAGACAGCCTGAAAAAAGGAAACAACCGGTTTTTGCTTACTTTCCCTGCAGTAAATAAACCCGAAAATATTTCCCTAACGGTAACAGTAAACAACCAAGCTCTCAAAACAATCCCCTTTATTCTTGTTCCTCCTAAGAAATGGGAAATATTTCTGGTTCAACATTCCCATACCGATATCGGGTACACACGGCCCCAGTCGGAAATACTGGCCGAACACATGCGGTTTATCGATTATGCCCTTGATTATTGTGACCAAACCGATGCACTTCCTGAAGCCTCCAAATTCAGATGGACCTGCGAATCGGCATGGGTAACACAGGAATACCTGAAAACCCGTCCAGCATCCCAGATCGAACGTTTGATGCAGCGAATTGAAGAAGGTCGAATAGAAGTAACGGCTATGCTTTTCAATATGGCCGAAATTGCCGATGAAAACATCATGGTCGATTTTTTAAACCCCTTGAAACTTTTCCGTGAATATGATATTCCGGCATATACAGCTATGCAAAACGACGTGAACGGTATTGCCTGGTGTATGCCCGATTATTTTAAAGCTACCGGCGTTAAATACCTGAACATGGGCATTAACGAAACCCGCTCCATCCGGCCTTTCGATAAACCCACTTGTTTCTGGTGGGAATCGCCGGCGGGGGAAAGACTGCTTGCTTACCGCAGTGACCATTACATGACCGGCAACTTTTGGGGATTACCATCAGAAGAAAATTTCGATGAAATTAGGCTGTTTAGCTATCTGAATGAAATGGAAAAGAAAAATTATCCTTTTGATAAAATACAGGTACAGTTTTCAGGCTATTTTACCGACAATGCCCCGCCATCAACCGGTGCTTGTGAAATAATAAAAGCATGGAACGAAAAATATGAATATCCAAAATTGAAACTGGCACTCACAAAGGATTTTTTCGGGTACGTTGAAAAAAATTATGGCGGTGAACTGCCGGTATACAGGAATGCGTGGCTCGACTGGTGGTCCGATGGGTTTGGTTCCTCGGCGCGCGAAACGGCCGAGGTAAGAAAAACTCAAAACCTGAAACAGGTGGACGAAGGAATGTTTGCCATGGTGCAAATGCAGGGCGGCGAGCTGAGCGATGACCTTCAGCAAAAAATCTGGCACATCAGCGAAAATGCGTTGTTCTACGACGAGCATACTTACGGTGCGGCCGAGAGTGTTTCTCAACCTTTTTCCATAAATTCTATGCGCCAGTGGTTGCAAAAAGGTGCTTATTCATGGGAGGCAATGAAAAAAGTAACCCTCTTACACGAAGATGCGCTGGGCAGACTTCAACAATACTTTAAAAAAGCTGATTTTCCCACTATTTATGTTGTCAATTCAATGGGTTGGGACCGCTCGGCAACAGTTCAATTGTTTATCGATTATGAAATTCTCCCATCGAACAAGGCGTTTTCCATCATAGATTTGACTAATAATGATAAAGTTCCTGTTCAATTTTCACATGGGCGAAGGGAAGGTGCTTATTGGAATATGGAAGTTAGTAATGTGCCGGCTCTGGGTTTTAAAGCCCTGAAAATTGCTGTATCCGAAGATAATAAACCGATGACGGAACTAGCTAAAAATGAAGATACCGAGACCCTCGAGAACCGGTATTTCAGAATTGTTATCGACAAAAAAACCGGCGGAATAAAGGAATTTTACGATAAGGAATTGCAGAAAAACCTGTATGATACTGAAAATTCTTATTTTATCGGACAACCGGTCAGGGAAACACTTGAAGCGCGGGACAAAATGATCCCCTTCCACTCCACGGTTTTTAACGTAAAGGTAGAACCGGGAGTAACCGGAAGCGTTTGGAAAAGCAGCAGGGTTTCAGCCGATTTGAAAGGTTTTACCAGAGGAGAAGAAGAAAAACCCAGGGGAATACAATGGGAAATACGTCTGTTCAACAACTCCAAAAAAGTGGAATTTGCCTACCAGGCCAGCAAAGAAATTATTACAGACCCGGAAGCGTTGTATGTAGCTTTTCCTTTCCGGTTACCGAATTCACGCATAACTTTCGAAACTATTGGGGGAAGTCTCACCCAGGGTGACCAACTCCCTGGTTCATCATCCGACTGGAATGTAGCCCAAAATTTTGTGTCGGTAAAAGGTCCCGGAGGGCAGATAATTATGGTAAGCGATGAAGTTCCGCTCTGGCATTTCAGCGATTTTAACATTGGTAAATTCGAACGCTATCCCAAACCGGGGAAACCCTGGCTGTATTCGTGGGTAATGAACAATTATTGGTTCACCAATTTCCGTGCTTATCAGGAAGGCACGGTAAACTGGAACTATACTATTACTGCCACACCCGACACAACTGTAACAGCCGCTACAAAATTTGCATGGGGTGTTCGTAATCCACTTCCCACGCGTACTTTTCCTGCCGGGAGAAATGAATTGACCATACCGGTATTTAAAACCATGAATATTACCGGAGATGAAAATGTAATGCTCATTAACAGCAGGCCATCTTTTAACGGAAACGGTAGTGTTTTACTTCATTTCAGGGAGACAGACGGCAAGCCTGCCCAAATAGGACTTTCATCGCAAATTGAAGACCGTCCAATAAAAACCCTGAAGCAGGTAAACATTATCGGTGAAATAATCCAGGAGCTGGATGTAAAAAATATTGCATTTAATCCCAACGAAGTAAAATTTATTGAAGTAGAACTTTAGGTTTATGCGTACCGGTATTTTCATTTATATCATTTTTTTTCTTTCGGGATGTAATTCTATTTCTGAATATAAAACAAAGTCAGATTTAACAAGCCTGGTGAACCCTTTGATTGATACTCACCAATCGAGATTCGACTATTTTGCGTCAGCGACGATACCTTTCGGTATGGTTGCTTTGTCGCCCGACACCAGGCACGGCAATCTTTGGAACTCAGGTTACCTTTACGATGACGGCTATATCCTGAATTTTTCCCATGTTCATAATGCCCAGACTGCTGGCATTCCTGTAATGCCGGTTACCGGTCCATGCAAAGGGAATCTTGGACTTGAGGCAAACAGATCACGATTTTCTCATGAAAAGGAAACAGTAAAACCCGGTTACCACAAAATCGTTCTGGAAGATTATGGAATTACGGCTGAGCTCACGGCAACCTGTCGCGTTGGAATGCACCGATATGCATTTCCGGCAACGGAAGAAGCCCATGTTTTATTCGATATCGGCGTGCCTATCGGACCGACCAAAATGCTTTATGCATGGGCAAAAAAATCCGGTATAAACGAAATTGAAGGTTATTCGGTAATGGCTCCTACTTTCAGGCGAAAAAAGCCCTTTATGGTGTATTTTGTTGCACGGTTCAGCAAACCATTCGATGTATTTGCGGGATGGCAAAAACCCGAAAATAACGATACTACTTTCCTCGTCGAACCGGAAGAGAACATTGTTAAAGGCGAAGGCAGCGGTGTTTATGTCTCCTACAATAATTTGCAAGATGGAGAAGAAATTCTTATGAAAGTGGCAATTTCGTACGTGAGCATTTCAAATGCCCGGTTAAATATGGAAACTGAAGTGCCCCACTGGGATTTTAATCGGGTAACTGAAGAAGCTGACGCAAAATGGAACGAATACCTCGGAAGAATTGAGGTGGAGGGCGGTACGTACGAACAGCAGGTGAAGTTATACACTGACCTGTTTCACACCGCCTCAAAAAGAATTTCGAACGATGTTGATGGCACCTATACCGACTGGACCGGCCCGCAACCTGTTATTCGTCAGTTGCCGTTGAATGAAAACGGAAATCCGGCAAGGCAGTTTTTAGACGGTGACGGGTTGTGGGGCTCCCAGTGGAACCTGAATATTTTGTGGTCGCTTGTTTACCCTGAATATGGCAACTGGATGGCAGAAACATTTCTCGAATATTACCGGAATGCCGGAATAATGTCGAGATGCTCGTGGGGTGGAAATTATTCGTATGTAATGGTAGGTGACCATGCGACACCCCTGCTCGCTGCTCTTATGTCAACAGGTCGTGCTACATTCGACCAGAAAATGGCATATACCGCTTCCCGAAAAAATGCCTTCCCATGTGGAATACGAGACCGTGCGGGCTACGAAGCCGGAACAAATCCTTCTGGAGGTGGAATCGATTGGTACGTCAGCCTGGGTTACGTTCCGGTAGAAATAGCAAATCGGGGTGCCGGGTATCACAGGGGAGGGACTGCCATGACCCTTGAATATGCCTACCAGGACTGGTGCATTGCAGCCATGGCAAAATTACTGGGAAAAAATGAAGATGCTCAAAGGTTTCTGGATCGTTCGGAAAACTGGAGAAATGTGTTTGATTCTGAAATTGGCTGGGCCCGTCCGCGCCATGAATCTGGCGAATGGATGGAAGGATTTTCACCGGTTTCGGTAAACGGCAATTTCAATGCTCCGGGGTTTATCGAGGGAAATTCCTCCACTTATTCGTTTTATGTTCCGCAAAACATGGAGGGATTAACCGAAGGAATGGGAGGAAATAAGAAATTCATCCAGAAGCTGGATTCCAATTTTATCAAAGCGCGTCCTTCCCGGTTTATTACGCCACACGGCAAGCATGGAACCGGCTGGGTGGATTATGAAAACCAACCTTCCTGTTCCATGGCACACCAGTTCAGTCATGCAGGCGCACCATGGAAAACACAGTTCTGGGTGAATCAAATAAAAGAAATTACTTTTGGAGGAGCCGACCCCTACACTGGCTACAATGGAGATGAAGACCAGGGACAACTGGGTGCACTTGGCGTTTTAATGGCCGTTGGTCTGTTCGACGTTCAGGGGTGTGTGGGCGAATCTCCCCAACTCGAAATAACCACTCCATTGTTCGACAAAACAGTTTTGAGATTCCCCTCGCTGAATGATTCTAATAAAACAATAACTTTTAAAATTATTGCAAAAAGACAAAATATTGACGACATTTATATTCAAAATGCCTTGATAAACGGAAAAAAATGGAAGGATTTTCAGTTTCCTGTTTCTGATTTTCTGAACGGTGGAACACTTGAACTTGAATTAGGCCCTGAGCCAAATAAACAATGGGGACTACATGAATGATTCGAATAATTGATAGTTTTTATCAAAAAAACCTGATTAATTTTAGAAATGTGCCTTAAAAAATATTCCATATTAATTCTTTTCCTATTCATTCATTTGTGGGGTGGAAACCTGGCTTTTGGCTTTAAAATACCTGAAAATCAATCCAACAACCAATCAGGCAATAAAAATGCAGGAAAGTTGGATTGGATTTTATGGGGCTATCGGCCCAATGTGTGGAAAATGAACTTCGATTTTAATCAACTTTCCGGAACCTGGGCCGAATACCAAAACATTCCCATCTCCATTCCGGGATCGGTTCAACAAGCGCTAAAGGATCAGGATATGGTTTCCGACTGGAATATTGGTTTAAATTCTTTACAAATGGAATGGATGGAGAACCGGCACTGGATAATTGCTACCCAAATACCGGACGATTGGATTTCCCCAAAAGAGAACTGTATTCTGCTTTGCAAAGGCCTCGACTATAAGGGAATTCTTTTCATCAACGGGCAGGAAGCCGGTCGGTTTAACAATGCATTTATTCCTTGGTCGTTTGACATTGGCCCTTTTCTGAAAGAAAAAAACAACACCCTGGCTTTTGTTTTCGAATGCCCGCCTAGTTACTTGGGGCAGATTGGCTATACATCTCAAATTACCGAATGGAAACCACGTTTTTACTACGGTTGGGACTGGGTACCACGTATCGTTCAGATTGGAATTTGGGATGAAATTTTTTTGCAAACAAAATCGACGAATATACTGAGCCAAGTTCAGGTTAGTACAAATGCTGCAAAAGATAAAGAAGAAGGAGGATTATCTGTTTTTGTTAAAGATGCCGCCAAAACTGATGCCGGCTTTGCTGAAATTTCACTGAGCGATTCCGGTGGAAAATTCATTTTTAAGGATTCCGTTTCCATACAAGAGATTTCCGACGGAAAATCGTGGGAAAACCTAAAAATCAGACGTTGGTTTCCCAATGGCTGGGGAGATCAGAATTTATATCATCTGAAACTGACATTTTTCGAAAAAAACAGAAATATCATCTGGAAAGAAGATAAAAAAGTGGGGTTTAAACATGTTGAATGGCTTCCGAATAAAGGTGCACCCGAAAATGCCGATCCCTGGATTTGCAATGTCAACAATCAACCCCTGTTTATTCAGGGAGTAAACTGGACTCCCCTGCTGCCCAACTTTGCCGATTTGAAAAAGGTGGATTACAAAAAAATCCTCAACACTTATAAAAACCTCGGTATTAATACCATTCGCATCTGGGGTGGTGGTTTTGCCGAAAAGGCGTGGCTATATGAGCTATGCGACGAGCTGGGAATATTAATTTGGCAGGATTTTCCACTCTCCTCCTCCGGACTGGATAATTACCCTCCTTCAGGTCATGAAACAATTGCTGAATTTACAGAAATTGTCAAACACTATGTAACAAGGCTGAAAAACCATGTGTCCATCCTTTTGTGGTGCGGCGGAAATGAGTTATATGAAAAAAACGACGTGAAACCTGTCGATAACAGCCATCCGCTGATTGTAGCCATTGAAAAAACCGTAAATCAGAACGACCCCGACCGCCGTTTCGTGCCAGGCTCCCCATCGGGACCATCCATTTATGCCAATCCGGCAAACTTTGGGAAAGGTGTGCATTGGGATACGCATGGCCCATGGAAACTCCCATTTGGTGAAAAAAAAACGATGGATGAAGTCATCGAATTTTGGAAAAACAATGATTCCTTTTTCTTTTCCGAAGTGGGCGTGCCGGGCGCCATGCAGGCCCCGCTCATTGAAAAATACAGCGGCGATTATTCTCCTCTTCCTGCCAGCTTGGACAACCCCGTTTGGCGAACGGTAAACTGGTGGAACGAGTGGAATGAATACATGGCAGCAACTTCAAAAAATGAAAGGTTGCTGGAAAATTATGTCCGGTGGAGCCAGGAGCGGCAGGCAGAAGGGCTTTCCATTGCGCTAAAAACATCTAAAGAAAAATTTCCTGCATGTGGCGGCTTTCTCATCTGGATGGGGCACGATTGCTTTCCCTGTCCGGTGAACACGGCCATTATCGATTTTGAAGGAAATCCCAAACCTGTGGCTGAACAACTGAGTAGAATCTGGAAAAACAACAGCAATATTACCTATCCAATAAAGGAAAACAAGAAATGACTGAAAATCAATTTTTTAAAGAAAAATTATTTATTCTGATCGCGGGAATTTTATTTGTAGCCTCCTGTTCACAAACCGATCCCACAGTGTATGTCGATCCGAACATTGGCGGGATGGCCCCGTTGCTAACCACAAAAAATCCAACCGTTCACAGGCCAAACAGTATGGTTCGGGTTTTTCCGGTTACAGAGCCGGGGTTAAATGATCGCTTTTTATCGGACAAAATTTACGGTTTTGCG
>CAYPAW010000070.1:0-4293 GCA_964408795.1 uncultured Mariniphaga sp.
TTCTTCCTGAAAGATCCGATATTTCGATCTGTGATGTGCAGGCTTCAGGTACATCAAATTCCATCCGGGTATAATGATCCATGGGATTTGGATAAAAACGAATGCTGTTGATCTCCTGGCGGCTGGCAGATTGTATGCCGGTGATGTCTTTCATCAGATGCAGTATCTGGTCCCCGGGCATCGTTAAGGTGGTGCCCTGTGTCAGGTTGTCTACTCTCACCGATGAAACAGACGTACTTGCACCTGCTCCTTCAAAACGAATCTGGTAATCCTGGGAGAAAAGCTTTTGAGTGGGGATGAATAACAAAATCAGGATGGAAAATATTCTCATTATGGTTTGTACAAAAGGTTAGAAATGGTGTTGAAATATGCTTCTATTTTAAAATAAAAGTAAACTATTTTTTTTATCAATCAATAGGTGTTAAGATAAATTATTCACCGATTTGTTTCCATTCATCACCAGGCATACCCGCTAATTTCCTGCTTCCATGAATTGGCTAAACCGGTTTTTATATGTAGCTTGCAGATACTAAATCCTCCTTCGACTGACGAGAAGTTATGGTATAATTCCCCGTAGCCCTTCCTGCCAATCGTTCGAAGGGCATGTCTGTTGCGGAATATTGTTCCCAGGCTTGCTTTGAGGTTAATACCATTTATTTTACTGAACCAAATTTTTTATTTATGCTTCAAAAAAAAATCTATCTACGTTTAATGGTATATGCCCTTTTATCAGGGGTATTCACTATTCCCGGATTCACCCAGAAAGTGATTGAAAAGACATCTGAACAAGAACGCTTTGAATGGTACAGGCAACATGTTCAGATGGCAAAAACTTCGGTTTTAAAGAACCTGAACTGGCAGTTTATCGGTCCGGTCAATGTGAGCGGGCGGATGACCGATGTGGAGGTTGTCAGGCCCAAAGGAGAGAACTACACGATCTATGTAGGGTGTGCTTCGGGGGGTGTCTGGAAAACCCAAAACGAAGGAACCACCTGGGAGCCGGTATTTGAGCATGCCATGTCCACGGCCATTGGGGATATTGCACTGGATCCGCAGGATCCGAATACCCTGTGGGTAGGCACCGGTGAAGCCAACATATTCAGAAGTTCACAGGCCGGAGCCGGTATTTACCGGACACGTGACGGCGGAGAAACATGGCAACACCTGGGGCTGGTGAATACCAACACCATTTCGCGGATCATCGTGCATCCTGAAAATCAGGACATTGTGTATGTGGCTGCTTCAGGAAATGAATGGACTCACAACCCGGAACGGGGCGTCTATAAAACGACAGACGGCGGGGAAACATGGAAAAAATTATTGTATATTGATGAGCAGACTGGAGCCAATGATCTGATCATGGACCCTGAGAATCCCAATTTATTGTATGCTTCAACCTGGCAGCGCACCCGGCTGAAATGGAATGATCCCCGGAATGAAGCAGATTATACCGGAAGTGGGATCTATAAAACCATCGATGGGGGGAATAACTGGGTGCCCGTAAACAACGGGCTTCCGGAAGCAAAATACCGGGGCCGGATCGGAATTGACCTGTGCCGTTCCAAACCCAATGTGTTGTATGCATTTATAGACAATTACCAGAAACTGGAAGAGACGCATGCCTTTAACGAGCAGGTAGATGCTTACGGACGGCCGAGTAGCGGAAGAATCAAAGGAGCTACCATCTTCCGGTCGGATGATTACGGAGCTTCCTGGAGACAGGTGAGTGAACAGAATGAATACATGGAAGGGATCTCCGGAACCTATGGATGGGTGTTCGGCCAGATACGGGTGGATCCTGTGAATGAGGATAAGATCTACGTGCTGGGTATATCCCTGCATGTTTCAGAAGATGGCGGAAGAACATTCCGTGACTTGCCGGGAATGCATGTCGACCACCACGGGCTCTGGATCGATCCCGATAACCCGGATTATGTGGTGGATATAAACGATGGGGGAGTGGCTATATCGTATGACGGGGAGAACTTCCGGACGTTTTATGATAATCTTCCTGTGGTTCAGTTTTTTAATGTGAGTGTGGATCAGGCTGATCCTTTCCGTGTTTACGGATCGGTGCAGGACCATGGCAGTTACCGGGGAATGGTCGATCTGAGCCGCGGAAGAGATAATATCCCGGCTGTGGAGTTTGAGAGTGCTCCCGGCGGCGAAGGAAGCAACCATGCTGCGGACCCCACAAATACCGACATAGTGTATTCAGCCGGTTTTTACGGAACCCTGCAAATGACGGATTATGCTTCAGGAGAAACACAGAATATCATGCCGCCTACACCCGAAGAAGTGGATAAACTTAGAGGGCAGTGGCTGGCACCCTTTATTTTGTCGCCCCACAATCCGCGCATTCTTTATCATGGAACCCAGTTCCTTTACCGGTCGATGAACCGGGGTGAAAAATGGGAAAAGATAAGCCCTGATCTGAGTTACAATGACCCGGACAAAAAAGGAGATATTCCTTACCAGACAATCTTTTCGATTGCCGAGTCACCTCTTCAGTTCGGCCTTATTTATGCCGGTACCGATGACGGGAGGGTGTGGTTGACAAAAAACAGTGGAGCCCGCTGGGAAGAAATAACCCAGGGATTGCCTTACAGGAAATGGGTAGCTGAACTGGTAGCTTCCCGGTTTGATAAAGCGACGGTTTATATGGTTCAAAATGGAAAAAGGGATGACGACTGGGCAGCCTATATATGGAAATCCGATAATTACGGAAAATCATGGCAGAATATTGCATCCAATATACCCTGCGGACCGGTCAACGTGATCAAAGAAGACCTGGAAAATAAAAACATCCTCTATGTGGGAACCGATTATGGAGTGTATGTAACATTCAATCAAGGGGAGAGCTGGGAGAGTCTTCCGGGAAATCTTCCTACCACTTATGTGCACGATCTGGTGATCCATCCGCGGGACAACCTGATTGTGATTGGAACACACGGAAGGGGTGTTTGGGCCCTGGATGCAGAACCTCTGAGGGCTGTGGCCGCAAGCGATCCAAATGCTCCCTGTACGCTGCTGAATGTCGGAGAAGCAATTCTTCCATACGGCCCGGAACGATATTACCAACGCACAGCAAAACCCCTGAGTGCGGCTTATTACATAAAGGATCCCCGCGGAGTGACCCTTAGAGTAACCGATGAAAAAGGAGAAACCGTAAAGGATCTCACCTCCCCGGATCATGTGGGATTGAATTATGCCCGCTGGGACCTGAGAATTTCAGAAAAGGAGTTGGCCAACCCCGGAACCTACAGGCTGGTGATCCAGGGAACCGGTTTTTCGGAAGAAAAAGAATTTGAAGTGAAACAGAGAGAACGAAGAAGCCGTTAGCATAAAGGCACAGTAAGTGAGCAGTGTTCAGTAGAAAATGACAACTTTTCCCACTACCCATTCTTTCTGGAACCGCTCATTCCCTTTCCCTCCTGCTGTCGGATTTTATCGAGCATCTCTTTCGCATGGGGATCAAGTAAAAAATGTTTCTCTAACTTATCACTGATGGTTTCATACACTGCGAAATAGATACCCGGAGTTCATTGCTTTGGAAAAGAAACGGTTGTTTTCAGTTCTGAAGTGGTTAAGCGGAAATCAACGGTTTGCCCGCTGATATGGTAAATCTTCAGTTCCGTTTTTTCGGTTGGTTTCGTGTAGCTGATGCAGATAGCCTGTCCATCAGAGGGATCCGGATAGATCAGGTTGTTCTGGTTGGGCATGCCCCGTTGAAAAACATAGCTGTTAATACCAATGAATATTCCGGAACTGAAACCCGGGAAGTCCGGATAAGGCTTCTTCAAGGGTAAAATACCCGTTTTTCATGAATCTCTTCTTTTGTAATTACGTAGATCGTTGCCGGTATATCCTTTATGTTTTGCAACACTTTGGAAGCCGATGTGACCTTAAGTTTTGGTAGTTCGGTCAGATTTAAATTATAAATATCCTGATCTTTAGGTTGCGAAAGAGTGGCCTTAGACAGGAAAATTACCGGAAGCAGAAAGAGGAAGAAAATAAGTTTTACCTGACCCATTTTTTCATGAATAATCGCTTGAAAAGAGGGAGTGCTAGGTAGAAATTTGGGTCGAAAAGGGTGTTTTCTTTTCATAAATGGTTTATCCACAAAGACCTGTTGTTTTATGTCCATAGATTGTAACCTGAGCTATTCATAAATTTTAAAAAATATGAATAAAGCTCAGGTTAACCCCGACTTAGATGAGGTTAAACTTTTGAAGAAAGTTTTACTGAATCTTCGTCGCTGTCGGAGACAGGAATAATTCATGAATTATTCGG
>CAYPAW010000071.1:0-4331 GCA_964408795.1 uncultured Mariniphaga sp.
AGTTTCAGGAAAAGCCACCATTTTTCAGGCTTATATTTCGGTTTTACATGTGCCAACCGAAGGAAAAAGGAAATGAAACGAGCATGATATTTTTAACACTCAAAGCGTATGATTAATCCCGATAGCTATCGGGACGGGACACTTCTCATAGACCATGGAAATTGAACATGCAATGATTATGCTATATGCAAGATATACAAAATCTTAAATAAATTTTAATCACATGAAAACAGCAAACAGATTAGTGGTACTGATGTTTCTGCCTGTTCTCTTTGTGTTCTGTACAAACAGGGATAATACCAGCACAGAAATCATCAGAAAGGTGAAAGTAATCAACGTCCAAAAAGCCGATTCCCTGATCCGGAGAGATTTTTCCGGAGTGATTCGGGAAGCGGGCGAAGCAAACTTGGCCTTCCGGGTAGCAGGTCCCATTCAGGAGATCTTTGTTGAAGAGGGTGATTTTGTTCAAAAAGGACAACCTGTTGCACAAATCGATCCGCGTGATTATGAAGTTCAACTGGCGGCTGCAAAGGCTCAGTATGAGCAGGTTCAGTCTGAATCAGAAAGAATTGTCGAGTTACATACCAGGAATAGTGTAACCGCCAACGATTTTGAAAAAGCCATCGCAGGAAAAAGAATGGCACAAGCCAAACTCAAAAATGCCGAAGATCAGCTTACCGACACTCAATTGATTGCTCCCTTTACGGGATATATACAGGAAGTGAATTACGAACCGGGAGAAATCGTCAATGCTGGAATGCCTGTTGTTTCACTAATTGATGTTTCGTATTTTGTTGTGGAAGTAGACATTCCGGTTTTTCTTTACCTGTACAGAGACCGTTTTGCTTCCTTTGCCTGCAGCCAGAAACTGATACCCGGAATTGAATTTCCCCTGGAACTGTCAGGTTATGCCAAAAAAGCAAACAGTAACCAGCTTTACACACTCTACCTGAGGATGAATCCTGAATTGAGTAAAGAACTGGCTCCCGGTATGGATGTGCGGGTTTCTGTAATCCTTCCATGCGAAACAGAAAATCCGTTATATATCCCTTTAAAAGCTCTTTACCGGAAAGACAACAAAACCTATGTGTGGGTATATGATCCGGATTCAGGAAGGGTACACAGCCGGGAGGTTAGAACCGGCAGGTTAGAAGGCGAAGACGGCATCCGGATTGCCGAAGGACTGGATGGATCTGAAATGGTGGTAACCGCTGGAATCCATACCCTGAGTGAAAACCTGGAAGTCGAACGGATTCGTCCTGATTCAGAAACAAACATCGGAGGACTTTTATAATGCATATTTCCGAACGAACCTTCCGAAGAAAAGCATTGTTCTATTTTTTGCTTTTCTGTATAATTGTTGGCGGAGTACTTTCATTCCGGTCCATCAGTAAACTGGAAGATCCGGAACTGGTGGTTATGGTTGCAAGGGTTATTACGGTTTATCCGGGTGCCCCGGCCCACGAAGTAGAAATGCAGGTAACCAATATTCTCGAGGAAGAACTCAGCACACTTGAAAATATTGACAACATCACCTCCCGGTCGTCGGATAACCTCTCCCTGATTACGGTTATGCTGGAAATGACTGTTCCCCAAAAAGAAATTGAACAAAGGTGGGATTTTTTACGAAGAAAAGTCAAGGCCGCCGTAACCCGGCTTCCGGAGGGAATTCAGGATCCCATGGTCATCGATGATTTCGGCGATGTTTACGGAATGTTTTACGCCATGACAGGCGATGGGTTCTCCTACCAAGAAATGACCCGGGTGGCCGATTTTATCAAACGGGAAATGCTGATGGTAGAGGGAGTTGGTAAAGTACAGGTTTACGGTAGCCAGCAACCCTCCGTTGATATCATTCTCTCTTCGGAAAAAATGGGAGAACTGAGCCTTTCTCCCTACCAGATTATCGCTGCTATTCAGGGACAGAATGCTACCCTCTATGCTGGTGCTTACGAAGCAGGAAGCCAACTCATAACAGTAAATATTTCCAATAAAATAGCATCGTCTGATGACATTCAAAAGGTGAGGGTCCGGGGATTCACCGGCAGCACCTTTTCACTTTCCGATGTAGCTGAAATCCAGGAGGGGATTGCGGTTCCTTTACGAAACACTCTGTTTCTGAACAATAAAAAAGCCATCGGAATCTCCCTTTCCATGGAATCGGGTAAAAACATTATTGATGTGGGTAAACGGGTTGAAAAACGCCTGGCGGAATTACAAAAAGAGATTCCGGCAGGGTATGCCTTTGAAAAAGTATTCTTTCAGCCTGAAAAAGTCAGAGCATCCATTGACGGATTCATGAAAAACCTGATTCTGTCTGTTCTGATCGTGACCCTAGTGATCATGTTGGCCATGGGATTACGCAGCGGCCTGATCATTGGCAGCGGGTTGATTCTGACCATCCTGGCAACCTTCCCCATTTTGCTGACTCTGGGAGGAACCCTGCAGAGAATTTCCCTCGGGGCTTTTATCGTTGCCATGGGAATGCTGGTTGACAATGCCATTGTTGTAATGGATGGGATCGTGGTCGATTTGCAAAGAAAGGTTGACCGCAAAAAGGCCATGATCCGTTCGGCAAAACGGACGGCTTTTCCTCTTTTGGGTGCTACTATCATTGCTGTAGCAGCTTTTTTTCCTGTATATCTTTCAAAAGATGCCGCAGGAACCTATGCCCATGACCTGTTTCTGGTATTATGTATATCCTTGCTCATCAGCTGGCTGCTTTCCATAACTCAGATTCCTCTGTTTGCTGATACCTTTTTGAAATTAGGCAAAAAGCAGTCCGTGACCCATCCCTACCACGGAAGGTTCTACCAAATGTTCAGGAGATCTCTGGTTTTCCTGTTGAGACATAAAATGATTACCCTGATTGTATCCGGGATTTTGCTACTTATAGCCATTCTTGCTTTTCACAACATCAAAAAAACTTTCTTTCCGGATTTCAACTACAACCAGGTGTATATTGAATACAAGCTTCCTGAGGGGACCAGTCCGGACCGGGTTACTGAAGATCTTCACAAGATCACCCGTCATTTTTTAACTTTTGATGAGGTTAAGATGGTCGTAACCAGTCATGGGATGACCCCCACCCGTTACAGTCTGGTCCGGGCTATCAGTGATTTGTCGGACAGCTATGGGGAATTGATTGTAAACTTCGGGGACTACAAAACCATGGTCAAGATGAAACCGGAATTAAACCGGTACCTCCGTGAGAACTACCCGGATGCCTATGTACGGATCCGCAAATACAATTTATCCATTAAGGCTTCTCATACCGTTGAAGTGCAATATGCAGGTCCTGATCCTGCAGTTCTCCGGCAACTGAGTCACCAGGCACAGAAGATCATGAAACAATGCCAATATGCCGATTCGTATACCGTTTGTGACGATTGGGAACCCCAGGGCCAGGCCCTGGTTACAAGGTACGATCAGGCTTCAGCACAAAAAATGGGAATCTCCAGATCGGAAGTCAGCAATGCCCTTCTTGCAGCTACCGAAGGATTACCCGTTGCTGCTTTTTTTGAGGGCGAAACAAAAACCGGTATTACCCTCAAAATGAGAGAATCCGATGGCTCTCCTATACAGGATCTGAACAACATACCCGTATGGCGTATGATGCCCGATGTATCCAAAATCAACATGAAAAGCATTCAAGGTGTGCTCTATGGAACCCAATCAGTAGATGATATAACCCGGCAAATGCTGCGTCCGGTTCCTTTAAGCTCAGTAACAAACGGAATCAGCCTGGGGTGGAATGAAAAAGTGGTTCGCAGATCAGATGGACAGCGTACGATACAAGCCCAATGCGATCCCCTCGATGGGTTCAGTCCTGCACGGGTCAGAAAAACAATCCGGGAAGAGATAGAAAAAATACCTATCCCGGAAGGATATTCCATGAAATGGGTCGGCGAAAAAGAATTACAGGGAGATGCCCTGAGGAATATCTTTAAGTACCTGCCGATTTCCATCCTGTTGATCATTCTTACCCTGATCCTGCTTTTTAAGGATTATAAAAAACCGCTGATTGTTCTGTTTTGTATCCCAATGGCTTTCATTGGCATCGTTCCGGGTATGATTCTGACAGGATCTCCCTTTACCTTTATGGCCATCATCGGTTCTTTCGGCCTCATGGGGATGATTATTAAAAATGCCATTGTTCTGCTTGACGAGATTGAAAGCTTGCTTATCCGGGGCATAGGAAAATATCGTGCTATCATACAAGCCACTATCTCACGTTCACGGCCTGTTCTGATGGCCTCCTTCACCACAATTCTTGGAATGGTTCCCCTGTTGACAGATCCGATGTATAGCAGCATGGCCGTAGCCATCAT
>CAYPAW010000072.1:0-6641 GCA_964408795.1 uncultured Mariniphaga sp.
TTAACGCCGACTTAGATGAAGTTAAACGTTGGAAGAAAGTTTTACTGAATCTTAGTCGCTGTCGGAGACAGGAATAATTCATGAATTATTCGGGTTAAAAGTAGTTATAATTATTGACCATGTGAAAAGTCATCGTGGGAGTTCGGGGGATTTTATATTTTTATAAAACAGAAAATCTGAATGGATATGTTGCATCCAATGTTGATACATCCGGAACGTATTGTGGTGGTGGGCGCTTCGAACAATACAGCCAAGCCGGGAGGGAAAATGCTGAAAAACCTGCTGGACAATCATTTCCCGGGCGTGCTTTACGGGGTCAATCCCAAAGAGGATCAGGTTCAGGGGGTGAAATCCTATCGTTCGGTAGAGCAGTTGCCTGAGACTGATCTGGCTATCCTGGCCATTCCGGCCCGGTTTTGTCCCGGTGCGGTTGCAGTGTTAGCCCATCAGAAGGGCACCAGAGCATTCATCATTATTTCGGCCGGATTCAGTGAAGAGAGTGAAGAGGGCAGAATGCTCGAGGAGCAGATTGTTGATACGGTGAATGAAGTGGGTGGAACGCTAATCGGCCCGAATTGTATCGGGATCATGACTCCTTATCACACGAGTGTTTTCACCACGCCGGTGCCGGCGCTTTCGGCTGACGGGTGCGATTTTATTTCCGGTTCGGGCGGTACGGCCGTATTCATTATGGAGTCCGGAATTCCCAAAGGATTGCGTTTTGCCAGTGTTTTTTCCGTGGGAAACAGTGCCCAGGTGGGTGTGGAGGATATCCTCAGCTATATGGATGAAACATTCGATTCCGCATCGAGTTCGAGGGTAAAACTGTTGTATATAGAGAATATCGAAGATCCCGATAAATTGCTTTTTCATGCTACTTCGCTGATCCAAAAAGGATGCAAAATTGCGGCTATCAAAGCGGGTAGTTCGGAAGCAGGCAGCCGGGCTGCGCTCTCGCATACCGGAGCATTGACAAGCACCGATTCAGCCGTGGAAGCCCTTTTTAGGAAAGCAGGGATTGTCCGCTGCTACGGGCGCGAAGAGCTGACAACCGTAGCCAGTGTGTTTATGTGCAAAGAGTTGAAAGGAAGAAACATTGCCATCATAACCCATGCCGGAGGTCCCGGGGTCATGCTTACCGATGCCCTGGAAACCGGAGGATTAAAAATTCCGAAGATCAACGAATCACCTGCCAAGGAAGCGCTGAAAGAGAAACTACACCCCGGCTCTTCGGTGGAAAATCCGATTGACTTCCTGGCTACCGGAACGGCCGAACACCTGGGATATGTGATCGATGCCTGCGAAAAAGATTTTGATGAAGTGGATGGAATGGCTGTTATTTACGGAAGCTCAGGACTTTTTCCAGTCCGCGACGTGTATACCATACTGAATGAAAAAATGCATGCCTGCAAGAAGCCGATCTATCCTGTTTTGCCCTCTTTTATTGATGTGAAAGAGGATGTTTCCTATTTCCTGTCACACGGAAATGTCAACTTCCCCGATGAAGTATTGCTGGGACGGGCCCTTACGAAAGTGATCTATACACCAAAACCTTCGGATGGTATGATATTTAAAAAAGGAATCTCCATAGAAAGGATTCGGGAAATCATTGAAAAAGCTCCTTCGGGGAACCAGAAACCAGCGGTTATTCATGACCTGTTTGATGCCGCCGGAATTTCCCGGGTCAAAGAAACCGTGGTAACCACTGAACAGGAAGCAGTACTGGCTGCTTCCAAGATTGGGTTTCCTGTGGTTATGAAGGTGGTTGGTCCGGTGCATAAAACCGACGTAGGAGGCGTAGTGCTGAATGTGAGAAATGTACGGCAGGTGAAGAATGAGTTTCACCACCTGAAAGGGATCCCGGGATCGGAAGCAGTTCTCGTGGCCGAAATGGCAAAAGGAACCGAATTGTTCCTGGGAGCAACCTATGAATCCAAATTCGGTCATGTGGTGGTCTGCGGCATGGGGGGAATCTATGTGGAAGTAATGAAGGATATCGCTTCGGGATTGGCCCCTCTCACGTTTGACGAGGCTTTTTCAATGATTAAAAGTTTGAAATCGTACCGGATCCTAAAGGGGTACCGGGGACAACCGGGTATCGATATCAACCGGTTTGCAGAAATCATGGTCCGCCTCTCAACGTTACTCCGTTATGCCGTGGAGATCAAGGAAATGGATATTAATCCGTTGCTGGGAACCGGCAAAGATATCCTGGCCGTGGATGCACGGGTGAGGATGGAGAAGGACGAATAAACGGAGAGGAATCAGGAATCAAGAGTCAGGAACCAGGAAAGGTGGAAAGGGAAAGAATCAAGAATCAAGAGCCAGGAACCAGGAAAGAGGATAAGGTGGAAGAGTGGAAAGGTTATCCGTTGACGGTTGACAGTTATCGATTGTCATTGTTATCGTAGTTTTATTTGTTCTGTAACGCGAACTTAGTGAGCCAACAACTACGACAACGTGCGCGAAGCGAGTGGACAACCATGACAACAGAATGCCACTGATCTTTGTTGATCTACACTGATCCTATAATCATAGCCTTTGTGATCCAAAAACTTGCTAATCAGGAAACAGTTTTTCTTTTTCAGTAGACAGTGGGTGTGGGGTATGTTTTTTCTCTTTCGCGGGCTGCTTTTTCCCATTGCGGAACGATTGTTTCCAGGAACTTCTTTTTTTCGACATTCAGTTGGTTCATATCGAGTCCGATGAATTCCTGGGCTTTGGCTTTGGTTTCAATATCGGGGTAGGGTATTGGTTCGTTATACCCCAGGGAAGCCAGCAGTCTGGCCAGTTTTATGCGTGTTTCCTGGACCTGCGTGATTCCGGTGGCGATAATCCTGCTGGTTTCAGTAGGGGCATGGAAGGAAGCTCCGTGGCTTGCTGCGGCGTAGTCCCAACGCCACTGAGCATGCCGGATTCCTGTGAGGATGTCTTTCATTTGAGGTTCGGTGGCTCCCAGTTGCCAGGCTTTCTGCGCTTCCACATGGGCATGAACCAACAGTTTTTCCAGCTGGTCACGGTTATCGATGATCTGATCCTGCCGTTGATAGACGTTTTGGATCAGTTCTTCTGTTTCTTCACGGTGGCATACCTGGCAGGAGCTGGCTACATTATTCAGGGGTGATTGCATTTGATGGTTTGTGAATTTCTGACCCCCCTCACTGATGTATGGCATATGGCAGTCGGCACAAGCTACGCCACGTTGGGCATGAATGCCGGCATTAAAAATTTCATATCCCGGGTGCTGGGCTTTCAACATTGGGGCTTTGCTCAGAGCATGGGTCCAGTCACTGAATTCCAATTCATCGTAGTATTCTTCCATGGCTTCCACGGACAATCCTTTGTCCCAGGGGAAGACAAGGTACTCGGCTTCTTCCACGATAATTTTATTGAAATAGTATTCCACATGGCATTGAGCGCACACCAGGCTTCGCATTTCCTGATAACTAACGCTGGTAATATCGCGTCCTTGACGTTCAAAGGCTTCGATCAGGGCAGGCCGGGTGATCACGAGGTTCATGGTTTCCGGGGTATGGCAGTCGGCACATCCTATGTGATTGACGATTTCCTCCCCCAGGGCAGCCCAACGGCCGGTATAGAACGGTGCCACCCCAGATTGATTCATGAGCCGGGGGACGTCGGGACTTTTGCAGGTCCAGCAGGTGGTGGGCATGGGGCCTTCTGTGGGTGAAAGGGGCCCCCCTGTGCGCAATGTATTCAGCATATCGGTAATGGCATAATAGTGGCCGCGCCCCTGGTTGTAGTCTTTTGAAAAACTGTAACCCGCCCAAAGCACTACCATCCGGGGATCTACTTCCAGCATGTCGATCATGGCATTTCCGTTGTATTTGCTTCGGAAGGTGGTGTCGGCCGTTCCAAGATACGACTGGTATTCACGGGGATAATTCTCCCCCCACAATGCATTGCGTGGTTCAAATGCACTGATCTCTGTTTTGGGAACATTGACCAGCAGGGCTTCGGCTCTGCGTTCGATAATCGACGAAGCCAGCAGTCCCAGCAGAAATACCACCAGAATGGTTGCTGCAAAGAGTAACCAGACCAGCCACGGACGTTTTTCTGTATGCTTAACAATGCGTTTCATGGTGTTGTATTGAATGATTGCATGAATTTTTCCATCCATTCAGGAACCGGACTCTCCGGCAGAGGAACCCGGGCAAAGGGCACACTGGAGAGGCTGTTAACCCTTCCATGGGGCACTTCCCGGTGGCACTCGATGCATGTCCGGCTTTCCATATTTTCTGTATGAAAAGTAGCATCCCGCACCAGTTTGGGATCGTTTATCAAATCGGTATGGCACCGGATGCAATTGTTTTGGACTGCTTCAGCCCCCTCTTCCTTTATGAAAATTACCTGAGGTTCCTTCCGGAGTGTAAAAATGGTGGCATGCCGCAATCCATCCTTTGCTTTAAAATAATATTTTGCAGCAACACTGGTGTGCGGTACATGACAGTCGTTGCAGTGGGTAACTTCCCGGTGCGAACTATGACTCCAGGTTGCATACTGGGGGGCCATAATGTGGCAGTTGGTACAGGTAGCCGGTTTGTCGGACAGATAGGAGTGGGCTTTGGATACGTAAAAAAGAAACAAAACCAAGCCCGTCATGACAGCAACAAGAATCATCACCGGGAATCTCCATTTTTCTGATGGCAGAAATCGTCGGATCATATTTGTTCCTTTTCGGTTTCTGTTATGCATCCTATCCTTTGTTTGTTGCCTTCCGGAAAGGCATGCTTATGCAATATAAGATTTCCTTTTCGTATTTTTTTATCTTCCAATTAATTTAAAATCAGAATAAATTAGCTTTCCAGACCTTTCAGACATTGCATTGAAATGTTGAATTGGCACTATTATATTATTTTTGACAGATCGGGATAACAAATAATGGTTATTTTTAAACACAATAAGAATTAATTTACGGCTATTATGAAAAAAATAGGTTTCGTACTATGCGTTTTTCTTTCGTTAACCGGTTCTTCCCAGGGATTTTTTTCGTCGAAGAACATACAGGTTGATCTGTCGGGATTTGTCCGCAATGATTTTATTTTTGATGCAAGGCGCAACTTAGGAGCTGCTGATGATTTGTTTGAATTGTATCCGTTGAAGCCGGAGTATGATGAGAATGGCAAGGACCTGAATGCCGTATCGAGTGCTAAGTTTCTGAATACTTTTTCGAGGTTTGGCGCTCGTTTTTCGGGTTTGGAAATGGGAAAGGCAAAAATCAGCGGGTACATTGAGTTTGATTTTACGGGAGGGAGTCAGACGCCGCATTTGCGCTTACGGCATGCGAACACCCAGATTGAATGGCCCGGATCGAAACTGCTCATTGGGAGGGCCTGGCATCCTTTGTTTATTGAAAAGGTGTATCCGGCGACGCTGAATGAAAATACCGGTCTGCCTTTTCAGGTTTTTAACCGGAGTCCCCAGGTACGGTTTACGCACAGCCTTAGCGACCATTTGGATCTGATTCTGGCTGCGGTTTACCAGTTTGATTACAGCAACCGGGGTCCTGAGGGGAAGACCTATCAGTATCAACGCGACGCCCTGATTCCCGATGTAAGCGGACAACTTCAGTTTTACAATCAAAACTGGGTTTTGGGGGCAGCCATTGACTGGAAATCCATTCAACCCCGCACATCAACCACCGGAACCGCAGGAACATTTAAAACTTCAGAGAAACTGAACACGGTATCTGCCCTGGCTTACCTGAAATATACGAAAGGGAAGTTTGTCCTTATGGCCAAATCGATGTATGGACAGAATGTATGCGAGAGTTTGCTCCCGGGAGGTTATGCCGTTGCCAGTAAAGACGAGGCAACGGGTGCTGAAACCTATACACCCCAGAACCATATTTACAACTGGATGAACCTTGTCTATGGCAAAACCTGGAAAGTAGGTCTTTATGCGGGCTATTTGAAAAACCTCGGCACCTCTGAAAAACCGGTGGGCCCGTTTTATGGAATGGACACCGATATCGACAGGATCTATAAGATATCTCCCCAGCTGATTTATACGTATCAAAACTTTATGTTTGGGTGGGAGATCAGTATGACAACTGCAGCCTACGGCGATATCGATTACGCCGGTAAAGGAAAAATTATCAATATAGAAGATGTTACCAATCTAAGGAATATGGTTTCCATCGCGTACCTGTTTTAAAGAAAAATAGGTTAATTTTAGTGTATCATTATTTTTTGAGGTTGGGTAGGATACAAAATGTTCCTGCCGGTCATGTAGTTCTTAAAAATCAAACAAATGGCATACGAAGTATCCGTTTTCCTGGAAAACAAGATAGGGCATTTTGAAAATGTTGCAGGTATCCTCCGTGAGGAGGGGGTGAATATTCGTTCTTTAACGTTAAATACGATTGCTCACGGATGGGGCGTTGTGCATCTACTGGTTGACCAACCGGAAAAAGCATATGGCTTGCTTACAGCAAAAGGCCATTCAGTGGTAATGCGGGAAGTGATCGCCCTTGAGATGAGAGATGAGGCGGGCGGATTGGATGAGCTTCTGGTTAAACTGGCCAAAGTGGGGATTCATTTTGAAAATGCCTATACCCGGCTGCTGTCCGATAAGCAACTGGCTATTCTTATACTGGAAGTATCTGATATTCAGGAAAC
>CAYPAW010000073.1:0-45575 GCA_964408795.1 uncultured Mariniphaga sp.
TGATTAAAAGAAGTTCATGTGAGAGCGAAGCGGTTCCATACGTTCTTAAATTTATGATTAAGTTATGGGACGAATTATAAATTTTAAACGTATGAATAACGCTCAGGTTAACCCCGACTTAGATGAAGTTAAACGTTGGAAGAAAGTTTTACTGAATCTTAGTCGCTGTCGGAGACAGGAATCATTCATGAATTATTTGGGTTAGTAACACATTGTATTTAAGTTGTTTAGATAATGATCTTAAGGGGTATTTCGTATTTTAATGCCTTGGAGGCAAAAACTTTAGAGCCAGGGAAAAACAAATTCACCAAAGCGCACAAAGATGAAACAGGAATAGAATCCTTAATCACCAGATTTTAAGAACCTTTTAAATTTATCCGTCGATATAAAAACGGAGGCATCCTACCCGGTTGCGGTTAGCCTGTACTTTATGCCTATTTTTATACCCTATACCCATGGTTCAGGTTTAATTGCGATATTTATGGCACCGGAATAATTTCAGAGATGTTGTATACTATTGTTGTTCTATATTTTCTGGTCATTGCAGGAGTCGGTCTGGTTGCCCGTTTTCAGATTAAAACACCGGAAGATTTTTACATTGCCGGCAAAAAAGGAGGCTTGTTCCAGATTTCGGGAAGCTTGTTAGGGACCATCCTGGGAGGCTCTGCCATCATAGGAACCCTGGAATTAAGCCTTCAGAACGGATGGGCTGCAGTTTGGTTTCCGGTGTGTGCAGCCCTGGGTCTTTTCCTGCTGGCTCCTCTTGCCAGGCATGTATACCGGTATGGGAACTTTACCCTTCCCGAACTTCTGGGACGCTTTTACGGGCATCAAGCAGAAAAAATCGCCTCAGCGATCATTCCCCTGGCCTGGTTGGGAATCATCGGAGCCCAGATCATCGGAGCAGCTAAAATCCTGAACAGCATGCACATCATGAGCTATTCGGGAGCAGCCATTTTATGCAGCTCGGTTTTTGTTTTCTATACCCTTGCCGGAGGCCAGAAAAGCATTTTAAAAACCGATCTGATCCAGTCTTTTCTGATCCTCTCGGTTCTTTTTCTTTTGTTTTTTTTAACCGGTAAGAATCCGGAAATCCTTCAGGCAACACCCATCCATAAGGGACTCTTTCATGCTGACTTCACCCTTTTCGATCTGATTATTCTCTTTCTGACCTATTCTACTACCTTTATCGTCGGACCGGATATCTATTCCCGAATTTTTTGTGCCGGTTCAGAAAGAACCGCTTTCCGAAGTGTTCTCGTGGTGGGGGTAATCCTTTTACCCGTGGCTTTCATCCTGACGTATTTAGGGATACACACTCCTCTTTCGGGGGCAGCAGGAGATATCAGCGGCCTGTTGATCTCCTGGCAAAATATGTTTCCCGGCTGGGTTACCGGTCTTTTGCTGGCCGCATTGCTTTCAGCTATGATGTCATCGGCAGATACAACCCTGCTCACTGCTTCCATGATTGTCAGTGAGCTACTATCCGGTCCCCTTTCCGGAAAAAAATCCCTGGTTCTGACCAAAATATTCATTGTTGGATCCGGTATCCTGAGCCTCATTATTTCGCTGTACATAACCTCGGTGATCGATTCTCTGTTGCTGGCTTTAAGCATTTTCTCGGGGGCTTTTTTTGTTCCTGTGCTGGCAGGATTGACCGGTTTAACACCCCGTGCAAACAGAATACTCCCAGCCATTATCACCGGAGGGATGCTCGCGTTGGGCGGGAAACTGATCGGAATGTACTTTCATGAACTGACCGGTAACATTCTCATCGTGTTCTCTTTTATTGCCAATGCCGGCATTTTGTTTCTCCCCTTGCGGGGATTCCATTACGCTTCACGGTAAAAAAAACATAGATCAGGCACCTATCTGTTCGAGCACATCCTTCAGGTGTTGCCAGAACTTATCTACCGTAGCTATTTCGAGGGATTCATCCGGAGAGTGGGCATTCCGGATGGTTGGTCCAAACGAAACCATATCCAGCTTCGGATATTTAGCCAGGAAGAGTCCGCACTCCAGGCCGGCATGAATCGAACGGACAACCGGTTTGTGCCCGAACAACCGTTGGTAGGAATCTACCGTGATCTTCAACACATCCGAATCCGGATTGGGAGTCCATCCCGGGTATCCGTCGGTGTGAACCACGGTAGCCTTTCCAAGACTGAAAACCGCTTCTACCATACGCGCTGCATCCAGTTTGCGGCTTTCAATTTCGCTACGCTGACTGGTGGTTATCACCAACGAGTGATGATCCCCGGGTTTCACAGAAGCCAGATTCGTGGATGTTTCCACCATACCCTCCATACGGCTGCTCCACTCCAGGACCCCATGCGGACAGGCATACAGCATATGCAAAAACAGATCACGGCTTTGGCGATCCATGGTAAAGGGCGGCAAATCCGTCGATTCAAAGCGTAACCTAAGGGTCGCCTCTGTTTTCTCATACTCATGCTCTATTTCGGATGCAAATCCATTGAAAGCGGCTATCAGCTTCTCTTTGTATTTATGAGGCAATGCCACTACAGCATACGCTTCACGGGCAATGGCATTCCGGAGGTTTCCTCCGTTAAATGCAGCAATTTCCAATTCATACTCTTTGGCAGCCTGCCATAAAAACCGGGTTAGAATCTTTATGGCATTGCCCCTGCCTTTATGGATATCATCCCCTGAATGACCTCCCCTCAACCCGGCGACGGATATCTTCAGGGCAAAGAAATTGCGGGGAGTCGGTTTGGGTTCATAACCAAAGGTTCCCAGGGTATCGATTCCTCCGGCACAACCGATGAATATTTCCCCTTCGTCCTCTGAATCGAGATTCAGGAGGATCTCTCCGTTCATAAATCCGGGTTCCAGGGCAAAAGCTCCGGTCAGCCCGGTTTCCTCATCTACGGTAAACAAGCATTCAATGGGTCCATGACGGATGGTATCAGAACTCAAAACAGCCATCTGAGCAGCTATGCCAATCCCACAATCGGCTCCCAGGGTTGTCCCGTTGGCTTTTACCCATTCCCCTTTAATCAGTGGCTCTATAGCATCGCGATCAAAATCAAACTCCTTGTCACTGTTCTTCTCACATACCATATCCATATGCGTCTGAAGAACCACAACCGGAGCCCCTTCTCTTCCTTTGGCGGCAGGTTTCGAGATCAACAAATTTCCGGCTTTATCGGTTTTTGACGTCAAATTATGACGGGCTGCAAAATCCATCAGGAATTGCCGTATTTTGTCTTCTTTTCCGGAAGCCCGGGGTACTTCACAAATTTTTTCAAAATAACTCCAAATTTCCGTGGGGTTTAATGCATGCAAACGACTCATAGTTTTTTTTTCTTATTCTTTATTATACGCTCTGAAAAACCGCCTTAGTTTTCCGGTTAACTGGTTGTAAATAGGCTTTGTAAATTCCACAAACAATTCCTGGCCGGGAGGAAGGGGAGCTAGTTTCCATTTCGTAAGTTCCAGTTGCTCCTTATCAAGAGCTTCTTTATCACCCACAAACATAGCATACTCATTGACCCAGGTAAAAGAACCGGGAATACGCTCATTCAAAAGCAGTTTACCTCCCTGTCCTTCTGTTATCTTCACATCCAGAACACCTCCGGAGTTAACCTTATCGGCATAGGTTTTCAACTTAGCGGAATAGGTCCTGTAGATTACCCTTGTGGTATCTTTTGTTTCAACCTGTACCCGCCGGTTTACTTCCTCTTCTTTTTCTGAATGCTCGGTCTGACCCACCACAAAATCGTAAAACTCAAGGCTGACAACCATATCAGGAACGTGAAGACCAGCCTGTTTTGCCTGATCGGGCGAATAAAAATTCACAAAACTTCTCTCCGGGAACTCGTTGTTCAGAAACTCAAACACGTTATTGTAAAAAAATTCTGATGACAACTGGTATCGTTGGGCATGAACCGGTATGGCTTCAAGGAACACCCTCAGGGTTCCCAGGTCTTTTGCTTCCCGGAGCTTTTCGTCTACATCCCTGTACCCCGGCATGAAATGTACAACATCCTCAAAATGAAAGAAAGCTTCACGGGCTGACTCCCGGGTTCGTTGTTCCAGCAGTGCGGTTCCGGCCTCATAACTTTCAGCAGCTGCTTTTTCCCTGGCCGTAGTCAGTTCCGACAGATAAACCTTCGGATCCCGGATGATATTCCGGGCAGCAGGTGTCTGACGCACCTCACCGGAAAGAGTATTCACCTGTTCCATGAGATCAACAGAACGTCCCCATTTAAAGGGTTCATTCAGCGTCATGACACGATCAATCTCTTCCTGAGCCCAGTCGATAGCCAGAGGATACCCCTCTTTCAATACGTTGATCGCTCTCCGGTTGTCCGGATCCGATTGCAACCGCTGCAAAGCCTTCGAAACAGCTGAAAAATATTCCCCATGCTGCAACGCCTTCTTCCCGGTCGAACAACCCGAAAGCAAAAGCCCGAAAGCAAACAAAAACAAAAGATTATGTTTCATGTAAATTAAATTTTTAAAAGACACTCATTCTGTTTATTTATTTTATTCCGTTGTTTCAAAGCAGATTAAATCCGGACACGATCACCTTCGGTTTTTCGCCACGTGAGTCCTCTTTTTTAACGGTCATTTGTATGGTTTTCATTTCACCCGGTAGAAGGGAAATATAATTATCGCTGTACAAAGCCGGCAGGATCCTCTCTTTTGATTCTTCGCCCACAATCATCAGGCGGATCATTAGAGCCGGTGTCCGGGTATTGTTTTCGAGGGTTGTTTCGAGCAGCCATTCCGCTCCCCTCTTTCGGAGGTTTGTTTTGCACTTCAGGGTTACGTTGGGAAGTTCATTCAGAGCCTGGTAATTTCCCTCTTCCCGTCCCCGCCAGTAAAAATTCTCCGATAACAGTTGCTGATTTTTTGTCAGTGTGAGTTTTATAAAATGAGTTTCCGATAACCCTTCCGGGAATTCCAGTTTAAAGATTTTCGTTGTGGTATCCTCCCGGCTATCGAGGGTCGTATCCTTCTCCCATAGCAGGGAGCCATCCATATTGAAGATCTGCGCCTGAGCTGTCAACTCCTGTTGGTCACACGCGTGGAGGTTTACCACTTCCACATCGTCCCACACGGGATTCCACTGGATATGAAGCGGTTCATTGGCTTTCTTGCATCCGAAATAAGCAGCTGTGGGTTCAAAATAGTAGTCGTAGGTTTGCCACACCATCGAAGGCCAGGCCGGATGGCTCATCCAGAGGATCAGTCCTTTGCGGTACTGGCTTCGTCCTTCAAACATGGCTCTGTACCCGTTGTAGTTGATCCATTGTGCCCGTTCTGTAAATTCCCGGGCATGGGTAGGTGCACCCCATCCTTTTTCAATCATTGCATTGAATGAAGCAGCTCCCTGGGCTCCTTCGAGGCAATAGTCGTGTAATCCATAGAGGCTGTTTTGAGGCCAGAGGGCATTCTCCGGAAGGGTAAGTGCCAGACTTTCAAAGGTCATTACATTGGGCATTCCGCGTTCGCTATGAAGTTTATCGCGGCCATAGAGCAGGTAATAATCCCTGGGAGGTAACGCCCGGTAAGGTCCCCCTCCGCTGACAACCCCCATGGAGGAATTGGAAATATAATGGATCCCCGGATGAAGCTCCGGAACGATCTGCCGTAGCGGCTGGTCAATCTCCGGAGGTGGATTTCCTTCGTTTCTGCCCACATAAATAGCTATGGACGGATGGTTTCGAATGCGTTTGATCATATTCCGGGCATTGGCAAGGAACATGTCCGGATCATACGGATTGGGCCCGTCTACCGGATTGGCTAGCCAGAAATCCTGCCAGACCATGATGCCATGGCGGTCACAGGCTTCGTAAAACTCCTCATCGCCGGTCTGGCCCACCCAATTGCGGATCATCGTGAAATTCATATCGGCATGGTAGCCTACCGCAATATCGTATTCCCGACCCCGGTAGGCCAGGTTCGACTCCGGGAATCCCCAGTTGCCTCCCCGTCCGATAAACCTTCGTCCGTTGATGTAAATACTCAGAATGTTATTGGTTTCATCGAAAGCCATCTTGCGTACTCCCGAACGGAAGGTCTCTTCATCAAGCAGATCGCCCTGTGATGATTCAAAAGCCAGGTGCACCTCATACAGGTGCGGTTTTCCATACCCGTTGGGCCACCATAGTTCAGGGTCTTCAAACCGCAACTGCGGATGGGTTGCAGGCGTTAGCCGGATGATTTTCGAGCCCCGGGGACTCAGGGATACCGCTTCCTCAAAACCAATGGGCCCGTAGGTTCCGGTTATTTTGCCTTCAACGGCCCTGTCCAGGTGATTGGTAAGTGTTGCTTCTACACAAATATCGGCCGAGGAAGTATCCGGAAGCGGTAGATCGGTGGTCACAAAGGGATCATCCATGGTAACCCCTCCATTGGTTGTCAGGTAAACGTCGTTCCAGATACCTATATTCCTACCCCGGATAGTCGGAATCCAGTCCCACCCCACCGAAGCATGAAAAGTCGGATTATCCGCTCCGAGGATGCCTCCGTTTTTATCGGGACTCAGACGGGTCTGTTCCTTGACGCAACCTATATGATCGTTTTTCCGGATGCACACAGCCAGACTATTCGTGGCTTCCGGGAAAATAAGATCCGTGACATCGAAAATACCTTTCATAAAAGCACCTTCGATTCTTCCTGCTTTTTTACCATTCAGAAAAACATCCGCTTTCCAGTTGATTCCGTCAAAATTCAGGAAAAACCGTTCATCCGAAAAATCCGCCGGCAGGGTAAATTCATTGCGGTACCAGAAGTCGGAATGAAAAAACGACTCGGAGATCATCAGCTGGTTATCGGCATAATTGGGATTGGGCACAGCGCCTGCATTTTTGTAGCTCATGAGCACTGTTGCGGGTACCGTAGCAATTACCCATTGGGAATCATCGTATCCGTTTTGAGCGATTTCAGGTCCCTCTTCCTTCACACGGGAGGCGCGCTGGATTTTCCAGTTTCCCCCGGCCAGTGTCAGTTGATTGCCCGAGGCCGCAGGAGATGCTTTGGGTACAGGGACGACTCCTCCTTTCCCCATAATTTCTACTTCACTGAGAACCATACGATGGGTTGCATCACCCTCCATGAGGATCCGCACATATCTTCCGGAAGCTCCTTTTCCCAGCACGATCTGATCGGTGAGTTCATTTCCTCCAGGCAGTGGGGCTACATCCGTCCACACTTCGGCATCGTTGGATACCTGAATAACTCCCGACTCTGGTTTCTGGATCCAGTACAACCGTATAACATCAAAGGTTGCTGCCGCACCCAGATCGATGGAGATCCACTCCTGACCGGCACTTTCGCTCATCCAGGCACTCGTGAAGACATGCGAAGGAGCCATTTCCACCCGTTCCTCTCCCAAATAGAAATCCAGATCGCCGATTTCCCAGGTTTTGGCACAGGCCGTCGTAAAAGCTACTTTGTACCGGCTGAAAGTGGACGGTTCAAATTCAAACACCTGTTCCAGAGACCGTGACGGCTCGGGAGGACTAAATTCAAATGTGAAGGATGGCTGGGGTTCATTCGGATCCGAAGGACCCAAAAAATCAGCAAACGGGTTGACACTATTTCCCAGGGAATCTTTCGGCAGGTTTTTCATCATCTCAGCAAACGGATTGTGGATCTCCTTGCCGGGGAGTCCCGAACCACGCTGCTGGTCCAGGAGTTCCCATGACAACCCGTCATGGGAACCAAAAAGACGAAAATCCCACCCTCCGGATTTGTTTTCATCGTAGGTTAATTCCCCGTTAATGTGAATGCTGTTTATTGAGGGCATCCAAACATCTCCCCCTATTTCAAATACAAGCCAGATCGTATTTCCCTGAATGGTCTTCACCGAACCCGTCACATGATCAAGCAGCCATTCCCGTTCATTTTTGGGAACCTCCCCCTCGTTGGTTGTCAATGAAAAATAATACGGTACCTTATCTGAAATGATCCCATCGGTAACCAGTTGGGCCGTAAGATTATAATCATAACTCCCGGAATGCCGGGCCGGTCGCATAAGAGCCAGATTACGGTAGGTTACAGTGTCTCTTTTAAATACCGGAGAAAAGTTTTCCTCCGGATTCCCGGGATAAAAACCTGTACCCAGGGTATATTCCGGATCCTTCGTGCTGCAGGAAAACATCAATATACTGAGAAAAAAAACAGGGATATAGCTGTTAAATTTGAACAATGTGTGTGGTTTCATACGTTGGTTTTATTTGGTTATGCGAATATAAATAATTTGGATGAATAAAGAGACAGAAGGGTTGAAGAGAAAGAGGATCCAAAAAGAAAGCCTGCTCCCATCTTACCACCAGCAAACCGTATGGGAAGAAGGATCTGGGGTTAGAACACCCCAAACAGCTTTAAAATGACCATTACGAGGGCTGCAATCAGTACATAGCGTACGTATTTAGCTCCTCCTCGTACGGTAAAATGGGCTCCTCCCCAGGCTCCCACCATATTGCCGGCCGCCAAAAACAAGCCTGCTTTCAGATCGACCTGACCGTGAAAAAAATAAATACCCAGGGAAAAAACAGTATATATCAAAACAATGAATACCTTAACGGCATTTGCCCGCACCAGGTTGTGGCCGCATCCCAGTACCAATCCGGCGAGAAGAAAAAAACCAACGCCCATCTGAATAAACCCGCCATAAAAGCCGATGCCCGTAAAAAGAATGTACTGCCAGACAGACGGGTGAGGCGAAACCGTTCCGGCCCGCTCTTTGACCCAGATATCGGGTCTGGCTACGATGATCACCAGCATGGCAACCATTAAAACGGCGATTATCCGTTCCATGAGGGAGTTGCTTATTTCAACGGCAACCAAAGCTCCGGCTATAGAACCCATAACAGCCGGTACCGCCAGCCGGTAATCCGTTTTCAGATCCAGCGCTTTCTTCTTCCGGAAAGTCTGAACACCTACTACATTCTGCAAAAGAATAGCGATCCGGTTCGTGCCATTGGCTACATTGGCCGGTAGACCAAGAAACATCAGCAACGGAAGGGTTAGTGTGGAACCGCCCCCGGCAACCGTATTGATAAATCCGGCCACTAAACCGACTCCTACCAATGCCAATACATTGTACCATTCCATAGTGGTTGCCAAACAGCGAGATTCGGGTACCGGGTTGCGAAACCCTACTACGAACCTCGGATTTAGAATTTGTCAAATGTAAAAAAAAGAAACAGAAAAGAAGTATCCTTAGCGAAAGATCATGAACCAGGAGCCAGGAGCCAGGAGCCAGGAAAAGTGAAAAGGTGGAAAAGTGGAAAAGTGAAGAACCAGGAACCAAGAACCAAGAATCAAGAACCAGGAAAAGTAATAAGGTGGAAAAGGTTGTCCCGATACGCTACGCTCCCGACTTTGGTCGGGACAGGTTATCGGGATTAGTTCGCCCAACGACATTTGGTTCGCTACGCTCCCCAATGTCGGGGCTCACTGAATCGGTTATCGGTTCCCGACAATTTTCCAAAATAAAAATCTATTCATTATCTTGGTCCTTTCATTTTCTGGTTAAACAATCTAAACCAATTCATCATGGACAATGCAATTCTTCGCAATCACACAAGATTAAGTTCCTTTTTATTTTTCACCTTTTTAATCTTCGCCGTGTTTCTTACCGGGAAGGAAACAGAGGCAGCAACCGATGAAAACAGTCTGCTTCCGGTATCTTACGTAACCAATGAACTTCATCCCGAAGATTTTGTACTTTCTTCTCTTGGGGTATCAGCACCGTTGGTTTTGGATGCCTATGATTATCCGGGGGTTATCCGTGTAGCAGGATACCTTCAGGAGGACCTTGAAAAGGTTACCGGGGCGGCTCCCAGGGTGATCATGGGCGAGATTCAACCGACTCCGGAGGTTGTAATCATCGGGACACTCGGGAAAAGCAGTCTTATTGATCAATTGGTTGAAGACGGTAAAATCCATGTCGATGACATTCGCGGAAAATGGGAAGCATCCATGATCCAGGTAGTAAAAAACCCCCTGCAGGGAGTGGAAAAAGCCCTGGTTATTGCAGGAAGTGATAAACGGGGTACCCTTTACGGAATGCTTGATTTATCGCGTCAGATAGGAGTTTCTCCCTGGCATTTCTGGTCGGATGTTCCTCCCCAAAAACAGTCAGAGCTTTACGTCCGGGCCGGTTATTATTATCTGGGTGCACCTAAAGTGAAATACCGGGGTATCTTTCTGAACGATGAAGAACCTGCCCTGGGCCGATGGGCTGTGGAAAATTACGGAGGGTTCAATCACCTTTTCTACGAGCATGTTTTTGAGTTGATCCTCCGTCTGAAAGGCAATTATCTGTGGCCGGCTATGTGGTGGGCAACCTTCAACACCAATGATCCGCAAAATCCGGAGCTAGCCCATGAATTGGGAATCGTCATGGGGAGTTCTCACCATGAACCCCTGAACCGGGCCCACAAAGAATGGGGCCCTTACGGAGGGGGAGAATGGAATTATGAAACCAATCCGGGACAACTGCGGGACTTCTGGACCGAAGGCATTGAACGTATGGGGGATAGGGAAACGATTATCAATCTTGCCATGCGGGGTGACGGAGATATGGCCATGAGCCGGGAAACCAATGTAGCGCTACTGGAAAAGATTGTGGCCGATCAACGGAAAATCATTGCCGATGTAACGGGCAAGGACATCACAGAAACACCTCAGCTCTGGGCCTTATACAAGGAAGTACAGGATTACTATGACGAAGGAATGCGGGTTCCCGAGGATGTCACCCTTTTGCTGTGCGATGATAACTGGGGAAACATCCGTAAGCTTCCGGAACCGGATGCTCCCCCGCGCTCCGGAGGATATGGCATCTATTACCATTTTGACTATGTAGGAGGTCCAAGGAACTACAAATGGCTAAACACCAATCCACTGCCCCGGGTGTGGGAGCAGATGAACCTGGCTTACCGCCATGGTGTCGACCGCATATGGATTGTCAATGTGGGCGACCTGAAACCCATGGAACTACCCATATCCTTTTTCCTCGATTTTGCCTTCGACCCGGATGCCTGGCCTGCCGAAAGACTGAATGAATACACAGAACTGTGGGCTGAAGAACAGTTTGGGACAGAACATGCCGTTGAGATTGCAGAAATGCTCCGG
Source organism: uncultured Mariniphaga sp. (assembly GCA_964408795.1). Classification (GTDB taxonomy): domain Bacteria; phylum Bacteroidota; class Bacteroidia; order Bacteroidales; family Prolixibacteraceae; genus JABMQB01. Next base: position 11,119 of record CAYPAW010000073.1, read on the forward strand.
TTATATACAAAATACAACGGACGGAGAAAACCGGAATTGTTATCTCCGCAGACCTATAGCCTTCGTAATTTCCTGGAAGCAGAATCGGTCCGGAATAAGTACAACCAACTGGCTCAAAGGGCAACCCGTATTTATGATATGATCCCCGACAATCAACGGGATGCCTATTATCAGCTCGTATTGCATCCGATTGTTGCCTGTGCCAACCTGAACGATCTGTATGTCACCACCGCCAAAAACCGGCTGTATGCAAACCAGGGACGTTCGTTAACCAACGCTTTGGCTGAACGGGCACGGGAATTGTATGAAAACGATGAAAAGATAACGCACTATTACCACAACGGACTGGCCGACGGGAAATGGAACCACATGATGGCTCAGAATCATATTGGATACCGGTGGTGGCAGGAACCCCCGGTACAAACCATGCCTAACGTGGAAAATATTGACCTGACCGAAAAAGCGGAAATGGGAATCGCCATTCAGGGATCAGAAAAATCCTGGACCCAGGGGAAAGCCGACAGAAAGCTTCCTGAAATGAATACCCTCTCCCGCGAATCCGTCTATTTGGAAGTATTCAACCGGGGAAGAAAATCCTTTGATTATAAGGTTAGAACAGGAGAAAAATGGCTCTCTTTCACTCCTCCAACAGGAACCGTAAAAGACGAAAACAGACTATGGGCTGTGGTCGAATGGAACCAGGTTCCGGAAGGATGGCACACTGTTCCGGTAACCATCACAGGCAACGGCCAGGAGGTGATCGTTGAGGCGGTCATACGAAATCCGGGTATTCAAAGAGAATCCCTGACGAACACTTTCATCGAAAATGACGGGTATGTTTCTATGGAGGCGGAACATTACCAACGGAAAACAGAATCCGGAGGAATCCGCTGGCAAAGGATCCCCGGGTTGGGGAAAACCCTGGGTGCCATGACCGTTGTTCCCGTGACTGCGGATCCTGTTGTTCCCGAAGGAGATCATCCAAGGCTCGAATACGATATTTGGCTGTTTGAACACGGGGAATTGGAAATCACCGTGTTGCTGTCACCCACATTGAACTATTACAACGATGAAGGACGGGAGCTGGCCGTTTCCATAGACCATTCAAAACCCGAAATCATGAATATCCATAAAGATTACAACAACAGACGATGGGAACGCTGGGTAAGCGACAACATCATCGAAGCAGTATCTACACAAACGGTCGCTGAACCGGGCAAGCATACCGTTAAAATATGGATGGTGGATTCAGGCCTGGTCCTTCAAAAAATCATGGTCCGCACCGGAGAAGAAAAAAGTTCCTACCTGGGACCTCCGGAAAGTGTTTTCATTGAATAACCCATAAATCTGAACGTATGAATCGAGCCCTGTTCCGGTTCATCGGAACAGAACAAATTCCACAGGCCATGAAAATTGAATTTGCATTGTTTACGTTATATGACCGATATACAAAATCTTAATTAATTTTATTCCCATGAAAACTATTCGAATGGTTCTGTTCATACTTTTGGCAGGGTGTGTAGCATGTGCACCTTCCGATCCTCCTGCCGGGTCACAAAGGATTGTTAATCCGATCAATCCCGGATTTTATCCGGATCCCAGCATTTGTCGTGCAGGCGACGATTTTTATATGGTTCATTCGACTTTTTGCTGGTACCCCGGCATTCCGGTTTTTCACAGTCGGGATCTTGTCAACTGGAAACAGATCGGGCATGTGCTGGATCGTCCGGAGATGCTTCCTGTTGAGGGGTTGCAGATTTCCCGCGGGGTTTTTGCTCCTGCCATAGATTACCATGAGGGAACCTTTTACGTACTGAACACGCTGGTTGATGCCGGGGGTAATTTTATCGTCACGGCATCCGATCCGGCCGGTCCCTGGTCTGAACCGGTCTGGCTCAGGGAAATTGATGGCATCGATCCTTCGATTTTTTTTGACGATGACGGGAAATCCTATATCGTCAATAACGGACCTCCACCTGACAATCAATCGTTGTATGAAGGACACCGGGCACTCTGGATGCAGGAATTCAACACCGAGAAGCTGGTGCTGACAGGTCCACGAAAGATTCTTGTGAACGGAGGGGTGGATATCACCCAAAAACCCGTCTGGATCGAGGGACCTCATTTGTACAAGATCGACGGAATGTATTACCTCATGGCTGCCGAAGGAGGTACTGCTGAAGGACATTCGGAAGTGATCTTTCGTGCCGGGGATGTCTGGGGGCCTTACCTACCCTGGAAGAACAATCCGATTCTGGCCCAGGGTGCTGATCTTCCGGCCAACCGGCCTCATCCGGTAACCAGCACCGGACATGCCGATATGGTGGAAACAAGCCCCGGCAAATGGTGGGCCGTTTTTCTGGGATGCCAACCCTATGAACCCGTGACAGAAAATCACTACAACACGGGACGTGAGACATTCATGGCTCCGGTTACCTGGAAAGAAGGATGGCCTGTAATCGGGGAACAAACGGCCCTGCTGAAACGGGAATACCCGGCTCCCGATCTTCCGGAATATAAACCGGAAGGATACGCTCCCCTGAATGACCTCTTCCCGGTGAAGGATGAATTTGAAAGGGATAGCCTGGCACTCTACTGGAATTTTATGCGAACTCCCCAGAACCCATGGTGGAAACTGGAAAATGGAAAACTGGCTATCACAGGAAGGGACATTCCTTTGTTTGAAAAGAGCAACCCTTCCTTTATTGGCCGTAGACAACAGCACGCATTCTGTGAAGCCATAACGCACATGGAGTTTTCTCCGGAAAAGAGCACGGAAGAGGCAGGATTGGTGATTTGGCAAAATGAACAGCATTACTATGCTATGGTGAAAACCATCTCCGGGGGAAAACCGGTAATCCAATTCAAAAAGGTGAATGAGGTACTGGCTGAAAACCCCTTAGAACAAGATGCTCCCCTGGAGCTTAAGATGGTTGCCAAAGGGAAAGCGTATGATTTTCTGTACCGCTCAGCGGACAAGAACTGGCAAACAGTAGCAGAAGAGGTAGATGGTACATTTTTAAGTACCCGCACGGCCGGAGGATTTGTGGGAGCCTATGTTGGAATGTATGCTTACGGGGATGCTGGCAATCCCGCATTTTTTGAATGGTTTGAATACCAAAGCAATCAAAAAAACCAGTTGAAATAAGCGTTACCTTGATTCTGCGGGTCCTTTCAGGAGCACCGGCTGCTCCCTGCGCAGTGGCAACGCCTTACGCGGTTTTTGGTTATCAAATGACAACATCAGTTGTCCGGGAATCCTTGTCTGGGCACTTTTCAAAGCCACAGCCGGAGGCACTCCGGTAATGAGTGCCATGGCACGGGCCAGTAGTTCTTCGTGGCGGTCGCCCAACGAATGAAAAAGATCGTCATCACCGGAATAATCCGGAAGCAACCCGTCCGGGAAATCGGTATATCCCACCGAATTTGCATACTTAAATACAATGGGTTGCATAGCCCAGTTATGTTTCTTTCCGGTATCGTAAATCACAAAGGCACCCGTATATTTTCCATGGGTTTGTCTTCCGATGGTGATTACATCCATATAAGGATCCAGTCCGATAATCAACGCTTCACTGGCGGAAGCAGAATTCCTCCCTGTGAGAACATAAAGCCGGTTCAGATTCAGGTTCGGAGAAACAGGAATGAAACAGGTTTCCATGGATTCACCGATGCTGATAAAATACTGGGTCAGTATCGCATTGTATTCATCCCGGATAATAACATCTGCATTGTTGACCTGCGGTGCATGAGCAAGAATGCTGGCAAGATGCTGCATGGAGGTGATCGCTCCTCCGTTGTTATACCGCAGGTCCAGAACCATTTCATCAATACCCGCTGCAAAGAGCCAGGAAAAGACTTTCGACAGGGAATCGTTGTAATTGGACAGAAAATTCTTATAGGCCAGATAGCCAATCACGGTACCGTTGGAATGCAACGTATCATAATGAAGAATCGGATTTTCCGTAATTTTTCTCGCTTTTAACTGAACCTCCCGGACGGGGACTACCGTATTGCCCTGTAATTCAGCCACCGTAAGGATATAAGCGCTATTATTCAGCAAAGTCTGGTAATTGTCAACCGTAAGATCCACCCCGTTTATTGCCGTAAACAGATCGCCCCGTTTCAGGCCTGCTTCTGCAGCCGGAGAACCGGGATACACAAACTGAATAATCCCAAAAACACCCTTCTCATTGTTGCTGTACAGATACAAGCCGTAAGAATGCCCCATCGACTCTTCAATTCCCTGATAACTTTCCATCAGAGCCTGGTAATTGTCCGTGAGAAAAGACCAACGATCCACAGGTTTGTAGAGCAGAGAATCAAAATATTCAAAAGGATCGGGCTGTTGGGTATAATCCAGATCCGGCATGTATGCATTCCACAGATAATAAAGTCCCATCTCCTCCTCGATGAATTTATTGATGGCAACAACCGAATCGGGCACCCGGATTTCTTCCTCCTCATCGCCTTCATCGGGAGGCTGAGGTTCTCCGGTCGGATCATCCTTTTCACAGCCGGCAATCAAGACCAACAGAAGCAAAAATAACCCCATCCATTTCCACGCTATTTTTCGATCTTTTTTCATGGCATCCTTGCTCCTCAAACAAGCAATTTTCTCATTCACCATTTGATGATAAACCCAATAAACGTTTCGAAGGTCATTGTTCTCACCCTACTTAGGAGGTCTTAAAATTACAATTTTTTTTTCTCATTCGGATAGGCAATCCGCACATGGTAAACGTTCATTAATTTATTCAGAATAATTTCTTTGATGGTACTGATATCATGGAAGGTCAGGTCGGAGTTATCCAGTTGATGTTCGTTCACTTTGGCATCAATCATCTCGTTGATCATTTTTTTCATGTTTTCCTCGTTTTTATCGTTCATGCTTCGGGAGGCGGCCTCGATGCCATCCACCAACATGATCACAGCGGCTTCCCGGGTACGCGGCAAAGGTCCGGGGTATTTATACTGATCGATATCGAACTCCTCTCCGGGGTGTTCATTTTTGTATTTCACCAGAAAATAGCGGGCCGCGGTTGTTCCATGGTGCGTGGCAATAAATTCGATCAGGCTTTCGGGCAATTTGTATTTTTTCGCCATTTTGATCCCGTTTTTTACATGCTCGATAACGATTTGCGCACTTTTCTCATAACTCATTTTCGCATGAGGATTCTGAATTCCGAACTGGTTTTCGGTAAAATAGCTTGCTTTCGCAATTTTTCCTATATCGTGGTAGAGTGCTCCGGCTCTCACCAGAAACGGATTGCCGCCGATTCTTAAAATGATCTCTTCAGCAACATTGGCAATCTGCATGGAATGCTGGAATGTACCCGGTGCCTCCTCAGCCAGCTTCCGAAGCAGGGGCTGATTGGTATCGGAAAGTTCAATAAGCGTTACATCGGAAACAAAACCGAATAATTTTTCAAAAATGTAGATGAGAGGATAGGCCAGATTAAGCAGAAGGCAGCTACCGGCAAACCACTGAAACATCTGAATGTTAATATTCAGGATACTCCCCTCCTGAATGAGGTTCAACGCCGAATAGGAAGCAATGTAACTCAACAGAACCCATAGGGAAGCCATAACCAAATGGACCCGCCGGTGCATGCGCGCAAGACTGAATACCGCTACCACTCCGCCAATAACCTGGATCAATATGTATTCAAAAGGATTGGGAGCATATAAACCGACCAAAAGCGTGGTGATGATCAAAATAAAAATGGCGGTTCGTGAATCATAAAAAGTACGGATAAAAATGGGTAAAATGGCCATGGGAACCAGATAAATATGGATCGTATCCCGGGAATTGGTAAACAGAGAAATAAATACCATCAGAACCATGAGAAAAAGAAGAAAAATCAAACGCCGGAGATGATTCAGGATATCTTTTCTGTAAAGCGAAAGAAAGACAAACACCAGGCTCAACAGAATCACTATCAGCAAGGATTTACCGGCTGTTATCATATACCGGTTCATCCCTTCGCCTCGTTTTTTCTTGTAACGGGTTTTCAGGGATTCCAGGATTTTAAACTTTTCGGCATCCACAATTTCTCCATTCAGGATAATCCTTTCCCCGGCCTGAACCATTCCCTGGGTGGTTGAAATTTCCGATTCAGCTTCCCGGATCTGTTTCTCAGTGGTTTCCTGATCGTAAGAAAGATTGGCCCGGATGAACCCGGAAAGATCCATATCGCCGATCTTTTCCAGCATTCCGGGGTCCCTGTTCTCAATCCGTTGTTTCTTCTCACTGACAAAATGATACGCTGTTTTTTCAGCGTAAAGGTGATCTACCGGAACTTTCGTGGAAGTATTTCCGGTAATGCGTGAAATTTCCTCTTTTCCTTCCAGGACATCATAATTTTCAGGAGAAAGAGGCAAAATTCCGGTATGAAAAACATGGTCCATGGCCGATATGAGCATCGTATAGGCCTCTTTATCCGGCACAAGAAAAGTATCCAGCCTCGCTGAAAGATCTTTGGAAAACCGTGTAAGCTGCTCTTGGAGAACCAGGGTATCCAGTTGAAAGTAAGGCGCTATATCCCGAAGTAAATCCTGTTTTTCTTGTTCTCTTTCTGCAGGAGTTTTGAGAATGGCAAAATCAAACGGGGCAACCAGATCTTCATGTTTCCAGGCAGTACCCTTCTGGTATTCAAATTTAAAAACAGGATCTCCCGGGATGATCAACTGAAGCAAAAAAGCCGATACCAGAAAAATGAATACCTGAAAAATGATCCGGGAATATTTTTTAATTCTTTGTGTATAACTTTTCATAATTTCTTAATCAATCCAGATTCTCCTCAAAATTCTGTTTCAGATAAGTCTTATCTTTGATATATTAAAAATAATAAAATATTTGAATGAATTTTGGTATATCCACGTTAAGTCTTATACCGGTCAGAAAAGAACCCTCAGAAAGAAGCGAAATGGTAACGCAGGTTTTATTTGGTGAACAATATGAAATTCTTGAACAAATGGTAGGATGGAGCCATATAAAACTTGTTTATGACCAATACGAAGGCTGGGTTGATCAGAAAATGATCACTCCGCTGACCCAGCGTGCCTATACAAAGCTTCTCCACTCTCCTACAGCCATTGCAACAGACATATTCACCATCATACCGGTAGCCCAGGATCATCATCTGATGATTGTTGCCGGAAGCACCTTACCGGTATGGAGACCCTACAAAAAAGAATTCAGAGTGGAAAAAGAGGTCTACCCGATGCCGGGAAACATAACCTATCGACCGGTGAAGAATGTCCGAAACCTGATCGTCCGGCAGGCTCTGAAATATTTTAATGCTCCTTACCTGTGGGGAGGAAGGTCTCCGTTTGGCATCGATTGCAGTGGATTTACACAGATCATCTATAAAACAGCCGGAATTTTTCTGCCTCGTGATACTTCCGAGCAGGTCCATTATGGCAAAGCAATCAGTTTCGTGGAAGAAAGTCAGCCGGGAGATCTGGCTTTTTTTGATAACGAAGAAGGAGAAATTGTACATACCGGAATACTCTGGAACAAAAAAAAGATTATCCACGCATCCGGAAAAGTCAGAATCGACAACATCGATCAGTTTGGAATCTTTAACGTCGATTTGAAACGGTATACCCATAAACTCCGTGTAATGAAAAAAATCATCGAATGATGGAAAGTACCGAAGTAGTTTTTTATTTTTTGATTTTTATCATTCTGTTAATCATTGTGTTACGATTTCGTAAATCGGACAGGAAGAAATAAGATGGTTACGTATACATATCCGAGGCCGGCACTCACAGTTGATGCCATTGTTTTAACGAAACAACCGGACAGGATTCTGTTAATACAAAGAAAAAAGGATCCCTTTGCGGGTATGTGGGCCCTTCCGGGAGGTTTTATTGAAATGGATGAAACCCTGGAACAAGCATGCCGGAGAGAATTAGAGGAGGAAACCGGACTGGTAGCCGAAAAGCTGACTCAATTTAAGGCCTTTGGGGATATACACCGTGACCCCAGACATCGTACCATTTCCGTCGTGTTTTACACCCTTCTGAAAACCCCTGAAAAACCCAAAGGCATGGATGATGCAGCCGATGCAAAATGGTTTTCCCTCCATCATCTGCCTCCCCTGGCCTTCGACCATCAAAAGATCCTGAAGGATTTTTTTTGTGAAAAGGGCTCAAACATTTATGAATAAACCGTGTTTTCTGTTTTGTATTCTGCATCAATTTTTTACTTTTAAAAAACAAAGAACATCTCCGTCGGATGAAAAAACGGATGGAAAGAAAAATCAAAATCTCGATATATGTTTTCAGATAAAGACAAAGAACAGATCAGGCAAAGAGGCAGCAACCTGAAGGATGTGATATCTCAGATCCACTGCTTCAGGAATGGCTTTCCCTTTCTGAAAGTTGAAAAAGCTGCTTCTGTGGGAAACGGAATCATTCAACTATCGAAAAACCAAAAAGAAGAGGCAATTGAAAAATACAAAAATCACCTGAAAAAAGGGTTGAAACCCCTAAAATTCGTTCCTGCATCGGGAGCCGCCACCCGCATGTTTAAAGCCATTTTTGAAGCCGGGAAAGACCTGGATCAGGGCATCCCCGAACAGGAAATTCTTACAAAAAATAAAGAAGCCCGGCATTTTTACGAAGGATTGACGCGATTTGCCTTTTTCCGAGAGCTCTACAAAGCAAACAACAACCGGGATCTGTCGCTCAGGGAGGCCATCGGCCTGCTTCTTTCCGAAGAGGGCCTGAACTATGGGAATCTCCCAAAGGGGCTCCTCAAATTTCACCGCTACGGGGAAGATATCCGAACACCCTTTGAAGAGCATCTGGTGGAAGGAGCACTCTACGGAAAAGACAAAGAGGGCATTGCCCAACTGCATTTTACGGTTTCCCCGGAACATCGCAAAGAATTCGAAAAGCATTATGCCAACATCCGGGAGAAATATGAAAAAGCGCATTCCGTAACCTATAAGGTTGATTTCAGCCAACAGAACCCTTCTACGGACACGATTGCTGTAACTCCTGAGAACGAACCGTTCAGGGAAAATGACGGTCGTCTTTTCTTTCGACCCGGAGGACATGGGGCGTTGCTCGAGAACCTGAACAACCTGGATGCCGACCTCCTCTTTATTAAAAATATCGACAATGTGGTCCCCGATACCCTGAAAAAACTGATCGTGGATTTCAAAAAAGCCCTTGCCGGCATCTTGCTGAAGTACCAGGAAAGAATTTTCATGTATCAGAAAGAACTGAATGAAAAGCATTACACAGCTCTCAGCAGTACTTTTCTTGCGGAGGCCGCTCATTTCCTGGAGCACACCTTAAGCACAAAACCTGCTGATAATCTGTATTATACCGAGAAAGAGACCCTTTCCCGTTATCTTCAGCAAAAATACAACCGCCCGGTCAGGGTTTGCGGCATGGTCTGGAATGAAGGAGAACCCGGAGGAGGTCCCTTCTGGGCCAAAAACCCCGACCATACGGTTTCTCTACAAATCGTGGAAAGCTCTCAGATCAACAGCGAGAACCCCCGGCAGGCAAAAATAGTCCAGGAAGCAACGCATTTCAATCCGGTGGATCTTGTATGTGCCGTTAAAAATTATAAAGGAGAAAAATTTAACCTTCCGGATTTTACAGACCCGGCAACCGGTTTTATATCCCACAAATCAAAAGATGGAAAACCGCTCAAAGCATTGGAACGACCCGGATTATGGAACGGCGCCATGAGCAACTGGATTACCCTCTTTGTGGAAGTACCGATTGAAACCTTCAATCCGGTCAAAACAGTGAATGACCTTTTGAGAATCCAACATCAATAAGTTCCAGTGCGAATTATCGTATATCAAAGGGTTTTTATACATTTGCAGCCTTAACAATACAGGATCCTATGGAACAATTCCCCGGTGAGAATCCGTATGAACCGGAATCTTTTGAATCGGTAAACAGGTTCAAGAAGTCCCTGTCAGCAGGGAAAGCAGAATATTTTGATGTCTCGGATTACGAAGACATTATTGAAAGTCTTCTGGAGGAAGGAGATCTTGAGCTTGCCGAGCTGGCGGTTGATCAGGGGATACAAATTCACCCCAATGCAACTCCTTTGCAGGTGAAAAATGCCCAGATCCTGTTGAGCAAGGGAGAAATTAAAAAAGCCCTGGAGAACCTGGATAAAGTGGAACAGATGGAGGGGAAAAATCCGGATGTACACCTTTTGAAAGGAACTGCCTATACCCTCAGTGGAGATGAAAAAAAAGCCGTAGAAGCCTTTAAACAGGCCATCCGGTATGCCAACGATGAACTGGATGATATTCTTTACCATATCGGAGCAGCCTTTATTCATACAGGCGATGTGAAGATGGCCATCAAATACATGGAAAAAGCCTACCGTGTAAATCCGGAAAATGAAACCGTGCTTTATGAGCTTGGGTTTTTCTACGATCAGGCCGATGACGCGAAAAAAAGCATCTTTTTCTATAACAGATACCTCGATCTTAATCCGTTTGATACGACCGCCTGGTACAATCTGGGCATTGTCCACAATAAAAATCAGCACTTTGAAAAAGCACTGGAGGCATACGATTTCGCGCTGGCTCTGAACGAGAAATTTCACCAGGCCGTTTATAACAAAGCCGACACCCTTGCCAGTATGGGAGCATACCGGGAAGCGATAAAACAGTATGAAGAATATCTCGAAGGGGATCCCAATAACGATGAAGCCTACTGTTACATTGGCGAATGTTATCTGAATATGGAACAGTTCCGGGAAGCGCTGCAAAGTTACCTGAAGGCTATCCGCCTGAATAAAAACAACGACAATGCCTGGTATGGCGCCGGTTTGATCATGATGATTGAAAAACAACCCGAAGAGAGCATTCGCTTTATTAAAAAAGCCATCCACCTTGATAAGAACGTTCCGGACTACTGGTTCTCCCTGGGAAAAATCTTCGCAGAGAAGAACAACAAAACGGAAGCCCTACGATCGTTCGAAAAAGCAGTAACCCTGGAACCGGCAAATACAGAGATGTGGCTTGCGTATGCCGAATTTGTTTTTACCCTCGGGGAAACGAACAAAGCCGTGAGGTTGCTGGAAAAAGCCTGCACTCTCAATACCCAAAACGAATTCCTGAAATACCGTCTTGCAGCCTACTATTTTCTCCTGGAAAGGGAAATACCCGCACTCCGGAAACTCGAAGAAGCACTGAAACTGAATTACGATCAACATCCTGCACTCTTTGAAGTATATCCGGATGGCGCCAACAGAAAAGCCATAATAAATAGAATCGATAGCTACCGCCCGGAACAAAAACCGGGACTTCCGGCACAATAAAAACCCGTTGTCTGCATAAAACATAAAAATTTTGCCGATTCGATATAGCAGGCTTGTTTTCTACCGTTAAGTAAAATCTTTTTCTTATTTTCGGACATTTATTTCAAAGCATCCACAGGAATGAAACGAACAATAAAGGATTATATAATACTGATTCTTAAGGGTATTGGCATGGGAGCTGCGGATGTTGTCCCCGGAGTTTCCGGAGGGACCATTGCGTTCATATCGGGGATCTATGAAGAACTCATAGCTTCCATAAAATCCATCAACGTACAAGCCATGAAGCTGCTTTTTCAGGGGAAAGTATCCTCCTTCTGGAAATCCATTAACGGGAATTTTCTGTTATCCGTTGTGATGGGTATAGGGATAAGCATTCTGTCTCTGGCCAGGCTTCTTCGCTTTTTACTGGACCATTACCCTGTTCTTGTATGGTCTTTTTTCTTCGGATTGATCATTGCATCCGCTCTGTTTGTAGGAAAAAATGTGAAACAGTGGAATGCGGGAGTGATAGGATCCGGAATAGCCGGTATCATCGTGGCTTATTTCGTAACCGTTATTACACCAGCAGAAGCCAATACCGCCTCCTGGTTTATCTTTCTTTCGGGAGCGATTGCTATCTGCGCGATGATTCTTCCGGGCATCTCGGGGAGCTTCATTCTTGTTTTACTGGGTATGTATCGCTTCATCCTTGATTCGCTGAGCCATTTTGATCTTCTGGTGATGGGTATTTTCCTGGCTGGAGCCATTGTGGGAATCATCGCCTTTTCCAATGTTCTTTCCTGGCTCCTGAAGAAATACCACAATCACACCATTGCTGTGCTGGCTGGTTTTATGGTCGGATCCCTTAACAAGATCTGGCCCTGGAAAAAAACGGTGGAGTATTTTACCGATAATCACGGGGTTTTGAAACCCCTGGTGGAAGAAAATGTCTGGCCCGGAACCTTTGAAAAACTATCGGATCAGCATGCTATGCCCGGAGCGGCTATCCTGATGGCTGTGCTCGGAGCTGCCCTGATCTTCTTTTTCGAAAAAACAGTGTCAGGATCCAAAAAATCAAATGCAAAATGAAAAAATACGGATTGATCGGTTATCCATTGACTCACTCCTTCTCAAAAACATTCTGGGATGAAAAATTCAAAAGAGAGAACCTGGATTGTATCTACGTCAATTTTGAAATAGATACCATCGGCAAATTGCCGGATATCATCCGGGATCATCCGGACCTGGCAGGCTTGAACGTGACCATCCCCTACAAAGAACAGGTAATTCCCTACCTCGATGAATTGCACCAAGAGGCCCGGATGATCGGGGCTGTCAATACCATAAAAATAGAAACCAAAAAGAACAAACCCTACCTGAAAGGATACAACTCCGATTGTTGGGGTTTCGAAACCACACTGAAACCCTTGTTGAAAGAGTACCATACCAAAGCCTTAATACTCGGTACCGGAGGGGCCTCAAAAGCCGTAAAATACGTTCTCGGGAAACTCCGTATTGACTTTATCTCAGCCTCCATCGAAGAATTACAGGAAAACGAAATCCGGTATGAAGAGATCGATCGTGAAATGCTGGAAAGAAGACTTCTGATCATTAATTGTACACCGCTTGGCACCTGGCCCAAAGTAGACACCTACCCCAGAATACCCTACGAATTTCTTACCGGCAAACACCTGTTGTTCGACCTGGTCTATAATCCCGAAGTAACCCGCTTCATGGAATTTGGCAAAGAAAAAGGAGCTACGGTAAAAAACGGACAGGATATGCTCATCGGTCAGGCGTTGAAATCGTTTGAGATATGGAATGAAATGGTTAATGGGAAAGAAGGAGAACCATCAAATGCAGATAAAAATTGACATTTTTAATGAATAATTTTTTATAATTTTAGTCTCAGTCAACATTTGAAAAGTACAAAAAAATGGAAATACGATTTTTATTTTTGGTTACTGCAATGGCCTTTCCCATGAATCTTCAGTCGCAAACCACAATTTTAAAATGGCCTGAAGGAAAACAGGCTTGTGTTACCTTTACTTACGATGACGGAACGTTAAATCAATTCGAAATAGCCGTTCCGTTGATGGACAAACATAACTTCAAAGGAACTTTTTTTATCAATACCGAAGTTTTTGGCGGTTCAGAAAACTACGCCACATTTGTTGGCCGCCCGATTACGGATATCCTTAATGAAAGCAAAACCGTATCGACCAACAATGAAAATGTGCTTGAACGAACTTCCATGATCAGGTATCTCAGGGAAATTCAGAAAGTACCTGAAATCAGATCATTCGACATGTATGAAATCGGAAGCAACCTGGAAAGGGGAAGATACGCGGAGGTCTTCAGTACGGTAGATGAGATATGTAAGATTCTGGTTGAAAGCAAAAAAACATATGAAGTGCTCGATGGGCAGCGTTCAGCAAATATGGAAGTTACAACATGGAACGATCTGAAAAGAATAGCCGAAAATGGTCATGAATTTGCCAATCACACCATCTCACATCCTCATTTATCAACCATGGACCGGGCCAATATTCTCTATGAATTAACGAAATGCAAAGAAGACCTCAGTAATTTTCTGGGACCGGAACATACCTTATCCCTTGAGTGTCCTTACGGCATTCATGATGAACGGGTCATGGAAATAGCTTTTGAAGAATCCACATTCCTCCGAAACCACGTACCGGAAGATTACTTCGATGAGATTTTGCGCAGCAACCCGCGTCCGCCGGGAAAAAGCGAAAAAGAATACATACACTGGCAACGGGGACCTCTGTCAGATACTCCCTATACCACCATGACTGCCTGGATTGACACTTCAATTCACTACAATATATGGCTTGTCCTTGTGATTCATGGTATTGAAGGAATCGGGTGGGAACCACTACCGGCACAAAGGATCAGTGATTATTTCCGGTACGTAAAAAACAAAGAAAACGCAATATGGATAGCTTCTTTTCAGGATGCCTATAAATACATAAGAGAAAGAATGAACTGCAGGATCTCAGAGTCTGTTTCCAGGGAAGAAATAATGCTGACTCTGGAATGCCCGCTTGAACCTGAAACGGTATATAACATGCCCCTGACACTAAAAACTCCCGTACCCGATGAATGGGAAATGGTGAAGATTGTGCAGAATAACAATATACAAAGAAAAAAACCGGTTGAGGAGGAAAATAAAAAATTTGTGATCTATAATGCCTGTCCCGGGGCTTACCATGTATCGTTAACAAATGCCAATGATTGATTTACAATGGTCGGATTCCCCCCCTGCCTTTGGGTAATGTATGATTATTTAAAACCATGTTATCATGAAAAAACTTTGGATCGTTATCATTTTATTATCAGGATGTTCCGTCGTGAATTCCCAACCCCTACCACCCCATCTCAATCCCGTCAACGGAGTAAATAAATTGAAAAGCCGCATTCAACGGCTCCGGTCAGATGGAAACGATGTTCTAATAAAGGATGCCCGTTTGTTTGCTGTAAGCGAAAATACGATCAAACAAAAACTCGATTCCGCAGTATGGGGTTTCAGAAATACCTCTACCGGCCAAATGGAGTATTCCGATAAAATATATATTGAATACAATAGCAGGGGACAGATAACCGCTATCGTGGAATTCGAAAAGGACGAATTCGGACCTTGGAATGAAGACAACAAAACAGAGTATAGTTACGACGCCAACGGTTATCTTTCCGATCAAAGGGAATTCGACTGGGATTACGACCTGAATAAATGGATAGGCTGGAACAGAATAGCCTATACATCGGATGCCTCTGGAAAAACAACTTGTCTGATACGATACGATTGGAACTATATTGCAAACGATTGGGAGATTGACTGGAAACAGGAAACGAATTACAACCAACAGGGGAACATCATCTCCGAAATCTATTACAAATGGGATCGCATCAACGAATTGTGGAAAAATTCGAGCAAAATCGAAACCATTGATGATACCAGCAACAGTCAGACAATCAATGTGTATAACTGGGACAATAATTCAAGTCAATGGAATCACGTACGGAAAACAGAGAATACCTATGATGCGGGGGAAAACCTGATCCGGAGCATCGTTT
Source organism: uncultured Mariniphaga sp. (assembly GCA_964408795.1). Taxonomy (GTDB): domain Bacteria; phylum Bacteroidota; class Bacteroidia; order Bacteroidales; family Prolixibacteraceae; genus JABMQB01. Next base: position 26,510 of record CAYPAW010000073.1, read on the forward strand.
CGTATAATAACCTCGAAACCGGCACATGGAATGCCTACGAAAAACAGGAGTATGCATACAATACCGACGGACTTCAAACCCTGTACGCTGAATATTCATGGGATCCTGTTGCTTCACAATGGAAAGGTGAATCCAAAACTGAAGCTTCCTACGATTCAAAAGGGCATATCATGGGATACACCTGGTACGAATGGAATATCCAAAAAGGAGATTGGATGCCATCAAACAAAATAACCTATGGGTACTCCCAGGAAACAATGACTTCCCTTGCTTTTTATTACTGGGTCGCAACGGCCAATCAATGGATAAATTCCACCAAGGTTGAACTGTGGGTTGATGCATCCGGGAATTATGGAAGCATGGAATTTTCCTCCTGGAACCTGATTGCTTTGGCTTGGGAGTACTCCTTTAAAGTAGAATTTACGTACAACAATGCGTACGGTAAAAGCGACCTGGTATTCCCTGAATTTATATACTCCATCGAAGAAATCACAGACCTCGGACTGGACTTGCATCTTGCCAATCATATGCTGATCGAAACCAAATTTTTGGCTTTCGAAAACGATGCCTGGGAATTTACAGAGAATGCCAAATACTATTATTCAGAAATAGAAATATCAGGACTTGAAGCAAACAAAGCGGGGATGTTAGCTGTTTATCCGAATCCGGCAGATGAAATCCTTCATATTCGCTGGTCAGGAAGCCTGAAAGAAATCAATGTAAAGCTGTTCAACTACCAGGGGACCCTGGTGGTTGATAAAACTTTTACCGATCACACAAACATTCCGGTTTCGGGCTTTGCTCCGGGCATCTATCTCTACAAAGTAACGCAGGAGGGTCAACCGGAAAAAACGGGAAAAATAATCCTTCAATAAAAAGGGTTCCTGTTTGGCTGACAGGGTCCGATCTTCTGGTGCAGCGAAAAGGTGCGCCAGAGCATCTCACATGCATCGACATTCCTTCCCGGGGAGAATCCCCATTCCGGCTTATTTTATTGCAAAACAAAGTGAATGGGAACGGTATACTTGACGTGCACCGGTTTACCCTGCTGATATCCCGGTTTCCACTGGGGCAGTGCATTGATTATCCGCAAAGCTTCTTTATCCAGTGAAGGATCCACTCCGCGGGCAATTTCTGCATTGGCAATGCCACCATCTTTTGTCACAACAAACGTTATGAACACTTTCCCCTGAATTCCACTGTCGCGGGCAATCGGTGGATAATTGACGTTGCGGTTAATCCATTCCCTTAAGGCCTTTTCGCCACCTGGAAACTCCGGCATCTTTTTTGTGATGAGAAAAATGGGCTCCCCTTCTATGGTTTGCGGAATACCAGCAGTTTTTTTCATTAACAACAGGTTGCCCAGACTGTCGGACTCCACGTTGAATCCGCTATTTCCTGAAAACATCGACTTGACTTTCTCCAGTTCTACAACGGAGCCTTCAATTTTAATCTTCCCATCCACCAGAGAAAGCTGCATGGGAATTTCGGTCTCTTCCGATTTTAGCTCCAATGTCTCTTTCTGTTCACAGGCAAACAATAGGATTAAAGCCAAAGCAACCACCATCCCCAATAGGAATTTTGCCTGGGCCATTTTCGATGATCGTATTTTTGTTATCATTTTTATTCGGTTTTTAATGAGTGATGAATTGAAGCTGTTGGCCATTTTCATCTGGATACCAACAACCTGATTAAGCAATAATTTTTTATAATAGGCCGGACTGACTCCAGCATTGAGAACAGCCTGGTCAGCCAGAAACTCATGGTTCTCACGAATGGACCTCCTGAGTAACCACATACAAGGATTCAACCACTGAAAAGCAGTAAGCAACTCCAAAATCAGAACATCCAGTGTATGCCCCTGTTTAACGTGTTCCACCTCGTGCGCGATCATTTTATCGAAACCCTCGGCCCTTTTCATTTCCGGATTAACAAAAATGTAATTCAGAAACGAGAAAGGACTGAAATCCTTACGGATAAAAACAAACCGGTACGCACCCGAACGCTGAACATCATTTCTTTGGATCAACATCCATACCTGGAATACACGAAATAGAAACCGGCCAAGAAAAAACAGCAGACCGGAGAGATACAAACCAATGATGACAGAACTGGAGCTGATGCTTCGTACGACGGCTCCGGATAAATCCCGGCCATACACATTCACTACTTCGATCAGGTTCCTGTAGGGTGTTACCGTAATCTCCGACAACATTACCGGTTGAGGAGACAATAACCGGAATTTAAGAAAGGGCAGAACAACCGAGAATACAACCGAGATCAGTAAAAACATCCGGTTCTTCCGGAAAAACGTTTCTTTCCGTAGCAGAAGAATATAAAATACGGAAAGCAGGGACAGGCTGATTCCTGATTCGATGACAAAATTAATTGCGTGATGCATTTCCTTCCTGTTTTTTTTGATTTTGCAGGTCCCTTTTGACCTCTTCCATCAACTCATCCAATTCAGACATACTCATGTTGTCCTCTTTGGCGAAAAAAGAGACCATCTCCTGAAAAGAACCGCTGAAATAATTGCGCATAAACCGCTTCATGTAGGAACGGGTGTATTCCTTTTTGGTAATCAAAGGATAATATTCATGGGTCTTGCCATAGGCATTGTGCCCTACAAATCCTTTCCTCTCAAGAATCCGAATAATGGTGGAAACCGTATTATAGGCAGGCTTTGGTTCAGACATTTTTTCGATCAGGTCTTTTACAAAAGCCTTTTCAAGCTTCCAGAGAAGCTGCATGACCTGTTCTTCCGCTTTGGTTAGTTCTTTCATGGGAATAAGATTAATGTAAGATTTTGTATATCTGGCAGATAACGCAATCAATGCATGTTCAATCTCCATCGCCTATGGAGCTTGTCCCGTTCCGATGTACCTCAGGACTCGTTTCATACCCTTGTTTTTTATCCCGGAATGTTCTTTTTAAAAAAACAAAAATCATGCCTAAACTAAGCTATTAGTTATTGATTCAGCTGTTTCGTTTTTTTACTGCAACTGAAAATTGATGGAAGCATTAAAAAAGACCCTGACCGGCCGGCCACGTTGTTTTCCGGGTTTGAACTTCGGCAGGCTTTTTATTACACGAAGGGCCTCCTTATCAAGGGAAGCATCCACTCCCCGGGTTACTTCCACATTGGAGACCGAACCATCGGTATCGACCACAAATTTAACAAATACACGGCCCTGAATCCCATTCTCCTGAGCCAACACCGGATACCTTACATTGCTGTGTATATAGGCATACAGGGCCCTGTTTCCTCCCGGAAATTCCGGCTGTTCCTCCACGATAGCAAAGATTTTATCTTCATCCACATCATCCTCCTCAGGCGTGCTCAGAATGGGAGCAATGTCGATAAAGGTCTCATCATCAGCCTCCGTATCGGCAATATCCAGCTCCTCATCAATTTCAACATCATCTTCCACAATGTTCAGCACCTCCACAACCTTGGGAGGAGGTGGCGGGGGTGGAGGTTTTACCTCTTCCCGGCGCGTAATCGGTATGATCTCTTCTTCCACTTCCTGGGTTTCAATCTGACCCAGCGTAGAAGCCTCAGACGGTTTTGTTTGCCATTCAAAAGCAAACAATACAATTCCCAACGAAATCACCAATCCCAACAATAAAAAGGTTCCCCTCTTATTCTCCAGATCGGCTTTTTTTGTTTTTTTCTGTTCCATAATCGTTTTGTTTTATGATTGAATTAAAATGAACTCCTGCCTTACCCCTTGAAAATCAAATCAATCAACTAACTAATTAGTTTCACAACTAACGTTATAGTTGTATCAAGCATAACAAACTTTATGCCAGATTTATACATTTCAACAGAAAATAACGAAGGATTTAGTTATTCGGGAGAATAAACCGGTCCATGTCCGGCAGAAAGGGAAATTTATTTCGCAGATCATGCAGTTCTGACCAGGCTATTTCAAAGGTTTGTATACCTTCCCGTTGACCGAGAAACACGCCGTATCCCTGGGCATCGATAAAGGCAGAATCTCCCAGGTAGGATATTCCTTCTCCATCGCTGCCTGTGCGGTTTACCCCAAAACAATAGGTCTGATTTTCGATCGCCCGGGCTATCAGGAGTTTTTTCCATGCATGATGCCTGGTGGAGGGCCAGTTGGCCATATAAATGAGGATGTCGTACTTTTCGATATTCCAGCTCCACACGGGAAACCGAAGGTCATAGCAAATCAGCGGGCAGATACGCCACCCCTTATAATTCACAATCCGTTTAGAGGTCCCGGCCTTGTAATGCTTGTTTTCTTCTCCCAGGGTAAAAAGGTGATGTTTGTCGTAGGTCTCTATGTTTCCATCCGGGGTGACCCACAAAGATCGGTTATAGATGACATTCTTTTCGTGTAAAATTATGCTTCCTGTGATGGCTGTTTTCAGTGTCCGGGCTTTGGTTTTCATCCACCGGACGGTTGATCCTTCCATGGATTCAGACACGTTTTCAGGATGCATGGTAAAGCCGGTAGTAAACATTTCGGGAAGAATTACCACATCGGCTTCCCCTTGTGCCGGTAGCCATTTTTCCAGTCGGTTCAGATTCTCCGCAGGGTTTTCCCATGCGATATCAAACTGAATCAAAGCAATTTTAAGGATCTCTTGCATATCAAAATTCAACGTATCGTACCTTTTCCAATGCGGACTATTCCTCAGCCGAAAACAAGTCCGGAAATTTTCCTTCAATGCCTTTTTCCCGGTAATAGGCTTTCATGCGTTTTATATCTTCCCGGGGATCGTTGGTTAAGGAAAGTTTTTCTTCCCAACCGATTCGTTTGGTCCCGTAATCAAAAAAACCCAGGTACACGGCAGCCCCTGTTGCCTGGGCTATGGTATGAAATCCTGCCTTCCAGTGTTTGTTCGTTTTCCGGGTTCCTTCCGGGGTAATGGCCAGGTGAAATGTTTCGTGTTTGTTCATTTCATCGATCACCTGTTTTACCAGGGTACTCCCCCGGGAACGATCTACAGGGATCGCCCCCATTTTTCTGAGAAAGTAGCCCAGGGGCCAGAAAAAAAACTCTTTTTTGATGATGATGTGTACCCGCCCTCCCTGGGAGGTATAGTATAAATAAGATATCACAAAATCCCATGAGCTGGTATGCGGGACGCCGATGATGATAGCCTTCTGATCCGGCATGACTCCGTTTACACAAGTCCACCCCATATGATTCAATAAAAATGCACAAATCCTCTTCCACATGATGTTATGTAATGGACTGAATTTCAATATGGCTAGCCCCCGCAAAATCGGTCAGCAGTCTGACAGCCATCCCGGTTGCTTCTTTCAGGTGCTCATGGGCCCCGCATCCTACCAGGATCATCAGAAACCGTTTTGTTTCCGGTTGAACTGAAGTACGTTCCGAATCACGGGTTGGCGTCCCAAAAGCTCCCAGGGAATCCCTGAAAACCGGCATGTTTTCAATGTTCAGTTTTCGCCGGCCAATACCCTCATACGGTTCCTCTGCTCTCCCGATTCCCAACTCCACAGGTCCCTGGATTTTATCTGCATCATATCCCCCAATCGAAAAACCACTGGTCAGGGATACAAGATTTAACTGATCTACCACATTGTTAACCTGGCACAGACCATCTCCCCGCACGATCCTTCGTAAAAGTGCTTCAGCCGATGGACGATACCGGGCCGGATCCTTCCCGCATTTTTTATAGACGTTTCTGGAATGGTGAATCGCAGGAATCCGGCTGATGTCTTCCCTTTTTAATTCCCCGGCCCTTTCAGCGGCTTTTTTTTCCACCAGCTGCCAAAGTTCTTCATGGATCGGTTGAAAAACCACATGGCACTCAATGGCAGAAAGCACCACTTCGGGAGCCTTTTGTTTGAATGCGGATGAAATTGTGATGCGTTGCATAAATGAGTATGTTCTCTTCCCTGAGAAAAGCAAAAGTATAAACTTACGAAGAAAAACCGATCCTCTCTCCCTTTTTCCACGTAAAAATCTCTCTTCGCTTCTGGGAAGCATTTGAAGGTTCCTGTCGTTTAGTTTTCCGGGCCCTGGCGGTAGTAGGGGCGTTGTTTGAGCACTTTAGGCTGCATGTTGATCTGCTCTTGTGGAACGGGCTGGTATTTATCGCCCTCATTGAAAATGGCGCCTTTCATAGGCCAGGACCGGGTTCTCAGATCGGCAAGAGCAAACTTATTCAATACGTCAGACATGCTCTCGCCTCCGATTTGATTGGGTAGGTTATCCCATCTGCGGAGGTCGAAGAACCGCCTTCCCTCGGTGGCAAATTCCAGGCGTTGTTCCCACTGGACGGCTTTCATGGCTTCATCTTTATCGCTAAATGAGGAATAGAGACCGATTTGATAGTTGGCTGCCGGCTGCGACCAGTCTACGTCGCCTCCGGTCAGATAATCGTCATCGTTGGTCTCCTCTCCCCAGGGGTAAACCGATTCGGGTAGCTTGTATATCAGCACCCGGCCCATCACCCATTCATTATTCGCCCTGTCGCGGATCAGGTTCACCAGCTCTCTGGCTTTGTTCAGATCGCCTTCAAAGGCGGCTACCTCAGCCCTCCATAAAAGCACATGGGCATACCGGATATAGCGGTAATTATTGGCATTCACCCCGGTCATCCACCCGGATGTCGTGGACAGCGCATACCGCTGGTACTTGTAAAAAAATGGCTTCATCGCCGGCAGATAGGGACCACCATACTCCTGGTTCCGTATCCAGTCGTAACCACGCATGATCCCCCAGTCAAGATAAGGAATCCCCCGCCGTCCCAGGGTCCAGTCAATGCGTGGATCCAAAGGATGATCCGTGGGAATAAACTCCTCCTCCGATCTTATGCCCATATCATTTTTCAGATCGGTATCGTTGAATGTATCAAAAAGGGGCAATCCCTTGTGATCCACCTTAAAGGCATTGGCCAGGTTTTGCGAAGCCTGATGAAATCCGCAACACATCCCTATATCGCCTCCGTGGGGCCAATTCAGACCGATCCCCATTTCAGCATTTAACGACTCGTTGATATCGTTGACATTCGCCTGTATTTCAAAAATCGATTCTGCATTGTTGTTTTTCTCAATCCTGAAATTGTCAAAGAAATGGGGCATTAAGGAATAGTTTCCACTGTGGATGATGCGGTCGAGCAAGGGTTTGGCTTCAGCGTATTTCAGTTCCTGGAGGTACGCCCGTGCGGCCAGGGCCATGGCAGCATATTTCGTCGGCCTCCCTGGCTGTGCCTGAATTTCCGGGAGATGCTCCCAGGCATATTCCAGGTCCTTCACAATAAATGCCAGTACAGCTCCTTCCGGATTCTCATTGGATACCCTTGCCGGATCGTTGGTGTTTTCATCCATCAGCGGAATATAATCGCCGAAAACAAGCCAGGCCTCGAAATAGAACAAAGCCCGGAGAAAAAGCGCCTCGGCTTTGAAGGCTGTGGCTTTCTCGGCTGCAATATTTTCAGTTCTTTCGATTACGTTCAATACACTGTTGGCGCGGTGTACCCCCAATCCAAACGCCCATTTCCACTTATCAGCCGGATAGGGATTGGTAGGATGAACTTCCCAACGTTCAATGTCACCCACAGGAATCGGATCCGTGAATTCAGATCCTTTGTAAGCATCATCCGAAGCCATGGAACCATAGGTCCAGTTCTGTATGGAAGCCCCCCAGGTAATATCCCATAAGGAACTTCCCCGAACCATACTGTAGGTCCCAACAAGAAGATTATCGATCCCCTTCTCATTATAAAAAATGTTCTCGGAAGTAACACCCATGGGTTCCCTGATCAGAAAATCTTCCGAACAGGAAACGGAAAGGATAATACCTACAAATAAACCCCCAATGATCTTCTTTTTATCCATCTCTGTCAATAATATGGTATGATGCACATTTGCAATTCATCAAAGTTACAAAAAGTGAGCATAGGATGAAACCTGAGTGCCCTGAAAGACTCTTCCTTTGTGTAACAACGAATGCACATCGTTACGATTGTTGTACCTGAATCTAGGTTGCGTAGCTTGCCGCGATTGTTCATTTTTTCTTACCTTCACATCCATAATCTAAAAAAAGACTAAACCATGAAAAAGCTGTTATTTATCGTTCTTTTTATTCTTTCCCTAGCCTCTTTAATAGCGCAGGATTATCCTTTTCAGAACCCGCGTTTGGATGACGAAACCCGGCTGGATAATCTGATCTCGCTGATGACCCCGGAGGAGAAGATTCGGTGTTTATCCACCCGTCCTTCCGTTCCGCGTTTGGGAGTCATGGGCACGCGCACGGTTGAAGGGTTGCACGGGTTGGCTTTAAGCGGGCCGGCGAACTGGGCAGTCAAAGGGCCGGGAGCTTCGGTCACGACCACTTTCCCGCAGTCCATAGGGCTGGCACAAACCTGGGATCCGGAGTTGCTTCAACAAATTGCTTCCCTGGAAGCCGATGAAGCCCGTTACCTCACCCAAAGTAACCATTACGGCAGTGCCGGACTCATTGTTTTTGCTCCCAATGCCGATATCGGTCGGGATATCCGCTGGGGTCGTACCGAAGAATGCTACGGTGAAGATGCTTTCCTGGCCGCAGAAATGACCGTTGCCTATGTAAAAGGCCTGCAAGGCGACCATCCGAAATACTGGAAAACCGCATCCCTGATGAAACATTTCCTGGCCAACAGCAACGAAAACGAACGAACCCGGAATTCTTCCGATTTTGATGATCGTCTGTTCCGGGAATTTTACGGGTACGCTTTTTATAAAGGAATTACCGAAGGAGGCTCACGGGCTTACATGGCGGCATACAACAAATACAACGGAATTCCCTGTACGGTACACCCGGTACTGAAATCAGTAACGGTAGAAGAATGGGGTCAAAACGGAATAATTGCCACCGACGGAGGAGCTTACAGGCAATTGCTGACCGAGCACGGGTATTTTCCGGACCTGGAAACGGCGGCTGCCGGTTGCATCCATGCGGGAATAACCATGTTCCTGGATAACTACCAACAGCCGCTCCAAAATGCAATCTCCAAAGGAATGGTCACACAGGAGGAGATCGACAGGGCGGTGCGGGGAAACCTGAGGGTATTGTTGAAACTGGGATTGCTCGATGATTCGGCAGAAAACCCGTATTCAACCATCGGAATTACCGATACCGTCGATATTTGGGATAAACCGGAAACCCATCAACTGGCACGCAAAGCTACGGTTAAATCCGTCGTATTGATGAAAAATGAAAATCAGCTGTTGCCGCTGGATCAAAAGAAAATCAGAACCCTGGCAGTGATTGGTCCCAGTGCCAATAAGGTGATTTCTGACTGGTATGCCGGGACGCCTCCCTACCAGGTAACTGCCCTTGAGGGGATCAGAAATGCTGTGGGAGAGGATGTGGAGGTTCTGTTTGCTCAAAGCAATAAAGCCGATTCAGCCGTCATCGCCGCCTCGAAAGCTGATGTAGCCATCGTATGCGTAGGGAACCACCCCCTGTGCAATGGCCTGGGATGGGCTGAAAGTTATGTATACAGCAACGGCAAAGAAGCCATCGACCGCGAAGCTATATCCCTCGAACAGGAAGACCTCGTGAAGGTGGTGAAAGCAGCCAATCCCCATACCGTCATGGTAGTTGTTTCCAGTTTTCCCTATTCGATCAACTGGTCCAAAGAACAGGTACCGGTCATCCTCCATATAGCACAATCCAGCCAGGAACTGGGCAATGGCCTGGCCGATATTCTTTTCGGAAAAGAGAGTCCTGCAGGCAGACTGGTACAAACCTGGTCCGCTTCGATGGATCACCTGCCTCCTATCCTGGATTATAATATACGCCACGGAAGAACCTATATGTACGATCCCCATGAACCGCTTTTTCCCTTTGGACACGGACTTACCTACACCACATTCGACTATGCCGGTCTGGAAATCCAGAAACCGGTTATCCGGGAAAATGAAAAAACCAACCTTACGGTTACACTGAAAAACACCGGCGATTACGACAGCGATGAGGTGGTACAGGTCTATGCTTCGTTCCCTGATTCCAAAGTGGAGCGCCCGGGAAAAGCCCTCAAAGGATTCAAACGGGTGTTTGTACCCAAAGGGCAAACCGTGAAGGTGACCGTACCCATCGACTCCGAAGACCTCAAATACTGGGATGTGGAAAAACAGGCCTTTGCATTGGAAAAAGGGAAAGTGAAATTTTTTGTAGGTCCTTCTTCGGCCAACCTACCGCTTATAACCGAAACCGAAGTGAAATAATCAGGGATGAACCGGAGGCAACCCTTCCCATTAAAGAAGCTTGGCCCCGAGGGGGTAAAAACCCTGGTTCAATGGGCCCAAGAAGAAGGCTGGAATCCCGGACCCCATGATGCGGACGTGTTTTGGGCTACCGACCCAGAAGGATATTACGGGTATTACCAGGATGATACTCTTATAGCCGGCGGAGCCATCATATCCTACAACAAAGCATACGGATTCATGGGGTTATTCATTGTACACCCGGAATACCGGAACCGCGGAACAGGCCGGGAACTGTGGTATCAACGACGGGATCTTCTGATATCAAGATTAAAAAAGGGCGCTCCCATAGGAATGGATGGCGTTGTAGCAATGCAGCCATTCTACGAACAAGGAGGTTTTACAATTGCATTCAGGGATGTACGGCATGAAAAAACCGGGATTCCATGCAGCGTGGACGCCCGGGTTGTTCCGATCAGACCAGCTACTCTTCCGGCCGTTATGGATTACGATGAAAAATGTTTTGGTTTTCCGCGCCCTCAGTTTATGAAACCCTGGTTAACCCTTCCGGAGAATAAAAACTTTGCATTTCTGGAACACAACAGGCTCAGAGGATTTTCCATTGTCCGGAAAGCAAATACCGGCTATAAAATAGGACCTCTGTTTGCCGACAACCAACAGATTGCCGAAGAATTATACAAAGCTGCCCTGAACGCAGTACCGGGAGAGCCGGTATTTCTTGACATTCCACTGATCAATCAGGATGCTGCTGACCTGATGAATCGTTTTCAGGCAAATCCTGTTTTCGAATGCGCAAGAATGTATTACGGAAAACCACCCGCCCATAATACAAACCATATTTTCGGGATAACCACCTTCGAACTCGGTTGATTTTGAATATTCCTGTATTTTTACCTAAAAAAAGGAAAATGCCGTACGCAGGACTTGCTGATTTTATTCATACCCTGGAAAAAGAGGGAGAATTGATTCGTATCACAGAATTTGTGGATCCGGTACTGGAAATTACGGAGGTTACCGATCGCTTCAGCAAATCGAGAGGGGGAGGAAAAGCGCTGCTTTTTGAAAATACAGGCACCCCTTTTCCGTTGCTGATCAATGCCTTCGGATCTGAAAAAAGAATGGGACTTGCCTTAAGCCGGGGTACGATTCACGATATAGAAAAAGAGATGGAAGAGTTGATCCGGAGCTTTTCCGTTCCCAGGGAAACAGTGAAGGATAAAATCAGGATGCTTCCCTTGTTGAAAGAGGTCTCTTCCTGGATCCCCCGAAGGATCCCCAAAAAAGGAAAATGCCAGGAAGTGGTTCTCAACGATCCAGACCTTGGTCTTCTGCCTGTTTTACAATGCTGGCCTGCTGATGGAGGACGTTTCATCACCCTGCCGGCCGTTCACACCCGGGATCCGGAATCCGGAATGCCCAATGTTGGAATGTACCGGATGCAGGTTTTTGATGCCCGGAAAACTGGAATGCACTGGCATACCCATAAAACAGGGGCCCATCACTTTCAAAAATACAAAAAAGCAGGACAGCGCATGCCGGTAAGTGTGACCCTGGGAGGAGATCCAGTTTACACTTACGCCGCTACAGCACCCATGCCGGAAAATATGGATGAATACATCCTGGCCGGATTTCTGCGTAAAAAACCGGTTCGGCTGGTGAAATGCCTGACCAATGATCTCTATGTTCCGGAAGATGCCGACATGGTGCTGGAAGGATACATCGATCCGGCTGAAGACCTTGTTTGGGAAGGCCCTTTCGGGGACCATACCGGGTTTTATTCCCTTCCCGGCTATTTCCCGGCGTTTCACATTACCTGCATCACGCACCGTAAAAATGCTGTTTATCCTGCAACCATTGTCGGCATCCCGCCCATGGAAGATGCCTGGATCGGAAAAGCCAGCGAACGAATATTCCTCACTCCCATGCGAATGGCCATGATCCCGGAATTGCTGGATATGGAACTGCCCTTTGCCGGAGTTTCCCATAACCTCGCGGTAGTGAAAATAGAAAAATCGTATGCCGGACAGGCTGTGAAAGTGATGAATTCCCTGTGGGGTGCCGGGCAAATGATGTTTAACAAAATCCTCATCGTCGTAGATCAAAAAACCAATATCCATACTTATCCGGAATTGCTGAATGTCGTCTTTGGTTCCTTCGATCCATCTACCAGTCTTCAGTTTTCCAGAGGCCCGCTGGATATTCTTGACCATGCCTCCTCGCAATATGCCGTTGGTTCCAAAGTGGGAATCGATGCCACCTCCCCTTGGGATGTGGAAAAAACCGAAAAAAAGAACAACGATTCCCTGAAAGATCCTTTCGATCCTTCGGTTTTAAAGGAAATACCCGAAATAAAAGAATACAATAATCTGAAAAACAGCATGAATATACCGGTTTGCATCATTGCTGTTTCCAAAAAACCGGATTTCCGGAAAGAAACCCTGGAAAAAACCCTAAAGAAATACAATGCCTGGAGCAGTTTTAAGCTCCTTGTCATGGTTGATTCCGGAGTCAATATTCAGGATCTGTTCACTGTGGTTTGGCTGGCTACCGGCAATCTGGATCCCCAACGCGATATATCCGTCCTTGCATTGCCCAACGGAATCGCCACGCTGCTGGCAGATGCCACGGTAAAAACAAGCCAGAATGATCTTTTCAAGCGTTCCTGGCCCAATGTGGTGGTCTCGGATCCAACAACAATCGGGAAAATCGACCGGAAATGGTCATCCCTGCACATCGGAGAATTCATCCCCAGTCCTTCGTTGCGGTTCCGATCGCTGTTAAAAGGCGAAGGGGCTGTGAGAAATCCATGAAGGTTCGGGATCGTTGACTCGTGGTACGCAACTTACCATATTGATCGCTTGTTTTGGGGCGTTGCCCCAAGCCCCAATTGTCCTATCGGACTAATTTTACTTTTTCCAGCAGCTGAAAAAGTAAACAAAAAAGCCGCCGCTGAAGAAAAAATTGCTAAAAATGCATTCCGTTTCGCTAAAATCTTTTAAACTCGTCCGGCTTCTGCCGGACTCAAACAAAAAAGATTTTCGGGCGCTCCACTTCATTCATTTTTTTTACGCATTTTTTCTTAGGCGGAATCAATAATCTTGACTCTTGGTTCTTGGTTCCTGGTTCTTTCCCTTTTCCACTCTTCCCCATTTTTCATTTTTCATTTTTCATTTTTCATTTTCTCCCTTTTCCTCCTTTCCTGGCTCTTGGTTCTTGGCTCTTGATTCTTTCCCTTTCACTTTTCCACTTTTCCACCTTTCCACTATTCCTGGTTCCTGGCTCTTGATTCTTGGCTCTTGATTCTATTACTCCCAACATCATTCCTTTTTTCCGGGAAAAATGATAGTTTTACAGCCTGAAAAAAACTAAAAATAACACAAAGCATTGATTATGAGTTATTGGAGAACTTTATTTTATTTTATTGCTCTCTTTTTGGTGTTTCCGTTTGTTTCCTGTGAAAAAGAGGAAATCAACAGGAATCAGCCCCGGCTGCGATTTATTACTGAAGAGTACAATCCGTTCAATTACACGGATAATGCGAGAATCACCGGGTTGGCTCCGGAGCTTCTCCGGGAAATTTGCAGTCTGCTGGAGATCGAAAGCACCATGGAAGTTCTGCCCTGGGAGGAGGGGTTCAATGAAACCCTGAAAACAGAAAATGCAGTTCTTTTCACCACTACATTAAATTCCACACGCAAAGATCTTTTTAAATGGGCCGGTCCTTTTGCGTCTCTTGACTGGATTTTTTATGCTGCTTCCACCCGTCCGGTTTCCCTGAAGACCCTGGAAGAGGCCAAAGAAGTTGGCACAATCGGTGTTGTTCCGGATTATGCCATGACCGAATATCTGGAAGCAGAAGGATTTACAAACCTGGTGTACTGTACCGATATTGCGGATGCTTTTACCCAACTCCTCAACGGAGCTATTGACCTCTTTCCTTCCGACCAATACACGTTGGAACAGGCGCTCACATCCCTGGGAGAATCGGTGTACAGTGTAATACCTCAGCTAACCATCAAAACCGAACTTCTCTATTTTGCCTTCAACAAAAGCATCGCCGATGCGGTGGTTTCGGATTTCCAGGAAGCCCTCAATGAATGCAAAAAAAATGGCGTCTTAAAACAACTGACCCAGAACTTTCTGCACACTTCGGATTATCCCGACATTTTTCAGATCTATACCGAATCGTATCCTCCGCTTACCTTCATGAATGAGAAAGGGGAAATCTCCGGTTACGGATCCGACATCGTCCGGGAGATCATGAAAAGATTAAACTGGTTCTATCCGATCCGGCTTTCCTCATGGAGCAACGGATACCAGCTTGCGCTGAACAATCCGAACTTTTGTCTTTTCACAATGGACCGGACAGCAATCCGTGAAAATCTTTTTCAATGGGTCGGACCCATTGGAACCAATACCACCCGGATATACACACGAGCCGGCTCCGGCATTTCCGTAGTCTCTCTGGAGGATGCCAAAAACCTGGCAACCATTGGCACTGTGGAATCCTGGTTCTCAACGCAATACCTCGAGGAACAGGGATTCACCAACCTGATCTCTGAAGATGATCCGGTCCTCCTGACAGAAAAACTGATGAACGGTCAATTGGAAGCTTTTGTGTGTTCTGAACTAACATTCCCTGATATCCTTGCACAACTGAACCACTCCTACGAAGAGGTAACACCAGTCTACGAACTGATGTCTTCCGATTTTTATGTCGCTTTTTCAAACAGCACACCGGGTTCTGTGATTGCCGATTGGCAGGAAGCACTGATGGCCATGAAAAATGACGGAACCTACCATGCCATAGGATTGAAATGGTTCCCCAAACTGATTATCCTGGAAAACTGAACCCGCGATGCATGCCGAAAAGTCGTTTCCTCCCGAACCACAAGAATTCCGGAGTTTTCAGGAAATACTCCGAACTTTTTTCCGGATAAACGGCCTTCCGGCCTTGTTCGATGTTTCTGTTTTTTGTTTACCTTTCAGGATTAATTCCAAAAGCCATGTTTACGGTTTCCATTGAACGTGAAGAATCCCTTTTCTGCATCATCCCGGAGGGGCGCCTCGACACCCTCACCAGTGAGCTTTTCCAGGAGAAACTGCAACCCGTATTGGATAAAGATGATTTTTTGATCATCGACTTTTCACGTTGCCACTATTTATCCAGCAGTGGAATCCGTATTTTACTGACGGTGTCCAAAAAGCTGGGATCCAGGGGAGGTCGACTGGCTTTATCCAACCTCCCGGTGGAAATTTTTCAGGTTCTTGAGATGGCAGGCCTGCATGCCGTGTTTTCGATCTTTGAGGATGTGGAAACGGCCCGGTTTGATCTGCTCTGGCTGAAACAAAAAGCAAGTCAACATACCGAAATGCATCGCGGAGACCATACCTATCATATGGATCAAAGAGAACCGGAAAATCCTGTGGTCTCCTTCTGGCACAAGAAAAGCCTCGCCGGGTACAACGAACTGGGTGTAGCAGCCGGCATCGGTTCTCCGGCGGAAACCCTGGCAGAGGATGAAAAAGAAAAAGGCCTGTTTTTTACGGCTGGGAATTGTTCCGGGTTCATCCCGTATGACCGGCAAAAATCTCCTGAATTCAGGGTTGTCCATGATCCCATGGCAGGAGGAATTTTTGTCTCCCGGGCCTTTTCGTTTACCGGCACTCCGTCCAAACGAATCCGGTTGATCGCTCCGGAATACACCTCACTGGAACAATTGCTTACCGATAGTGAACCGGTTCCGGAAGAAGGCAAAATCGCCCTTCCCGAACTCCTGGTAGTGGCCGATTTTCATCCTTCCACCCCTTCTTTGTATATCCTGCATCCATCCGGAGGAGAGTCGTCAGAACTATTTCGCGAAATTGAAAACCAAACAGGGTATCCCTTCGTACATACAAGCCATCAAAAACAGTCTTTTTGGGGAATCCGTTTTTTTTTAAATGCCCTTCCGGAATTGCTGTCGGATGACCCGTTTCTTGATTTCATCAACCGAGCCTTAACCATACATACCATTGAACGCGTTGAAATTCCGGACTTGTCGGCGCCTGTTAAGAATCCGGTTGTCTGGGTATTCCATCCCGAAGAACAGCGAAATGCCGACGCGTTCCGGATCCATGTAGAAGTCCCCGAAGGCGCTGTTTTCGAACCCTATCAATATTTTCTCACCCGGCGGCTCTATACCGATTCAGCCCGGGTAATGATCCGTCCGCTCCACGGAGGCTATTCCGCCCAGACCTTTCAGGTTGAATCGTACGATCCCCAGGGCCGCAGACTGAGACCTACAGTCTTGAAAACAGCCACTCGGGAAATGATCGCCCGGGAAGCAAAAAACTGCCGTGACCACTCCCTGCCCTACATCATGAACAACAGCGCCATGGTCCTGGGAACAGCCTTTTTCTGTAATGCCGGAGCTCTCCGCTATAATTTCGTGGGAATCGGGGGAGAACAAAGCCGGTTGAAATGGCTGACCCACTATTTTGTCTCCTGGCCGGTCGAAAAACTGGAACCTCTTTTCGATAAAATATTCCTGCAAATACTGAACCCCTGGTACGGTCAACCCGTACGAGAAAAAATTTACCCCTTCCGGGACTATAATCCCCAGAAAACCTTTTTTCCGCATCTATGTGAAACAGCCGGGGAAGTTCTTTCCCTTTCTGCCGATGAACCAACCTTTTTCCTGGATAAAACCGGGAAAAAAAGGATCAACCCCTATTGGTTTCTGAAACATGAATACAAAAAAAGAACCGATGAAGCCATGGATTACTATACCTCCATATGCCACGGAGACCTGAACATGCAAAATATTCTGCTTGACGAAGCGATGAACGTCTACCTCATAGACTTTTCCGAAACCAAACCCAGGTCGGTTGTTTCCGATTTTGCGCGCCTGGAAGCCATTTTTATGGTGGAACAGGCCCCCATAAACAACCGGGCTCAACTTGAGGAAATGATACCGTTCGTATCCGCATTCTATGAGGAAGATACACTGGATCATTTGCCGGAAATCACCTGGACCGGAACTCATCCAATCCACATGAACAAAAACATTGCCCTAACGCTGAAAATGCGAAAATACGCTATCTCAGCCACCTCCGGAGATCCCCGGATCATCCCTTATTATACCGCCTTGCTCGAATGGATTTTTCCCATTGTCTGTTACAAAGGTGTCGACCGGTTCCATAAAAAATTGTCTGCAGTTATAGCCAGCATTGTATGTGAAAAAATTATGTTTCTCACGAATGAACAGAAACAAAGATCAAAGGAATAATTATTACTTTTGCAGGCAGAGTCATATATAATATATAACCATGGCGGTAGTCTTAGGTATTTTCCCGGTTCTTTTGTTCCTGATATTTCTTTTTGTGCTCGACAGTTTCAAATTGGTTCTCAAGAAATATCTCCTGCTGGCAATGATCTGGGGTATGGTTAGTGCGCTCATAGCTTATTGTATGAACTCTTTTTTACTGGAGCATGCCGGGATGAAATTTTCCATTCTCTCCCAGTTTTTTGCTCCCGCAAACGAAGAGATCCTGAAATCGCTTTTTATTTTTCTGATCATTTATAAAAAAAGGGTTGGATTTCTCATTGATGCTGCCATTTACGGATTTGCTGTCGGAGCCGGGTTTGCCCTGATTGAGAATATCTTTTACCTGCAGACCAATGAAGATCCCAACCTGCTGATCTGGATTATCCGGGGCTTCGGGACCGCCCTGATGCATGGAGGATGCACCTCCCTGGTATCCCTGCTCCTGATAGGCAGCAAAAGCCGGGACCGGTACAACCTGGTTCACATCGGAGGGGCTCTTGTTTCTGCTTACATTATCCATTCCGTATTCAATCATTTTTACATCAATCCTGTTTTACAAACCCTGGGCATTATCGTGATGCTGCCCTTTCTTTTTATTCTGATCTTCCGGAGCAATGAGAAGCAACTTCAGGACTGGCTGGAAATAGAGTTTCAAAGCGAAGTGGAATTGCTGAACATGATCAACAAAGGCAACTTTTTATCCACCCGGTCGGGCGAATACCTCGCTTCCCTGAAATCCCGGTTTTCCGGAGAAATCATTATGGATATGTACTGCTTCATCCGGATCTATCTTGAATTGTCCATCAAGGCCAAAAGAAATGTCCTGCTGAAAGAAAGTGGATTCCCCATTATCATCGAAAAGGATATCGAAAATAAACTCACGGAACTGAAACAACTCCGTAAACAAATCGGAACCGTAGGAGAACTAACCCTTTCCCCCTTAATCCGGATGAATTACCGGGATCTATGGAAACTCAATTCACTGCGTGAATAACGGTTCAACCAACTTTTGCCTCCGTAAGGAATAATTAGGATAACAAACAAAAAAAATAACAACCATGAAAAAATCTAAAAATCTTCTCTTCACACTGGGAATCATCGCGGCACTGGTTATAGGCTTTTTGGTCGGATCCCTGGTAAATTTTCCCGCTACCCGCAACGCGGCCTTAACGGGGACCATTGGGAAAGTGGACCATTACCGGAATATCCAGGCCTCGGAAGCAGATATTGAACTCCGGAACGAGCTGACAACCGACACGACCAAACGCAGGCATTTGCAGAATTATTTAAACTTCTACTATGTAAACGCTGTAAAAATGGCCGAAGACATCGATTTTACCGTTCAGCAGGCCGACGATGAGGAAGCGTTCAAAAAGGATTATGCTTCCCAAATCATGAACCTGGAACGGTATAAAGATTTCCTGATCCCGGCGCGCAGCAACCTGCTGATGGCCCTGGCAGCCTGTAAGAATGTCCAGGACACCGATCCCCGTTTGTTGAAAGATCTGCTGAACCGGGCCCAAAACAGCGTGGCTCA
>CAYPAW010000074.1:0-69996 GCA_964408795.1 uncultured Mariniphaga sp.
ATTTGAGAACGTATGGAACCGCTTCGCTCTCACATGAACTTCTTTTAATCATTGCCTTTGGCGAACTTTTGATTAAAAAAGTTCATGCTCGTTTCATATGATTAAAGGGTTAAATTTCTAAGGTATTCCCGATCGTTATCGGGAGAACTCGCATCCCGATAGCTATCGGAATGAATCATAGTCTTAAGCGTAAATAATAACCATGCTTGTTTCATAGCAGTGTGATCGAATCGAAGTCGTAAAGATAAAAAAAGCCCTGTGGATCACGGGACTTTAACCTGAACGATTCATTAACAATCCGGGTTGAAAACAAAAACAATGCAGAAAGTTGGATGTAACCCGAATAATTCATGAATGATTTGTTCTGCTATACATTCTTTTTCTGCGTTTTAATTTCAAGCAATTTGTCAGATCATAAAAAGCAAAGGGTGTGCCAAAATTGATTCAACATGGAACAATGTATTATATAAACCTTAATATCAACGGCTTATATTTTGTTTCATTTCGATATGAACCCAAAATAGAATTCGCATTTTATTCAATTAATATTATTTTTGCAAGAAAAAATTGGGAAGAATACTGGCCATTGATTACGGAAATAAAAGGGTTGGCCTTGCAGTTACCGATCCTTTGCAGATGATTGCCCATAAACTGGACACAGTGCCGACTCATGCCTTGTGGACTTTTCTTGCCCAATACCTGGAGCAGGAAAATGTGGAGCGATTGGTTGTAGGATATCCCCGTCAAATGAACAATTTGCCCTCGGACGCTGTTCGATATATCAACCCTTTCATAAAACGTTTTGTGAAGCTTTATCCCGAAATACCGGTTGAGTTGATCGATGAACGTTTTACCTCAAAAATGGCTTTTCAGGCCATGATTGACGGAGGATTAAGAAAAAAATCAAGACAGGATAAGGCAAAGGTAGATGCAATCAGTGCATCGTTGTTATTACAGTCGTTTTTGGAACAAAGAAAATATCAGCAATGATTTACCCTATAACGGTATACGGTTCTCCGGTGCTGCGCAAAAAAGCCAGTCCGGTGGAAAAGGAGATGGAAGGATTGGAAGAATTTAAACAGAATATGTGGGAAACCATGTATTATGCAGATGGAGCCGGACTTGCAGCGCCCCAGGTGGGTAAGTCGTTGCGGCTTTTTGTTGTGGATGCATCCACCGGGGCCGATGAAGAACCGGAACTGAAGGATTTTAAAAAGATATTTATCAATCCGGAAATAATCGAAACCCACGGGGAGAAATGGATCATGAATGAAGGATGTCTGAGTCTGCCTGAAATCAGAGAGGATGTAGCAAGGCCTGAATACGTGACCCTGCGCTACCAGGACGAACATTTTGAAGAACATGTGGAAACTTTCAAAGGGTATGCCAGCCGGATCATCCAGCATGAATACGATCATCTCGAAGGAGTGCTTTTCATTGATTACCTCACCCCCTTAAAAAAACGCCTTCTGAAAAAAAAGCTGCTTCACATTGCCAAAGGAAAAATAAAACCCCGGTACCGTATCAGCCAACCAGTAAAAAAAACGTAACTATCCCGGTTCATTTCCCGTTAAAAGAAAAAAATGTTACGTTCCCCTAAATGATTCATCGTTTTCCCTTTTTCCGGATTTTGTTGGCCTTTGCCGGTGGCATATACCTGGGGCGGTTGCTTTTCTTCCAGCGATTCATAAACACATCCCCTGCCCTGTTCTTATTGTTGCTGGCTGGTATTCATTGTTTGCATTTCCGGCAAAAAAATGAAACACTGACCGCCTTTTTCGTAACACTTTTTCTGATCATGACAGGGATTTACCGGTATCAGACTTTCAACCGCTTGCCTGATTTCCAGGAAGGAACCCATTCTGTTGCCGTTATTTTGGAATATCCGGTGGAAAAACCCCATTCCCTAAAAACAGAAGCCCATCTGGTCGGGATCATTCAGAAGGATACCGTGGTTTCTCAGAGGGAGAAAATTGTGTTGTATTTTGAACCGGATCTGCGATCCGGGAATCTGGTTCCGGGGGAAAAGGTGATTTTCAGGGGATGCCCCCGGGCGATCAGAAACAACGGCAATCCCCATGAATTCGATTACCGGCAATACATGGCCAACCAACGCATTTACAGGCAAGCCTATCTCTCTTCCGGTCAATGGACCCATGCGGGCTTCCTGCGGAGATTCCATGTGCGGGTATTCGCTGAAAAATTACGGCATCAATTGCTGAACACCTATCGGGAAAATCATCTTACGGATAAAAAATTCGCTATTTTGGCTGCATTGACATTGGGATATAAAGATGCCCTAGACCCGGAAACCAAAATGATTTATACCTCTGCAGGAGCCATGCATGTGCTGGCTGTTTCAGGACTTCATGTAGGGATTCTTTTTGTGGTAATCCATTTACTGACCGGTTTTTTGCGGCGCACACCCAAAGGACGCGTAGTATTTGTTTTCCTCGTGATCACTCTTTTGTGGATCTATGCTTTGATCACGGGTTTATCTCCGTCGGTATTGCGGGCAACCGGAATGGTGGGGATTCTGGTTTTGGGACAAAACCTGCGCAGGACAGTGAATCATTACAATACGCTGGCATTGTCTGCTTTTCTGTTGTTGCTTTTTAATCCGAATCTGTTTTTTGAAGCAGGCTTTCAGCTATCCTATGCTGCGGTTACCGGTATTGTGTTTTTTATTCCCCGTTTTCAAAAGCTTGCTCAACCCCGCAATCCGGTTCTAAGGTGGGCCTGGGAATTGTTTGCTCTGTCGGTTGCTGCCCAGTTGGCTACCTTTCCTCTGGTTCTGCACTATTTTCATCAGTTTCCCTTTTATTTCTGGATCTCCGGATTTATTGTAATCCCGGGGGCTTTTATCCTGATATGCCTGGGAATCGGCATTATGGTTACAACCTCCGTACCGTTTTTATCTTCTATCCTTTCCGGAATGGCTTCCGGGATCGTTGATGCAACCGTTTTTCTGTTGGAAAAAATTCACAGGCTTCCTTTTTCTGTAATTCCCGATATTCAAATCAGCCAGGCACAATGTATCTTGTTGTTGCTTGCCCTTGTTCTGTTCATGCTTTTTTTATCCTTTAAACAGGCGAGATACCTGTTTGCCCTGCTTGCTGTTTTGATTGCGGTTTTTTCGCTGAATGTTCTTCACAAAGCACATTGCGCCGGATCCAATAAACTGATTGTTTATAACGCGCGTGAAGGAATTCTGATTCATCTGATCAGCGGCCCCAGGAACTACATCCTGTACGAGAATGAATCCCAACCTGCATCGTATGATATGGAAACAGCCTATAACAACATAAGGGCACTACACCTTTCAGACCCCGTTGTTGTGCCCCTGGACAGGGTGTATGAAGATGAATGGGTATTTCTCAAAAAACCTTTGCTTGTTTTCAAAGAAAAAAAAGTATGGTTGACCGATTCGGAAAACCAACTGGTGCCAGCTTTGGCATGTGATATTCTGTTGACAAGGTATGAAATGAAAAACACTACGGGTATCGCTCCTGTCGTGATTCAGGTCTACGGATATCCACCTGAAAAAGAACCATCAGATGAAATTTTCTACCTTAAAAATCAAGGAGCATATTGCCTGAATTTTTAACTTTAAAGAAGGATAACGTTAAGCGAAAGTTAACAAAGGATGAAAAGAGCATGGTCAATATTTACACCAAGGATGATTGTGAAGTACGATCCCGATAGCTATCGGGATGCGAGTTCCATATGATACCTGATAAATTTAATTTTTTAATCATATGAAAAAGAGAAATATTCTTTGGGTAATCATTGTGATTATATATTACTTTGTTTTCTGATAATAAAGACTGTTATGAAAGTGGTAATTGCAGGAGCTGGAGAGGTGGGTACCCATTTGGCCAAAATGTTAAGCATTGAGGACCATGATATTGTTTTGATCGATGATGATCCGGAAAAACTGGCTTTGATCAGTTCAGAGGTAGACATGCTAACGGTAGCCGGATCAGCTCATTCTTTTCAGGATCTGAAAGAAACAGGGCTTGCAAAGGCGGATCTTTTCATTGCCGTAACTCCTTATGAGGAAAGAAATGTATTAAGTTGTTCGATGGCTAAATTTTTAGGAGTAGGTCGTACCATTGCCCGGATCAACAATTCAGAATATCTGCAGGCACGATACCGTACAAAACTCGACCGGATGGGGATCAATGAGTTGATCTATCCCGAAAGCCTTGCAGCCAAAGAAATTGTAGCTTCCGTAAAACAAACCGGAACCCGGCAATTGATTGAGTTTTCAAACGGCAAATTATTGCTGCTCGGCGTAAAAATCAGAGAAAATGCATCCATCGTAGATAAAACGCTGGCTGAACTCAATTATATTGACGAGGGAATCCTGGCAGTTGCCATAAACCGGATGGGTGATACCATTATACCCAATGGCAACGATTTTATCCGGGACGGAGACATCGTGTTTTTTATTACGACCCGTGAATCCCAGCAAAATGTTCTGGAACTGGCCGGAAAAAAGACGTTTGAGATAAAAAATATTCTAATACTGGGAGGAAGCCGGATTGCCCAAAAAACAGTGGAGAAACTGGGAGATCAATACCGGATAAAAATCATAGAAAGCGATAAAGAACGTTGCGAAAAACTGGTAGACAGGCTGCATAATATTTTGGTTATCAATGGAGATTGTAGAGATTTGGAATTATTGAAGGAAGAAGGACTGGAAAAAATGGATGCCTGCATTGCGGTTACCGGTAATTCCGAGACCAATATCCTGGGGTGCCACCTGGCAAAAAAATTCGGTGTCAAACGGACCATTGCGGAGGTTGAAAACCTGGCTTTTATGGAAACAGCGGAAAATATGGATATTGGAAGCATTATAAACAAAAAGCTGATTGCTGCGAGTTATATTTACCGTTTTACCCTGAATGCGGAAATTGCCAATGTAAAATGCCTGACTGCTTCCGAAGCGGAAGTTTTTGAGTTTATTGTGAAATCCGGAGCCAGGATAACAGAAAAACCCATCAAAGATCTTGACCTTCCGGCGGAAACCAAAATTGGAGGGTATATCCGGGGTGAACAGGGTTTTGTGGCCGATGGAAATACGCACATTGAAGCAGGCGACAGGGTGGCTGTCTTTACCCTGCCCTCAGGAATAAAAAAACTGGAACGGTTTTTCAAATAAAAGGGTGTATCATAAATGGTTAATTGCAAGTTGATAATCCGGGTTCTTGGTTTTCTGGTTTTTGTGGAAGGGGTAGCGATGTTGCTGGCTTTGGGAGTAGCTCTTTACTACGATGAAAACGATATAAATGCCTTTTTAATTACCTCAACATGTTGCATCGTACTGGGTCTACTTGTTATTTTACTGACGCGCAATGCCCTGAAAAAACTGGGAAAACGCGAAGGATTCATTATCGTATCCCTGGTTTGGGTTCTTTTTTCCCTGATAGGGAGTTTTCCATATATCCTGAGCGGAGCCATTCCAAATTTTACCAATGCATTCTTTGAATCGATTTCAGGGTTTACCACAACCGGATCCTCTGTTCTTGAACATATTGAAACGTTACCCCACGGTATCCTTTTCTGGAGAAGCTTGAGCCAATGGCTAGGAGGCATGGGAATCATCGTCTTATCACTGGCCATCCTTCCGATTTTTGGCATTGGGGGAATGCAGTTGTATGCTGCCGAAGTCCCGGGACCTGCCCCGGATCGGATGAGTCCCCGGATTAAACAAACAGCGAAAATGTTATGGGGTATTTACCTTTTATTCACAATCACAGAAACCTTGCTTTTATGGCTGGGAGGCATGAGCCTCTATGATGCTGTCTGCCATTCCCTCACAACCATGGCAACCGGAGGATTCTCCACCAAACAGGCGAGCATTGCACATTGGGATTCTCCTTTCATTCACTATGTATTTATCGTGTTTATGTTTCTTGCAGGTACCAACTTTTCGTTATCCTATTGTGCCTTACGCGGAAATTTTAAAATGGTATGGAAAAATGAAGAATTCCGGTATTACCTGATATTTATTGGTTTATTCACCCTGTTTATTTTTTCCGGATTGATGATCTCAGAGAAGATAGCCCCGGAACCCTCCTTCCGGAAATCCCTGTTTCAGGTGGTATCCATCATGACTACTACAGGATATGCAACCGCTGATTATATGACCTGGCATCCCTTTCTCACCATTCTGATATTTATCTTGTTCTTTTTAGGAGGATCTGCCGGATCAACCGGGGGAAGTATCAAAATCATGCGAATTGTTATCTTATTGAAAAACAGTTATTATGAACTAAAAAGAATGATCCATCCCCATGCTGTGATCCGGGTAAAATTTAACCAACATTCTGTAGACACAAAAATTGTCACCAATGTTCTGGCCTTTTTTATTTTGTATTTTCTGATCTTTATTGTGGGGACGGTACTTTTTACTTTAATAGAGCCCGATATGGATTCATCCATGGGAGCAGTAGCTACCTGTCTTGGAAATATCGGTCCCGGGATCGGAAATGTGGGGCCTGCGGAGACCTTCAATCATATTGCCCCCTTAGGAAAATGGTTTCTCTCCGGTTTGATGCTCCTGGGAAGACTGGAATTAATGACGGTTCTTGTTTTGTTTTCACCTGATTTCTGGAAAGAATGAACTAAATCACGATTTCTCCTTTCCCTTGCCGGATAATTTCCGGTACTTTTCCTATGCAGTCAACAACGGTTGAAGGGATTAACCCGCCTGCTCCCCCGTCAATTATAATGTCTGCTATCTCTTTAAATCTTTCATAAATTAATTCAGGGTCTGTTACATATTCCAGTATGGTGTCTTCATCATGAAGCGATGTGGAAAGAATCGGATTGCCCAACTCTTCAACAATAGACCGAATGATCGCATTGTCTGGAACACGGATTCCGACCGTTTTCTTTTTGCCCTTAAAATACCGGGGTACATTTTTATTGGCTTCCAGTATAAAGGTAAACGGACCGGGGAGATGATTTTTCATCAGCTTAAAAACGGTATTCGGTATAGGTTGCGTATAATCCGATAAATGACTCAGATCACTACATATAAAGGAAAACTTTACATTTTCCACTTTAACCCCTTTAAAACGTGCAACTTTATCAACTGCCTTTTGGTTGGTTAGTTCGCATCCTATACCATAAACAGTATCGGTTGGGAAAATTATGATCCCTCCGTCATGCAAGGTTTCAGTTATTTTTCGAATAATCCTTGTATTGGGATTTTCATTATAAAGTTTTACCATCATAGGCTGACTCCTCTCAAAAGGCAGTAAATTTATTATTTTTAATTTATTTCCTTTTCGGAGAAACTTTTAATTTTGTGAATCCGGAACCAATCAAAACGATTTACCGAACCCGATGGCTATCGGGATGCCGCGGGGATTATTAACTGTAAGGATTATCTTTCTTCCTTTTTCAACGGAAGAGAAGTTCCCGGTTAAATTCTCCATAGCTTCGTCTGCCAATCGTTCGGCGGGAGGTTTGCTTCGGGATTTTGTTTCCAACGCTTCCTTAAGGATGAATACCATGTTTTGATGCAAAGAAAATTTCTGTTTTGAATATGCCACCAAAAAAGAAAGGGTTCTCTGAACCGGAAATTTTATCAACTTCCGATGGATCACACACGCTTTTTGTGAAAGAGTTGCGTGAACCGTATCATTCGGTGAACGGAGCAATTACTGAGTCGAGGCATGTATTCATAAAAAATGGATTATTATACCGGAACAAACCGGAAGTCATCGTTTTTGAAGTAGGATTCGGAACCGGACTGAACTGTCTTCTCACGGCGATTCATGCCAGGGAGAACCACATGAAGGTACGCTATATCGCAGTGGATAACTATCCATTGGCTGATACTTTGATCCACCGGTTGAATTACTTGTCTTTTGTGGGCGATGAATACAAGGATCTCTGGGAAAAGATCCATTCTGTTGCTTGGAATTCGGAGACTCCTGTTTCCGGGTCTTTTTCTCTTAGGAAATGCAAAACCGATTTGACAGAGTATCTTTTTCCCGAAGAACTGCCTTTGTTAGACGTTGTTTATTTTGATGCTTTCAGCCCCGATATTCAGCCGGAAATGTGGCAATCCGGAATTTTCGACCATATTTTCGGGAGATGTAGAGAGGGAGCAGTTCTGACAACCTACAGCGCTAAGGGAGCCGTGAGAAGAAAATGGATCTCTTCAGGTTTTACCGTTCATACCCTTCTGGGGCCTCCCGGTAAAAGAGAAATGTTACGGGGAATAAAACCTGCTGATATAATAACAAACCAAAAAATTCATTTATCTTCGCAGCATGAGTCTGCAGGTTCCGGGTTATCTTGATTCATTCCTTCAGGTTAAATCTGCTGAAACAACAGGAAGGATAAACCCCGGGGTAAATTGCAGTACAAATTGGGTGTCGAAAATTTTATAACAGATTACAAATCAAATTAATTTATTTTATGAAACGTACAGCTTTATACTTTTTAATGGCCGGATTGCTTTTCACAGGAGTTTCCTGTCAGCAAACCAACAGATCGGCTGCAAAACTTGAAACAGGGAAAGATTCGGCCAGTTACGCAATCGGATTGCAAATGGGGGAAAATATCAAACAGAACCTCAATCAGTTACCGGGAGGAGATTCCATGAATATGGATCAGATATCAGCCGGATTTACCGATGTTCTCACCAAGGAAGAAGTCAAATTAACCATGGAGCAAGGGGAAATGGCTATTCGTGCGTATTTTCAGGCAGAGGCTGAAACACAGGCTCAAAGCAGCCTCGAAAAAGGCAATTCGTTCCTTGAGAACAATAAAACCCGGGATGGCGTTGTAACGACCGAAAGCGGGCTCCAATATGAAGTGATCCGCCAGGGCAACGGGCCAAAACCCCTCGAAACCGATGAAGTAACCGTTCATTACCACGGATCTTTGGTGGATGGCACGGTATTCGACAGTTCTGTAGAAAGAGGCGAACCGGCAACCTTCCCCGTTAACGGAGTTATTCAGGGATGGGTGGAAGGACTCCAATTGATGCCGGTCGGATCAAAGTACAAGTTCTATATCCCTGCTGACCTCGCTTACGGGGAACGCGGAAATGGAACCAGAATTCCTCCGAATAGTACCCTGATCTTTGAAGTAGAACTGCTGGATATCGCTGAATAAGCTTTTTTTTCTGCAGTAGGGAAACGGTTTTTGGGAATAAGTTTCCATTGATTGGGTTATTTCTCCGTTTACTGAACAGGGGAATAAGGGGAACATTTAACCAGTCCACAGAAATTTCCGTTATTCCTGTATTTTTTATTTTTTCAAAACTTTTAAACAAGTCGTTTATGAGTTTGCAATTGAAAGGAAAAGTTGAAAAAATTTACGATATCCAGTCGGGTGTCAGCAAAGCCGGTAACGAGTGGAAAAAACAGGAATTTGTGATAGAAACCGATGACTCCTTTGCCCGGAAAGTCTGTTTTACTCTTTTCAACGATAAAATTTCGCTTGCCCAGGGATTAACTCCGGGCAAAGAGGTTAACGTTTCATTCAATGTTGAATCAAGGGAATATAACGGCAAATGGTTTCATAACATCAATGCCTGGCAAATAACTCCGGCAGAACCGGATATGCCGGAACCTCCTCCTGAGTTCGGAGAGAAGGATATACCCCCCGAACCGGACGAACCAATAAACGACCTTCCGTTTTGAAAAACCAAAGTAGAATGTTGTTGGAATAGGATGGAAACGTTTTATTTTTCTCGGGTAAAAACGGGATGATTGGGTTTTGAGAGTTTTGCATTGAAGCCTTGGATGGTCATCACTTCCCTGATTTTTTCGGTGATTTTCTCTGACCAGAAATGGTACAGATCTTTTTTTCCGGGAACAGATATTCCGGAACCCATTTCCAGCCGGTAGGGCTGTATCAGATCCAGAGGGCGTAAAACTCCATAGAGACCGGATAATATCCGAAGGTGATTCTGAAGAAAATCAAACGGGCTTTCGCTGAGGGTTTCAGCTTTCAACCCCCGGTAAGCATCTCCGTTAAAAAACAGAACTGCCGGCCGGGCATTTGCTGGCGTGAACGGAAGATCCCTAAATTCCCGGTTGTTTTTTCGGTGGAATCGAATGGGTCTGATGCATGCATTTGCAATAAAGAGCATAGAAGCGATGTGGTCCCGGTACATGCCTCCGGAAATTTTTGATGCAGGGGGTTTACTGAGCCATTTCAGAGATGATCCGGCGGATCCTTATCCGGTCTGTTTCGGGCAGGGTATTGCGTTTTAGAATATCTTTAAAAAGGGCCACAGCATTTGCGGTATCTCCCTCCTGGCAATAGAGGTCTCCCAGCAAGTATACAGAATTCAGGTCATCCGGAGAATTGCCGATAACGGATTGCAGTGTTTTTATCGCACTTTTTCTGTGGCCTGCCTGGTTTTGGTAAAACGATAAGGTATATCCGTATTTCGGATTATCAGGAGCCTCATTTGCTGCCATTGCAGCATACTCAATGGCTTTCTGTAGATTGTTTTCTGCATACAGAACGCTTACATTGTAGGCAGCAACAGCCTGGCCAGGATTTCCTTGTAGTACTTTTTCCAATGCCTTTTTTGCTTCTTCTTTTCTTCCGGTTTCCGCCAGTAACAATCCCATATTAAGGTTAGCTGCTTCGTTACCGGGATCGATCCGGATTGCTTCCCTCAGGTTTTCCTCCGCTTTTTCAAGGTTTCCCGTATACGAATAAAGAACACTGCTGTTAACCAGTGGGAGGATGGCATCAGGGTACAACCGGGATGCCAGCGCATAGGCATCCAGCGCTCCGGATAGTTCGCCTTTGTTTTGATAAAAAATACCCATATTGTAATGAGCGCTCCAATCATCCGGACGGGCCCTGAGTGATTCTTTGTATTCTTCGGTTGCCCGGTTGCGTATGATTTGTTGCTGTGGTGTAAATTCATATTCCGGAAATGTGGACAGGGTAAGGGCTGCAGCGATCCTCACAAGTCTGAAATCATCGGTACAGGCCGTTATAAGCATCTCTTTTACTTCCTGGGTGAAGATGCCAGTCAGACCTGAAGCAGCTGAAGATCGAACCAGTGGGGACTCATTTTCAAGGGCTGCCCGCAAAGCATCCCATTTTTCTTCTCTATGGCAATTGTCCAGCAACCGAACCAAGGAATTGGTTACGATTTCGCCATACCGGTCTTCTTTGATAATTTCTACCATTTGATCCAGGTTCTCCCAGTTTTCTTCCCGGGCCTCTTTTATTCGTTGTGCCCAGGTCAGGGTTTCGTTCTGGTATGTTTTGTTTTTCCGTGATTCCACTATTTTCGCAGCCCATTCGGGTGATTTATTGGAATGGCAGTTATTGCAGGCATTGGGAGAACCAAATTTCAGGGTAGCCAGGGGCATGGGGGGCCGGAACGAATGGTCGCTTCGGATAAAATGGCCTACGAACTCTCTTTTAGGCATATGGCAGTTCACACACAGAGCTCCCGGGGAATCTTCTGGGTGGCCGGAATGAACGGCAACCTTTTCGACTTTTTCCTGATGACAGGGCATACACAACTGATTCGACTGGCTTCCCATGTAACGGGTGCGGCCACTTGATGTATGGCAGGTAGCACAATGAAGATCCCCCTCCCTCATGCATTGGTTCATCATCCAGCCTGTAAGGGTATAGGTTTCTCCCAGGTCCCGGCCGTCGGGGTAAAAATCGGGATCTTCCCATGTTGCCAGATCAAAATGATCAAAAAAAGGAGTCCCCGGAAGATAACTGGCGGTGATGGGTCGCATTTTGGCGTGACATGAACCACACGAGGCGTTGTGCTGATCCGGGGTAAAAACCCGGGTCGAAATAATCTTCAAGTCCTCCGGTACTTCCCCTTCGCCCGCTTCCCTGCATATCCGTACATGTTCGGCACTGGGACCGTGGCAGGTTTCGCAGTTTATCCCGGCTTCGCGCCAGGTCGTGTGATACGTTTCGGTAGTCAGATCGAAATAGGTGCTTAACTGGCTTACGTGGCAGTTATAGCAGCCGGTATTGAAGGTGTACATACGGTCCTTCCAGGGAAGCGGCTCATCATCAATATCCTCCACAAAATGCCGGACAGCCGACTGTGGATAGTTGAACCATGTTTGACGGATCACATCCCATGCAAGCGGAATCGTTTGCAATCTTCCTTTGTCCAATGGTGTCAGAAAACAAAATACATTCTTTCCACCCAGCGACCATATAATATCGTAATTCTTTGAGCTTTCGCCGGATTTTTCGACCATTACCATCGACGAATCCTTCCATGTAACCCGGTAGGTTTTCCCTTCAAGGGCAAATTCCTCACTGGAGGGAACCTTCTCCTCAGTCATAAACCGTGTGTCGACAGGCATCATGGCTTTGCCGTGGTACGAAGTAGCCCATAATTCATAAAAACGCTCGTGGCATTCAATGCAACTTTCCGATCCGGAAAACGAACCGGAAACATCAAGAGCTGACTTTCTGTTTACACAACTACAAAAAATGGCAGCCAACCCTATTGAAATAACAATCCTCAAGCCATGTTTCATTGCTACACTGCTTTGCCTTAACAAAGATGGAGAATTTACGGCTGAATTAAAAATAGAAATCGAGGCATGAATACAGGTTGAGGCCTTTATTTTATGATTTTAACTCCAGCAGGACTACATTTTCCACGTGGTGGGTTTGCGGGAACATATCCACTGGTTGAATCCGGGATACGGCATATTTTTCATCCAGGAGGGCAATATCCCGTGCCTGGGTGGAAGGATTACAGCTTATATAGACAATTTTCCGGGGGGAAGCAGCCAGCAGGGATTCCACTACTTTTTTGTGCATACCGGCCCGTGGAGGGTCCGTTATAATCACATCAGGGGTTCCGTTTTTTTTGAAAAATTCTGCAGTGAGAATATCCTTTATATCCCCGGTATAAAAAGACACATTCCGGATGTGGTTGCATTCCGCATTAAACCGGGCATCTTCAATGGCTTCGGGTATGGTCTCAATTCCGATGACCCTGGCTGCCTGACGGGCGATGAAATTGGCAATCGTGCCGGTCCCGGTATAAAGATCATATACCGTTTCTTTACCGGTAAGACCGGCATAGGCTCGGGCTATTTTATATAACGTATAGGCCTGCCCGGAATTGGTCTGGAAGAAACTTTTGGCTCCAATTTTAAACTTCAGTCCCTCCATTTCTTCCCAGATGTGATCCTTGCCAGAAAAAAGATGTACTTTCTGATCGTTGATGGTAGCGTTGCCTTTTTGATTGACAATATATAGCAAGGAATCAATTTCAGGAAACGCATTTTTCAGGGCATTCAGTAATTTGTTTCGTTTTTCCTGATCATTGCTGAAGAATACCATGATTACCATCACTCCTCCCGTTTCGGAGGTACGAACAAAAACATTCCTCAGAAAGCCTTTTTATTCCTTGATTGAAAAGAACTCCAGATTCGCAGTTATTGCATAATCATAAAGAAAATTCCGTATGGCATTGGACGGATCCCTTTGCAACCAGCATTCTCGAATATTGATTACTTTGTCGTATAATCCGGATACATGGAACCCCAGGGCATTCTTTTCTTCGATTTCCGCACCTGAGTCGATTTCTTCCTGTGTCAGCCATCGATTGGCAGAAAAGGTGAACTCCAGTTTGTTCCGGTAAAAGATCATTTTCTCTGAGCCGATGATTGGTTCTGTCTCCGGCAATTCGATTTTTCCGATTCGTGATAATTGGTCGGTAACCTGTTTTTGTTTGTAATACAATTGCTTTTCATAGGGTAGCATTTGCCAGCTGCATCCACCGCAGATGCCAAAATAGCTGCACACAGGTTTTATTTTATCTTCGGCATGGTAATGTATTTTGGTAACCCTCGCCTCCTGGTATTTCCTTCTTTTTTTTACTACCTGTAGATCCACCACATCGCCCGGGATAGCCTGAGTTGTAAAAACAGTCAGTCCATCGACTTTGCCAAGGGATCTACCCTCAGAACCGATGTCTGTGATCTCTACTCTCTCATAAAAAGGTTTCTGCCTGTTTTTTCGTCCCACGTGTTTTCTTTTAACCCACAAAAATAGGATAACTTTACCAAGAAGCAAACGATGCTGACTCTTCTGTATCCTACCTTTATTCCAAGGCTAAGCATATTCTTTTAGGGATGGTTTGTTATATTTGCGGTTCAAAACTGCAGTATGGTTTCAGTGGAAAATTTGGGTGTGCGTTTTGGGGGGGTTGATCTGTTCCATAAGGTCTCCTTTCTGGTCAATCCAAAGGACCGGATCGGATTGATCGGCAAAAACGGTGCGGGGAAATCGACTCTCTTAAAAATCCTGGCCGGAAAATTAAATGCCAGTGAAGGAGAGATCAGCATTCCCCGGGATTTTAAAACCGGGTATCTGCCCCAGGAGATGGAACTCCATGATTCCAGAACCCTCAAAGAGGAAGCATTACAGGCCTTTAGCCATATTCTGTCTATCGAAAAAAAAATCGCTGACATCAACACATCCCTTTCCGAAAGAGAAGATTACCATTCGGAAGAATACCTTGGATTGATCGGCAAAGTTACGGATCTGAATGAACATTACGGAATCCTTGGTGGCGGTTTCTATGAGGCCGAAATGGAACAAACCCTTTTAGGTCTGGGCTTTCAGCGAAATGATTTTAACCGTCCGACCGCTGAATTCAGTGGTGGGTGGAGGATGCGTATTGAACTGGCTAAGATCCTTCTTGCGAAACCGGATCTCTTTTTATTGGATGAACCCACCAATCATCTCGATATTGAATCCATTCAATGGCTTGAAGATTTTCTGAAAAATTACAAGGGAGCTGTTATCCTCGTTTCCCATGATAAAGCCTTCCTGGATAGTGTGACCAACCGAACCGTTGAAATTACCCTGGGTACGATCTACGACCAGCGAATGAAGTATACTGCGTACAGAAGATGGAAACAAGAACA
Source organism: uncultured Mariniphaga sp. (assembly GCA_964408795.1). Taxonomy (GTDB): domain Bacteria; phylum Bacteroidota; class Bacteroidia; order Bacteroidales; family Prolixibacteraceae; genus JABMQB01. The sequence continues at coordinate 14,937 of CAYPAW010000074.1, forward strand.
ATATGAACAACAGTTGGCTGCTTACAAAAACCAACAAAAGCTAATTGCAGATACAGAAAGGTTTATCGAGAGATTCCGGTACAAAGCCACGAAAGCTGTACAGGTCCAATCGCGCATTAAACAGCTGGAAAAGATGGAACGAATTGTGGTAGAAGAAGAAGATCATTCCACCGTGAACATTGCTTTTCCTCCAGCCCCGCGATCCGGAACCCTTATTGTGGAAGGAAAGAATATATCCAAAAGCTATGGATCTCTTGAGGTATTAAAGGATATAAACTTCCGTATAGAAAAGAAGGAAAAAGTGGCTTTTGTGGGAAGAAATGGAGAGGGCAAAACTACCTTGGTACGAATCATCCTGAATGAGATCAGATTCCAGGGCAAACTGAAAACCGGATATCATGTTAAAACCGGTTATTTTGCCCAGAATCAATCGGAACTGCTGGACCAGGAAAAGACCCTATTCGAAACCATTGATCACATAGCCACAGGCGAGGTACGGACAAAAATCCGGAATATTCTTGGAGCTTTCCAATTCCAGGGGGAAGATATTGATAAAAAAGTAAAAGTTCTCTCGGGGGGAGAAAAAACAAGGCTTGCTCTGATAAAATTGCTGCTGGAACCGGTGAATTTCCTGATACTGGATGAGCCGACCCACCATCTGGATATTCCCTCCAAAGAGATCCTTAAAAAGGCTCTGATCCGGTTTGACGGAACCATTCTCGTAATTTCACACGACCGCGAATTCCTGGATGGCCTGGTGCATTGTGTCTATGAATTCAGCCATAAAAAGGTAAAACAACATCTGGGAGGTATTTACGACTTTCTGTACAGAAAAAAAATGGAATCACTGAAAGAACTGGAAAGCAGGAAGAGGGAAGTTCTTCCAAAAACACCGGAAAAGAAACCATCCAATACCCCAGGGGTTTCCTTCGAAGATAAAAAGGAAATCAACCGGATGATTTCGCGCCTGGGAAAAAATATTGGCTCCATAGAAGAAGAAATTACCAAACTTGAACGGAAAATAACGGAAGCAGATGAAAAAATGACCAGCCCGGAAAAAATTGAAGACAATGCGATTTATGATGAATACCAGTGGATGAAAAAAGAGCTGGACCATTTGATGAGTTTATGGGAAATAGAACATAAGGAACTGGAAGACTGGAAATCCCGGAAAAAATGGTGAACAGGAAGGGCCGAAAAGCAGAATGGCAAGATATTCTTCCAGACGATCCTTTTGTTTATCGGATTCTGTTTATTTTTAAAGGAATTCCCGAGGGACATCAGGAAAACATGGTGCCCCCCGAAACCTCGGAGGTATTCATTCTCCTGCGTAATGATTTTGAATAGACTGGATTCAACCTATAAAAAGGAACTTCACGGCAACAGCAAACGTAAACAGTATGGATGTGAACAAAGAAGATTTCATATTTGGAACGCGGGCGGTACAGGAAGCAGTACTTGCCAACAAACCGATTGACAAAGTACTTTTCAGAAAAGGACTGAACAACGAACTTTTTCAGCAACTGTACGCAGAAATCAAAAGAAAGGAAATTCCTTTTCAGTTTGTCCCGCCGGAAAAAATAAACAGGATAACGCGAAAAAACCATCAGGGAGTTCTTGCTTTGCTCTCGCCCGTGGATTTTCAAAAAATTGAGGATATTCTTCCCCGGGTGTATGAACAAGGGAAAAATCCGTTGATCGTTTTTCTGGATCAGGTTACGGATGTACGCAATTTCGGAGCGATTGTCCGAACGGCAGAATGTGCCGGTGTGGATGCCGTGGTTATTCCTGAACGGGGATTCGCCCGGATCAGCGGGGATGCTGTAAAAACATCAGCCGGGGCTTTGTTTACTGTACCGGTATGCAGAGTGAAGGATTTGGGAGCAACCCTTGATTTTGTTAAAAATTCCGGATTGAAAGTGGTGGCTGCTACAGAAAAAACCGACCGTTTGTATACGGAAACCAATATGACTTCTCCCCTGGCAGTAGTTCTGGGATCGGAAGAAAAAGGAATATCCCCCGGGATCCTGAAACAGTGTGATGTTCTGACAAAAATCCCCCTCATGGGCAGGATTCAATCACTGAATGTTGCGGTTGCCTGTTCCATCATTCTCTATGAGGCTGTCCGTCAAAGAGGATTTACCGGTTCACAGGAATAGCCCGCTTAAAGGTTTCCTCCAGCGAAATAAAGGTTTCCGTACTGATCACCCCGGGAATCTTCTGAATGTTATCCGTGAGGATATGCTTCAGGTGTTCATTGTCTCTGGCATATACTTTTATGAAGATGGCATATTGCCCTGTGGTATAGTGGCATTCCACAATTTCCGGTATTTTTTTGAGTTGCTCCACAACCCGGGAAAACAGTTCCCCTTTTTCAAGGAAAATTCCCATGTACGTGCAGGTTCTGAAGTCAACTTTCTTGGGATTGATATGGTATCCGGAGCCGGTTATTACTTCCATATCCATCATGCGATTCACCCGCTGATGAACGGCAGCCCGGGAAATACCTACTTCCTGAGCTACATTTTTGAAAGGAATCCTGGCATTTTGAATAATAATATCCAGGATTTTCAAATCAATGTCATCCAACTGATTCCTGAGTGTCATATTATTTTATGGGTACCTGGCGTTTAAAATCCATTTCCAGGGATATGAAGGTTTCTGTGCGTGAAATGCCTTCAATTTCCTGAATCTTTTCATCAATAATCCGTTTCAGATGTTTGTTGTTTTTCGTCTGGATTTTGATAAAAATTGCATACTGTCCGGTTGTGTAATGGCATTCAACAATTTCAGGGATCTTTCGCAATTCTTCTGCTACCTGCTTGTGAAATTTGGCCTTGTCGAGGTAAATCCCCATATAGGCACAGGTATTGTATCCCAGTTTTTCGGGATTGACAACAAACTGACTTCCCAGGATGACCTCAATGGTTTGAAGCCTTTGAACCCGTTGATGTATGGCGGCTCCGGAGACACCACATTCACGGGCTACCTCAAGAAAGGGAATCCGAGCATTTTGGGTAATTAACTCCAGTATTTTCTCATCCAGATCGTCAATATCCGGAATAATTTCAATATAATCGTTTTTTCTGATCTTTCTCATGGTTTCCTTTTTCTTACAAAAGACAAAATAAATGGGAGATCTATATTCCAATGTGAAACAAAAAATGCCAAACAACTGCAATAATATTACAATCAGTAAATATAAGTCAAATTTTTAAATTCCCGGACATACCCTGGCAGGTTTTCCTTGATTTACTTCACGATAAACCGGGAGGCTACTGTCTGGATATCTTCTCCTGAGGGAGCCTGGAATACCCGGAGTTCAAATTCCGGGATCACAGCCAGTATGTGATCAAAGATGTCCGCCTGTATGGCTTCGTAGTTGGCCCAGCGGGTATCTTTACTGAAGACATAAATCTCTATGGGAAGCCCTTTGTCATTGGGTTGCAATTGCCTTACCAGAAAGGTCATTGTATCGTTGATGTTTGGATTATTGTGAAGGTAGACTTCCAGGTATTTTCTGAATATGCCGATATTGGTCTGACTTCTTCGGCTTATCTTGTCCTCTTCGCTTAATTTTTTCCCCTTGTTGAATTCTTCAATTTCCTTTTGTTTTTCGATCACATAGTCTTTAATGAGGCCAAATTTTTCAAATTTTTGAAGCAGTTCGCGGGTGCAGAATTTTATGGAGGTCATGTCAATGGATATGGATCGTTTGATTCGTCTTCCCCCGGAAGCAGCCATGCCTTCCCAGTTATTGAATGTCTCTGTAACCAGAGCATAGGTAGGAATGGTTGAAATGGTTTTATCCCAGTTTTGTACTTTCACGGTATTCAGAGAGATGTCGATGACATCACCATCTGCCTTTCGGCTGGGCATTTCAATCCAGTCACCGATTTTCACCATGTCGTTTGCCGACAACTGAATAGAGGCTACGAACCCCAGGATGGTATCTTTGAATACCAGTATCAAAACGGCAGCCATTGCTCCCAGGCCGGCCAAAAGCACCGTGGGATCCCTATTCAGTATAATGGATACAATCAGGATACCTACCATAAAAAAAACCAGGATCTTGACCAGTTGAATGTATCCTTTAATGGGCCGGTTAACGGCGTATTTTGTTGTGTTGTAAATATCATTTCCGGCATTCAACAAGCGGTTTAAGACAAAAACAATGATCCCGGCCATATAAATCTTGGCTACTTTAAGAAGTACGCCTCCCAGCTCCAGATAATAATCTCCGTAGAGGGTTTCCAGCATTTCCGGAGGCAATTCACTCCAGTTGGAGTGTCCCGGTGGGGAGCTGAAATCACTGGTATAATAAAGAATCAGGGCTGGCACCAAATGGGCTAATCCGGAGAATACCTTACGCCGGACCAACATATCATCCCAGGTGGTTTTTGTTTTCCGGACAATCCCGTGAACAATGCGCACCACAATTTTTCGGGTTAGAAAATGCCCCAGCCAGGCAACCAGAAGAATGATGATGAACACAATTAAAACAGCTAGCGGTTTGGAAAGAAAATCCAGGGATTCACTTTTTTTGAATAAGTCTAAGAAGAACAGGTATAACGACTTCATCTTAATTTTGTAATTTTAGGGTTTTTAAAAATACAAATTTGAGATAAATATGAAAGGCAAAATAAGCATAATTTTCGTTTTATTGCCGGGGATTTTGTTCTCTCAGGCCGCATTTAACAAGTATTTCAGCAAAGGAACCCTCCGTTTTGATTTTCTCCTTGGGGGGAACCATACAGAGGAGATGGTATATCCGGTTCAGATCAAAGCCGAGCCTTACTGGGGAGGTTCTGAGACCAATCTGATCGACGACATGAACTATGGTACCTATCGGTACAAGATTACAGATTTTACGACAGACAGCCTCCTTTTTTCCCGGGGCTTATGTACGCTTTTTCAGGAATGGCAATCTACCGCTGAAGCAAAAATCATCGACCGTACCTTTTATCAGGCTGCTTTTTTCCCTTTTCCGAAGAAGAAGGTAATGCTTGCCATTGATGCACGTCAGCGGGATGGTCTTTTCAAGACCATCTTTCGTACCGAAATCGATCCGGATGACTATTTTATCATTTCGGAAAAATCCCGTTCTTTTCCGGTGGAAAAAATAGTAGAGAACGGACCACCCGATAAAAAAGTCGACCTGGTGATCCTTGCTGAAGGATATACCTCCTATGAAATGGATAAATTTACCGACGATGCGAAACGTTTGACTGCTTATTTGTTTGAGGTTTCTCCTTTTAAGGAAGAAAAGAACCGTTTTAATGTCTATGCCATTGCATCTCCTTCCCTGGAATCCGGTACGGATATACCGGGGGAACATATCTTTAGAAATACCCTGTTCAATTCAACTTTTTATACTTTTGATGAAGCCCGTTATCTTACTACTTCGGATATGAAGACCATTTACGATGCAGCCTCTGTGGTTCCCTGGGACCAGATATATATCCTTGTGAATTCTAAACAATATGGAGGCGGAGGTATCTATAACCTCGTTTCCGTTTGCACTGCAGACCATGAACTCTCAGAGAAGGTCTTTGTACATGAATTCGGACATGGATTTGCCGGACTGGGAGATGAATATTATACTTCCTCGGTAGCCTATGAAGATTTTTATAATTTGGAAATTGAACCCTGGGAACCCAATTTAACCACCCTGGTGAATTTTAAAAACAAATGGGAAAACCTGATCCCTGATTCTGTGCCGGTCCCTACTCCCCGCACTGGACGCTATAAAAATAGTGTGGGCGTATTTGAAGGGGGAGGATACATGAACAAGGGAATGTACAGCCCTATGATGGATTGCCGGATGAAAAGCAATGATGCCAAAGAATTCTGCCCAGCCTGCCAACAGGCAATCAAAAAGATGATTGTTTTTTATACCCGTTGATACAAAAATGACTTTAGCCTGAACTATTCATAAATTTTAAAAAATTTGAAGAAAGCTCAGGTTAACCCCGACTTCGATGGAGTTTAACGTTGGAAGAAAGTTTTACTAAATCTTAGTCGCTGTCGGAGACAGGAATAATCCATGAATTATTCGGGTTAGGTATTCTTCATCCGGGTGATAACCTGGTAGGCTATGATCAGGGCAATTCCTCCGGCCAGCAGAATGGTTGTAAAGAATGCAACGACTTCATTGATTGCTTTGGATAATCCATATCCGCCAATCACTCCTACAGATAATCCAATCAGAAAAATTCCCCATTTAACCAGATTGATTCTCGATTCGGTGGAATTTCTCTTAAATATATTGGCATCCACACCTTTTTCCACCAACGCAAGCCTTTCTTTGGTGCGTGTCGTATAATATACGTAAAGGATGGCAAAAATGGCCAGAAAAAAAGCTACAGGTACTACAATTCCTTCCATGGTATTTGTTTTAAATTGTTTATATTTCGTTGACTTTTTGACGCGGAAGAATTCCTGCGGTTACATTTTTTAGAATTTTTTTTTTTGCCGAACTTGTAACCGGAATAAAACAAACACGTCTAAGCAAATGGAAACACAAGACGATTTATATTACATAGAAAAGGTAATAAACGGACAAAACCATTGCTTTTCCTATATTGTTGAGAAATATAAAGACATTGTGTTTTCGATCGCATTAAAAGTTCTTAGAAATCGTGATGAAGCAGAGGAGATGGCCCAGGAGGTATTTATCAAAGTGTATAAATCGCTTCACAAATTCCGCGGTACCTCAAAATTTTCAACCTGGTTGTACAGCGTAACCTACAATCATTGCATTTCTCATACGAGAAAGAAAAAATATGAAGTCAGTTCGCTGGATGATATCCAGGTTCAGGAGGAAGCGGATGATATCCATTTCGATGGATTTACCGATGAGGAACGCAAGGAATATCTGGAAGCCGCTTTAAAGAAATTACCGGCAGAAGATTACACCCTGGTGATGCTTTATTATTACAAAGACCAGTCAGTGGATGAAGTAGCGGCTGCAACCCATCTTTCGACAAGCAATGTAAAGGTAAAGCTTCACAGAGCCAGGAAAAAACTTTATGTCTTGTTAAACGAAATGTTGAGTGACGAAATAAATGCCTTATTATGAAACGAGCATGGTCAATATTTACACCCAAGGCTATGATCCATCCCGATAACCATCGGGAATACCTTATAAATTTTAACACTTTAATCATATGATAGAATTCGAAAAAGACCCAAAGCTGGAACGCCTGATCAAAGAAACAAGGCTGGAAAAGCCAGGCCGTAATTTCACGATGAAGGTGATGAATGAGATTTATGCCCTGGAACCAACCCGGTCGGTTCAATCCGGATTCCCGGTGCTTGGAAGGACTTTCTGGGTTCTGGGTTCTTTGTTTGTGGTCCTTGCCATTCTTTTTATTGTGCTCTCGGGAACCATTGCCGATACCGGGGGTACTCTCAACAACTTTTTATCTGTAGATACGGGAAATATTACCCGGGAATACCGGAATATCCTTGGTCAGATAGGCAACATTCCCCTTAGCATAGCTGCTATCTTAACGGCCACTTCCATCCTTTTAATCATTGAAAGATTCATGGCAAAAAAACATCTTTTTGTATAATCGAAAAATTTCTGAGTGTAGTAACCTGAGCCGAGTCGACTCTCATTCCTCTTTCAAAAAACATTTCTTACCTTTGTTTTTTCTTTAACAGGGATACCCATAAACCAAGTTCCCGTTCCGATGGTTGTTGGGAGGAGATGAAAACCAAAACATCACCGGATCCCTATGATAAAATTTTCGATCCATGAAACAGATTCTGATTGCAGCCATAGCTCTTCTGTCTCTTCTTACAACCGAAGCCCAGGATTCAAAAAAAATAACCCTGGAAGATCTTTTTGTACACGGAACATTCCGACAAAAATCCGTCACCGGTTTACGGTCTATGAATGACGGAGAGCATTATACTACCCTGGCAAACAGCAGCCGAATTGTAAAAAACAGCTATAAAACAGGAGAAGCATTAACGATCCTGTTTGATCTTTACCAGCTGGAAGATCCTCCCATAAAATCATTCAGCAACTATACCTTCAGTGAAGATGAAACAAAAATTCTGTTAACCACGCATGTAAATTCCATATACCGCCGTTCTTATACGGCTGAATACTATATATGGGATACTTTTCTGGAAGAGTTGTATCCGCTTTCCGAAAAGGGAGTCCAGCAGGCAGCTGTTTTTTCTCCGGATGGCGAGCGGGTTGCCTTTGTACGTGACAACAATATTTTCATTAAGAACCTGAAATTCGGCACGGAGAGTCAGGTTACTCACGATGGCAAAAAAAATGAAATTATCAATGGCATTCCTGACTGGGTGTACGAAGAAGAATTTGGTTTCAACAATGCCATGGCCTGGTCTCCCGACAGCAAATTCCTGGCTTACCTTCGTTTCGATGAATCCAACGTAAGGGAGTTTGGGTTGCCCTTATATGGGGGCGAAGCACCCTGTCTTGAAGAGAATATACCCTACCCGGGAACCAGAATGTATAAATACCCGAAGGCCGGAGAAAACAATTCAGTGGTTTCAACCCATGTATATGAAATACGATCAAGAACCACGATAAAGGTGGATACCGGTGAGGAGTCCGACATTTATCTTCCAAGGCTCCGGTGGACACCTGACGCCAACGATTTGCACATCATGCGGCTGAACAGACTTCAGAACCAGCTGGATATTCTTTATGCCAATCCGTATACAGGCGAAACAAGGATTTTTTATACGGAAAAAAACAAAAGGTATATCTCGGAAAATTTTCTCGATGATTTTACCTACCTCCCGGACGGAGGTTTTGTTGTGGTTAGTGAACGTGACGGGTGGTCTCACCTCTACCATTATGATCGCCAGGGTTTCGAACTGAAACAACTGACCGAAGGGAATTTTGATGTAACCGGTTTTTACGGGTACAATCCTGACGAGGAGATGTTTTACTATCAGGCAGCCACCGAATCGCCCTTACACAGAGAAGTCTGCTTCCAGAGCCTTGATGGGAAGAAACAAGGGAAGTTATCCACGTTGGAGGGAACCACCTCGGTTGCATTCAGCAAAGGATTTGAATACCATATCCAGTACTTCAGCAATGCCAAAACTCCTGTGCAGGTCACGCTTTATGGCCCCAAAGGAAAAAAAATAAGGGTCCTGGAAGACAATCAACAACTCCAGTCCCGGATGAAGGAGTATAATGTCCCGGTTAAAGAGTTCTTTCATTTTCAAAACCCGGAAGGAACCGAACTGAACGGATGGATGTTAAAACCGGCCGGTTTTGATCCGTCCCGGGAATACCCGGTGGTCGTATATCAATACAGCGGTCCGAATTCACAAAGCGTAACCGATCATTTTCAGGTCGGCTGGTATGAATACCTGGCTCAGCAAGGTTTTCTGGTAGCATGCGTAGATCCCAGGGGTACCGGAGCCCGGGGGGAGGATTTCAGAAAAGTTACCTATATGCAATTGGGTAAATATGAATCGGAAGATCTGATATCGACAGCCCGTTATCTTGCCGGCCTCCCTTTTACGGAGGAAGAAAACATGGCAATCTTCGGCTGGAGTTATGGTGGTTTCATGGTATCGTTAACCTTGTGTAAAACCGATCTTTTCAAAGCCGGCATAGCGGTAGCTCCGGTTACCGACTGGCGGTTTTACGATACAGCTTATACCGAAAGGTACATGCGTACTCCCGGGCTTAATCCCGATGGCTATACACAAAACGCTCCCCTAACTCTGGCAGACAAACTCACAGGAAATCTGCTTCTGATTCACGGCTCTGCAGACGACAATGTACACCTCCAGAACACCATGGAATTTTCTGAAAAACTGGTGCAGGCAGGAATTCCCTTCCAAATGGCTCTCTATACCAACAGAGACCATGGAATCCGGGGAGGAAATACCTCCCTTCACCTTCATCAGAAAATGACAAATTTTCTGATCGATCAGCTTCAATGAATGTGTTTTGAGAAAAATGTGATTCAAAGCGATTGCTGAAGAAACCCGTTGAAAAAACCTCCGTTTCCTCACAAAACCTCTGGGGTTATTTCGTTGAGAAAATCATTCCGTTGTTCATCCAAAAATGGATTCAGGATCTTCCTCACCCAGGTATGGTAACTGTTAATCCATTGTTTTTCCTTGTTCGTTAGCACCTCCGGATCAATCAGGGATACATCGATGGGGCAGACGGTAAGGGTTTCAAATCCATAGAATTTACCAAATGCTGTTTCCTTTTTAGGGACACACAATAGGATGTTCTCCGTACGGACTCCGTATTCTTCTTCCCGGTATATCCCCGGTTCATTGGAGAGCACCATTCCCGGTTGAATCGGGTATGGATTGAATTCTTTGCGAATGCTGAAAGGGCCTTCATGGACCATCAGATAATGCCCTACCCCATGACCGGTTCCATGACCATAGTCCAATCCGTTTTCCCATAAAGCTTTTCGTGCCAGAATATCCAGATGGCATCCTTTGGTTCCTTCAGGGAAGATGGCTTCTGTAAGTGCAATGACCCCTTTTAGTGCCAGTGTAAAATCACGTTTTTGTTTTTTTGAAACGGGTCCCAGGGCTACCGTTCGCGTAATGTCGGTTGTTCCCTCCCAATAATGACCTCCGGAATCAAAAAGCAGCAATCCTTCCGGTTTCAGAAGATGGGCATTTCCCTTATCTACACTCAGGTGTACCATCGCCCCATGGTCTCTGTAGCCAACAATGGAAGGAAAACTTTCACCCCTGAATCCTTCTTCTTCGGATCGGAAAGAAGCCAGTCTTCCGGCCACATCATACTCTGAGATTTTTATTTTTCCAATGTTTTTTTTTAACCAAAACAGAAATTTTACCAGTGCCACTCCGTCTTTGCGCATGGCTGTTCTGAAACCCTTTGCTTCCGTTTCATTTTTTATCGCTTTTAATCCTGCCGGAATGGAGGGCCCTTCCTTTAATGCATTGTTTTTTCCCAAAGCCTGCACAACCGCTGTATTGGTAGTCCCCGGATCGATGTATATTTTCCTGCCCTTCAACTGTTGAAGAAAGGATCTCCAATGGTTGTACGGATAGCATTCGATTTCTTCCTTTTTCAGCTTCACCGCAAGCTCAGGAGGAATTTTCTCCGGATCGGTGAATAAAGCGATGCGGTTCTTTCCAATGATTCCAAAACCTATGAATACCGGAGTATATCGGATATCGTGACCCCGCAGGTTAAAAGTCCAGGCGAGGTCGTCTGTTGTGCAAAGGATCTGACAATCGGCATCGGCTTCTGACAGCTTTTTTAGGATGGTCTCAAATTTGTCTTTTCTGCTTTGTCCCGTGTATTGTAGTTCCAACTCAAAGATTTTCTCATTGGGAACGGAGGGGCGGTTTTCCCAAAAGACATCAAGCAAATCATCGCATAAGATGGTTTCTATTCCGGCCATCCCCAGCTTTTGCATAAGATTTTTACAGGTACTGTAGGGCAGACATTCGGGGTTCACTCCCACCCTGCTTCCGGGTTTGAGGTTTTCAAGCAGCCAGTCATCAAAAGAAATCGCTTCGGGTACACGCAGTTTTTTCATGCATACACCAGTCCCTTGTAATTGGGCTTGTGCCTGAATAAAATAGCGCGTATCGGTCCACAACAAGGCTTCTGAAGCGGTAACAACCACCTCCCCGTATGATCCCGTAAAACCGGTTATAAATTCACGTGTCTTCCACCTGTCTGGCAGATACTCGCTCATGTGAGGATCAGTCCCTGATATATAGTAGGCATCCAGTTTCTGTCCTTTCATCCGGGACCGTAAAGCATCTATTCTTTCTTTTATGATGTTCATGGGTTGCAATTGCGGATCATTCTTTTTACAAAATATTGCATTGACCGGGCCGGCAATTCAGCAAAATCAACCTCTGTAGGGAGAATCCATTCATACCCTGAGATATCATCTTTGGGTATGAACCCGGTCAGTGAATGTGGAATAACCCGAAAGGCCATATCTAGCGTAAAAACTGTAAATCCCGAGTAAATGTATTCATTGGGTGCGGATGCGACATATTCCAGGGATCGGATTTCAAGACTCAGTTCTTCCTTAAGTTCTCTTGCGAGGGCCTGTTCAGCCGACTCTCCCGGGTCAATAAATCCCCCCGGGAGGTCCAGTTTTCCCTTATGAGGATTTACGGCCCGGCGTGTAAACAGGAGCTCTCCCTTTGCATTGAGGATCAGAGCCGCAACAGCCGAAGAAGCATTGATGAAATAATGAAATCCGCAATGGCTGCATTGGAAAGAGCGGTCTGTGACAAGAGAGAAGTCACCTGAGCCACATCGGGGACAATAACGGAACACCTCTGCCGGATCGGTTGATCTCATGGATCGATGATTTTAATGGCTTTCAGCCAGTTATAGAAAAGATCCGGCCATTGGTCGACCGGAAGGTGATTTCTTTGCAATCCGAAACCGTGTCCTCCTTCCTGAAAAATATGCATCTCAGCAGGAATTTGAAAATCCTTCATTGCCAGATAGAAATTTACGGAATTTCGTGGATCCACGCTCCGGTCATTATCGGCAAGCACAAAAAAAGCCGGGGGTGTATCCGCTGTAACGTGGAGTTCATTGGCATAGGGCCGGGCATGTTCCCAGTTGTTTGTTTCGCCGATCAGGTTGATCCGGGACCCCATGTGACCGATATCTTCCCGAAAAGAGATCACCGGATACAGAAGCAACATAAAATCCGGGCGGCAACTAAACCGGTTCAAGGGATTTGATGCATTTATGGATCCGGTATCAAACCGGGTTCCCACGGTTGAAGCCAGGTGACCTCCGGCTGAAGAACCGGCGATACCTACCTTGCCCGGATCTATTTGCCACTCCCCGGCATGCTGCCTGATGATGCGCATGGCCTGCCGGGCATCGGAGGAAGGAACGCTGTCATGGCCGTATGGCAACCGGTATTTTAAAACAATTCCGGCTATACCCATGGATTCAAGCCACTCGGCAATGGCGTATCCTTCATGGTCCATTGCTTCGATCCAGTATCCACCTCCCGGACAAATCAACACTGCTGTCCGGGTATTGATTTCCTGTTCCGGTAAATAAACATAGATCTCGGCTTCCGATACATACCGGACACGACGTCCCTCAAATTGTTCCTCCGGACGATCCAGCTTATTGGTATTGGGTGGACCATCAGGCCAAACCTTCAAAGAAAAATCCTGGGATAAACACGAAAAGGCACTTCCCAGAAACAAAAGAAAAAAAACCGTCCGGCTCATCCGATTATAATTTGGTTCCGACAAAATAATCCTCTTTCTCTGAAAAAAGAACATTAAACGAAGTTAACGATCCGTATATGCGGGTAATATATTGCTGCAGGCTGACCTTCTCCTCATCCGACAATGCGTTGTGGCTGTTAATATTCTGCTCCAGAACCCTCAATCGATCGCGGACCATCACGATCTTATGAAAGAATGTATCAATGGGGATCTCCTTGGATTTTAAGGATGCATTGGCCGGTTTCAATTCCAATACACCGCCTTTCCATTTATCTGCCAACTCTGTTTCAGGCAATAAACCCTGGTATTTATCCAATACATACACCATGAGATGCTCCAGTTCTTCCAGGGTAATTCCTTGATTTCCACTCGTACCTTTACCTTCTGCGATTAACGTCAGATCGGTATTTCGTTTGGTAATCTCAATTTTACCGCCTCTTTCAAAAAAAATCTCATACGATGTCAGTTTGTTCTCACTGACGATGCCCTCCCCATATCTGGGGTGATCAACACGGGCTCCAACTGTAAATTCACTCATAATTCATCCTTCTAGTATCTGAAAAACTCCAAAATTAGAATACAATTTTGAATTTGACAGCATAAAAAAAAAGAAAACGAAAGCGAAAAAACTATTTTTGTATCATGTTTGGGGATTTATTTTTAAAGGGAGTACTCATTGGAATGATGGTTTCGATTCCATTGGGGCCTATTGGACTGTATGTGATCCAAAAAACCGTCAATAAAGATCACTTCTCAGGCATTATATCAGGGGCAGGCGTAGCGCTTGCCGATTCAGTATATGCGGTTATAGCTGGTTTCAGCCTGACTTATATCCTGAACTTTATCCGAAGCCATGAACTGATCATTCAGCTTTTGGGAGCCATCATACTGATTCTGTTGGGGCTTCATATTTTTTTTAAAAACCCGGTTAAGGAAATCCGGAAATACAGAAAAAAAGGAACGAGTTATTTTCAGGATTTTGCGTTTACCTTTCTGATCACCCTTTCCAATCCTGTAGCTGTTTTTATTTTTCTTGCCGTATTAACCGGATCGGGTGTGGCACTCACGATTTCGAAACCATTGGAGGCGCTGTTCATCATTATCGGGATCTTTTGCGGAGGAAATCTGTGGTGGATTCTCCTGGCTACTGTCATCAGCTTTTTCAGGCATCATTTTAATCTTCGTCTGCTTTGGTGGTTTAATAAAACGGCCGGGGTGGTTATCATTCTCCTGGTTGTTGTTGCTTCCATTTATTACCTGATTACCGGAGAACTGATCTGATTCCGCACTTGCTGCAGGAGAGTAAAAAAAGAGCCTGTTATAAAAAATAACAGACTCTTTTTCTTTCATACGGAACGGTATTATTCCTCCGGATCAATTGCTTCTACCGGACAAACCTCAGCACAGGAACCACAGTCGGTACAAAGATCAGTGTCAATCACATAGATGTCACCTTCCGAAATTGCATCAACCGGGCATTCATCAATACAGGTCCCGCATGCAATACATTCATCAGAAATTTTATATGCCATACCTTCTAATTTTAGAATTTTTGAATCAGGGCAAAAGTACAAAGTCTGATTAAATAACAAAGAGCTTATGTCATTAATTTCTATTGATTTATTATTATTGAGCATAAAACATTGAATTACTTATGCTTACAATATCATCTCACGGATTTTTGGGGTTTGGTAAGACGTTCACATGGTCCGGTTCGCATTCCAGTATAATCTCCCATTGATCCCACAGACTGGAGGTTTTTCACCAGGCTCAGTGGTTTTGGGCATAGAATCTGCACCATGCTGTTAACCCACATTGTTCACATTTGGGTTTGCGTGCCTGGCAGATATATCTTCCATGAAGGATCAACCAGTGATGTGCTTTGGGAATCAGTTCCGGAGGGATATACTTTGTCAGCTGGCGTTCCGCGGCAAGAGGGGTTCTGGCACCGGTACTCAGACCGATTCGCTCAGACACCCTGAAAACATGCGTGTCTACAGCCAATACCGGCTTGTTAAAAATAACCGACGCAATCACATGGGCTGTTTTCCGACCTACACCCGGAAGCCGCTGAAGAGCTTCAATATCCTCCGGTGCCTCGCCGTTAAACTCTTCCACCAGCTTTTTTGCCATTCCCCAAAGATGTTTTGATTTATTGTTCGGATACGAACAGCTTTTTATGTATTCGAAAATTTCAGAAGGATTGGCTTCAGCCATCTTTTGGGCTGTAGGAAACCGCTTTAATAACATGGGAGTGATCATGTTTACCCTTTTGTCCGTGCATTGAGCCGAAAGAATCACGGCAACAATAAGTTCAAAAGGTTTTTTGTAAATCAATTCCGTTTCTGCTACCGGCATGTTCTTTTCAAAGTATAGGATCACCTGTTCAAAACGGTCCTTTATTCTCATTTTACAAAATGTTAAAAACTGTTAAATGTAAAAAATATTCCGATGTTAAATGTAACGAAATCGGGTTTAATTAGTCTATAAAAATAAGTTTTTACAACTTATTGAATCATTTTCTAGCCCAAATAGAAATGGTTTTAAGTTTAGCAAAATTAAACAGACGCTAAAGGCCGGTGTTGACCGGCCTTTATTTTTTTTGTTTGATTTTTAGATGATATACGGTTTTGGTATAGGGGGTAATCTTAAACCGGTCATCAATTCGTTGTCCGATGATCCAGACTACCTTATTTCCCGAGTAGAGTATCCATGTGTTCTCTTTTTCAGGAATAGAGAGTTTTTCATCGATAAAAAAATCACTAATTTTTTTGAACCCACTCATTCCCAGGGGTTTGAAATATTCTCCAATTTTCCATTTTCGTATGCACAAGGGGAAATCAAGTTTTTCATAATCAAGACAAGCCTCCAACGGGTTATGGGAAATGGCAAAATTCTTTGCATCATAGGTATTGATACTGATATGCAAAGGGGTAAACAGCTCCAGATCCCCCTCTTCCATATAGAATACCGAGGGATCCTTCTCTTTGTTTTCCGTGATAATTATCTCATCTCGATCTTTTACCGCCCTGTGTGTAGGCGAGAAATATTGTTTTCCGGACTCTTCGCAGATTCCTTCAAAGACTTCATCGATGACGGCAGGATTGAAATTGTAATCAATCAGTATTTCATAAAGCAGAATACGGGGAAAAGGGTAAGCAAGTAGATTTTTGACTGATAAGACCGGATGCGCTCCTTCGGTTTGCACAACCCTTTTCTTTTCGGCTTGGATCGAATGCTGAAATACCTCTTCCACATTTTTTAGATTATTGATACTTGCGAGGGTATTTTTTAGAAAAGCAGGATTTATTTGAACAAATTCAGGAATTATTTTGTGTCGGATATAATTCCGTATATAATCGGTTTGTGTATTGGTTGAATCTTCCCGGAAGGGGATATTATTTTTCACAGCGTATGCATAAATTCGGTTGCGGTCAGTGAATAACAAAGGTCTGATAATATTCCCGGATTTATTTTTAATTCCGGTCAATCCACGGATTCCTGTTTTTCGGATCAGGTTTATGAAGAATGTTTCAATCAAGTCATCCTGGTGGTGAGCCGTTGCAACGGCATTGAATTTCTGGTTAACACTAAGATTTTTAAAATATTCATAGCGCAGTTTGCGTGCTGCCATTTCAATGGATATACCGTTTAAACGGGCATATTCCCGGGTATTGAAATGCTCTGTAAAAAGCTGGAATTTATTTTTTTCTGCATAGTGCCGTACGAATTTTTCATCCCCATCCGATTCTTCGTCCCGTAAATGAAAATTGCAATGTGCCACCGAAAAGCTGATTCCTGTTTGATGAATGAGATGGAGCAGAACCATGGAATCTACTCCCCCGCTTACTGCAACAAGGATTTTATCGGATGCATGAAATAATCCGTTTTTTTCGGAATATTCAATGAATTGTGCAAGCATTATGTTTTCATTTCCGGTACCAGGCTGCAAATATTCAGAATTACCTCCACAGCTTTCAGCATGGAAGGTACTGGAATAAATTCGTACGGACCATGAAAGTTATGTCCACCGGTAAAAAGGTTGGGACAAGGCAGGCCGGCATGTGACAAGCGGGCTCCGTCGGTTCCTCCCCGTATGGCTTTAATTTTTGGTTTTATGCCGGCATTGATCATTGCATGCCGGGCAATATCCACCACATACATTACCGGTTCGATCTTTTCCCGCATATTGTAATACTGATCCTTCATCTCCAGGAATGCAATGTCGTTTGGGTATTCCCGGTTGACAAAACGAATTACCTCCTGCAGTAAATTCTTCTTGTTCATGAATTTTCCGGCATCGTGATCACGAATCAGGTATTCAAGTTCTGCCTGTTCCACATTTCCATTCATTGAAAGCAGGTGAAAGAAACCCTCATATTTTTCGGTATGTTCAGGTCGCTCATTGGGAGGCAGAAGATCAATCAGTTTATGGGCCACCAGGGAAGCATTGATCATTTTATTCTTCGCCGTTCCCGGGTGCACACTTTTGCCTTTAACGGTTATTTTTGCATAGGCGGCATTGAAATTCTCGAATTCCAATTCTCCAATTTCACTGCCATCCAGGGTATAGGCAAAATCAGCTCCGAATTGATGAATATCAAAATATTTGGTTCCATTTCCAATCTCCTCGTCGGGTGTAAATCCTATTTTTATGGTTCCGTGTTTGATTTTTTCGCTGTTTATCAGCATCTCCACAGCTGTCATAATTTCTGCAACTCCGGCTTTGTCATCCGCGCCGAGCAAGGTGGTTCCGTCAGCCGTAATGATCTGCTGACCGGTATAATTTTTTAATTCCGGGAAATCCACAGGACTGATTACGGTATTGTTTTTTAACACCAGCGGATTGCCATCGTAACGATCGACGATCTGTGGATTCACATTCTCTCCCTTGAAATCCGGGCTTGTATCCACATGGGCTATAAATCCTACGGTTGGAAGGTTTCCCCCGATGTTGGCCGGAACGGTTCCGGTAACATACCCGTTTTTATCCATGGCTGCATCCATGACTCCCAGGGATTTCAATTCATTGACCAGCAAACTCAAGAGGGTCCGTTGACCTGAGCTACTCGGATAGCGATCACTTTTGGGATCTGAGGTTGTGTGAATCCGGGTGTAACGCAAAAACCTTTCTACAACTTTCTCCATACCATTTTATACATCATCCACATTAAAGCTAAATCCGACCCTTTTGCCTGTGGTCATTTTTGAGTAGCTTATCTTTTCCAGCATCTGTTCTACCGTTGCCATCTTAACCTGTTCATAAGGGGGAACCAGCAGATCAAACTGTACGGAGTATTGAATGGCGATCTCCACAATCTGCCGGAGAACGCCCGGAGATATGGTGTCCAATGAAAAATCCTTGAGCAATTCTTCTGATTGCCTTTTTCCTTCCACAAAAAAATGTTTCTCCTTATTGATAAAAATCCGGGCAATCAGATACCCCAGGTCATTGCGGCGATTATATTTAAACGAATCATTCAGAAAATTATAGATGTGAATCATCCCGCAATAGCTTCGTAATTCATCCTCCTTGATGTAGGGAAGATTCCATACCGGATGATTCCGGTCAAATCCAAATACATTGGAGTGCATACTAAAGATCAACATATCACTTCCTATCCTGAATTCCAGCTCAAAGGGGCCTTTTTCTCTGTACCGTGGGGATACCTTTTCGGAAACCTTGCCCTCCAGGATTTGAATATAATCCTTCTCAAGTTGTTTTAACACCTTTTTGAGGATTACAAAAGCCTGCATGGTATTGTCATATACCTGCTGTTTCACCGAGGTTTTCAGAACAAAAACATTCAACAGGCTGTTTCTGAATTCTTTTTCTTCACTCATACTTCGGATTTCCTTCTAAAGGTAAGTATTTTATTGTTTTTACATCAGTAAGACAAGGCAAAAAGCACGCGTTGGCGGGAAGGTTTCCCTGAATAGATGCATTTTCCCTCCTCCGGTTCTCCGATCAGCGGAATGCAACGGATGGTGGCCTTTGTTTCCTCTTTTATTTTCGTTTCTGTTTCCGGAGTTCCATCCCAATGGGCAAGAATAAAACCGGCTTTTTTAGCCAGAAGATCCTGAAATTCCTGGTAGGTGTCTGCTTTCCTTGTGTTTTCATTTCTGAATGCCAGCGCTTTGTTGTATATGGAAGTTTGAATTTCCTTGAGCAGGTTTTCGGTGTACTGTTCGATGCCTTCCACGGGCACAACCTTTTTCTCGAGTGTATCCCGACGGGCAACTTCAACGGTTTTGTTTTCCAGGTCCCGGGGTCCGACGGCCAGACGCAGGGGGACTCCTTTCAATTCATATTCGGCAAATTTCCAGCCCGGTTTTTTGTTGTCGTTGTCATCATACTTCACCACGATTCCCCGGGATTTTAATTTTTCGATGATGGTAGCTACCCGGGCTGATATTTGACTCAGTTCTTCAATTTTCTTATAAATGGGAACGATCACCACCTGATAAGGGGCCAGTTTCGGAGGCAGCACCAGCCCGTTGTCGTCGGAATGAGCCATGATCAAAGCCCCCATCAGCCGGGTTGATACCCCCCAGGATGTAGCCCATACGTATTCTTCTTTGCCCTCTTTATTGGTAAATTTCACATCAAAGGCTTTGGCAAAATTCTGTCCGAGAAAATGAGAGGTTCCCGATTGCAAGGCTTTTCCATCCTGCATCAAAGCTTCAATGGAATAGGTATCCACCGCGCCTGCAAAACGTTCATTTTCCGTTTTTAATCCTTTGATAACCGGCATAGCCATATATTTTTCAGCAAACTCAGCATACAGGTTGATGATTTTTTGGGTTTCTTCTACGGCTTCCTCTTTGGTAGCATGTGCGGTATGTCCTTCCTGCCAGAGAAACTCCGCGGTACGCAAAAATAAGCGGGTGCGCATTTCCCATCGCACCACATTGGCCCATTGATTGATTAACAGGGGAAGATCCCGGTGGGAATGAATCCAGTTCCGGTAGGTATTCCAGATGATGGTTTCCGAAGTAGGTCGTATGATCAGCTCTTCTTCCAGTTTTGCCTCCGGATCGACGTCTATTCCTGTTCCATTGGGATTGCTTTTCAACCGGTAATGGGTTACAACAGCACATTCTTTTGCAAATCCTTCCACGTGATCGGCTTCCCGGCTGAAATAAGATTTTGGTATAAACAAGGGAAAGTAGGCATTCTCATGTCCGGTTTCTTTAAACATATCATCCAGTTGCCGCTGAATTTTCTCCCAGATGGCGTATCCATAGGGTTTAATCACCATGCATCCGCGAACAGCAGAACTCTCTGCCAGCCCGGCCTTTACAACCAAATCAAGGTACCATTGTGAATAATTTTCGTTCCGTGGTGTCAATTCCTTCGCCATTTTTATTATTTTGGTATAAACTTTGCTAATTTACACTTGGAAAAACGGCTACAAAATAAGCAAATTATATGGATTTAAATAAATGGGAGGATAAGTTATGAAAACGCGGATGACCATATGGATTACGGTTGCAATGGGACTCTTTTTGGGTTCCTGCACAACCAGTACTTACACAACCGGCTCTTATCAGGATGATATCTATTTCAATCCGGGAGAACTACCCCCGCCAATAACCCTGGAAGAATCCGTGACGGAAACCCAGCCTCAGGAGAAATCAGCTGAAGATATCGTGATACGCGAAACTAGGACGAATGAGGATGGCTCCAATACCGTGTCAAACTACATTTTTGATGATGCGGAAGGAACGTTTGATGCAGCCCATTACGATATGGAGCAAATGGAACTTACCGAAAGCGATACCACCCTGTATTACGATGACGACGAAGTAAAAACAGTCATCAACAATTACTACGACAGCGGAGATATTGATTTTGCCTACCGGATCCGAAGGTTTCACAATCCCTATTTCTACGATTCGTATTACTGGGATTACTGGGGATACAACGACTGGTGGTTTTACGATAGCTGGTATTCCCCCTATTATAGTTACTGGGGCTGGGGTGGATCCCCCTATTATTCCTGGTATGGAGGTTATCATCATCCGTATCGGTGGGGATATGGGTATTACAATTCCTGGTATTATGGCTATCCTTATTACTATTCCTACTATAGTCCATGGTACGGAGGATACTACGGCGGATATTACCACGGCTATTACGATCATTCCACCTGGGCTTCCAGGAGCGATGACGATGTAAGGTACGGCCGGAGAAGCAGTTTTTCCAATTACGACACCCGGGAAGGGATCAATACGAGGCAGGGGAGTGTAGCTCAAAGCAGAAGGTCCTCGCTGGATCAGAAAAGCGGAAATCCGGATAATCAGCGAAGAACAGCTTCTGCCCTTTCAGGAAGAAGTTCGCGTTCTTCAGCTGAAACAGCCAGCTTACGACAGACCTCAGGTTCGTCCACCCCGGCTGTTTTAACAGAAAGACGAAGGAGCGGTGTTTCGGTGGCCAACACCAGCAATACAAGAACCGGATCATCCGAAGTACGAAGCCAGAGTGGCACCGATGAGGCACTGCGCACCTCCACCTATATGAAAAGTGTGAGAACAACCAACCCCTCTTCGGCAACACGGATATCCGGTAGTGAAACACCCAATGTCGGTAATGCCCAAACGTCAAGATCGACCTATACGCGACAATCCTATACCCGGCCTACATCCACCAATACCTATACCCGGCCCCGGGTTGTCACCCGCAGATCTTCATCATCTGACCGAAGCTATACCCCTTCACGGAGTACTTCCAGTTACAACAGAACCTACCGTTCCAGTTCGACCTACACAAAAAGTGCCGCTTCAGGGTCCACCCGCTCCACAGGATCAGTAAGAAGCTCCGGAAATACCTACAGAAGCTCCGGAAGCAATAGTAGTTACCGGTCAAGCGGAAGCTCACGTTCCAGCGTGGGAAGCAGCATTCGTTCCTCATCTTCGGGAAGCTCCGGAGGGAGCGTTCGCTCTTCCGGCAGCTCATCAGGAAGTAGCAGAAGTTCAGGGTCATCAGGCGGAAGAAGATGATGAAAACAACGGTCTTCAGGACCGCAAAAGCTGACAGAAAAAAAAGCCCGTGAGAAAACAACTGTTCCTACAGAAACAGGTTCTCGCAACAGAAACAATTAAGAATAAACAACAAACCAATGAAAACCATGAAAACTATCGTATTAACCGGCGTATTGTTTTTCTTCTCTCTTTTTGGGGTACATGCACAGACGCTGGCTGATGCTTACCGGCTCTCCTCACAGAAGATCAGCGGAACAGCCAGAGCTGCAGCCATGGGAAATGCTTTTGGTGCACTGGGGGGTGATTTTACTTCGCTGAGTATCAATCCTGCCGGAATAAGCCTTTACCAAAGCAATGAGCTGGTAATAACTCCAACCGCACGGTTCAATCGTTCGGAAATGGATCTTTCCGGTACCCTGTATTCGGATAAGAAATATGCCCATGGATTCAACAACCTCGGATACATAGGAACCATTCATACCGGACTCTCAAGTGAAAGCGGAATCGTGAGCATTAACCTGGGGATCGGAATGAACCAGGTGCTGGATATGAACCAGGCTTCCCTGGGATATTACGACAGTTCACCCGTTTCTTTTCTGGATGGAATCGTTTCCTGGGCCAACGCAGAGGGCCTAACCAATGCGTATCTGCAAAATGCCATTGGCGATATTGAATACCGTGACTGGCCGACAAAACTTGCCTGGGAAACCTATCTGATTGATCCGGTTGAAAATACCGATAACCAATATTACAGCATCCTGTATGAAGACGAATTGGTAGACCAGCAAATGAACTATTCCTATAAGGGAGGAATTAAAGAGTATTTACTGGCTGCAGGATTGAATTTTTCCCATAAGTTTTATATTGGCGGAACCGTAGGTATTCAGGATGTAGACATCACCAAGAGCATGCAATACACCGAGTTCCTTGAAGGCGATAATTCATTTACCTACTTTGAAGACAATTTTATCAAGGGAACGGGATATAATCTGAAAATTGGAGCGATCTATAAACCGTTTCATGCCCTTCGTTTGGGATTTGCTTTCCATACACCCACTTTTTTCCAGGTGAACGACGATATGCGGTTGACTATGGAATCCAAATTGCAACAGACCTATACCCATGACGGATTGGATTTATATGACTACCAGTTTACCTCTCCCTATAAATTCATCCTGAGTGGAGCTGTGGTATTGGGTAAAATGGCTATTATCAGTATCGACGGAGAAATGGTTGACTATGCATCCATGAAGTACACCCTTAGCCATTCAGTCGACCAGGCAAATCTTAACCGGGATGTTACGAACTCCTTCAGGAATGTTTTCAATTTACGTGTAGGAGGTGAATTCCGGTTTTTACAAAGTCTAAGCTTAAGGGCCGGAATGGAACATTACCCCACTCCGTTTACCTCCGGGTTCAGCCTGAATGAAGCCAGCGTCAGCGACGATAACACCATTTTTTCGTTCGGCCTGGGATACCGGACCAATGGGTTCTTTGCTGACTTTGCATTCCGAAATTCTGTGGATACATACAACCTCTACAATCCACAACCCCACTTTGAAGATATATCCCTAGAAAACAGCAATAAACAGATCGTACTCACTGCCGGATTCCGTTTTTAAATCAAAGAAGATAAAGTTTGGCAAGGGCACATTTCCACCTGGATTTGTGCCTTTGTCATTCAAGACAGACTCTTCTGTTGTTTATAACGATTAATTTATTAACAATCGGATGAAAATAATCCGCTTTTACTTGACCTGAAAAAAAGGTTGTAATAAATTGCTTTATCAAAGCATGCGTTTCATGTCAGACTTTTCTAAAATAAACTATCGAAATGCCCTTGCTCTGTTTGAAAAGGAAGAGAGAGAAGGACGAAGGCTCAGAATGGGAGATCTGAGAACTTCCCTGTGGTTGAAGGAAAACAATATCAATTTTTCGGAAGTGAAAAAAATATCCGTCAAATTACCCGATCCAAGGCTGGTTATCATTGGGGAAGGCAAATTGAGTGGTTTTTATATTTATTCCCATATGCAACGAAAATGTTTTAAGAGCATTCATACCAAACAAAAAATAGTCCTGGAAGAGAAAATATAATCATTCCAATCGAATAAAAACAACATGGAAGCATTCAGAAAATTACACCGGCAGGAAATTGCACAACTTGTGCGGAATGCCTGCAAATGCGATCAGTGGGAAAACATTGAGGTTAAGCAGGGTTTTACGGCAGAACATATCACCAATGTTACGTTCTCAGGCAAAATTAAACTGGGTATTTATGCGGATAAAGTGGATTTCCCCGGAGGAGTTCAGAAACAATCAGGGATCAGCAATTCGGTTATTCACAATTGTGAAATTGGGGATAATTCATACATCAACAACATTAAGAATTACATGGCCAATTACAAAATTGGCCGGAAGGTAGTCATTGAAAATACCGAAATGCTGTCTGTTGAGAACCGAACATCCTTTGGAAACGGGATTAAGATCAATGTACTGGATGAAACCGGAGGAAGGCAGATTCCCATATACAACCGGTTATCGTCCCATTCAGCCTATATTCTTACCTTTTATCGTCACCGGTCGGAGCTGGCCAGAAACCTGGAAAATATGATTGCTGATTATGTTAGCAAGATCACTTCTGAGACAGGCTTTATCGGGGATTACTCACGAATCATAAACTGCAAGCAGATCATTGATACTGCGATTGGTGAACATGCCAGGATCACAGGGGTAAGCCGGCTGAAAAACGGTTCGGTAAACAGCACGGAAGAAGCACCGGTTATTATTGGCGATAATGTAGTAGCGGATAATTTCATCATCTCCTCGGGTTCAGAAGTAACCGACAGTGTGGCCCTGGGAGATTGTTTTGTAGGTCAGGGTTGCATTCTGAGCAAGCATTATTCGGCTGTTCATTCGCTCTTTTTTGCCAACTGCCAGGGATTTAATGGCGAAGCATGTTCTGTTTTCGCAGGTCCTTTTACGGTGACCCATCACAAATCGACCTTACTGATCGCCGGTATGTTTTCTTTTCTGAATGCCGGAAGTGGTTCCAATCAAAGCAATCATATGTACAAACTGGGACCTATACACCACGGGGTGGTTGAAAGAGGATCCAAAACAACCAGCGATTCCTATCTTCTCTGGCCTTCCAGAATCGGAGCCTTCACGCTGGTAATGGGTAGACACTATAAGAATTCGGATACCACCGATATGCCTTTCTCCTATTTCATTGAAAACAAAGATGAAAGCTGGCTGGCTCCTGCCATTAACCTGCAAAGCATCGGAACCATCCGGGATGCCATGAAATGGCCCAGAAGAGATCGACGCAATGGAAATGATTTCCTGGATCAGATAAATTATAATCTCCTGAGTCCCTATACCATCCGAAAAATGATGAATGGCCAGGAAATATTAAAAAACCTGAAAAAAATATCGGGTGAATTTACCCAAACTTATACCTGGGAAACAACCTACATAAAAAAAAGCGCCCTCGAAAGAGGAATCAATCTGTATGATATGGCCTTGCATAAATTCCTGGGAAATTCATTTATCTCACGATTAAACAAGGGGAACCATTTCAAATCATTCGAAGAACTGAAAAAATATCTGATCCCGAAAAACGATACCGGAAAAGGAGAATGGAGTGACCTGGCTGGATTAATCGCTCCCAAAAGTGAAATTGAAAAGTTGATTTCCGACGTCGAAAAGAAAAAAATCAATTCCATGAAAAAACTGGCCGAAAGGGTCAAACAGATCCATACAAATTATTATGAATATGAATGGGTTTGGGCTCTCGACCTCTACGAGAAAAAATACCATAAAAAAATCAGCCAGATCACCAAAAAAGACTTAATTGAACTGATTCATCTATGGGTAGAAAGTGTTGTAGGCCTTGATAAATTGCTGTATGAAGACGCCCGGAAAGAATTTACCTTAAGTTCCATGACCGGATTTGGAATTGACGGAGACCACGAAATCAAAAAACAGGATTTTGAAAAAGTGAGAGGCACCTTTGAAAAAAATAAATTCGTTAAGGAAATTCTGGATCATATCCAAAGGAAAACGGAACTGGGACAAAACACCATTAAAATGGTGGAACAATTAAAAGAATAACCCCACCTTCCGGAACAGAGGGTGGTTATCCGGTGACGTGTTTCTTCCCGGCAAAACCATCCGGTAATTGCTATAGGTTTTTAAGGGAGCATCCGCTTCATAAAAATCACCTTTGACCGGGTAAATCTGTTTTTTTTGCTCAACTCGTTGGGGGTTCTTCATAGGCTACCTGAACAATAGCAACGGCTCCCTTATCCATAATATTCTGAAACCTATTTCCCCTGAGCCTGCGAAAAGGGAAATTATCTCCTGCAGGGCTGAATTTTTTTGAACAAAAGAAAAAAACACATCCATGCAAAAATTTGTATTTTTACTTGCTGACAATTCCGAATGATCTTAATCTTAACATAAAACAAACATCGTATCATGAAAACCAGCCGTCGTACATTTTTAACCACTGCAACCTCAGCCACTATAGGAGCAGCCATGCTGAGTTCCTGCAAAACAGGCAGCGAAACAGGAGAAACAAAACGGATCACACGCAACAGGATCGGGGTTTCCACGTATTCATTCTGGCAATTTAACGGGCCGAAAGAAAATTCCCCTATTGAAGAATGCATTGAAAATGCTGCCCGGATGGGATTTGACGGGATTGAATTCCTCCTGGTTCAGATGGCATCCGAAGAGAACAGTTATTTACAGAAACTGAAACGTCAGGCTTTCCATGCAGGCCTTGATATTATGGGATTTTCCACCCATCAGGGATTTATCTTTCCGGAGAAGGGAAAAAGGGAATCAGAAATTCAGAAAACCATCAACCAGATTGAACTGGCATACAAACTGGGCATACCTACGATGCGTCTGAATACCGGCCGTTGGGGAACCACCGAATCATTCGATGACCTCATGGCCAACAAAGGTATTGAACCTGTGTTGGACGGATATACCGATGAAGAGGGATTTAGCTGGGTGATTGATGCGATTAACCAGTTGATTCCTGTAGCTGAGAAATGCGGTGTGGTGTTAGGACTTGAAAACCAC
The DNA here is from genome assembly GCA_964408795.1 of uncultured Mariniphaga sp. Lineage (GTDB taxonomy): Bacteria > Bacteroidota > Bacteroidia > Bacteroidales > Prolixibacteraceae > JABMQB01. The sequence goes on from CAYPAW010000074.1 coordinate 42,249, forward strand.
TGGGGACTCGGACGAACAGCCGAGGGGGTACTCCGGATCGTTAATGCGGTGAACTCACCCTGGCTGCAGATCACTTCCGATACCGGGAATTTCCTTGAGCGACAATATGAACAACTTGAAATGATGGCACCCAAAACCTTCTTAATTCAGGCAAAAACCTATTTTGGTGGTGGTAAATGGTACACCCTTGATATTGATTATAACCGGGTAGCAGACATTTTCAGAAAGGTGAATTACCAGGGCTATATTTCTATAGAATTTGAAGGCCAGGATAATCCAATGGAGGCTGTACCGAAAAGCCTCAATTTAATACGCAATGCCTTTACATGGGAAGAATAATCTTCTTTGAAGCAATAGCTCAACGAGGTTATTTCAGTATATTAATCTCTGAATTCACTGTTTTACAGATTGAAAGAATTCGCTTTGAAGAAATTGTGTCATCTTTCCGGGCCTTCCGTTTCCAATCAGCCGGTCATCGACCTGCACAACCGGTGTAATCTCATTGCCCGTACTGGTTATCATCAGTTCATCGACCTTAAACAGATCCCTTTCGTTAATGGGTTCTTCGATAAAATCAATCTGTCTTCTTGCACAGATATCCTCTATTGCATTTCGTGTTATACCCTGCAAAACCATATTGGATAACGGATGGGTTATTACCTGTTCATTTTTCACTGCCAACACATTGGAATGGGTCGCTTCAGTTACCCATCCATTTCGTATCAGTATACACTCTCCTGCTCCTTTTTCAACAGCTTGGTTAAATAGCATAATGTTCGGAAGCAACGATATGGACTTAATGTCGCACCGAAGCCAACGGATATCTTCATGGGTAATCACCTTAATGCCGTTATGAAGGTATCCGGTAAATGAAGGTAACTCAAAAGAAAAAGCATAAACAGACGGCGAAGGATTACCAGGAAAAGAGTGAATACGTGTATTCGCTCCTCTTGTAACCTGGCAATATACACCTGCATGTTTTCTTTTCAGGTTGTTTTTTTCTATCAGTGCAAAAAATATTTCTTGCAGGTTGTTGCAGTTAAAATTCAGGGAAATTGCCGAAAGGCTGTTTTTCATTCGCTTCAGGTGGTCGTCAAAACGAAAAGGTGTTCCGTTGTAATACTTGATGACTTCATAAATCCCATCGGCAAAAATAAATCCACGGTCATCAGCTGAGATCTGAGCCTTATCCCGTGGCAGGAATTGTCCGTTCAGGTAAGCGGTTTCGTTCACAGGTGAGTATTTAAAATTAGCGATTGGTTTTATTCTGCAAGCTTTTCAGCCATTGAATTTCCTGAGTCCATATTGCATCATTGGGGGTTTCCAGGATCAGGGGGATTCCGTCAAATCGCTTATCATTCATAATTCGTATGAAAACATCTCTGCCAAGTGTACCTTTTCCCAGGCTGTCATGACGATCAACGCGTGAGTTCAACTCTTTTCGGGAGTCATTCAGGTGCATTCCTTTCAGGTAACGGATTCCAATACACTTCTCAAATTCTTCAAATACATTTTTAAATCCTTCTTCTGTTTTAATGTCATACCCTGCCGAATAGGCATGCGCCGTATCGATACACACTCCTACCCGGCTTTTATTCTCAACCTGTTCGATAATTTGCTTAATCTGTTGAAAGGAATAGCCCATATTGGTACCCTGGCCGGCGGTATTTTCAATGACTGCTGTAACGCCTTTGGTTTTTTTCAGAGCCAGGTTGATCGACTCAGCGATTGTTGCTAAGCACTGATCCACAGAATATTTATTCAGGTGACTGCCGGGATGAAAATTGAGCCTGTCCAGTCCAAGTTGTTCACATCGCTGCATCTCGTCAAGAAAAGCATTCCTCGATTTGTTTAGTTTTTCAGCTTCGGGATGCCCCAGGTTGATCAGATAACTGTCGTGTGGAAGTATCTGAAAAGGTTCATACCCATATTTTTTACAGTTGGCTTTAAAGGCATCACAGCTCTTTTTTGTCAGAGGCTTTGCTACCCACTGGCGCTGATTTTTTGTAAACAGGGCAAAAGCAGTAGCTCCTATCGAATAGGCATTCAACGGGGCATTTTCAACTCCCCCGGAAGCACTTACATGGGCTCCGATGTATTTCATGGGTTAAATATAAAAAATATCTGGCAGCATGTAACTTTCCCTCACCTTTTAGAGTATCTTAAAACAACATAATCAGAACCGGAAGTTTTGATCAAAAAACAAAAAGTAAATCTGTAGCTATTAAAATAACAGCCATGAGACGTTTGTTCATTTTCGTTTTGTTGTCGTATGTTTTTTTCCTGTGTGAAGGGCAAAAGAAAACACGAAAAGAAAGAGAGGAACTCCGAATGGAAGAGGTTCAGGAACTGATTGATTCCGGGGAATATGTTTTTACTGCCTCTCATGCCTTACCTATGAGTGGCACAAGCATTTATCTGGATGCGTGGTATGATCTGACCATCACAGGGGATTCTGCCTATGCCTACCTTCCTTATTACGGCGTTGCCTACCAGGCTGACTACGGGGACCGGGAAGGAGGAATTAAATTTGAAGAGCCGTTCAGGAAGTATACCCTTGAAACCTCCAAATCAGGGAAACAGATCTCTTTTGAAATTAAAGAAGGCCGTGAGCTTTATAAAATAAGTCTTGAGGTATCGGAAATGGGTTATGCAACCCTCTTTGTTACCTGCCTCAACCGTCAGCCTATTCGTTTCTATGGAACCATCCATGAAATTGAGACTCCCCGGTAGCCTTTTCATGGTGTTTCTTTTGTTTATGAATGTAAAAAACCTCCACATCGGCGCTTTGTACAAAAAAAAGCATCACACTCCGGATCCCTGTTTTTTTTACCCTTCCCTTTACTTTGGAACAATTGGTTCCATCTGTTTCAGGTCATTCCATACGAACAATTTTGGGATAGAATGTTGCCAGGGGTTTAACCAGGTCTTTCTGAGCCTTCATCACTTCATTTATATCTTTATATGCCATGGGTGCTTCATCCAATCCGCCCCCTATCAGTTCGACGCCTGCCTTTTCGAGTACCTTTTGAATTTCTTTCCGGGAAAACATTTTTTTTGCTTTATTTCTTGATACAACTCTGCCTGCCCCGTGAGATGCCGAGTTCAACGATTCCTCGTTGCCTTTACCCCCTACGATGTAAGCCGGAGATGCCATGGTTCCAGGTATTATTCCTATATCCCCCACCCCTGCCGGTGTTGCTCCCTTGCGGTGAATGACCATTTCTTCGGTTCCGGAGAGTTTCTCTTTCCAGGCATAATTATGATGGTTTTCAAATACCATAACAGGCTTATCACCCAGAGCATCAGCCAGTTTACCATGAATGATCCGATGGTTTACAGCAGAATAGTCGCCTGCCAGGGTCATTGCTTTCCAGTATTCCTGTCCCTCTTCCGAGTTCAGTTCCAGCCATGCCAGCTTCGAAGCTTCTCCGTTTAATCCCAACTTATCGTTGGCAATACGGGTATAATGTTTGGCTATTTCCGCACCGAAATTTCTGGATCCCGAATGCGTAAGAACAGAGAAATAGTGTCCCGGTTTCAGGTGAACTTCAGGACAGGATTCTTTAATTTCAAGAATACCCATATCGACAAAATGGTTCCCATGGCCGGAAGTGCCTAATTGTTCTGTAAACTTCTTTTTTAGGGATTTCAGAAAAGCGATTTCTTTGAATTCCTCTCTTTCGAGGATGTCATATTTTTCAAGGTCCTTAAATTCAGCCAGCCCAAAGCGGGTATTTTCAAGAAGGATTTTTTTCAGCCTGTTACGTTCTGTTTTTATGATCTCAGGTGACAGCTGGTATACCGACATGCACATCCGGCAGGCTATATCCATTCCCACTCCATAAGGGATCACGGCATTATAGGTTGCCAGCACTCCTCCTATTGGTAGTCCGTAGCCCACATGGGCATCGGCCATCAAAGCGCCTTTGACGGCTACAGGAAGCTTCATGGCTACCTCCATCTGGTGTATCGCTTCCGGGTCAATAAACGCTTTACCATAAATCTTGAATTCATACGGTTTGTTTCGAAGCCGTGGTTTTTCCCTGGGAGACTCCTGTACATGGCCGGTAAGCAACAAAGCCAATTCCCTGAAATAATTGTGTTTCAGATAAGAGGAAGGAGATATGCGGACTTTCTCAAGTTGCTCCAATACTTCCGCCTTGTTTTTCTTTCTCAAATATTTACGCACAATCTGCAAGGCAAGAGCTATAGCCCTGTCATCGGAATAACCCATACGTTTTAATTCTTTCCCCCTGAGCTTTAATTTCTTCATGCTCTCTTTTCGTTGACGGCATTATTTCTTCTACTAATAAAATAAACCAAATATTTCAACTATGAAACTATTTTGCGTATTGGGTTATCTATTTTTTCATCGGGCGTTGCCCGATGCCAGTTGCTCAAAGGGGCTTTTCCTGTTGGTTATGAACCGGGTATGTTACTTCGGGTCTTTTTATTGCTCTGATCAACAGCCAGATACCGGCCAGCACAAATGGAATGCTTAACCACTGTCCCATATTCAAGGCCATGGTTGCTTCAAATGCTTCCTGGTCTTCCTTGACAAATTCAACCAGGAACCGGGACAGAAAAACAACAACAAAGAATACACCAAGCAACATGCCCGGTTTGTTCCTGGCATGGGTTTTCCAGTACATATACATTAAAAGAATGAATCCTCCCAGATAACAGAGTGCTTCATAGATCTGCGTCGGATGTTTGGCCACGGTTTCGCCGTTGCGCTCAAAAATAAATCCCCAGGGAAGGGTTGTTTCCACGCCATAGATTTCTGAATTCATGAGGTTTCCGGTTCGGATCATTGCACCCACCAGGGCTGTCGGAACCACAACCCGGTCCAATGTCCATAAAATCGATCGTTTGGTAACCAGTTTTGAATGAATCAGCAAGGCAATGACAATGCCAATGGCCCCCCCATGGCTGGCCAGACCTCCATGCCATATTTTAAAAATCTCTCCGGGGTGCTGGGAATAGAATTCCCATCCGTAAAAAAATACATGACCCAGGCGGGCGCCCAGGATGGTAGCTATTATCAGGTACATAAAAAGGCTGTCGAGCCATTTGGGATTGACTTTCTCCCATCGAAACATTCGTTCCCCTATATAATAGCCAATTAGGAATCCCGAAGCAAACAACAATCCATACCATCGTACCGAAAAGGCCCCGATGCGGAAGATTTCAGGATCTGCATTCCATCTGATGAAGCTGAGAATTTCTGCCATTATAAATAATATAAAAGGTTAGATTACACTTTTCCCCTGCCGTGGCAATGTTTGTATTTTTTACCGCTTCCGCAGGGACATGGGTCATTTCTGCCAATTTTCTTTTCCACCCGCACAGGTTGGGGTTTTGCTCTTTCCTGGGTTTGTGTGTTGGCCCCAGCCATCGGATTGGATGCCGGCATTTCATTTTTCTGGGTTTTATAACGGCTCATATCCATCCGCCTGCGTGCTTCTGCTTCCCTGACCTGGTTGGGATCCGATAATGGAATGTATCCTTTCATCAGGGTGGAAACAATGTCCTTATTTACCTTACCGACCATCTGTTTGAAAAGATTAAACGACTCAAACTTATAGATCAGCAACGGATCTTTCTGTTCGTAGGTAGCATTCTGAACGGATTGCTTGAGATCGTCCATTTCCCGCAATTGTTCTTTCCATGCTTCATCGAAGATGCGAAGGACAATTTGTTTTTGATAGGATTTAACCAGTTCTTTTCCTTTGTTTTTATAGGCTTTTTCCAGATTACAAACGATCTGGTACACTTTTCTGCCATCGGTGATCGGAACCACAATATTGGTATACTGGTGGGATTTTTTTTCATACACATCCTTAATGACCGGATAGGCTTGTTTGGCTATTGTTTCGGCCTTTCGAGTATAGCTTCCGATCATTCCTTCATAGATAGCTTTAACAATCTCCTCCGGTTTCAGTTTGGCAAAATCCTCTTCGGTCACGGGTGATTCGATGGACAGGAGGCGCATCAGTTCCAGGTTAAAATCCTCGAACATTCCGGAACCGTAATACTCATTCACCAGTTCTTCCACAGAATCGTACATCATGTTGAGCACATCCACCTCGAGTCTTTCGCCATACAATGCATGGCGACGTTTTTTATAGACTACTTCCCGTTGGGAGTTCATGACGTCGTCGTATTCTAGGAGTCTTTTCCGGATGCCGAAGTTATTCTCTTCCACTTTTTTCTGGGCCCGTTCTATGGATTTTGAGATCATGGAGTGCTGGATCACCTCGCCTTCTTTTAATCCGAGGCGGTCCATGATTCCGGAGATCCGGTCGGTTCCAAAGAGGCGCATCAGGTCGTCTTCGAGGGATACGTAGAATTGTGAGGATCCCGGGTCGCCTTGTCTTCCCGAGCGTCCTCGCAACTGCCTGTCGACGCGCCGTGAGTCATGTCTCTCGGTACCTATGATGGCCAGTCCTCCGGCTTTCACCACTTCCGGGGTTAATTTGATGTCAGTACCCCGACCGGCCATATTGGTTGCGATGGTTACCGTTCCGGTTCTTCCGGCTTCGGCCACAATTTCAGCTTCCCGGGCATGGAGTTTGGCATTCAGAACATTGTGCTTAATGCCCTTAATATTCAACATCCGGCTCAACAATTCAGAAATCTCAACCGATGTAGTTCCCACCAATACCGGACGTCCTAGTTTGTTCAGGTCCAGAATTTCACCAATGACGGCATTGTATTTCTCGCGTTTGGTTTTGTATACCAGATCTTCACGGTCATCACGGATTACCGGCCGGTTGGTAGGTATGACTACCACCTCCAGCTTGTAAATATCCCAGAATTCCCCTGCTTCTGTTTCGGCCGTTCCCGTCATCCCTGCCAGTTTGTGATACATCCGGAAGTAATTCTGAAGGGTTATCGTTGCAAAGGTCTGGGTTGCCGCTTCCACTTTCACCTTTTCCTTGGCCTCGATTGCCTGATGCAATCCGTCGGAATACCTGCGTCCTTCCATAATACGACCGGTCTGCTCATCCACAATCTTGACCTTATTGTCAATTAAAACATACTCCACATCCTTTTCAAACATGGTGTATGCTTTCAGCAGCTGGTTGACCGTATGAACGCGTTCCGATTTCACGGCGTAGTTCTGCAGCAGGGTATCTTTTTTTTCCAGTTTTTCTTCGGGTGTAAGATTGGAATTTTCCAGTTCGGCCATTTCCGCACCCATATCGGGCAGAATAAAAAATTCCGAATCCTCAAGGCCGGCTGAAATCAGATCGATCCCTTTGTCGGTAAGTTCTACCGAATTTTGTTTTTCTTCAATGATGAAATACAATGGATCGGTTACTATATGCATGTTTTTGCTGTTTTCCTGCATATAGAAATTTTCTGTTTTTTGCATGATGACCTTCATGCCCTCTTCGCTGAGAAATTTAATCAGGGATTTATTTTTCGGCAGTCCTTTATGGGCTCTGAGCAACAGGAGAGCTCCTTCCTTTTTCTCTTCCGGGGTTGCATCTTCATTGGTCAGCAGTTTTTTGGCTTCGGTGAATATTCCGTTAACCAGGTCACGCTGTGCCCTGAAGAGTTTCTCCACATACGGTTTCAGTTGTTCAAATTGCTGGTTTTCACCTTTGGGTACCGGGCCTGAGATAATCAACGGGGTCCGGGCATCATCGATCAGCACCGAGTCAACCTCATCAACAATCGCATAATGATGTTTTCGTTGAACCAGGTCTTCCGGATTAACTGCCATGTTATCGCGGAGATAATCAAAACCGAATTCATTGTTGGTCCCAAAGGTAATGTCACAATGGTATGCTTTTCTGCGGGCTTCCGAGTTGGGTTGGTGTTTATCAATGCAGTCGACACTCAGTCCGTGGAATTCAAAAATCGGTCCCATCCATTCAGCATCCCGTTTGGAAAGATAGTCATTGACCGTAACAATATGCACTCCCCTGCTTGTCAAAGCATTCAGAAAAACCGGTAAGGTGGCAACCAGGGTTTTCCCCTCCCCGGTAGCCATTTCAGCAATGTCGCCCTTATGAAGTACAATGCCCCCGATAAGCTGAACATCGTAGTGGATCATGTTCCAGGTAATCTCCGTACCCCCGGCAACCCATTTATTTTTCCAAATGGCCTTGTTTCCTTCCACTTTGATACTGGCCCGTTCAGCGGCCAGGTTTTTATCAAAATCCGTTGCGGTTACCACCAACTCGTTGTTTTCAAAAAACCGGCGCGCCGTATCCTTGACAATGGCAAAGGCTACCGGTAGAACTTCATTCAATACCTCTTCCAGTTTATCATGGATGATCTCCTCCAACTTATCAATCCGTTCATAGACCTTTTCGCTCTCCTGGATTTCTACCTCCTCAACCTCCTCCTTCAGTCCCGCTATTTCATCCACTTCCGGCCTGATACGATCATGAATACTATTTTTTATCCGTATCGTTTCTGCCCTTAATTCATCGTTTGAAAGTTTTGTAACTCTTTCATATTCCGAATGAATAGCATCCACAACAGGCATTATCTCCTTAATGTCTCTCTCTGATTTATTCCCCAGAATCTTGCCCAGTACTTTCGTTATAAATGCCATAGTTCCCTAAAATTAAATCCCAGAATCACTCTACACAAAGGTAGTCAATTTGACAACCCTATAAAACGATTCTTCGTTTTTATACATTTCATGCCAAAAGTAGTTTTCTTAACAGAAAAAGAACTCTATTACCCGTCGTAAAAATACAATACTCCTTCTCCTATTAAAGAAAACCCTTTGCATTGGCAATCTTTAAGGCAAGTCAGGGGTATCGCATTCCAACCGGTTATTTCTTATGATTCACCCTTATTTGAAGAAGCTGTGTAACCATGCAATCGCTGTTCATCCGGAAACAACGAAAAATAAAAAAAAGAGCTGCACTCAGTAATACAGCTCTTTAGGCAACAAAACATAAAGGGTTACTTTAAAAGATGCGTATAGTTATCATGGATCAAATAAGGCAGGTAACAGGCAATGAATTCCAACGCCTTTTTGTCATCCACCGGATTGGGAGTAATAATCCTTTGTCGTGCTAACTCTTCCTGATTGATCACAGCCATGGTAATTTGTTTCGGAACCATGCTCCAGTGTTTTTTAACCTGCATAGCTCCAAAGCCTTCAGGTCCCGCAAGATAGTTTACTTCAAAGAACGCTGTTCGAACAATGTAATTTGTTCCGTCCAGGTTTTTTTTCTTAACGATGGTAACTGGCACTTCTTCTTGACTGTACGATAATTGCCAAACCTTTTCTGCCTGTTTCCCCAGATACAGATCTTCCATAGGAGTGATTTCGTACTCCAGGAAATTCTTTCTAAGCCCTGTTGCATACAAAGAACCACTCACTAAAAGAGTGAACACGACGATAATTGAAACCCAATGATTTTTTTTCATGACTTTGTTTTTTAAACGTTGAGTGAAGTTTTCTGTTTATTGTTTAATCGTATAAAAGACGCAATGCATCCTATTATGTAACACATAAAAATACTGTTAAAGAACATATTAAATGTGTATTGGCTTCTGATTCCCGGAGTCAGTATTTTTGAATATTCCAGAAAAAAGGGATACAAAATTTTAAACCCATGAATTATGTTGTATTTTGCGTTCAGAATCGTTTACTGTCTTTACTGTTCATTTTGGGAAAAGCAGGAATTATCCTGAGGCAGAAAGTTTTAATGGAAACAAAAAAAGGGTAGATATGGATTTCTCAACATTGGTTCAGAATCGTTATTCAGTCAGAAGTTACCAGAATAAGCCGGTGGAAGAAGAAAAAGTGAAAGTTATTCTGGAAGCAGGAAGGCTTGCTCCTTCGGCGGTTAATTACCAACCCTGGTATTTCATTGTAATCCGTTCTGAGGAGGAAAGAGAGAGGCTGAATCGTTTGTATCATCGGGACTGGTTCCGAACAGCTCCGGCAGTCATTGTGGTATGCGCCGACCATTCTGTTTCCTGGAAAAGGAGCCGTGATGGAAAGGATTTTGCCGATATAGATGCAGCAATCGCGATTGACCATATGACCTTACAGGCCGCAGACCTTGGATTGGGGACCTGCTGGGTATGCAATTTCAATACCGGGGAATGCATAAAACAACTGGGACTTCCAGAACACGTGGAACCCATTGCTCTGCTGCCCCTGGGATATCCGGATGATACCCCGCCGGTAAAAAAGAGAAAACCAATGAATGAAGTGGTTTTTTACAATCACTTCGGAAGAAGCCAATAGTAAGAGGGAGTTGGAAGAGGAATGACTTTCCAAAACGCAGGAAAAATCCTTTCTTCTATCTCCGGCTTTTCAGGTATTTTTCCAGTCTGTTCATTCCTTCCTTGAGGTTTTTCAGTGAATTGGCATAGGAAAAACGAAGGAATCCTTCGCCATTTTTTCCAAAGTCAATTCCGGGTGTTACTCCCACATGGGCCTTTTCAAGGATTTCAAAAGCCAGTTTATAGCTATTGGTTGACAAATGGTTGGCGTTGACAAATACATAAAACGCTCCGGTTGGGGGCACCTGGATGTTGAATCCCAGTTCAGAGAGGCGGGTTAACATGAACCGGCGGCGATTATTGTAGGTTTCTTTCATCCGGGTTACATCGGCTTCAGCATTTCTGAGGGCCGCAATACCAGCCCGTTGTTCTGCAGAACCGGCGCATATAAACAAATTCTGCTGGATCTTCTGCATGGCTCGTACATAAGGCTTTGGAGCAACTACATAGCCTAAACGCAAGCCGGTCATGGCATACAGTTTTGAAAACCCGTTCCATACAAAAGCGTTGTCGGTAAATTCAAGCATGGAATGGGCCTGTCCCTCATAAACCAAGCCGTGGTAAATTTCATCCGACAGAATCGGAATACCGGATTCGGTCAATTCCTTCATCACCCCGGGAGACATGAGGTTGCCGGTGGGATTCATCGGACTGTTAATGATTATTCCCCGGGTTTTTGAGGTACTATACTTTTTTATTTCTGAGGGGCGATACTGAAATCCATCTTCTTCATATACCGGTACCGTTACCCCTTTAGCCCCTACAAAGCGGATAATGTTCTGGTAACAGGAATATCCGGGATCCGAATGAATGATTTCATCCCTGGTGTCACACAATACCGACAGGGTCAGCAATATGGCGGGGGAGGAACCGGAAGTAACAATAATCTGCTCCGGAGAGATTTCCACCCGGTATTTTTTTTTGTACTTCCGGGCAATTTCTTCTCTGAGTTCTGGATCCCCCAGACTGTGCGTATAATGGGTACGTCCTTCGGAGAGCGCCTGGGTTAAAGCTTCAGAAACACAGGAGGGCACATCAAAGTCGGGTTCTCCCACCTCCATATGGATCACATCGATCCCCCGGCGTTCCATGTCAGCCGCTTTTTCAAGTACTTCCATTACGATGAAGGGGGAAATTCCGGTTGCTTTCGGACTGATCATGGTATTTGTTTAAATCCAATGTTAAAAATAACCCTCCCGGAAGAAAAAAACAATGACCTATTTACTTCTTCAGCTGTTTCAGTTCATCCAGGAAAAGAATGGATGGGTCGTTCTTAAAGCGGATAAAATCCGCGGTTGATGGATGTCCGGGATAGGGTGCATAATAATGATCCGGGCGTCCGTTGCGCCATACCAAAACATAGGAGATCCCTCTCCCGTTTTCTTTTAATGCTTTTAAAAGAACTCCGGTCCAGTAATTTTCCATGGGAATGGTTTCCCGACCTGTTTCCGAAAAGGTAGCCATCTTATTCCTTGTTTTGGCCAGTTTGGTTACGGTTTGTAATTCTGCAGCAAAAACCTCCGGTTGTTGATGCGGGGAATGGTAATCATCAAATCCCAGCATATCTACATATGCATCGCCGGGATAAAAGTTGAGATATTCCTCTTCCGAACTGAAACGGTCTGTCGAATAACACCAAATGAGGTTGTTCACACCTTTTTCCTTTTCGAGGTATTGTTTGGTGAATTGCCATAGAGAGTGATAATCGTAAGGTCTCACGTTGTTTCCGCCCCACCAGAACCAACTGCCGGTGACTTCGTGGTAGGGTCTGAAAACCACCGGAATCAACACTTCATCAGGAGTTTTCAATGCGTTGAAAAATTCGGCTGCCTTATCGAGTTGTCTTTTAAAATATGCATGGTGGCTTCCCCCCGGCAGAATATGGATTACAGCTTCTTGGGTATCCCAGCTGTCTGATTCGTTTACCGGGTTTCGCATATGCCAGCTGATGGTATTGATTCCCCCCATTTCATGCACTTTAATGATCCATTCTTTCATTTTATCAAACCGGACGCTGTCAATGTTTCGTTCTTCTCCGATATGTGCTATATCCCAGCCAAAGACGGCCGGATAGGACCCGGAAGCTTCTTTGACATCCGAACGGTTTTCCTCAGCCCACCAGCCTATGCCATAGGCCAGGTCATCCTGATGCCCAAACAGGGTATACTCTTCAGCCAGCTCAGCCATTGTCCGGTAAAGCTCGCGGGTTTCCCGGGTGGCAGAAGAATTAGTCAGTTCGGGCTTCATGGTACACGAAACCATACATATAAAAAAACAGACGGAAAGTGGAATCGTTGTTTTCATGCGATTAAAAGTAATTTAATGTTTTGTATATCTGGCACATTTCGTAATCAATACATGTTCAATTCCATGGCGTATGGAACTCGTCGCGTTCCGATAGCCATCGGGATCGGGGCTCGTTTCATTCGTTTAGAATTCATTAAGAATTAGGAATACCTCACGTTTCAAAAGTAAGGATTTTGCCCGGATTTGAATTCCCCGTAAAAGAGGTTTTGTTCTGAAAAACCGGAAGTTCGCATTTTTCCCTGAGGGTTAAAGATAGCTGCGGGCTGCGGTTAATGCCTGGAGACCGTATCCTCCGCCGAAGATGAGATCATGGTTGAGAATATGATAGATCTGATACAGCAAATTTCTTTCTTTCCAATCGGCAGGCAGGGGATTGATTTCGTTGTATCCGTCCCAGAAAGCTTGTGAGAATCCTCCGAACAGGGTCATGATGCCCATTTCCATTTCCCGGTCGGCATAATACGACGCAGGATCGATCAGGGCGGGTCCTTTTTGTGTAAACAGATAGTTTCCCGACCATAAATCGCCATGGATCAATACAGGTTTGCTGTTTGGAGGAATCAGATCCGGAAGTTTCACAACCAGTTTTTCGTATATTTTCAATGCATTGCGCTCCATACCTCTCTTTTGCCGTATCAGGGTTATCAAATGCCAAATCCGCTGCTGACCGAAGAAATCGATCCAGTTGCTGTGCCAGCGGTTATCCTGAATCGTATCGCCGCAATAGGTATTGTGATAAAAACCGAATTTTTCCGCTGTGAGCCCATGAATGGTAGCCAGACCCCGGCCCAGATTTTGGGTATCTGCAATCCCTGCCGGTGCAGGATCCAGGTATTCCAGCAGAATAAAACCGGGACTGGTATCGGGGGTATTTACCCATACCACACCGGGTATCCGGAGGTACGGATTATCGGCTTTCGCGAGCTCCCGGAGGCTTTCCGCCTCGCGGATAAATACATCCCGGGCACACGTGCTGTTCCATTTCAGGAAATAAGTACCTGCTGAAGTTACCAGCCGGGAAGCATGGTTGATGCATCCTCCCCCTATCGGGGAATATGATTCGATCTCAATGTTCTTCCGGTATTGTGCAGAAAGCTTTTTTTGTATGATCTCAAGAATGGTATGCATAGCCAGTTTTTAAACGCTCATTTTTGAAGATGAAAATTCCTTCCAGGGACAAATTTACAAACCTTCCGACGGAAAGAAAAAATTCCTGTATGAGGCAAGATGGGCCTTGTACCATTTGGGATTACGGATCCGTTTCCAGAGGCTCAACCGTTTATCCTTATTGAAAATGGCTTGTAAAGGCAATGCCAGATACCGGCAAAAGCGGAACACAAGAAAAACCAGGATGCGGTATACCTTGTAAGGAAACCGGTTATTCCATAAGAATATAGTAAACCGGAACAGGAAAATTTTGCTTTTCCAGTTTTTTGTATACCCGATGCTCCCGGGGGAGTCCATGATTCTGGATGTCAATGCCAGCCAGGCGTTGGTAAGCTTTCTGTATTTTCCATAGGCTTCCATGATTTCCCGGGGATTCTCCAGAACCGAAAGTTGAAGAAGATCATACATTTGTCTGAGCAGAACCAACCCATAGGCATACGCTTTATCGTTGATTTGAGCATTTAAGGCATTGTGAATGATCAGATCCCTGTTACACGGAACAAAAGCGTTCCACTCCCCGGGAAGTTTCTGTTTATGCTTCATTACTTCAGAGGCAGAAAATTTGCTGTCGTGCCAAGGATTGATCAGCCGTCTGTGAATTTCTACCGAAGCGGGGAGTCCGGGATGGGTCATCCGGGGATAATGCTTGGCTTTTTTATGTTCCGGAGGGAAATACTCCACCAGGGGCACGTATCCTTCGTTTCGTAAAATCTCAGCCGCTATCAGCAGTTCATTTTCTTCCACCAGGAAATCGATATCTCCCATCATGCGTTCTCCCACATCTTCATAGAGGGAAATGGCCAGATGGGCTGCTCCTTTAAGGAAAACCGGAGCAATCGAATGTTTGTTAAGCAAGGCCGAGATATTTTTCATTTGGTTTAGGATCTGCTCATTGCGTTTCCGGTTCATCCGGGTCAGGTATTCCATGTACTCCACCAGATCGTTGGGAAGTATACCCAGCAAGGAAGCCCTTTTCAGGTTGAGAAAAAAAGCCGGCAGGACCAGGTGGCTACTGGTCATCCAGACGATCTGTTCCCAGTTTATGGACTCCTGTTGTATCATCTGCTGAATGGAACCAGCCTTCCCGGGATGGCGATCAAGTGTCAGGCATTTTCCAACAAAAAGCAATGCTTCGGGATAGTTCATTGTGGGTTTGTAAAAAAAAAGCCCGGAGGTATTCCCGGGCCTGTTTTGTTATTTCACCTTTTCATTCTGTTTATTTAACTTTATCAACCACTGCTTTAAAAGCATCCGGATGATTCATTGCCAGATCAGCCAGTACTTTCCGGTTGATTTCAATGGCATTCTTTTTCAATAATCCCATCAATTGGGAATAGGACAACCCATGCAACCGGGCTCCTGCATTAATGCGTTGGATCCACAAGGCACGAAAGGTTCTTTTTTTGGCTTTTCTGTCACGGTAGGCATACTGCAATCCTTTTTCATAGGTGTTCTTGGCTACCGTCCATACATTTTTACGTGATCCGAAATAACCTCTTGTTCTTTTTAATATTCTTTTTCTTCGGGCACGTGATGCTGTTTTATTCACACTTCTGGGCATACTTTTCTTTTTTTTGGCAATAAGCGCTCCGCCTTAACGGAATCTTTGATGCTTGATTCCCTGGTTTAAAACTCATTTACTTTTCACAATGGAAACCTCTATTTCATATTCAACAGCAGTTTTACGCTTTTCTCATTGGTTTTATCAATAATGGCCCATTTACCAAGATTGCGTTTACGTTTTTTGCTTTTTTTTGTCAGAATATGGCTTTTATACGCATGTTTCCTTTTAATTTTTCCTGTTCCGGTAATCCTGAACCTTTTTTTGGCTCCGGAATTTGTTTTCATCTTCGGCATTTCCTGCTAATTTTAATTTCTCAAAGAACTTTTATTTATTTTTAGGTGAAATAACCATAATCATTCGTTTTCCTTCCAGTTTAGGCAGTTGTTCTACTTTTCCCAGTTCTTCCAGTTCGCTGGCGAGGCGCAACAAGAGGATTTCCCCCTGTTCTTTAAACAAAATGGAACGTCCTTTAAAAAACACATAGGCTTTCACTTTTGCTCCATCTTTCAGAAATTTCTCAGCGTGCCTAAGTTTAAACTGGAAATCGTGATCATCGGTATTGGGGCCGAAGCGGATTTCTTTCACCACGACCTTTACCGCTTTTGCTTTCATTAGCTTCTGTTTCTTTTTCTGTTGATAAAGAAACTTTGAATAATCAATGATCTTGCATACAGGAGGATCGGCATTGGGAGAAATTTCCACCAGATCGAGATTCATTTCATCGGCCCATTTCAAGGCATCCCGTAGGGGATAAACTCCTGGTTCGTCTATGTTATCTCCAACCACACGAACCTTGGGAGCCGTGATCTTATGATTGATTCTGTGCTGCGGACTGGTATCGACCCGACGTCCCCTGTAATTCCTTGGATTGTTTCTTCGTACAGCTATATCTAAACCCTCCTATATGATTAGTTCGTTAATCCTGTTACTTGTTTACTGACTTCTTCCTTTACCCGATTTACAAACTCCTCCCACTTCATAGTCCCTTGATCTCCAACACCTTGTCTGCGCACTGAAACCATTTCTGTCGATGATTCTTTTTCACCGACAATCAGGAGGTAGGGAATATGTTTCAGTTCGTTATCGCGTATCTTCCTACCAATCTTCTCATTACGGTCATCAATGACGGTGCGAATATCGGAATTATTTAGAAAATTTAAAACTTTTTTTGCATAATCGTTCATCTTTTCACTTATGGGGAGGATGACGGCCTGTTCCGGGGCCAACCAGAGGGGGAATTTTCCGGCTGTATGCTCAATGAGAACAGCCACGAAACGTTCCAGGGATCCAAAGGGTGCTCTGTGGATCATTACGGGGCGGTGTTTTTGGTTGTCGGCTCCGGTATATTCCAGGTTGAAGCGTTCCGGCAGGTTGTAATCCACCTGAATGGTTCCCAGTTGCCAGCTCCGGCCCAGTGCATCCTTGATCATAAAATCTAACTTTGGCCCGTAAAAAGCTGCTTCTCCTTTCACGGTCACTGTATTCAATCCTTTTTCCTCACACGCTTCCACGATAGCCTGTTCTGCTTTATCCCAGTTTTCAGGGGTTCCGATATATTTTTCGGAATTTTCCGGATCGCGGAGTGAGATCTGGGTTACGTAATCTTCAAACTGCAAAGCCTTGAAAATAATGAATACGATGTCGATGACTTTTTTAAACTCTTCTTTCAGCTGATCGGGACGACAAAAAATATGGGCATCGTCCTGCGTGAATCCCCTGACTCGTGTCAGTCCGTGCAATTCACCGCTCTGTTCATACCGGTATACGGTTCCGAATTCAGCCATGCGGATGGGAAGATCTTTATAGGAATGGGGCCGGGCTTTGTAGATCTCACAATGATGGGGGCAGTTCATTGGTTTCAGCATATACTCTTCCCCTTCAGCAGGAGTTTTGATGGTCTGAAACGAATCCTGGCCGTACTTCTGAAAATGACCCGACATTTTGTAAAGTTTCACATCCCCGATATGGGGGGTGATCACCTGCAAATACCCATATTTTTTCTGCACCTTTTTGAGAAAATCTTCCAGGAGTTCCCTCAACTGAGCTCCTTTGGGCATCCATAGGGGAAGTCCCTGCCCTACTGTTTCGGAGAAGGTGAACAGCTCCATCTCTTTCCCAATTTTCCTGTGGTCTCTTTTTTTTGCTTCTTCGATCAGGGTCAGGTATTCATCCAGCATTTTCTGTTTGGGAAACGAAACCCCGTAAATCCGGGTGAGCATTTTGTTTTTTTCATCCCCCCGCCAGTATGCACCGGCTATGGAAGTAAGCTTAATGGCTTTAATCCATCCGGTATCCGGCAGATGCGGACCCCGGCAGAGGTCGGTAAACTGACCTTGTTGGTATAACGTTATGGTTCCGTCTTCCAGTTCTTCAATCAATTCCAATTTCAAGGCATCTCCTTTTTCTTTGAACAGAGCCAATGCCTCTTTTTTGGATATTTCTCTGCGCACGATGGCATTTTTCTGCCGTGCCAGTTCGATCATCTTCCGTTCGATTTTCTCCAGGTCATTTTCGGTCAGTTGTTGTCCGTCCGGAAGCTCCACATCGTAATAAAAGCCGGTATCTATGCTGGGGCCTATTCCGAAGTGTGTTCCCGGGTACAATGCTTCGATGGCCTCGGCCATCAAGTGGGCTGAGGAGTGCCAAAAGGCCTCTTTCCCTTCCCGGTCTTCCCAGGTATGCAATTTAATTTCCGCATCTTTCGTGATTTCCCGCGTCAGATCCCAAACCTCATGATTGACAGTTACAGACAATACATCCTTCGCCAGGCGGTTGGATAACGAACGGGCAATCTCCCCTCCGGAGATTCCTGCTTCGTATTCTCGGACACTCTTATCGGGAAAAGTTATCTTTATCATCCTTGTCTAACATCATTTTTTATTAAGGGTGCAAAGATATACAATCTTGTATGGAATACAACAGGTTCTTAGCCTATTATTTTGCTACAACCAGTTTAGCTGCCCGGTCTTTTTCTGTTGGATTCGTATGATCGGGAAATGACGGCAGTTCAAGAATTCCATCCTTCCCGGAAGCGATCCTTACCTGATTTTCCCAGGTTCCGGTTTCCGGATTAAACCATGAAAGCGTATATTCTGTGGATGGAATGAATCCTTTCAGTACCGGTAATACAGAATGATTTTCAAAATAGAGCAGGGCAAAATTTTTATCCGGAGTACGCATCATGTAAGCCCATCCGTCAAGTCCTTGTTCCGGGCTTCCCGGAGCTTTTCGGGGGTATATATCATTCGCTGCCGGCTCCAGAAATCCGTATTTATTTCCTTCCGAGAGCACAAAATTTCTCAGGTACTGCATATATTCCGCCGACCGGTACTTGAGGGCGTTCCAGATATGTGGGCGGAAGCCTTCGGGTTCCCCGGTGGAGGTGATGTCATAGGCGGCGGTTCCGTGTACATGACCGGATAGTCCACCGGAGAGTACCGATCCGTACATCTGAGCCCGTGAAAAATAAGCATCTCTTTCGGAATCAGCCTTAGGGCGTTCTCCTCCGGGTCTGTTAATTACATGGTCCCACCCCGTATAGTAAGGTTCAAAATTAATGGCCGGATAGGGGGGCTCCAGGTGAAACAACGTGTCGAGGGCTCCGGAGACCCTGTGATCACGGGGTTTATTGCCTACACTGTGCATGGTCAGCCATGGACAGGCATTCGCATGACGGAACTGGCGGTAGGTGGAGTTATTGATCAGTGTGGTATGTATCTTTGTAAAGGGGGGTTTCCCATAAGTATTCAGATGATGGGTTAGCGCTTCGTTGAATTCATCGGCTGTGAGACTGTAATCGGCAGGAATCCAGTCCAGGTGAATCCCACTGAAGAGAATATTCCAGGCACCATACCGCGATAACAGGTACTGAACAAAACGTGCATAGGATTCATTGAAATGAAAATAAGCATCCCATGAAGGGCATACATCCCGGCGGACCGTTTCCAGTAAGGGCACAAATCCCTGATCCGATAAATGCTTTATTTTTTTATCCAGGCTTTGAAAATATTCCGGCACGATCCGGTTGAAATCAGCTACTCCCGGATGGTTTGTGGATGGCCAAAAAGGAAGATTCCCGTTTTCATCCCGCATATCTTTTGCAGTCAGTTGGTTATCATCTGCATAATATCCGAATTTCTCCCAGGCATTCCGAAGATATATTCCGTTTTCATCGGCATAGGTAGCAGGATGATGATCGGCTTCCCAATTCGGAAAACAGGAGATCATGCTTACGGAATTGAATCCTTGTTTTTTACGGAAAGCCACTGCATCCTCAAAGCCGATTCCCGGTCCCGGGATATAGTTCTCTGAGGAGTGTGTTCCACGAAATGGCAAACGCCAGGTACTGCCAGCCAGCCAGGTATCCCCTACCAGAAAAAAAGGAGTTTCATCAGCATACTGAAGGGCATGACCATTGGGTGTTGGTTCTATAAACCCCCGGCGGTTGGGATTGATCTCTTTTTCCTGATCCTCCCAGAGGACCACGTTGAACTGCCCCGACAAGCCATTTAATCCCTGGTCACCGGGTTGATTCGAACCGGATCGCCAATGCCAGACTCCGGGTCCTGTTGCAACCAGGCGCACTTTGTATGTTTTTCCTCCATCCCAGAAACCATAGATCCTTTTCGAAAAATCCGGCCCTTTCAAGTCAACCCAACAGGTAACATCCGTATAGTAATTGGCATAATCCAAAGCAGCGGTAAACTCAAGTTCCTGCATTTCCCAGGGATGTATATCCTCTGGTGAGGATTTATCCAGAGCAATCCTGTTTGTAAATGCGATCAGGATAAAAAGGGAATTTAATAGTAATTGCATTTTTCGTGGTGTTGATTAATTTATGACTTATTTGTTGTATGTCATTAAGTTCCTGATTTATTTTTCCGGTACCGTTCCATGATTTGGTTTTACTATTCCAACCGCAAAATACCAAAGATTTTTGTTCCTGAAAAAAAATTATGAGAAGCGTTTCTCTGGATGAAATCAAGAAACAAAGGAAAATTCCTTAGAATATTCTGTTTAATAAAATAATATCCTATATTTACACCATCAATAAACATACGGCCATGAAGTTTTCGATTTACATTATTGCCCCGATAATTCCTGTGCTATCATAACAGGAACAACAGCCGCGTGTTATTTTCTTTTTTGAGTCATCCTTTTTAACATTTTATCATGTCTGGCAAAAAGTCACCCTATTTGTCAGGGTTCATATCAAAAAAATTCGATATCAGGCAATTTTGGAAAGATTGCAAGGAAGCGATATCGGGCACCGAGAGGGATTTCACCCAGACGAGTCCTGGTAAAGCTATCATGATACTGGCGATCCCCATGGTTTTGGAGATGGCGATGGAATCGGTATTTGCCATTGTAGATATTTTCTTTGTTTCCAAGCTGGGTGCTGGAGCTGTAGCCACAGTAGGCATTACGGAATCGGTAATGACCCTTGTTTATGCGCTTGGCGCCGGATTGAGTGTAGCCACCACTGCTCTGGTATCACGGAGAATCGGCGAAAAGAAGAAGAAGGAAGCGTCGGTAGTTGCATTTCAGGCGATTCTGGCCGGATTTTTTGTTTCGATGGTCATATCCGTGCCGGGAATTCTCTATGCCAAGCCTTTTTTGAAAGTCATGGGCGCCACGGAGCAGATGATCCAGGAGTATTTTTGGTATCCGGCTTTGATGTTTGGCGGCAATATGGTGATCATGCTTCTGTTTATCATCAATGCTGTTTTCCGGAGCTCCGGGGATGCCGCAATATCCATGCGGATTATGTGGTTTGCCAACATCATCAATATGATCCTGGATCCTTTGTTGATTTTTGGTATCGGTCCTTTTCCGGAATTGGGTATCATGGGAGCTGCGCTGGCTACCAATATAGGCAGGTTTCTGGCCGTGCTGTATCAGTTTTTTGTATTATTCAGCGGGAAGCACCGGGTTCGCTTATACCTGAGCAGTATCAAACTGAAGATTCAGGTTATGGGTAAGCTGCTGAGAATCTCAGCAGGCGGCATCCTGCAAAACCTCATAGCCACTTCCAGCTGGATTTTGCTGGTGCGCATTATCTCCTCCTCAGGACCAGATGCCCTGGCCGGTTATACCATCGCTATACGGATCATCCTGTTCGTATTGCTGCCAGCCTCCGGATTAAGCAATGCTGCTTCCACCCTGGTAGGACAAAACCTGGGTGCCGGGCAACCTGAAAAAGCGGAACGATCGGTATGGTTAACCGGCTACATCAACATGATCTTAATGGGAGTCGTTGGCTTCGTTCTAATCCTTGTCCCGGAACCCGCCATCCGACTGTTTATTGATTCTCCGGAGGTAGTTCACAATGGAGTGAAATGTCTGCGAATCATCAGTTACGGATTCATCCTTTACGGACTGGGAATGGCTATGTTCCAGGGTTTTAATGGCAGCGGGGATACCATGACCCCAACCATAGCCTGTTTCTTCTGCTTCTGGTTGATTGAAATACCCCTCGCCTATCTCCTTGCCATAATACTGGATATGGGCATCACCGGAGCATCCACAGCGATTGTCACCGCTGAATCCCTGCTGGCTCTGACCGGTCTTGTCCTGTTCAAACGGGGAAAATGGAAGCTGCGGAAAGTGTAATAAGGAAAGAACCAAGAACCAAGAATCAAGAATCAAGAACCAGGAAAACAATAGAAATCCGTTTTCAAGGTTGTCCACTCGCTTCGTCGCTCGCGTTGTCGTAGTTGTCTGCTCACTACGTTTGCTTTGTTGTAGTTCTTATGTTGCCAGCAATGCATAACAACAACGAAAACAAGAACAATTACCTTCTTCTTCCTTCCTCCTATTTCCTTTCAAGATTCATCCCATTGATTTCCAGTACTGGTTCCTCATCTTTCAGGTCGGCATTGTTGATCCGGACGGTAAGTTCTTTTTCCTCCCCCGGAAGAATGGAAACATAATTTTCGCTCCAGAAGGCAGGTAATATCAGTTCATTTGATTCCCTGCCTTTTACTTTCAGTTCAATAAAAAAAGCCAGTTTTTCAGAAATATTCTTCAGGCTAACCTTGCATACTGTCTGGTTTCCCTGTTTTTCAACAACAAAATCAGATTCAATATCTGCCTTCGGCATGGTCGAAAGACCGGTAAAATCGGCAAATTGTTTTAAAGGGGTTACATACCATCGCGAATTTTCAAAGTCAGGGATGTCTTTTTTTACTGACAGCCAGTAGAAGTTATTGCTCAGTTCCGTTCCTTCTGCTGACCGGATACGCAGATCGGCAAAATATACCGGTGTAAGATCATCAAAAACGGGCATTTCAATTATTTTCCGTGACGTATATGAATCGATTGAAAAAGGAACTTCTTTTTCAAAGATTACTTTGGAGTTACCATCCAGATATCGTATGCGAGCTACAAGGTTATCAAAGGGTTCATAGTGGTCGTTGGAGACGTAAATATCCTGATCTCCGTAATTATAGATTATATTAAGTGACTTAAGTGCACTTTGGGTTCCAAAGAAAGCGCCATTGGGCATCAGGTAATAGTCATACAGCTGCCAGTAGAGTTTTGGCCATGCGGCATTGAGCATCCATTGTACGATTCCTCCTGCCTTAGCTTTGTTTACCGCGAAGGCTTCAAACATAGCCCGGATAGCCTCGTAATTGGCCAGTTGTGCTTTTTGAACGAATTCCTCTATGTTTTCCGACGGACCATACCGTTCATTGAGTGCCTGATGGTAATTTTCTATAGTGTTGAACTGGTTTCGTCCGCTGTGGTAATCCCAGATTTCGTTCACCGGCCATAGTTTGTCTTCAGGGAACATTTTCTGAAGCGATTCCAGAGGAGGTATCTGTGGTCCCGGCCCGGTTTCTGTATTGAATCCCCAGGCTCCACCGTGCTGCGTATCAAGATACCAGTAATTGGGAGAAACATAGTCGTAGGGGCCATTCATTTTAACGCCTGTAGGGCCGGTAACTTCGCTGTCGCACGTTGAGCATGCCATCAGAACCGGTCGGGTCGGGTCATTTACCTCAAGATTTTTCAGATACATCTTCTCGAGGGCAGGCCGGGGTAACATATCGCTTCCCATGACCCACACGAAGATGCTGGGATGATGACGCAACCACAATACCTGGTCTTCAAGATAGTGATTCACCAGTTTCATATCTTCCGGAGTTTTTATCCCCCCGAATTGATCACATTCCTTTCCGAGATAACCGTCCCATTCCCACTGGCAACTCCAGCCCACCATTAGCAGAATGCCATGTTTATCACACAGATCATAAAGGGTCTGGCTGGCTCCCCACACTCCTTCCAGCCGTATGCAGTTCAGATTCATCAGTTTAGTATACAACACCTGTGCCTTCACATTTTCAGCCTTTTCCCTGAGCAGAAGGTCATCGGTCCAACCGCCGGAACGAATCTGGATATCCCGTCCGTTGATCGTATACATACGGGATCCGTTTTCATTGATATAATCAGAAACCTCTCTGATGCCGAATTTCTGAAAAATGTTATCCGACACTTCACTGTTCACTTTGCATTCCATTTGAAGCCGGTACAATTCAGGGTTCCCCATGGTATGGGGCCACCACAACCGGGCATCCGTAAGTTTCAGGGCAGAAAAGCGTTCGGGTGTCCATACCAGTATTTTTTCTTCCAAAGGCTGCAATTCCACCTTTTGCTCAAGGGTTATCTCCTCAATCACTGCCTGTACAACTGCTGTCATCTCTTTATCCGAATGATTAACAATCCGGCTTTCAATTGTCAACTCTGCTTCACGGAGGTTGTCCGGATTGATATGGGATTTCACAAATGGTTGTTCAATGGATACAGGTCCGTAAAAACGAAGGGACACACCGCGGAAGAGGCCCATATTGCGATCCGGAGGCCTTGGGGTCCAATCCACAAAACCTACAGTGAAATCACCCGGCTCAGGAGGGAATACCCTTACTTCGAGCCTGTTGCCTCTCTGCTTGAGAATTTCTGTAACATCCAAAGCAAAACGGCGGAATGCTCCTTTGATCGTATCGGCAGCTCCTATTTTCTCTCCGTTCAGAAAAATATCAGCGCTGTAATTGATCCCGTCAAAGCATAAACGCGCATACCGGTTGGAAATATTCCTGTCAAGGTCAAAGGTTTTTACATACCGCCAGTGCGATTGAAACCATTCAACAGGAACCCGTTTCAGGTTATCCGAAAAGAAGAGATCGGGGTACTTTCCACTTTCAACCAAAGCACCTAAAACCGTATTCGGTACATTGCAGTGTATACTGTTTTCGTCGACATATCCTACAGAATCGATCCGTTCTCCATCATCACCCCAGTGTCCATGTGGCTGAAGCTGCCACTCCTTATCAAGAGGAATGACATCCGGCTGTATCTCTTTTGTACAGCCTGTATTTACTATAATACCCATAATCAAGAAGATCAATACCAGAAGTCCGTGTTTTGTTTGTGTAATCATCGGATTTATTATTCTATTAGGTGTGAATAGCTATATGCTAAAAATTAATTCATTCAGATC
This sequence comes from uncultured Mariniphaga sp., assembly GCA_964408795.1. GTDB lineage: Bacteria > Bacteroidota > Bacteroidia > Bacteroidales > Prolixibacteraceae > JABMQB01. The sequence continues at coordinate 67,061 of CAYPAW010000074.1, forward strand.
TGAATTCACAGGTTCCTTTTCTAATCTATATTTGGGGCAATAAAGAAAATCCTTAACGTTGATTATCCCCGTGACCATAGGGATTATTTTCAGCTATGCTGAAAAACCAGAATTTCTTTATTTCACCCATCTGTCAGTCAGATGACTGACAGCTCCCCTACAAATCAGGGGGAGCGTATAAAGTAACCTCGCAGTAAACCACGAGGAATTGATTGATTAAATATACAAAGGATTTTTCTGTATTTCTGTTTCCAGGAAAGAAAGTTAAGGTTATGGGATTGTTGTTGTCATTGTTCTGTATTGTTTTTTATGGTATTGATCTCTACTTTTTTTGCCCTAACGGGTGGATTTTCATTTCTTTCCATCGCATATTTTCCGACTGCGTCGGAATGAATGATTTCATTAACGCAAGCAAGCGGATTGGACAACTACAATAACGCAAAGCGAATAACTTAATATTGGTTGCTGGTTCTAATGATCATATAGTCAGAAACTTTAAGAATCTGAAAATCCAACTCGCAACTCTCAACTTGCAATTAGAGACTAATTCCTGGCTCCTGGTTCTTGATTCCTGATGCTTGATTTTTAAGATGATGATTCTTAAAAAAACAGATATCTTTGTTGGAAAATTTCAGGAATGCTTGATCAGTCAACGATATGTGCGCTCTCCACCTCTCCGGGGGCCGGTGCGATTGCGGTGATCCGTCTTTCGGGCGGGAAAGCCATGGACATTGCAGATCAGGTATTTCGAAGTCCGGCAAAGCATAAAAAGCTGAACACACAGAAAGCCAACACGTTGCATTTTGGGGAACTGATTGATGGAAACGAAGTGATTGATGAAGTAGTGGTTTCGTTGTTTAAGTCACCCCATTCGTATACCGGGGAAGATATGGTTGAGATATCGTGTCACGGGTCGGTCTATATCCAGCAACGTGTTTTGGAAGTATTGATTCACAGGGGTGCGCGGATGGCAAAGCCGGGGGAGTTTACCCAGCGGGCTTTTCTGAATGGCAAAATGGATCTGATGCAGGCGGAAGCGGTGGCGGATGTCATTGCCTCCTCCAATGCGGCATCTCACCGGCTGGCAATGAACCAGATGCGGGGTGGTTTTTCAAACGAAATAGAAAACCTTCGGGGACGACTGTTGCACTTTACGGCCATGGTGGAACTGGAACTGGACTTCAGCGAAGAGGATGTGGAATTTGCCGACCGCCTGGAATTGCGAAAACTCACAGAACGAATCGAGCAACTCCTGCGCAGGCTTACAAACTCCTTTCAACTGGGAAATGTAATTAAAAATGGAATTCCGGTGGCAATCGTAGGAGAAACCAATGTTGGGAAATCGACCCTGCTGAATGCCCTGCTCAACGAAGACAAAGCCATCGTTTCGGAATTTCACGGGACCACGCGTGATGTGATTGAAGATGTGGTTACAATCCATGGAACGGCATTTCGTTTTTTCGACACAGCAGGCATCCGTGAAACCAAAGATCGTCTGGAAAATATGGGTATTGAGCGTTCTTTCAGCAAACTAGACCAGGCTGCCATGGTGCTTCTGGTTGTCGATACCCAAAACCCCTACCCCCTGATTTTGGAGAGAATAGAGAAAATACGCGGGCGGATCAAGACGCAAAAACTGATTCTTGTGGCCAACAAAACAGACATCGGGAGCAAGGAGACGATGCATAAGCTGAAGCAAATGCGGCTCCATAAAAATGAAAACAGGGTTTTCCTGGCTGCCAAAACAAAGCAGAATCTCCAGGAACTGATCGGTCACATGACCCACTCGGTGAACCTCGATGCCGCCTTTCAGGAAGACAGTATCGTAACCAATGTGCGGCATTACGAAATACTGAAGAAAGCCCATGAAGCGATTGTTCGCGTGTTGGAAGGCCTGGACTCCGGGATCACCGGCGATTTCCTGGCCCAGGATATCCGTGAATGCCTCCACTACCTCGGCGAGATCACCGGCGAAATTACCACCGATGAAGTTTTGGGGCATATATTCAGCAATTTCTGCATCGGAAAGTGAATGAGACTCACTTTTCAGAAGTGCAACGCACTGAAAAGTGTTAGTCGAATTCATCCCGTTGAGCGAAGCGCAAACGGGAGTGTCCAATACTGCCAATGAACCCAATCGAATTCATCCCGATGAGTGAAACGACATCGGGGTTGTCCAATACTGCCAATGAACCCAATCGAATGCATCCCGTTGAGCGAAGCGCAAACGGGATTGTCCAATACTGCCAATGAACCCAATCGAATGCATCCCGTTGCGCGAAGCGCAAACGGGAGTGTCCAATACTGCCAGTGAACCCAATCGAATTCATCCCGTTGAGCGAAGCGCAAACGGGATTATTCCTATATTCTATCATTTCATAAGCACGAGCGAAACGACATCGGGAACTGATATTCATTTAAGTTTTAACGTGGGATAATACTGCACCTACTTATGGGTAAAAAATGACTCCACGCTAAAATTCATTACCTGCTTATGTAAGCCCTGGTTAGGCTTTTGTTCATTTTTTCCCAATAACCCGTCTATCTCAGTGCTGATCTCTTGAGTGAGTTTTCTTTTACTGCGGTTTTTACTATTGTATTTCGGTATTTTAACGACATCCTCTATTTAAGGATTCATCGTTGAGCTGACTTAAGCTTTTCCCTTGCCAGCTTATATTCTTTTATTTAACGCCTTACAGTTTCTCTGTTAAGTTTTAATTCACGTCACGGGAAATTTTTCTCTCAGAATCACCATCCCATCAATGCCGAATAATAATCTCTTGTTTTTGTTTCATACTTACCATATATTTTAATCTTCTATTTTTGTTAAATAATAGAAGATACGCATTGGTAAGTGGTATGGTTTTCAAGTGAAATGTGGTATGCTTTTCAATTAATATTTACACTGTACTCTTTGCCGGGGCTCTCAAACCAAG
>CAYPAW010000075.1:0-79008 GCA_964408795.1 uncultured Mariniphaga sp.
ACCGCTTCCCTTCGTATACCTCGAAACTTCCAGATAGAGGGAATGATCGTAGGCCGGATACCTGGAACCATCCCCGTAATGATACAAATTGACCAATGCCCCATACTGAAAACCCAGATCGGTATCAAAAGAAACCGCAGGAAGGGCTCCAAAATTCCATCCTGTTTTGATCTGCTCTTCCTGTGCAGAACCAAAAAGAGAGAACAGGCAGGAAAGCACAAAAAATGTAATTTTCTTCATAGGTTGCTTGTTTAGACAAACGAAGATAAAAAAATTCCTGATCCCCAAAACCCATTGCAATTCCCTGCGCGATTTTTCGCATCCTTTTTGTTCCCGGTTCTCTGATTCTTCCGGTGTACGGCAAGGGAATAGCTTTCCGGTGTGCCCTGCTTTTCCCGGGAGAGGACAACACCCTGTTACTTACAAACAATGCGAATGAATCATGATCTTTTGGCGATTCATCGTATTTCCCACGGTCCCCCGTAACGTATAGATTCCACCCGGAATGCCTTCAAAAACCAGAGGAATGGTATGGTTCCCCTTCCCGATCTTGTTGGAATAAAGATGAAGCACTTGGGTTCCGGTCATATCGAATAATTCAAGAATGATCGTTGTGGGTTGATCCACGGTTAACCGGCAATAGGCCATAGGACCCGCCGGATTGGGATAAACTGACCAGTGGTTTTCTGCATTGGCAAGGTCCGGAACCGAAGTGGAAAGATCCACCATTTGACACTGCCTGACTTTCACCCCGTAATCGGACGTGGCTGTATAACACACCTCATAGATACCCAAAGCCGCATAGGAATGGTCGGCGGTGAATTCCGCCGATGTGGAACCGTCCCCGAATTCCCATAAAACATCGGAAAAATCAAAGGCTGATGTTTCCCTGCAGTGGATGGTGTTTTCCTCTTTCCCAATGTTCAGAACAGGCTTTGAGATCAATCCATCGTTGATGATTTCCCTTTCAAACGGCTCATAATCTACCGGTCCGATGACCAGATCTCCCGTACCCTCCGGATGGTAGGTATAATGCTTCGGGCCGGTAGCTGATCCCCAGTAATTGTTCTCGGCAACGGTTGTTTCCGGATTCAGGGATTGCACCTTGACTCCTCCACCCGTCCCTATTTCGGGGTTGTTCAACATGATATCGTTGTGATGGATCACAGGACTTCCGGTAAACCCCACATCAAAGCCCAACAGATTGTGGCTGATGGTTGAGCCGGTAATTTCGGGGGAAGCCCCGTTAATCTGAAAAGCATCCGATCCACATTCGGCAACCACACACTCTTTGAACAAAACATGGCTGTTGGTGATCTGAATGGCCGGATCCCACTGCCCGGTATATTTGATCAGCACCTTTTCAAGCCGGCTTGAGTCGGTCGTTCCAGAAAAAATAAGCGGACCCCACACCCCGCGTTCAGGAGCGGTTGCGTTTCCATCTCCGTTGGTGTCGCCCCCGAAGGAATCGTCATAGATCGAGGTGAAAACAATGGGTTTCTCCTTCGTACCCAGGGCCCAGAGCGATCCCCGGAATTGTATACCCTCATTCTCAATGATCTTCACCACAGTTCCCGGAGGCAAGGTTAAGGAAGATCCTTCTTCAACAAGCAAACTGAAAACAAACGGAATATCCGGCTGAGAAGTAAAAAAGTTTTCACCGGTAAAGCTCCCGTGTACATAACATGCATTGGCTTTATAGGTTGTGGAGGAATGAACTACGGTGTTTCCTTCCAGAAAAATGGTAAGCGAATCGCCGTAACCCGCCTCCACCATGGCGTTCTCCACCTTAAATTCATTGTGGCGTAAGATCAGTTCGTTGGGCTTACGGGGATCATTGCTACCGTACAGGAACTCAATCCCGTTTCCTGTATGAAAAGAAGATCCGGTAACCTGCAGGGATCCTCCGGTGGAATGAATCGCCGGACTGTGGGAATCGGAAAAACGGCAATACCGGATCGTATCAATAGGAGCCCGGAGATCCAGCATGGGATAGCCCCAGTACCCTCCGTACCTAAACTCACAGGACCGGAAAAATGCCGAAGCAGTATCCGCAAGGATGATACTCGTCCAATCACCCGATGCAGGGGCATCGGCATCGCCGTTTTCATTGGTGTCGCCTCCGTGGAGATCGTCTTTGTAGGATGTAAAAATGATCGGATCGGGAAACACCAGGTAAGAAGGACTGCCATCCGCTACCAATTGGCCGTGAATGGTGAATGTACTGCTGAAACTGAAAAACTTAACGACAACTCCGGGTTTTATGGTCAGGGTGACACCCTGAGCAACAACGGGACTTCCAATGAGTATATACGGACTTTCGGATTTTGTCCAGGTGGTATTTTCCGTAATATCATGCCGCACTTCGGTTTGTGAAAAAACCGGAAGGGCGAAAATAGAAAGACACAACAGGATGGGGATAGAATAAAGGGTAGCTTTCATACGAAGTAGGTTTTACAAGGTCAATCAAAGAACCAACCGACAATGACTTTACTAAGCTAAGAAAAAGAAACGGAAAAATCTTTGGAAGAATAAAAAAAAAGTGGTTTCCATTTAACCCGAATAATTCATGAATTATTCCTGTCTCCGGTATAACAGCCAACCTAAAAAATGTGTATCTTTCGCTTAGAATAAACTGTGCATTTTAACAGTTATCAGAAAAAATAAACCATTAATAATAAAGACTATGAAGAACATCTACTCCATGATACTCGTTTTATTGACGATGGGGATCACGCAGGCGCAATCGCCTTTTCAAAAGGGAACGACACAAAGAACGGAGAACCACAGGGGCATTGGCATCCTTGATCGCTTTTCCCAGGTTACCCCGACCCATCAGGCCATCCATTTCCTCCCGGGATCCGTCCACTCCACCCGGGCTCTGGCAGCAGAAAAGCAAACCATGCTGAAAAGTGGAGAGAACACGTATCAACTCGACAGCATGACCTTCCAGTCGTATGACACCCTTTCTCATGCATGGAGAAACGGCGTAGCGATGGTATACACCTATGATTCGCAAGGCAGAAACATCTCGTATGCGCTTTATGGAGAAGACCGGAAAACCGCTACGTTCAAGCATGAATATGCCTACAACGCGGAGGGTCTGCTCTACATAGAGACAACCTGGTATGATGGGGAGCCCAGTTCAAAATCAGTCTATACCTACGACAACCAGGGAAACAACACCCTGGAAATACGATACGGATGGGAGGAGGACCTCAACGACTGGTTGGAAGCATCCAAAAATGAAAACCAATACGATGAAAATAACAAACTGATAGTAAAGGAATTCTTTTACGGTGGAGGGTCACCAGACTCCTGGATGTTGTCTACAAGAACAGAATATGTGTACGATACGGAAAACCGGATCCTGGAAGAAATAAGTTACAGACTGGACTATATCACCCAGACCATGGTTTACTCTTTGAAAGATGCCTATACCTACAATGCCGCAGGAGATCTTACCTCCGTTGTAAACTCCAACTGGGATGAAATCTCCAGTACATGGATCCCTTACGAAAAAGCAGAATATACCTACAACAACAACCATCAATCGCATACCAGCACATACTATGAACGCGATGAGTCTACCCAATCCTGGACAATCTCCAATTATGAAGAATACGCCTTCGATGAATACGGAAACATCATTCTTGAGATGGGCTATTATACCAATGATTCCGGGGAAATGGTTCCCGGGTACAAAAACGAAATCGCCTATGACTACTCCATCTCCATCAGTGCAATGATCTTTCCGCTTGATTTCTACACCAGCGAATTTGTGCATATGTTTGTTTCATCCACCTTCTTTGAATGGGAAAACGAACAATGGGTCCAGGATTCCCGGGTCTTATATCACTTTTCCGGAGGAAGCAGTTCGTTGACAAAAAAATTCACCGACGGGGAAATTCATGTCTATCCCAATCCTGTTTCCGAACAGGTTACCATCTTTACCGGAGGGGATGTGCCAAACCAGGTCACTCTTTTTAACATTACCGGAACCGAGGTTGTCAGCAAACAGTTTACCCATCAAACAACCCTGACGGTTGGGAATTTGCCTTCGGGAATCTACCTGATTCGGATCACAGCACCCGGAAAACCTGCTTTTATGAAAAAATTGGTCGTCCAGGAATGATCCCCTAACACGCATTCATTACAATTCATAAAAGACCGGATAGCAATGATAGGGATAAGGATCCCCGGTAAATACCGGATCAGGGATTTCATTCGGATACCTCCCCAAGTAAGATGCGCAAACAAGAGCGAAACCAGAGTAAATTAGAATATTTCTAAATTACATATTCTGTATGAAAAATGAGGTTTGGCACAGATTAATCCCTCCAAAACGCTAGTTTTGTATTTTTATTTTCTGAAACAGGATAGGATTCATCCGATGAGTGAAGCGATCCGGCACAAAGCTTATGTAAAACACGTGAATGCTGATTCTCTGCTGGTAACCATTATCAGCCGGTCGGCCTGTTCAGCATGTCATGCCCGGGGGGCTTGTACCATCGCTGACAGACAGGAAAAAGAGGTTGAAATTACCCGGTTCACAAAAACATACCAGCAAGGGGAGGAAGTCACGATTTTGTTCAAAGAATCCAGTGGCCTCAAGGCGCTTTTTTTCGGGTATCTGGTTCCCCTGCTGATGCTGATCACTGCGTTGGTTATCTCGCTGAGGGTTACACAGAATGAAGGAATCAGCGGGCTGATATCGCTGGGTATTCTGATTCCCTACTATTCCACATTGTATTTTTTTCGTCATCACGTAAAAAAAATGTTCCAATTTGAAATTGAAGAAACCAACTGACCCATGAGCATTACCATCGTCTATACCATTGTTACCTTAAGTATGACTGGTCTTTCGGCTGCGGTCATTCTGTATCTGGTAGCGCGTAAATTCAAGGTGTATGAAGATCCCCGCATTGATGAGGTGGAGGAAGCGCTTCCGGGGGCCAATTGCGGGGGGTGTGGGTTTGCCGGGTGCCGGGCTTTTGCGGAGGCCTGCGTCCGGCAGAATGACCTGAGTGACCTCAACTGCCCGGTGGGAGGAAACGAGACCATGGCTAAGGTAGCTGCTATTTTGGGACTCGAAGCCACAAAAACCGTTCCCCGGGTTGCTTTTATCCGTTGCAACGGAACCTGCGAACACCGGAAAAAAACCAGCGCCTACGACGGAGTGACAACCTGCGCTTCAGCTGCTCTGGTTTACAGCGGAGATACCGATTGCCCGTATGGTTGCCTGGGGTATGGCGATTGCTATGACGCCTGTGATTTCGGGGCAATTGATTTACGTGCCAACCTGGGGGTTCCTCTTATTCTTGACGATCAGTGCGTAGCCTGCGGGGCCTGCGTAGATGCCTGTCCCCGAAACCTCATTGAACTGATCAAAAAATTCCCGAAAAACAGAAAAATCGTCGTGGCCTGCCGCAATGAAGATAAGGCTGCCGTAGCCCTGAAATCCTGCAGCGTAGCCTGCATAGGATGCGGAAAATGTGAAAAAGCATGCCCTTTCGACGCAATTACAATGAAAAATAACCTGGCATACATCGATACCGATAAATGCCGGCTTTGCCGGAAATGTGCACCGGTATGCCCTACCCATTCCATCCTGGAAATAAATTTTCCTCCGCGGAAAATAAAACAGGAAGAAAAAGAAGCATATAAAACAGAAAACGAATAAGGAGAGGTACATGGTGTTAAAAACGTTTAAAAGAGGAGGAGTTCATCCTCCTGAATACAAAATATCTGCCGACCGGCCTATTGAGGTGCTGGAACTTCCCAAAACAGCCTTTGTTCCGGTATCGCAACACATCGGGGCCCCTGCGGAACCCCTGGTTAAACGCGGCGATACCGTAAAAACCGGACAGGTGATTGCCCGGAGCAACGGCTTTGTCTCCACCAACATCCATTCCCCGGTGTCCGGAAAGGTGAAAAAAATAGAGGCCCTGCCTGACATCTCAGGATATCCCAAAACAACAGTGGTCATTGATACCGAAGGGGATGAATGGATCGACACCATTGACCGCTCGGAAACACTGGTGAAGGAATTCTCCTGTTCCGGGAAAGAAATTATCGATAAGATTCTGGAAGCCGGCATTGTAGGCCTCGGAGGAGCGACCTTCCCTACCCATGTGAAACTCATACCCCCCAAAGGGAGAAAAGCCGAAATGCTCATCATCAACGGGGTTGAGTGCGAACCCTTTTTAACGTCTGATCACCGCCTGATGCTGGAGAAAGCCGATGAGATCCTCGTGGGAGCCAGGCTCTTGAAAAAAGCCCTGGGTGTGCAAAAATGCTGCATCGGCATCGAAAACAACAAACCGGATGCCATCCGCCTGATGCGTGAAAAAGCAAAACAGTATCCGGATATCAAGGTGGTTCCCCTAAAAGTCAAATATCCCCAGGGAGGAGAAAAACAACTGATCAAAGCAATAACCGGAAGAGAAGTTCCTTCGGGAGGATTGCCCATCGCCGTGGGGGTTGTGGTTCAAAATGTCGGAACCGCCTTTGCTGTATATGAAGCGGTTCAGAAAAACAAACCGCTCTTCGAACGAATTGTGACAGTCACCGGAAAATCCGTGAAAAAACCCTCCAACATTAGAACCCGGATCGGAACTCCCATAGCGGATCTGTTGAAGGCTGCCGGGGGAGAACCGGACGATACCGGAAAAATCATCTGCGGAGGGCCCATGATGGGCAAAGCCATCGCCAAAAGAGAAGTGCCTATCACCAAAGGTACATCCGGTATTTTGCTGATCGAAGAAAACAACACAAAAAGAAAAGAACAGAAACCTTGTATTCGGTGTTCACGGTGCGTGTCGGGTTGCCCTATGGGTCTGGAACCCTATTACCTGATGAGTATCACAGAAAAACAGATGTGGGACGAGGCGGAAAAGAACCATGTCATGGATTGTATAGAATGTGGTTCATGCAGTTATACCTGTCCATCCAACCGACCGCTGCTCGACCATATACGGGTGGCGAAAGCCAAAGTAGGCCAACGAATCAGGGAAAGAAAAAAATAATGAAACACGGGACGCATCAACGATCATTCGGATGAAAAAAGTAACAAGGACAATAAATTAACGCAACCCATGAGTAAACTATTAACCGTATCGCTATCACCGCATATACATACCGACGAATCGGTCAACAAGATTATGTACCGGGTTATTTTGGCGCTGGTACCTGCTCTGGCATGGTCGGTTTTTGTTTTCGGGATGGATGCCCTCCGGGTGACCCTGATTGCTGTGGCTGCCTGTGTGGCAGGTGAATACGTGATCCAGAAATACGTGATGCGCATCACTCCCTCTGTGGGAGATGGATCAGCCATCATCACCGGAATACTGCTGGCTTTTAATGTTCCGGCCTCTCTTCCCTGGTGGATCATCCTGATTGGGGCGCTTGTGGCTATCGGAATCGGGAAGCTTTCCTTTGGTGGCCTGGGCCAGAATCTTTTCAATCCGGCACTGGTCGGAAGGGTTTTTCTGCTGATTTCCTTTCCGGTGCACATGACCTCCTGGCCGGTTAACCAGCAGGCCGCCATCGATGGGGTTACGGCGGCCACCCCCCTGGGGCTGATCAAAGAATCTCTTATGAGTGGCCAACCGCTCAGCGATACCCTGGAAGACCTGCCCGGGACCATGGATCTGCTGCTCGGAAACATCGGAGGCTCCCTGGGTGAGGTGTCGGCCCTTCTGCTGATCATCGGAGGCATATACCTGCTTTTCAGGAGAGTCATAACCTGGCAGATCCCGGTGTCGGTACTGGGATCCATGGCGCTTTTCGCCGCTATTCTCTGGCTGGCAGATCCCGAAATGTACATGAATCCCCTGTTTCACCTGCTAACCGGAGGAGCCATGCTGGGAGCCATCTTCATGGCAACCGATATGGTTACCTCGCCCATGACCGGCAAAGGACAGATCATGTACGGCATCGGCATCGGACTGATCACCATCGCGATCCGAACCTGGGGCGCCTACCCGGAAGGCGTTTCTTTTGCCATCCTGCTGATGAACGCCGTGGTGCCGATCATCAATCGCTATGTGAAACCGAAACAATTTGGAGGAAAAAAATAATGGGGAAACGTGAATCTACCTTTGGAAATATGGTTATGGCTCTCTTCCTGGTAACCCTGATCGCATCCGCATCCCTGGGATTTGTGAATGATCTGACCCGTGAGGCCATCGACAAATCGAAGGAAGAAGCTAAAATGGAAGCCATAAAAAAGGTGCTTCCTGCATACGATGAGATCCTCGGTGAATGCAAGATTGCTCCTCCTCAGGGAGGCGACAGCCTTGAGTTTTATCCGGCCTATAAAAACGAAATATGGATCGGAACAGCCATTAAAACGTACACCAACCGCGGATTTGGCGGCTATATATCCATCATGGCCGGGATCGATGCCAGCGGAAACTTCTGCGGATACGAAATACTGGAACACGAAGAAACACCCGGATTGGGATCCAAAATGGATACCTGGTTTAAAGATCCCGAAAAACCCCATCAGGAGATCATCGGGAAAAATCCCGGATCCACGGCGTTTTTCGTCTCCAAAGATGGGGGAGATATCGATGCCATCACCGCATCAACCATCACTTCCCGGGCATTCCTCGATGCACTCCGGCGTGCCTGGGAAACATATAAGGAAAATAACCCGGAACCCGGAAAAACAGCTCAGCTGGATTTTAACAAAGGAGGCTCAAAATGAATCAATGGAAAAACTTCTCAAAAGGATTGATCAATGAAAATCCGGTATTCATCCTTTTGCTGGGCATGTGCCCCACGCTGGGTGTTACCACATCCGCTATCAACGGACTGGGAATGGGACTGGCCACTACTTTTGTGCTGGTTATGTCGAACCTGGTGGTATCGCTTATTAAGAACCTGATCCCCGACAAGGTCCGGATCCCTTCCTTCATTGTGATCATTGCCACTTTTGTAACCATCGTGCAAATGATGATGCAGGCCTATGTGCCGGCTTTGTTCAATAGTCTGGGACTTTTCATTCCCCTCATTGTGGTCAACTGCATCGTCCTGGGCCGTGCCGAAGCCTTTGCATCCAAAAATACCCTGGGCTCTTCGATGATCGACGGTCTGGGAATGGGCTTCGGATTCAGTTTCGCCTTGACCCTTCTCGGGGGAGTCCGTGAAATTCTGGGCAGCGGGAAGATATTCAATATCCCCATTTATCCGGAGGATTATGTTACCCTGCTGTTTGTATTGCCCCCCGGGGCCTTTATCGTATTGGGGTACCTGATCTATATTATCAATAAGATGAAAAAAGCATAGGAGGAACAGAGCATGAACTATTTTGTTATCGTCATATCCGCTATTCTTGTCAACAACATTGTGTTGATGCAGTTCCTGGGGATCTGCCCCTTTCTGGGGGTATCCAAAAAGGTATCCACGGCCGTTGGCATGATGGGAGCGGTGGCCTTTGTCATGGTACTGGCCACCCTGGTAACCTACCTGATCCAGATTTACATCCTCAATCCGTTGCACCTTGATTTTCTCCAGACCATTTCGTTTATTCTGATCATTGCTTTTCTGGTTCAGCTGGTGGAAATCATCCTGAAAAAGGCCAGTCCACCGCTGTATCAGGCCCTGGGGATCTATCTGCCGCTGATCACCACCAACTGTGCCATTTTGGGAGTGGCTATTTTAACGGTTCAGAAGGATTTTAATCTTCTGGAAGGCGTTGTTTTTGCCTTATCCAACGCCATTGGTTTTGGCCTGGCGTTGATATTGTTTTCCGGTATGCGCGAGCATCTCGACCTGATGAATGTGCCGAAAGGATTGCGGGGAACCCCCATTGCACTGATCACGGCCGGCATCCTTGCCATGGCATTCATGGGATTCTCCGGACTGGTATAGTGTATGGCAACCCCCATGAATCATGAAACCCCGAAATCCCGGGGGAAGAAACGAAACACCACAGAATACAAGGGATGAATGGCTTTGGTATGAATGAAGGTCCGGCAGGATTCCGCTCTCTCCTACCCTTCCACATCCTCCAGTTCGTCTGAAAGATCTTCTGTCAGATCGGCATCCAGGAAATCGCCGTCCTCCGGAAGGATCAATCGGAACCGGGACACCTGATCGAGCTGTAAGGTTCCCTCCTGAAGTTCCAGTTCCAGCACATGGCCCCCAAATTGTTTATCGTCCGAGATAAAATGCAAATGGTAGCCCGTAACGTTGATGCCGGTTACATAAGGTGGACAATAGAATCCGGCCAGCGTACCGCTTATGGAATGGGCTTCAAATTCGGGCTGATGGGCCGCTACCTCAGCCAGCGTAGGATAGGGCTTCACCTGAGCCGGGACACTTCGGGTTTTCACATACGAGAAATTCCCTTTTACCTGAATGGCATAAAACAAATTCGCACTCGTTTGCAGGCTGTCGATGGTGTCCTTCAGGGAATCATAATCCAGAGAAGAAACAGGCCGGGTCCATTCCGGATGAAAACAGGTAACCGTGGCAAACGGGGTTTTGGTACTGTGAACATCGGGTTCATACACCTTCCCGTCGGATTTCACCTGATAAAAAACCCCGTTCAGAAAAGTCATCTCCCCATCCAGGGCATTGAAAGTACCGATCCCAAAATCCCCCATTCCCGTGAGTTCCGACAACAGGGTGGAACCATCAAAAACTCCCTGCATCAAGGCATCAATGGTTGAAATCTGTACAATCTCCTGGGGTTTGGATTCTTCTTTCACACAGGAAAAACCCATCAAAAACAGCAACACCAGGAATCCGTTGCGAAGTGCTGAAGATCGAAAAGAATGCATTCTTTTGAATTTAAAAAATTCGTAAAACAATAAAATAAACAGCAAAAGCCGATAAAACAACCAGTCCGATCCAACTCAGAATACGCAAACCCGTTTTGGGTTGATCGGCAAGGGCAATGTGATCACTGGTAACGGCCTTATAATTCAGATAACCCAACACGGGTGCGGTAATGAAAGACAACGACGTGGCTATATCGACCAGCAGTTTTATTTTGGAGGAGAAAGAAGTCATTACCAGAAAAGCAATCACCAGCAGAAGAAGCCACCAGAAATAATTGAGATAACGGACTGCCCGGGTTTTCTGAATCGAGGGAATGAGAATTTTCGTTACGGGAACCAGAACCCTCGGATAGGCATCAATCAACGTGAGGGTGGTGCTGAACATGGTGGCCGAGGCAGCTATGGCAATGATCACATGGGTCCACTTCCCAATGGATGAGGTGTAGAGTTCGAATAATTGCATGGCAAAAACGGATCCGTTTTCCGAAAAATCGATTCCTGATCCATACATGCTCAGGGCTCCCAGGGACAGAAAACAAAGCGCCAGGAAGGTGGTTCCGATGTACCCGATGTTGAAATCGAGCAAGATCTCTTTTCGTGTGGGCCGGTACCCGGTTTGTTTGATTTTTTCCAGGGTCCACATGGAATTCCATACCGAGATATCAATGGCACTGGGCATCCACCCCGCAATGGCTATGAGAAAAGCCACATTCAAGGGATTCCAGGTAAACGATTCGGCATACGCCGGATCGGGATGGAAGCCCCTGGTAAAGGCGGCAATAACAGCTACTACCGTGGAAAGCGCCAGAATCAACATGAAAACTTTCATGAGATGATCCAGGGCTTTGTAACGTCCCACGGCAACCACCAAAAGACAAATCCCGAAAATGAGGATCGTCCATTCCTGAAAACTTAAAAGCCCCGGGAAAAGGGAACTGAAGATGCCGATCGTTACCGAAGTAACCGCAGCCTGCATGGTGAACATCGTACCAAGGGTCATCACAAAAAACAGCGTAACGGCCCACTTCCCCATCCGGTGGTAACCATGAATCAGGCTTTCACCGGAAACCGCAGCATAACGGGGTCCAAATTCAAAAAAAGGATACTTCAGCAAATTGACGAGCAAAACCAAAACGATCAGGTCAAAACCAAAACTGGCTCCCGCACGCGTCGACTGAACCAGGTGGGAAACTCCAACGGCTGCTCCTGCCCATATGATCCCCGGACCAAGAACTTTCCAGAAATTTCTTTTCATAGGATCAAAGTGTTCAATTTATAAGGTATTCACGATAGCTATCGGGATCGGAATCCATCATACCCTTCGGGGGTATATTTGATGCTCGTTCCATAGAAAACCAATTGTACGATAAAAACCGGCACCCCACCGGGTTGATTACGCGCCGTCAAATATAGAGAATTACAAAAAAGAAAAGAGGGAAAGATCCTGGAATCTTCGGATTTTTTTTCACGCTACACCACTTCCATATTTTCCATCGGGATGCTGTTTTTTCCCTTAAAACGCAACAGAAGGTTTGCTACCGCAAGGGTATCTTTTTCGCAGTAACGGATAATCCGGTCCAGGTCGTTTTCCGCATAATAGACCCTGGCGACCATGCTGCCATCGATATCGTCTTTGGGCGTGGGTATTTCAAAAAGATCACACAACAAAGCCAGCGAAGTATAATGTTTGTAGTCACCAAATTTCCAGAGCTGCAGGGTATCCATGAGCTGGTCTTTGATTTCCCATGGTTTGGCGCCTGCCACATCCAGAATTTCAGGCAACCGCAATCCATGGATCAGGCTTCTGCGCGCTATATAGGGAAAATCAAACTCCTGACCGTTGTGCGCACAAAGTCTTTTTTTTCCGGCTGCTGAAAACTTTGACAGAGCATGGTTGAAGGCCGATAGCAGTTTTTTTTCCGGATCATCGTAAAACGATTTGACCCGGAAGAAGAATTCTCCTTTTCTCTGAAAAATATACCCGGCCGAGATACATATGATTTTCCCGAATTCAGGATAAATCCCGGCCCGCTCAAAGAGCGATTCAGGGGTGGTTGTTTCATCCCCGTAATGTTTCATTTTTGCATCCCAGTGTTTCCGGAAGGATTCCGGCATATCGGCATATCCGGGCCATAAAGGAACGGTTTCAATATCGAGAAACAACACTTCTTCAATGTTCAGATGATTTAACATGGCTATTGGTTATTTAAGGATTGCTTGATGTAGTGGGTTAATACATGAATGGCTACCTGGTTTTTGCCCCCCTGAGGGATGATGATATCGGCAAATTGTTTGGTTGGTTCAATAAACTGAATATGGCTGGGGCGAACGGTTTTTTCATACCGTTCGAGAACCTGGTCAATGGTACGGCCCCGTTCCTCCATATCACGACGGATAACCCGTGAAAGCCGCAGATCCGGAGCACATTCAACATACACCTTGATATCCATCAGATGACGTAATTTTTGGTGACTGAGACAAAGGATGCCTTCCAGGAGCAACACCTGGCGGGGGTGTATTTCCCTGTATTCGTCCAACCGGGTACAGGTCAGCATCGAATAGACCGGTTCCTGAATGGTTTTCCCCAAGCGCAAAGCCTTGACATGTTGAACCATCAGATCGAATTCAATGGCCGACGGATGATCAAAATTTGTTTTCCTGCGTTCTTCCAGGGGCAACCTACTCAGATCGTAATAGTACGAATCATGGGAAAGTATGGCCACCTCGCCCTGGGAAAATTCCTCAATAATCTTATTGACAACCGTGGTTTTTCCCGATCCGGTTCCCCCTGCAATTCCAATCACTAACATACTTTTAACTTTTGTTTTGTACCTTCGGCGGGTAATCATTAATTTTACCCGGGACCCAATAAATGATTTTTTGCTTTGAAAACACAAGATACAAATAAAACTTCAGAACGCACGGTCGCCGGAAAATAGTATAAACAGGCTGCAGCCACTAAGGATCAAACCCATGAACGGATTATATCCCTTGAAATTTGAATCCCGTTATTTTGAAAAAATCTGGGGAGGAAAGAAGATACATACAGTATTGGATAAAGATTGCGGTGACCTGCCCAATTGCGGTGAAAGCTGGGAAATCTCCGGGGTCGAAGACAACGTGTCGGTTGTTTCCAACGGATTTCTGGCAGGAAATACCCTTCAGGAGCTGATAGAAATTTATATGGGCGACCTTGTGGGGGAAAGAATCTATGAAAAACACGGAATTGAATTTCCCCTTCTGGTGAAATTCATTGATGCCCATGCGGATCTATCCATACAGGTGCATCCCGATGATCCATTGGCCAAAGAGCGGCACAATGCCTTCGGAAAAACCGAAATGTGGTATGTCCTGGATGCCGAAAAGGGAGCCAGACTGAATTCCGGGTTCAACAGACCACTGACCCGGGAGGAGTTTGTAGCCCATCTCAACGGGGGCCGTCTGCTGGATATTCTTTCCTACGAAGAAGTTCAGAAAGGGGATGTCTTTTTTTTACCGGCCGGAAGAGTCCATGCTCTCGGAGCCGGAATCCTGGTGGCGGAAATTCAACAAACCTCGGATGTGACCTACCGGATCCATGATTTTGACCGAACCGATGCCCAGGGAAGAAAAAGAGATTTACATACCGACCTGGCATTGGATGCCATCCATTTCGACTACCAAAAAACCTATAAAAAGAAATACCAAGAAGAGATCAATAACCCTACGGAACTGGTTCATTGCGACTATTTCACCACCAACCTTCTGGTGTTAAACAAAACAATTGCGCGCGATTTTTATTCCGTTGACTCGTTTGTAATCTATGTGTGCCTCGAAGGCGAACTGGAATTGAACTACAGCGGAGGTAGCGGATTCCTGAAAAAAGGAGAAACCCTGCTGGTTCCGGCTTCCATTCCGAATTTCAGTTTGCGTCCTTTTCATGAGGCAGTGAGACTGCTGGAAGTATTCATTCCCAATGCCTAACCATGGAAGTCAAGAAAGCCCGTTTTCTGGTCAGCAATGCAGATGCCTCAAAATGCCCGGCACCTGACAAGCCTGAGTATGCCTTTACCGGACGCTCCAACGTGGGAAAATCCTCGCTGCTGAATATGCTGGTTCAAAACAAATCGCTGGCCAAAACATCGGGAAACCCCGGAAAAACAAGACTGATAAACCATTTTCTCATCAACGATGCATGGTACCTGGCCGACTTGCCGGGGTATGGGTATGCCCGGGTCTCTAAACAAGAACGCAAAAAATTCGATCAGCTGATCCGCCAGTATATCGTAACACGAGAAAATCTGTATTGCCTTTTTCTCCTGATCGATATCCGGCATGAACCCCAGAAGATAGACCTGGAATTTATCCACTGGCTGGGGATGAGCCGCGTTCCGTTCGCTATGGTGTTTACCAAAGCCGATAAACTGAAACCTCAGGAGGCAGAGGAGAAGGTGAATCGTTACACCCAAAAACTTTCTGAAACCTGGGAAGAAGTACCTCCCTGGTTTCTATCATCCGCAACCCAAGGGTTGGGGAGAACAGAAATCCTTGCTTTTATCCAACAGATAAACGAATCAGCGAAATAGAGTTTTGATAGTTTTTTAATTTCTTCTTACATTTAAGGATCAGATAGGCAGGAATAAATAAGATATCGTATTATAAATGATCAACTTAACTATAATCCACAAAAAAAACGCACCAACATGGGCCACAAGAACCATCCGTTAAAAGTTTTTACCTGTACCGGGACCCGTCATTTAACAGAAAAAATCTGTGACAATTTAGGGATCTCTTTAGGCCGGTCGTCGTGTCCGGTTTTTGCCGATGGAGAATTTGAACCCTGTTACGAAGAGACCATTCGGGGGTCTCATGTTTTCATTGTTCAGTCGACGCCTCCCCCGGCGGATCATCTTATGGAGTTATTGCTCATGATTGATGCTGCCAAGCGGGCCAGTGCCTACAAGATCAATGCGGTGATTCCCTATTTTGGGTATGCCCGCCAGGATCGCAAGGATAAACCCCGGGTATCCATTGGAGCCAAGCTGGTTGCCGACCTTTTGTCGGCCGCAGGCGTCGACCGGGTGATCACCATGGATTTGCATGCCGACCAGATACAGGGTTTTTTCAATGTGCCGGTTGACCATCTTTTTGCATCAGCCCATTTTATTCCCTTCATTCATAAGATGAACCTTCCTGATCTGGTGATCGCTTCTCCCGATGTGGGGGGAACCAAACGGGCCAATACCTACTCAAAGATGCTGGAATGCGGAATGGTTATCTGCCATAAATCACGCGCCAAAGCCAATGTGGTGGGAAACATGACCGTTATCGGAGATGTCACCGGGAAAGATGTCATCATTGTAGACGATATGATTGATACCGCCGGAACCATCACCAAAGCAGCCAACCTGATGAAGGAAAAAGGAGCCAGAAGTGTGAGGGCTTTTGCTGCCCATGGTGTGTTATCCGGCCCGGCCATCAAAAGAATCGATGAATCGGCCCTCGAAGAAGTCTACTTTACCGATTCCCTGGCCCCAAAGAACAGATCCGAAAAAATTAAATATATATCTGTTGCTGAGGCCTTTGGAGAAGCTATCCTGCGAATCTATAAAAATCATTCGATAAGTTCGTTATATTACCGGTAATGATTATATTTGCACCGCTTTTCAAAGAGAGCCAGCCTGTATAATTATGCATGCTGTTTTATCCCGGCAGGATGCCTGGAGCAAAACTGAGTACCATAATTGTTAATTAGAAAAACATGAAATCTGTAGTAATCAAAGGACAAAAAAGAGAAACCGTCGGCAAAAAAAATGCCCGAATGCTGAGAATAAACGGAAAGGTTCCGTGTGTATTATACGGAGGCGATAAACCCCTGCATTTCTATGCCGAGTTTGGTGAATTCCGTAAGGTTATTTATACTCCGGAAGTATTTCTGATCGACCTGGAAATTGAAGGAGAAACCTACAAAACGATACTCCAGGACCAGCAATGGCACCCCGTTGAAGAGAAACTTTTACACGTAGATTTTCTTCTGATTAAAGAAGATAAACCGGTGAAAATGGAGATTCCGGTGAAAACCGAGGGACTGGCCAAGGGGATCAAACAAGGAGGAAAATTATACGTAAACCTGCGCAAAATGCGGGTGAAAGCCCTGGCAAAAGACCTCCCGGACTCCATTGATATCCAGGTTGAGGATCTGGATATCGGCGACAGCATCAAAGTGGGTGACCTGAAAAGGGATAACCTGGAATTCCTCAACGATCCATCAAACGTTGTCGTTGGAGTCATCGTTACCCGAATGGCAAAAAGCCTCCTTCCTGAAGAAATAGAAAAAGAAGAATTAGAAGGAGAAGAAACCGGTGAAGAATCCGAATCCGAACAAACAGCCAAAACAACGGAATAGTGATCACCCAAAAGGAAGCAACTTGAAATACCTTATTGCCGGTCTGGGCAACATAGGAGGTGAATACCAAAATACACGCCATAACATTGGCTTTAGGATATTGGATGCATGGGCTGATGCATCCAATATTTCTTTTGCAGACCGGAGATACGGATTCATCGCCGAACACAAATACCGGTCCAGAATCTTCATCCTTCTCCGTCCGACCACCTATGTAAACCTCAGTGGCCGGGCGGTAAATTACTGGTTGCAGAAAGAAAAAATCCCTGTCGAAAACCTGCTGGTTTTGGTGGATGATATTGCCTTGCCCTTTGGCGTATTGCGAATCAGGGCCAAAGGAGGCGATGGCGGGCACAACGGACTCAAAAGCATCCAGGAAACACTGGGCCATACCAACTATGCACGGTTGCGTTTTGGCATCGGAGACGAGTTTCCTCAAGGCTTTCAGGTCGATTATGTATTAAGCAAATGGACCGCCGAAGAGGAAAAAGCCCTTCCGGAAAGAATAGAATCCTGCATTGAAATAATCCAAAGCTTTGGTACGTTAGGCATAGAAAAAACCATGAATCGTTACAACAAAAAAGAAGAATAATGGATTCAGAAGTGCGGATTGATAAATGGCTTTGGGCCGTCCGGATCTTTAAAACCAGAAGCAAAGCGGCAGAAGCCTGTAAAAAAGGACTCGTCACCCTGAACAATCGTCCGGTGAAACCTTCCCATACCGTGAAACCCGGACAGGTGGTCAATGTAAAAAAGGCCCCCGTCATCCATTCGTTTCAAGTGCTTCAAATAACACAAAACCGAATGCCCGCAAGCCTGACTTCCGGATTTGTGGAGGATATAACCCCGCCTGAACAACGCAAACTGCTCGAAGTACAACGAAAAATGTCCTGGTTTAACCGCAAAAAAGGAACCGGTCGCCCAACAAAAAAAGAGAGACGGAATCTGGATCGTTTTTTCAACCCGGATCCTTCGTAAACAATCCTCCCGATTACCCCCGGGACGACGAAGATTGCGTTAACCTTTTTTTCAAAAGTTAAACACCATCTAAATCGGGGTTTTCCTGAACTTAATGCATATTTTTTGTAAATTTCGCATTGGTGTCCGGGAAAATTTTTTTGTTGTGGGGTTAAAACGTACCTCCGGCCTTAAGGCCGGAACTATTGATACCGCAATGATCACGGGCTTTAGACCATTTACTGTTTTTTCCCCGGAGAGTCGTGTAAATTGAATCGTCCAGATTGAATGTGTAAGCATGGAAATTATGTTTGTAGCCAAAGAAAAAAGAAAAGAGAACATTGCCGAATACATCCTTTACATGTTTCAGGTTGAAGACCTGATCCGCTCTTTTAAAATGGATATGGATCTTATCCGGGACCATCTTATTTCCCATTACCGGGTAAAGGAATCCCAACGGCAGGAAGTAGCTGACTGGTATGCGAACCTGGTGCGGATGATGGATAAAGAAGGAATCGCAGAGTCGGGGCACCTTCAGTTCCTCGTAAACCATATCAACGACCTCAACGAATTTCATCTGAGGATTTTACAACAAAATATCTCCCCGGAATATGCGGCTCTTTTTAACGGAAATATCGGGTTGATGAATGAATTCCGGTTAAAAGGGAATGCTTACTCCCACGATATCGAAACCTGCCTGAACGCGATCTACGGGTACCTGCTGCTTAAGATGCAAAACAAGGAGATAACAACCGGAACGGAACAAGCCATAAAACAGTTTGCCAATCAGCTGGCTGTTCTTTCGAAACTTTTCAGGGACTACGAAAAAGGCGACCTGGAACTATAAATGACAACCCACAATTCCCCTTTCACATGCAATGCCGAATGTTCATTCTGTATGTTTCCAGGGCATCGTGCATCCTGTTATTTATTGGTTTGAAAATCCTTCACCAGACCCAGCGTTAACCAGTTGGCCAAGGCCTGCCGGTTGTTGGTCACGATGAACCGTCGTTGGTCTCGGGCATGGTTTATATTGCCCAGTTCGATATATACCGCCACCGGGTAGGTATTCCTAACCATATAAAGCCCCCGGGAGGATACCGTGCCGCGGTATCCCCTGCCGGGTTGGTTCTCCCGGTATTTCTGACTGAAAGTTTGTTGCAGAATCTTCGCTGCTTTATGACCGGTATTGCTTCTTCGATCATGATAGAAGAACACATCGATGTTTTCACCCCGGCTGCGGGAATCTACATGTACAATGATCACCCGCTGAAATGCATTTCTGTTTTTGAGATAGAGATTGTTCACGGCATCCTTGCGTTGCCTCAGCCTGGCATTTTGATTCAGGGGAATGCTCAAATTCGGGTAACAAACTTCATCCTTATCGGGTTTGAGGAATTGTTCATCCCGGATTCCGTCGTTGGGATCGCGGGTGATCAGATAGACGGTAGCTCCTTTTTCCATGAGGTTTCTGGCCAGGCGTAAGGTCACATCGTAAGCATACTCATCCTCACACAGGGTATAGCTTCCATACCTTCCCACAGCACCGGGATCAGGCCCTCCATGACCGGCTACAAGATAATAAACAGCTCCCTGGAGTTCGTCAGACAAAAGGGCTACCTCCCGGTACTTCTCACCAAAAACCGCATAGTCCCGAACAACAGTAGGGGATGATAGAGATGCTCCCGCATCACCTGTTGCCTGCACCGGTAATTTGTACATTCTTCCCGAAAAAAGCGCATTGTTTGCTCCCAGATCCGGTTTGTTCAGAATAATAAACTCATCAAAATATTGCCCCGGTTGCAATCCATGCCTCCGGAGCAAAGTGAAAATACCATCCCCCTTTTGTGCCTCCACCAGCGTGTAATGCTCCTGTGAAACCCCGGGAGACATCATCGCCACTAAAAAAATCGTGAAAAGAATGCCTCTGAACTTATTTATATGTAAGTTTGAGAAATGCATGAACCGGCCGTTCGTTTTTATTGTTTTAACGGATTAATATTAAAAAGATTTTTAATCATTCACAGCACATGCGCAAATTAGTTGTTTACAACCTGTTGTTAATAATCGTTTTTGTTTTGGCTGCCTGCAGCCAAAGCTATTTTTTTTCAGACGTTCGAACTCAGAACCGTACGGTTGATTCAACCCTGGCAGAAGAAGATCCGGAGGTGGTTTCTTTCATTCACCCCTATGCCTTGCATCTTGAAGAAAAGATGTCACGGGTTATCGGAATAGCCGATGAACAAATGGTCAAAAACAAACCCGAAAGTCCTCTTACCAATTTTCTGGCCGATTTGTTGCTCCTGGAAGGAACCGGTTTTTTAAACCAGGAACAGCAAAACCTCGAAATGGGAGCGATTTCCTATTTCAATTATGGCGGTATACGGACTTTCATTCCGAAAGGGGAAATTACCGTTCGGAATATCTATGAGCTGATGCCTTTTGATAATAAAATGGTATTTTTGAAACTCAAAGGTTCGGATCTGAAACATTTTCTGAACAGGATGGCCGAAAATGGCGGTGACAGTCTGGGGGGTGTCCGGTTTGCTATTGCCGATGGGGCGGCCCAGGACATTCTGGTTGCCGGGAAACCCCTGGACCTGAATGCGCACTATTGGCTGATCACAAACGATTATGTGGCCGGCGGTGGAGATGACCTGGAGATGCTCAAAAATGCCATCCAAACCATCTCCAGTGATTTGCTCATCCGGGATGTCATCATTCAGCACCTGGAAAAACTATCCCAACGTGGCCAGTCTGTATCCTCAAAAACCGACGGGAGGATGTATTATAAAAAAAGTTCCATATGATACTGGATACATTGAACAATTGAATCATATGAAGAGAAGAGGTTTTATCCGGAATGTAACCGCTGGAGCTACCGGGCTCATTGCCGGTCTGGCTCCCTTCACCCTGCAGGCGAGGAGTGGCTCACGGAGGATTACCATTTTGCATACCAACGATATACATAGCCATATCGAGCCTTTTGAGAGTTCTGATGAGCGATACAACGGAAAAGGAGGGCTGGCCCGCATTGCAGAATACGCAAAAAGAGTCCGTGCTGAAAATCCCGGAACCCTGCTCCTCGATGCCGGAGATATGTTCCAGGGAACACCCTATTTCAACTTCTACAAGGGAGAACTGATATGCAAAACAATGAGTATGGCAGGATACGATGCCGGAACCGTTGGAAACCATGAATTCGACAACGGCCTGGAAGGCCTCAAGGAGCCGTTGCAATATGCCGGGTTTCCCCTGATCTGTTCAAACTACGATTTCTCCGATACCATTCTGCGGGGAGCCTTCCCCCGCTACAAGACTTTCACCCGTGAAGGAATAAAAATCGGAATCTATGGCCTGGGCATCGAACTGAAAGGACTCGTGGCAGATGCGAACTATGGGAATACCGTGTACAACGATCCCCTGAAAACAGCCCTGGAGATGGAATCTTTTCTGGCTTCAGAAGAAAATTGTGCTTTGATCATCTGCCTTTCCCATCTGGGATTGCGGTACCGGGATGCGAAGATCTGTGATGAACAGATTGCAGCCCATACAGAGCAAACCCACCTGATTATCGGAGGGCATACCCACACCTATCTTGAGAAACCCCTGGAAATAAAAAACAAAGCAGGCCGGCCGGTCATTGTAAACCAGGCCTGGTGGGGAGGAATGATGATCGGCCGTATTGATTTTGTTTTCAGCGAGAACAAAAAGCAGACTTTCGGTACCCAAAACATCACAAACAGCTGATCCATGAAAAGATCAATACGAATGCTCTTAGCCTGTCTTTCCGGCCTTCTGCTGAGCCTGGCCTGGCTTGGCTTCCCCGGATGGATCTTATGGTTCGCTTTGTTGCCCCTGCTATACCTCGATGACTACTACGTTGCGGTCAGGAAATCGGTTCGCAGTGTTTCTTTCTTCGGGTATGCCTTTGTAACTTTTCTGGTCTGGAACCTGCTTACAACCTGGTGGATCAAACATGCAACCCTGGTCGGAGCCCTGACAGCCATCATCCTGAATGCTTTTGCTATGGGATTGATCGTGTGGCTGGCCCATACAGCCCGGAGAAGGTTCTCCGGAACCCTTGGCTACCTGGCTTTAATGGTTTTTTATCTGTCGTTCGAATGGATCCATTACCACTGGGACCTTGAGTGGCCCTGGCTTACCCTCGGAAACGGATTCGCCAATCAGGTGAAAATGATCCAATGGTATGAGTTCACCGGTGTTTTCGGAGGATCCTTGTGGGTCCTGTCTGTCAACATCCTGCTATTCAGGATCCTGAAAAACCTGGTGAACAAAAACAGAACCCGTGGTTTCTACGTTTCTGTTCTTTCGCTCGGGGTGGTGGTGGGAATTCCTATCCTGCTTTCGGCGCGTATGTACCATCAATACACGGAAAAGGAAGATCCCCGGGAAATAGTTGTGGTCCAGCCCAATATTGATCCCTACAATGAATCCCATGACCTGGCTTTCTCCAATCAGGTACTCCAAAAATTTGT
Organism: uncultured Mariniphaga sp.; assembly: GCA_964408795.1. Lineage (GTDB taxonomy): Bacteria > Bacteroidota > Bacteroidia > Bacteroidales > Prolixibacteraceae > JABMQB01. The sequence goes on from CAYPAW010000075.1 coordinate 22,635, forward strand.
CCATCTGGCGCTTTCAAAGACAACACCCGAAACCGATGTCATCCTGGGACCGGAAACCATTTTTGAACAATACTGGGATGAAGAAACCCTGGAGTACAATAGCCAGTACCGGGATATCGCCCGGTTACTCGAAAAGACTCCGGGAAGTGATTTGATGTTTGGTGCCTCCACCTTAAAATACTACCAGCCGGGCGATACCCTCCCCGAAACAGCCAGAGTCAGGGAATTGAGCAACGGGCAAAAACGGGTTTTTGATATTTTCAATACGGCGCTGTATCTCCGCTCCGGAAGCGAACCGCAAATCTATCACAAATCGATACTTGTCAGCGGTGTGGAAAAAATCCCGTATCTGAAATACCTGGGTTTTTTGCAGAATTTCATCATCGACCTGGGAGGCACCTCAGGCAGCCTCGGCAAACAGGGAGAACCGGCCAATTTCATAGCCCACGACGGAACCCGCATTGCCCCGGCTATTTGCTACGAATCGATCTTCGGAGCATACATCGCGGATTTTGTCAAACAGGGTGCCCGCTACATCTTTATCATCACCAACGATGGATGGTGGAAAGACACCCCCGGATACAAACAACACATGTCGTATGCACGCCTCCGGGCCATCGAAACCAGACGCAGCATTGCCCGGGCTGCAAATACCGGAATCTCCTGTTTTATTAACCAACGGGGCGACATTCTTCAGAAAACCGGGTGGTGGGAAGATGCAGCCATCAGAGAAAAACTGAACGGAAACGGGAAAATCACTTTTTATGTGCAGGCGGGGGATTATATTCCGAGAATCGCCTCCTTCCTGAGTGTGCTGTTGATCTTGCTCCTTCTGGTGCAGAAAGTAAGAAGAACCGGCTAGCATAAAAAAAACACTCCCCTCAGGGGCCTTCGGGAATCCCTCTTCGCAGAAGGCTGCGCATCCGAGATACAACGGGATGCTCCATGGGTAAAAACAAACAATCCCGGAACCCCACACGCTGAATGGGAAGGTTCCAGGATTTTCTTCAGAGCCTCTCATGGGATTTGAACCCACGACCTGCTCATTACGAATGAGCTGCTCTACCGCTGAGCTAAAGAGGCATTTGGGGCCAAATATATTTATTTATTCCTAATTATCAGGAACAATACAAGAAAAATTCCGTTCCCGGTTAAAGAATAAAAGCCGGCTTAATGCATAAGCCAGCTTTTAATTCACAAAAGAATCCGCATTAAATTGTTTGTAAAACCCCTATATGACAGGATTTGGGCGCCCGGTCGATCAAACGTCCTCCGGCCTTGCGACTTTCCGGAATACCGGAACTGAGGCCTGTTTTAACAACCGTAAGCTTACCCGGTTTACGATTACTGTTGAGTTTACCAACTAAATTTTAACGCGGATCAATATCTTTTTTTCAATGAACTTCGTATTCTTTAATCAAATGTAATCCGAAAGTTTGGATTTACCAAACACTTTGCCTTCTTTAGAAAGGTTACAAGCCTTTATACATTGTTATTCTGCTATTTAGGAAACGCTCCCGGTGACGTTTTATTGCCTGCGGAAAGGGGATTAATACACATAATAATAGAAAAAACATGTTGTCAATATTAAAAACTATTAATACATTTGCACGCACAAAAAAGGAAGGGTTTGCTTCCCTCTTTGGTGAGGTGGGTGAGTGGCTGATCCGGCAGCCGCCGGATGCTAAACCGGCCAATCCTTATCAAACTAAAATGCGTTCATCAACAAAACAGAATCAATGGTGGAATGCAATAAAATCTATTCCCTATTCAGCATAACACAAGGTGAGGTGGGTGAGTGGCTGAAACCAGCAGTTTGCTAAACTGCCGTACGGGTAACCGTACCGGGGGTTCGAATCCCCCCCTCACCGCACGGGGTATAGCACAGTCCGGTTAGTGTGCCTGCTTTGGGAGCAGGAGGTCGCAGGTTCGAATCCTGCTACCCCGACAAATGAAAAGTCTGACACGGCAGTGTTGGACTTTTTTTTATTCGATAAAATCAGGCTTGTCTGAAATTTTAGAGAATAAAAAAAAGGACAAGGGGAGCGCAGCGAACCAGACTTTTCATTTAGACAACTCCCCCACCCTCAGGATCACTGAAAGTAATCCTGCTACCCCGACAAATGAAAAGCCTGACACGGTAGTGTTGGGTTTTTTTTATTCCATCCAACGCCTTTTAAATGAATTAAAGCTGGCAAATACTTTATTGAAAACAATGGACGGTAAAAACAGTAGGACTTATGCTTGCCCTTGTGAAGATAAAGTAGTTGAATATTTGAATAACACGTTTAGTTAAAATTTATCTAAAATATCATCTGCTATTATTATTACACTGTCAAGATCTTCTTTAAAATTTGTTTCGAAATCATCCCATTCTTCCATGGAAATATTTTTCAGATTGTTTAATTGTTCGTTCACCTGGACACGTTTATCCTGAAGTTTATCAAGTGCTTCTTGCTGTTCTTCGCTCAGTTCTTCAGTTTGTTTTTCGATCTTGTTGTTTAGCTCTTTTATTTTTTCATTGATATCAGCGAGCTTTTCATTGGCTCTTTGTGTCATTTTACTTTGTTTTTCCTGAAGTTCAGCACTTACCTCTTTTTTCAGTTCTTTAGCATCATTGTTTTTCTTTTGCTGACCTGAACTACACGCAGAAAGTGCTATCACACTCACACTAAAAAGCAATACGGCAAAAATTTCTCTCATTTTCATCATAACAATCATTTTTTGGGTTTCTATTTTTTTACGAAACTAATTTGATTTTGTTTAATTTTTTTATGTTCATGTTCAACGATTCAGATGGAATGGCTATATCCTGAATTACCCTGTTTTATTCAAATCTTTTCCCGGATGTTTATTCTTCCGGAATCCGTTGAATATTTTTTTTGTGACCATAAATAACCATTGCATCGCCTTCGTTTAAAACGGTTTCGGCAGAACAATGTTTTTGGCTGACGGATATTTCAGAACGCTTGTAAACAAAATATTAAGCTACACTCTCGAATAATTAACTGACTGAAGTTTCACACTTGTTTTAATGATTTTATTCTGAGTTGTTTATAAACTGATGTATTTGAAATGTATTTGAAATGTATTTAAAATAATACGGCAATTAAGGATTCCATTTCTACTTAATTTTTTGTAAATTTTTGTAAATTCGTGTTTTCGTAACATTTAAGTTTTTGCCACCAAGGTGGATTAAAAAATCAGAATTATGGACCATTTAATAAACAATCTGGAAAAAATCGTTGAATTGCTGGGCAGCGATGATCGTTTACTAACCTTTGATCAACCTAAAATACCGAAGGAAAAACTGCACATCCCCGGCCCGCATGCAATCGACGAAGTATTCGGCATCAGCGACCGTAATACGAAAACGCTGATCAACTTATCCCGAATGTACAATCACGGACGACTTGGCGGAACAGGCTATCTGTCCGTTTTGCCTGTTGACCAGGGTATAGAGCACACAGGAGGTAGTTCTTTTGCACCCAATCCTGATTATTTCGACCCCGAAAATATTATTAACCTTGCAATGGAAGGAGGATGCAATGCCGTGGTTACCACGTTGGGTGGATTGGCACTGCATTCGCGCAAGTATGCCCATAAAATTCCGTTCATCGCCAAGATAAATCACAATGAACTATTGACGTATCCCAATAAATATGACCAGATTCTGTTTGGTACTGTATCGGAAGCATGGAACCTGGGAGCTGCCGCAATAGGTGCTACCGTATATTTCGGATCCAAAGAATCGAACCGTCAGATCACTGAGATAGCAGAAGCTTTTGAAAAAGCACATGAACTGGGCATGGCCACCGTCTTATGGTGTTATATAAGAAACAAAGATTTTAAAACATCCAAAGAAGATTATCATATGGCAGCAGACCTGACCGGGCAGGCAAACCACCTTGGGGTTACAATCAAGGCCGACTTGATTAAGCAGAAACTACCTACCTGCAACGGAGGGTTTACTGATCTTAAATTCGGAAAAACACATCCTGATATGTACGAGAAGCTTGTCTCTGACCATCCTATAGACCTATGCCGCTACCAGGTAATCAACTGCTACATGGGTAAAATAGGGTTGATCAATTCGGGTGGGGCTTCAACAGGAACCGGAGATTTTGCAGCAGCAGTCAGAACAGCTGTTGTTAATAAACGGGCCGGAGGTTCAGGTCTTATATCGGGACGAAAAGCGTTTCAAAGACCTATGAACGAGGGTATCAGGTTACTTAATCTCATCCAGGATGTTTACCTGAATGATGAAATCACAGTGGCATAATGACAGATAACCGAAAACGTTTTTTTTATCCGACGATATAAATTCTAACCTGAGCTATTCATGAATTATTCGGGCTAAAGAAGAAAAATCACCCTTTTCGTCATGTTCGTCCTTTTCTGCTTTTATCACTACAAAACTACCTTTGCCACTTCCCTTTTCAGGTTACTGAATACCCTTTATCTCATTAACCCCTCTAAAGACAGCCTGACCTGTGCTACAAAAGGTTTCCAAAGCGTATTCCCAAATAGAGGGTTCGGGGTGCCAAGGGACCGTAAATATACGCCGGATCCCGGTCTGCGCTGACATCAAAATCGTCCTGGTACGAATTGAAAATATTCCTGATACCTCCTGAAAATTCCAGAGAAGCGCCATTCATTTTTACGATATAACTAAGTTTAGCTCCCAGATCAAAGAAACGATCCGATTCTCTCAATTCTCCTTCAGGATTTTCCGTTCCAAAATAGGGAACCAACATTTTTCCTGTATAACTCCCTGTGGTTGAAAGGCTAAAATTCCTGTAAAAATCCCAGTTGACCGAAAAGTAACCATATTGGTTGGGAGTGCGGAAGAACCGTTTCTCGTTGAAATCTTTCTGAGGTTGTTCAAACTCGCTTTTTTGGACAGTAAATCCGGTAGAGAGATTGAATTCCTGCAGGGGCTTCACTTTGAGTTCCATGTTGATTCCCCGGACGACGGCTCCATCATCGGCATTCACCCGGGTATAGATAACGGTGCCTTTTTCATCGGGTTCGCCAAATTCATTGACAAAGGCATCCTCAAGTTTCGTATAGAATCCTTCCACCAGCAATCCGGTATACACCATTCCAAACGAAGTGTTAATATCAAGCGAAGCCATGATGCTGTGGCTTGTTTCCTGCTTCAGATCCGGATCGTTTGCATGAATGACCTGCCGTGAGCCGGAGGTTTCAATGTGCAGATCTTCATCGAATATCTGGGGTGCACGATAGCCCTGGGAATAACTTATTCTTGCCTGGAGATCGTTTACAACGTTGTACATCAGGTTTAGTCGCGGGCTAAATACATTGCCCGATTTAGATTCTCCGTCTTTGGCCCGGTCTTTCACCTCGTAATGGTCGAACCGGGCTCCGGCAGCAATCTTCAGTTTATTCACTTGTATATCATACTGGGCAAAAACACCCGAGGTAATGAGCGACTGGTCGGAAATAACCGTATTTTCGGTATGAAGGTAACGAAAGGTCGAATCATTGAAATCAATGGTAGCATTTTCAAAATCCGGGTAGCCCAGTTTTTTATCCAGAAGCAAATCTCCGGTATTTTCAATTCCGGTTATGAACGAAGCATTGCCCAAATAAGCTTTATAATGGACACCTATGTTGTAGGTATGATCGGAAGAGCTGCCGTAATCGCTCAACGATCTGCCGGCTCCATAATACGAGTCGCGGTCCAGGAATTGTCCGGAGGCATACACCGAAAGCAGGTCATAGTCCCTGAAAAACCGTTCATAGGTCAAGCCAACCACCTTCATATTGTGCGTTATCGCCTCGGCTATATCTCTTTCGTGCAGAGGATAGTCCTGTCTGTTACCGCCATTGCGTTCCTCATGAATGGCAAAAAAATCTACAACCAGTTTATCGCGGTAACCCAAACGGTGAAAAGCCCGGGCTCCCAGGGTCAGGTTTTCGAGCGGGGCAATTTCTGAAAAACGGTCGTTATTGGCATCGAACATTTCTCTTTTGCGTGTAAATCCATAAACGGAAATTCCTGATTTATGGCCGTCTGAGATGATGGCTGTGTTAAAGTGTATCGAATGATCCGACACAGCACCTCCGGAACCCTCTACTCCCATTCCTGTAAGTGCATAGTTAGCTCCGGCTTCATAGAAATTTGTTTTGGGCTCTCTTAAAATAATGTTGATGGTTCCGGCAATGGCATTGCTTCCAAACAAAGCTGAACCCCCTCCCCGTACCACTTCAACCCTCTCAATCATGGTTGCAGGAATCAGCTCCAGGCCATACACCCCTGCCAACCCACTGAAAATAGGCCGGCTGTTGATTAAAATCTGCGAATAGGGACCTTCCATGCCGTTCATGCGGACCTGCGAAAACCCACAATTCTGGCAATTGTTCTCCAAACGCAAACCAGGGGTAAAGTTCAGCCCTTCCCCCAGGGTAACCGATTGAGTCCTTTTAAAAAGCCTGGGAGATAATGTGTTGACAATCACTGGCGCTTCAATCCGTTTCTGTTCCCCCCGGTCGGCCGAAACAACCACTTCATTGAGTACCAATGCATCCTTCTCCAAGCGAAAATTCACTTCTTTCGATTCCCCTTTTTTAAGTGAAATTTCAATCTCCATTGATTTATGTCCTAAATAGGCTGCTTGTATTATATGGGTTCCTTCCGGGAGGTTTATCAATTGATAATGTCCGGTTTCATCGGTGGTGGTTCCTATCATTGTACCTTTTATGTGGATAGAAGCAAATGACAAATGTTCATCACAATATGAACAGAGTACGTGGCCAAAAACATTGGCATCTGTTTTCGCTTTCTGCGCATGGACCATTTGTGAAAACAACAGCAGAATCAGGGCCATGATAACAGGTATATTCTTCATGATTTTATGCTTCTCAATAATTGAATAACTTAAATTTAATAGGTTATAAAAACACAATTACACTGCGTAACGTTGGTGAATTAGCAACTACCGATTCACTAACCCGAATAATTCATGAATAGCTCAGGCTAAAAACCTATATTACTTACCAAAATAATTTATCTAATAAAAAATGCAAAATGATGTTTTAATGCATCGCATTAATCCATTCAATCAGACAATTGAACAGGAGGTGCCCTGCCTGGACATGAATAAGACAACAAACGGAGGAAACGCTTCTCACGATTGAAAAGTTTGATCTTTTTACGATGCAAAGGGAAAAAAGCCTGAATCAGAAAAACGGAAAAAAATAAAAGATCCAGGTTTTCATAAAATAAAAACTGCGCGTTTGAATGATGGTGAGATTTATACGGTTCCGTATCGTTTGATTTATCATACGGGTGTGAATGCGTTACAACAGTGCCATTTTCAAGCTTATGAGAATGGGTGAACAATCCTTTATTAGCAATCAATAATCCCATGATCGCAATGATGGCGAAGGAGCATGTTTTATGGATCATATGATCAACCCGTGATTTCACGGTTGTAAAAATAAAAAGAAAAAACAAAGGGAATAAAAAAAAGAAGAAAATATGGGCACACCATAACAATTTGTTGAAACAACGGGATGATGTTCCTCCGCCCTGGCATCGGCATCGTTGGATTCCGGTAAAAAAGAGAAGGCGTTATTCGCGGTGCCCCAGGGCAGCATGCAATGTTTGTTTCAGTTTTTTATAGGAAGGATTTTCGAGAGTACGGCTTCCGGCAGGTTCTTCAATGTGTTCATGAACGACGATCCGGGCCGGGGGCTGGCTTAACACGAGGATTTCATTGCCCAGCATCAGGGCCTCATCGACATCATGGGTAACAAAAATAACGGTACGTCTGTCGGTTTTCCAGAGTTGTGTAAACCAGCGTATCATATTTTTTTTCAGTGCGATATCCAACCCGCTCAACGGTTCATCCATCAGGATGATCTCTGAGGGGCAGGCAAAAGCTCTGGCTATGGAGACCCGTTGGCGCATGCCTCCGCTCAACTGGAAGGGATAATAATCGGCAAACCCCTGAAGGTCAACAAGCCGGATGAGCTGATCCGTCTGATTGTCCCGTTCATCCGGGGATACATCGCGGCTCAGAACAAACCGGATGTTTTCCCTCACCGTCTTCCAGGGCAATAAACGGGGTTCCTGGAAAATATAGGAAAACAATTTATGATCAAAACCCATCAGGGTCCCACGGTCCGGAACCATGATCTGACTCAGGATATTCAGCAGGGTTGTCTTGCCACAACCCGAAGGTCCCAGAATGCAGGTAAGCGTGCTCTCGGTCAATTCAACCGAGAAATCCCTGAAAAGAACATTCCCGTTAAATTCTTTGTAAAGATTCTTAATCAATAAACTCATGATGGCACGTTCCAGGTTACTATTTTGCGTTCGCTCCAACGGATTAATTTCTCAAAGCCGTAACTTATAAGCACGGCAAGAAGGGTCCAGGCAATGACGGCATCGATATTCAAAAAAGTTTGAGCGGTCTGCATGCGTGTGCCAATTCCGTAGGAAGGCAGGCTAAGTACTTCGCCAATGATGATAGCCCTCCAGCCAATGCCCATAGCACTGGAGGCCCCACTGATAATAAACGGCATGATGGCCGGAATATACACTTCCTTGATGATTCTGAGCCTGCTGATCCTGTACAACCGGGCCATTTCCACCAATCCGGGATCAACGCTCCGGATGCCGTCCACCACGTTGGTGCAAATAAACGGAAACATGGTTAACAAAGCAATAAAAACAGGCACTTCATTGGGACGAAACCAAATAAGCGCAAGAAGAATAAGGGAAATAACAGGCGTTGAACGAACCGTGACCAGCAGAGGGGTCAGAAAGGAATTGAATCCGGAGCGAAGACCTGCCAGAATACCGATTCCCAACCCCAGAACACCCGATATAACAAATCCTATGATTCCGCGAAGAATCGTACTTCCGGCAACCCGTAAAAATCCGGAATCACTGATTAACTCCACAACGGTTACGAGTGTATCCTCAGGGTGAGGAACGATATACGGCGAATCAAAAGATAATGCCAGCGCTTTCCAGGCAGCCAGCAATACCGCTACGGAAGCAAATTGTATCGTCTGCTTTTTAGTAATAGAAATTTTCATCGGGCATTTTTCCTCCAATGATTTCAGGGTTTATATCATAAAAAATTCTCAGGTAGGCCGCGATATCTGTCTGGATGGTACGGGCTCTCACGAAATGCAAATGAGACCGGGGAATGGCATCCCGGGCCACTTCGGAATCGGGCAGGATACGGTATTTCACGATGAGTACCGCTGCGCTGTCGGGATGCTGATTCACCCAGCGGGTTGACCGTTCATAAGCTGCCATCACGGTTTCTACAAACTGCGGATTCTCCGTCAGGAAACGCTCTTTTCCCAGGAATGCAGTCTGTGCCAAAGGAGCTCCCTGTTGTTTACTCCATTCATGGTTGAGATCGAACAAGGCATGGATCTTCCGGTTTTTATGCATCACCGAGCTTACCAGAGGTTCTGAGACCACGCCCAGCTCTGCCTGTCCGGCAGCCACAGCATGTGCCAGATCGATATGGGTAGGGAAACGGTAATCCAGTTGAATATCCTGATCAGGATTGATCCCATGCTGCATCAAGAGGAAGCGAAAAAGTACATCGGGGGTCATCCCCCGGGCCATCACATGAACCGCTTTGTTGCTCAGATCTTCCCACCGGGTAAGGCTCGTGTCTTTCCCCAAAAGATAGAGCGTGCCCCACACCGGAATCCCAAGAAGCCTGTAATCCAATTTCTTATTGTATAAAATGGCAGCCATGGTGGTCGGTAAAAGGGCAAAATCAGCCGTTCCATCCAGCATCCGCTTGCGAACCTGGAGGGGCTCATCCAGGATGTCAATCTGCAGATCCGCCTCCGGATGATGGTTTATGCTGTCAATAAGCTGGATCATTCCCATGGCTGAAGGACCCTTTAAGGTGACCCATCGGGCGGGACCCGGAGCGCTGTTGTCCGGCGCCGGATTCCGGCAACCCGTAGAAAAAAACAAAAGCAATAGAAATGGAAAAAATCTGTTTTGCATGATCGTTACATTACCACAAAGCTACCTAATTTAGGCAATTTAGTTCGAATTTCCGATCCCTGAAAACCGGGCAAACAGAAAAATATGATCAAAATCATTCCCTTGTCTGGGCACAACCCCTATTTTTGACCGAATTCGTAACATACGAACCGTATTTTACACTGCGATTCAGGCATACGTTTCAATCAAGGGTGTACGGGACAATCAATCATCTAATCCGGAGGGCATTCTGATGGAAAAGAGAATAGGCACAGCATTGATTCACATTGAAAGCCGCGAGAACATTGCGTTGTTGAACGACATTATCTCCAACCACTCCCCGATCATCTTAGGGCGGCAGGGATTACCCCACAGCAAAAACCACAGCATTATTTCTCTTGTTTTTGAAGGCACCACCGACGAGATTGGTTCCCTCACAGGCCAGTTGGGCCGTTTGAAAGGAATTCAGGTAAAATCGGTCCTGCTAAAAAACAAGGAATAATGCATAAATCAGGATTTTTTACGTTGGTAACCGGTATTGTTTTAACTTTCACTTCGTACGGGCAAACGCCCCGGAATCAGGATCCCCTATCTGACTCGATTCCCCTTACCGACCGGAATATACCGATTGGTGAAGTGGTTGTTTCGAGTCTTCGTATGGACCGGAAGGTCAGGGAGCTTCCGGCTTCGTTGAGCGTGGCCGGAGCCTATGATTATCAGAAACAGTCGGCCGGCACCCTTTCGGATGTTCTGGACCGTGAACCCGGTATTTCCATGGGACGCGACGGAATATGGGCTACCAACATCAACATCCGCGGATTGGGGGAAACCCGGTTGGTAACCCTCATTGATGGAAACCGCGTGGAGACAGCTACCGATCTGACGGCCTCCTTCAGCATGGTCGATGTGAACGACATCGAACGGGTGGAAGTGATCAAAGGAGCCCAGTCGGTACTCTACGGAACCGGCGCCATGGGAGGCATTGTCAATATCATCACTAAAGACGGATCCTACGCCGGGAAACCCTACCTCTCAGGGGATGTTATCTCAGGCTTTGCTTCGGCCAACCGGCTCTTCACCACCCATGGAGCCCTCAATGCAGGTTCTGAAAAATGGTACCTCAGAGTGAGCGGAATGATGAGCCATGCCGACGATATGCGCACCCCGGAAGGCGTATTGCCCAACAGCCAGTTCTCCACAAACAACCTAACCGCCAAAATCGGTCTTAAACCGTTTACACGCCATGCTTTTAAGGTGCAGTACCAACGAAACTGGGGCAACGACATTGGAATCCCGGGAGGCGATGCCTTCCCGGGACCCGCCGAAGCAACCTATACCGATATTGGAAGACACCTGCTTGCGGCCCATTATGCGATTACCCGGGTAACAGACAAACTCACTTCCTTGAAACTAAACTACTTCACTCAGTATATCCTGCGTGATGTATCCATGGTACCCAATACCGTGACAGAAACATCCCTGCCAAACGGAAACAGACAGCGTACTACACCCGAAAGAATCATTCCCACCGGAGAACACCTCACAAACGGGGCTCAACTGCAAAGCACCTGGCAACTGTCGGATAAAAATATCTTCATTGGAGGGGTCGATCTCTGGGGACGTAAACTGACCACCGATCGGAAGAAATTCATCACCCTGGAAGTTTTAAATCCTGAAGGAAAGATCATTCAAACCAACCACATAGAACGCGGGGAAACTCCCATTCCGGAATCGTATTTTACCAGTGCCGGATTGTTTATGCAAAACGAAACCCACATGCTGAACGACCGGCTGACGCTGATGACCGGAGGACGCCTGGACGAAGTCTGGATTCATAACGAGCAGGGAACCGATGTCGATTACCTGATCATCAACGGCACCCGGAATGACTCCCCTCCCACCCGGCGGATAACCTTTGAAAAGGAAGACAACCAAAGTTTTTCATGGAGCGCCAATGCAGGAATTCTTTATCAGATACAGAAAAATACCGATCTTTCTCTGAACCTGGCGCGTTCCTTCAGGGCTCCCTCTTTGGAAGAACGGTTTAAATACATCGATCTGGGAAATCTGGTTCGCCTGGGCGATCCCTCCCTGAAACCTGAAAGTGCTTATTCAGCCGACCTGGGTGTGAGAATCTGGAATCCCGGATTGACCATGCAAGCCGGTATCTTCATCAACCGGATTACCAACATGATCGTTGAAACTCCAGGAGAATTTGTCTTTACCCTGACTTCCGAAACCGATCCCGATACAATCCCGGCACTCATCAATTCCAATGTGAGCAAAGCCTTGCTTTACGGATTTGATTTCAAAGTCGACTATACCGTTTCTCACAACTGGGTTATGTTCCTCTCGGGGGCATACGTGCGCGGGAAAGAAACCAGTACCCAGGAAGATCTTCCCATGATCCCTCCCTTGAACGGAAGAGTGGGAATACGCTATTCCCTTCAGAACACAGGCTCGGCTGAACTCATACTGGCTGGAGCCGCCAAACAGAATAAAATAGCCGAAGGGGAACAGGAAACCGAAGGGTATTACCGCCTGGATGCAACCCTGAGTACACAAAAAATCCATCTGGGAATAACGGATTTGCAACTATTCGCCGGTATCGATAACCTTACCAACCATCGGTATACAAACCATCTCTCAACCAACAGGGGAAGCATTAGCGTTGAACCCGGAAGAAATATTTTTGTGCGCTTGAAACTCTCCTTTTAAGGCATCCGAAAGATTTTTTGCTAAATTGCTTTCTTTTTTGCCGGCAGACAACGCTTATTTTTATTTCGCAACGCAACATGAAAGACAACAACCTTATCGGGTTTGACAATGAAAAATACCTCCGGGAGCAGACCGCTGCGATTCTGGAAAGGGTCAACCGCTTCAACGACAAACTTTACCTGGAGTGTGGAGGAAAGATCTTATATGATTACCATGCATCCAGGGTATTGCCGGGATTTGACCCGAATGTAAAAATGCAGATGCTTCAACGGTTAAAAGACCAGATTGATGTCATTCTGTGCATTCATGCCGGCGATATTGAACGGAAAAAAATCCGGGCGGATTTTGGAATCACCTACGATGTGGATGCGTTGAAAACCATTGATGATTTCCGGGAATGGGGAATCGACATCACCGCTGTGGTGATCACCCGGTATGAGCATCAGTTACCGGCAAAAGCCTTTAAAAACAAACTGGAATTGCGGGGAGTGAAGGTATATATACATTCTCCCACAAAGGGATATCCCACGGATGTGGATTTGATCGTCAGCGACGAGGGGTACGGGGCAAACGAATACATCCCTACGACCCGCCCCATTGTGGTGGTCACCGGCCCGGGACCGGGCAGCGGAAAACTTGCCACCTGTTTAAGCAACCTGTACCATGAATACAAAAATGGCCTCAAAGCTGGTTATGCCAAATTTGAAACATTCCCCGTCTGGAACCTGCCTGTCAACCATAAAGTCAACATTGCTTACGAAGCAGCCACAGCCGACCTGCATGACCGGGTTCTCACCGATGAATACCATTGGAAGGCTTACCGGAAAAAAGTCGTTAATTATAACCGGGATATAGAAGCTTTTCATCTGCTGAAAAGAACCATTGAAAAAATTACCAGAGGCGAATCCATGTACCAGTCTCCCACCGATATGGGCGTCAACCGGGTAAGCGCAGGGATCATCAATGACCCGGTCATTCAGGAAGCTTCTCACCAGGAAATTATTCGCCGCTATTTCCGGTGTGCGGTGGAATATACCATGGGACTCGTTGAAAAAGAGGTTCTGGACAGAATCCTTTACATCATGAAAAAAGCAGGGGCTGACGAGAAAGACCGGAAGGTTGTTTTGCCTGCCCGGGAAGCAGCTGTCCAGGCTGAAAAAAACGGAAAAGGAAACGAGGGAATCTTCTGCGGCGCTTCCATTGAATTGCATGACGGAACCATCCTTACCGGGAAAAACTCCCCCCTGATGCACGCCGCCTCAAGCCTCATCCTGAACGCTTCCAAATACCTGGCCGGACTTCCTGACAACCTCTACCTTTTGCCCCAGAATATCATTGACTCGGTAACCCACCTCAAAAAAGATATCCTGAATGGGAAAATGACCAGTCTCGATCTGGATGAAACCTTGATTGCACTGGGCATAAGCGCTTTGTCCAATCCCGCAGGACAGATGGCTTTGGAAAAACTGGAATTCCTCCAGGGTTGTGAAGTCCATCTCACCCATATACCTACACCCGGCGATGAGGCCGGATTGAGAAAATTAAAAGTAAACCTGACGTGCGACCCTGAATACGCCAGTAAAAGCCTTTTTATAAGCGGATGAAAAAAAAGCCGGCTTTCGGATTTCTTTCAGCAGAACTTCTCGGCCAATAACGTCTTTAAATCAGGCCCCTCAATTTGTTCCAGTTCATAGGTAACCCGTACCGTTGGTTTATTGATCTTAATAAACCGTGTAAGATCCACCGGGGTAGCAATGATCACCGCATCGCAATCTGTTTTATTGATGGTTTCCTGGAGGTCGTTAATTTGTTCATCGCTATAGCCCATAGCGGGTAACAAGGTTCCTATTTTAGGATACTTCCTGAATGTTTCGGTGATTGTTCCCACGGTATAAGGCCGGGGATCCACAATCTCGGCGGCCTTGAAATTCTTCGCTGCCACAATGCCGGCGCCGTATTTCATCTCCCCATGGGTAAGGGTAGGTCCATCTTCAATGACCAGAACTCTCTTTCCTTTCACCCATTCCGGATGATCCAGTTTTAAGGCTGAATTGGCTTTTATGACGGCTGCTGTTGGAACGTATTTCCGGATATTCTTCTCCAGTTTTTCGATGTTTTCTTTGGAGGCACTATCCATCTTGTTGATGACCAGCAATTGCGCCCGCAGAAAATTCACCTGCCCCGGGAAGTAGGAAAGCTCATGTCCGGGCCGGTGGGGATCCACCACAACGATTTCCAGATCCGGTTTGTAGAAAGGAGTATCGTTGTTTCCGCCATCCCAGAGAATGATATCGGCTTCTTTCTCCGCTTCACGCACAATGGCTTCATAATCGACCCCTGCAAAGATCACTCGTCCCCGGGTAACATAGGGTTCATACTCTTCCATTTCTTCGATGGTACACTTATGATCATGAAGATCCTGAATGGAAGCAAATCGTTGTACTTTCTGGGCCACTAAATTGCCATAGGGCATGGGATGCCGTATGGCAACCACCTTTTTCCCCAGATCCCAGAGAAGATCGCCCACCATGCGGGATGTCTGTGATTTGCCACACCCGGTGCGCACAGCGCATACCGAAACAACCGGCTTGGTCGATTCGACCATGGTTTCAGTTGGTGAGGCAATGGAAAATTTTGCCCCGGCAGCCATCACGCTGGCTCCCAACTGCATGACATGGTCGTAAGGTACATCGGAATACGAAAAAACAACTTCATCGACCCGATGTTCCCGGATCAAATCCGCCAATTCGCTTTCAGCATATATCGGTATGCCCTGGGGATAGTAGGGACCGGCCAGCTCCGGAGGATATTTCCTGCCCTCAATATTGGGAATTTGCGTTGCCGTGAATGCAACTACTTCTACCTGATTGTTTGCCCTGTAAAGAACATTGAAATTGTGAAAATCGCGGCCGGCAGCACCGCATATTATTACCTTCTTACGTTCCATAAAATTGAAATAATAAATGAATAGTTTTGTTTCGGACGCCAAAGGTAATACTTAAAAAAGAGTTCCGGCATGACGAAAAGCAGGATTTACAGATCAGTAAAAATGGTCATTTTTTCCAAAAAAAAAACCTGAAAGCCAGGCCGAAAATTTTCCGATTTATGTAAATTTAGCCGGCACTGTTCGAAAAAATGTACCGTGGTCATTCCACACCGGGAAGATGGACTTAGCCAGGTTGCCCGAAATAGATCCGGAAGAGTATAACTTTTCCATTGCGTTATACGGAATCTGTGTAATCTCAAAGCTTCTGGAGTAACGCCTATTCGTGATAAACATTCCGGGTTATTCCTCAACGGTAATTATTGAAGGAAATACGATGAATAACAAAAAAACATATGAAACGAGCATGAACTTTTTAATCAAAAGTTCGCCAAAGGCAATGATTAAAAGAAGTTCATGTGAGAGCGAAACGGTTCCATACGTTCTCAAATTTATGATGAAGTTATGGGACGAATTATAAATTTTAAACGTATGAAAATCAGGCAAATTGAAATATACCAGTCTCCGATCAAGCTCAGAGAACCTTTTATTATCTCGCTTGGACAAGTTGACTATGCGGAGAATATCCTTGTTGTAATCCGTACCGACAACGGGCTAACCGGTTATGGAGAATGCAGTCCGTTTAAAACCATCCAGGGGGAGAGCATGGAGACGTGTTATGTGGTTGGCCGGTATTTGGGGAAGGTACTTCTTGGCATGGATCCGCGCAATATGAAAGAATGCTCCATGCGAATGGATGGGATCATTTATGGAAATACAAGTATAAAAAGTGCTTTTGATATGGCATTATACGATATCGCTTCCCAACATTCCGGGATGCCTCTGTACCAATATTTGGGAGGCAACAATCATAAAACCATAGCAACTGATTATACTGTAAGCATCAGCAACGCCGAAAAAATGGCTCAGGATGCGAAGAGAATAAAATCCGGAGGATTCCAGGTTATCAAAGTAAAACTGGGAGGATCAAAAGAACAGGATGTTGAGCGGATCCGGCTTATCCGGGAAGCAATCGGCCCCGGATTGCCGGTTCGTATCGATGCCAACCAGGGATGGACGGCTGAAACAGCACTTGAGATTCTTAGGAACCTGGCTCCTTACGATATCCAGCATTGCGAAGAACCCATTCCCCGCTGGGATTTCATGAAACTTCCTGAGATAAGGAGCAAAAGTCCGATTCCCATTATGGCGGATGAATCTTGTTGTGACCATCATGATGCCAGACGTTTGATTGACCTGGGAGCTTGTGATTCCCTGAATATCAAACTGGGTAAATCATCGGGTATTTTCAAAGCCTTACAAATCATTCACCTTGCTGAGGAGGCAAAAATCCCTGCTCAGATAGGTGGCTTCCTGGAATCCAGACTGGGCTTTACTGCTTCGGCTCATCTGGCTCTGGTAACGGCAAACATTAGGTACTACGACTTTGATACTCCTCTCATGTTTGTGGAAGATCCGGTACTGGGCGGTATAACGTATGGCAATAAGGGAACAATTACGGTTCCTGAGAAGCCGGGCCTGGGGGCTTCTGCAGATCCCGGCTATCTGAAGGGATTAACCCACTGTACAATCAGCTAAGCCATTGAAAACAGACTCTCTGCGGGGTGAAAACAAAGAGACCGGGGCAAACCTTCGCCGCCATAATCCTGCCTCATAGGTATTTCACTCCGGAGTGTTTATTTCACGGTTTGATCGAGGGGTCTGCCGAGGCTTTCGTACAATCTTCGGCGGCCCGCTTTATCGCCCTGAAGGACCTGCTGGGCATTTTCAGCCACCTCCCGGGCTACAGAACGGGGCACCACGATGACTCCATCGCCGTCGGCAACCACCACATCCCCCGGATTCACGAGAACCCCTCCGATGGTAACCGGACGGTTCACCGATTCCAGTTCATTGCGTCCCGGACGGATTCCCCGCCCTTTTCTGCGCAGGTAAAGAGGCACTTTTTCGAGGGCTACCTCATCGGTATCCCGGGAACTGGCATCGGTAACAACCCCTACGGCTCCGGCCTGGTACCAGCCAAGAATATTGTTCGATCCGATGGTGCCGATATCCCGGTCTTCAACATCGTCAATCACTACCACCGTACCGGGTCGGATAATTTGGGTAAAGGTCTCCGGAGAATAGGCATTGTAAAAATTCCCTTCCCAGCGGGAAAAATCCTCCCCCGGTTTGGGTAAAGCAGGACGTTGCGTCGGTACATAACGGACCGTCACAGCAATGCCCCGGATCACATGGCTCATATGCTCCGTGTCTGTCCAACAGGCATGAATCTCCGGATTCACCAACCCGGTACCCGGTAATCCTACCCGATCCATACCATCCGAAACATCCGCAACACGCAATCCCTGGTACATCTTCAGAAGCGCTGCATCTTCCTCTTCGGAATAAACCTGCGTCTCCATCAGGTTGATCCCCCGCCGGATCTCCCCGGGAGTCTGAGCCCATACATTACATACTAAGAATAAAAAGAGTCCTGTGGTTAAGGTAATTTTTTTCATCATACATTGGTTTTAACGGTTTTTTGGTGAATAAAAATAAAAAAATATCAGATACTCCTGCTATAAGGAAGCGAGGAGTGATGCACATGAATCCGGATATCTCCTTGTCTGGTAACCAGATATCCAAATGTATATTCCGCTTTTACTTTTTTGTTATCGGCCCCGGTAAAAAAATAATGTCCCATAGCCATGGCGTAGTTCGTTCCCCGGATGATCCCGGCATTCCGGAAGGTAACCCTGATCCATGGATGGAGTGCAAACCCCAGATCCTCAGGACAACAGGATTCTCCTCCGATAAAATAAGAAAGGGCCTCTTCCAGGGTTTGGCGAAATGGGTGAACCGAAGCCATGGTAGGCTTGAACAGTACGGCTCCTTCTGAAAAACCGTAGTGTGCCTGTAAAAAATGGATGGCCTCCTGCCGGTAATCTCCTCCTTCAGACCAGATTTTACCGATCGTTATGAGTCCTGCTCCCCAGGAACGCTGAACCAGACGAATGGTTTCCTTTGTCAATGGGATGGGTTTCATGGTTCATCCTCCTTTCTGTTCTTTTCTAATTCATTCATTACGATTCTTTTTACCTGTTCAACGGATAATTTTTTTGCGATGATGGTTTTGTTTTCATCCAGCACATAAAGTTGTGGAATGGTTCTGGCATCGTACAATATTTTAAACCCGGAGCTATGGTCTTCATCCCATACATTGATCCAGTCGGTGAGGGCATATTTACGCACAAAATTTTCCCATTCCCGGTGGTTATCCATGGAATAAATCGCGTAGACTTCCAATCCTTTATCCCGGTAGGGAATATAGACCTCTTCATACAGCATGGGCACAAATTCATTGCAATGCGAGCATCCGGGTTCATAGATCAGCACCAGGGTGATCTTGTTATTCAACTGATGGAGGCGGAAGAACTCGTTTCCGCTAATGCTTTCAAGCACCAAATCCGGAGCGGTCTGGCCAATGAGGTTATGCTCTCTGAAGATCACATTTTCCCTGATTTTTGCCAGGGTAGTGGAGTCGGCCCAGAAGGCTTCCCCCGAGAGATAATAGGTTTTGGCTATATCCACAAAAAGAGCATCCATTCCCATCAACTTGCTGTTGCTGCTCTGGTTCAGGTAAAAGGAAGCAATATACCGGAACATGGGCTTGCTGGGTCTGCTTTTTTCGATCAGCTCCATCACCCCCACCCTCACGGAATCGATGCTTTGATCCAGCACTCCGGAAAAATAGGTTTCCAGTTTCGACGGAAGAAGCGGAGTCCTCAGAAAACGTTCATCGGTCACATCCAAACAATCAAAAAAATGTTCTTTCTGAAAATCGTATGCATACCGCATACGCAGGGAATCGTTGGTTCGGATTGCTTCCGGAAGAGTCTGCTCATCCGGTTCAGGAACATAGTTGGCCATCAAAAAGGCCGCCAGCCATGTCCCGGGGTATTTCGCGGCCGTCGTCTTCCAATAGGTTTGTAGGGAATGCGTCAGTGAATCAATCTTTGCCTGATACCCCTTTTTCTCTTCCCGGGAGGCATTCTCCTCTGCGGATTCATAGGCTTTTCTTTTCTTTTGTTGATCGGACAGAAAGTGCATGTATTTCACAAATTCCTCACTCTCCGTAGCCCCTTCAATGCGAATATTTCTTACTGAAAAGTCCGGGTTAAAAACGGCAAACTGCTGGTCGGACGACAACAAAAAATCGAAATGTTTGTCCTGATTCAAATAGATCTTGTACAAACCCTGCGGATATAGGGTATCGCTTTCAAAAATTCCCCTTCCTTTCTCATCCAGGGTTATCGTGTCACTGACCAATACTCGGGAGGTGTGGTAATACCCCAATATGAGATCCTTTCCTGCGGCTTCCGGTAGTTCCACAGCTATTCTCACTTCCTGTGACCGTGCATGCAGGCAGAGAGACATCGCGATCATGCATCCCATCAGGCACTTCATTTTTCGGAATAGATCTTGTTTATCAATGTTCTTGCTCCCGTTTGGTTTGCATAGGTTTCTCCGAGAACACGCATTCTCGTATGGACATCATTCAGCGTAAATTCCTTTTGAGCCGTTTCCAGGATGGCCTTTTGCATGGTATCTGCTGTATCAGCCACAATGCATAAATCTTCGAGTCCGGTATCGGCCACCATGGGAGAATTCACAAGGCAAAAGCGTCCGGAGTAAAGAGAAGCCAGCAGTTTGAGTTTCAACCCTGTAGCCTGAAAGGTGGGCAGAATACAGCCCTGGGCTTCTCCGATCAATCGCTCCATATCCTGAAAGGAAGGATTGGCAACCACCCGGACATTTGCATGGACCGTAACTTTTCTCAACAACCTTCCCGGAGGATTCTTTCCGGCAATGACAAACTGCACAGGCAGGGATCCGATGACTTCATCCAGAAGAAAATGAACCGCTTTCAGGTTCTCTGCCACTCCCAAATTTCCGTGATAAAGAAAATAGCTTCCTTTTCCCGGGAGGGAGGTTACCGTCTCATGGGGATGAAAACCTGGAACCCACAATACATCGGGATGAATAGCCTCAAAATAGTGCCTGTCGGAAGGCGATATGGCGATCAGCGCATCGGCATGCTGAATGACCGGTTCGTAATTTTTCAGCTTGCGGGCTTCACGCCTGAAAAAATGGCGCCTGAAAATATTCCCCCCGGCAGCAGCAAGATGCTCGTAATATGCATGTTCTACATTGTGCATGCGAAGGATTTTCCGGTAGCCCGCCAACCTGGGATGATCCATATAATAACACGAATGCAATCCTTCAAAAAGAATAGGAGCTTTGACCGCCAACAGATGATCCAGCAGATCCGGATGATTTCTTCCGGCTACAATGTAGGGCTTTCTTTTCAGGGCATAGAGCCATCCGGTGTGGCGCGGATAATAAAACACCTTGGAGGCATACCGCTCCAGTTCCGGGGATCGACGACGCCCATAATGAAAACAGTGCAAAGAGATCGCTATCCCCTCCGAAGACAGAGATTTCAGTTTATAGAAAATATCAATCACTCCTCCATAATCCGGAGGATGGGGAACATTGAACGAAACAATATGCAATTGCCTTTTCTGTTTCATCGGTTGCTACAAATGTAAAAAAATAAACGCTCTGTAAATACAGAGACGCTTCGGCAATGCGCTAAATCCATGGCGCAAGCAACGACCTGGATTTTCTCCCCGACCACGCCTGACGGCAGTTGAACCAAGCAACCTTCACCGAGATCCTGTGGATGGGGTCCGGGGTTGTAAAAACAAAAAGCTGCAAACACAGTTTGCAGCTTTGCATAAAAGGTAGAATATATATCGGTTTAACGTAGTTTAATGCCTCCATACCGGCTGTTTACAACGACTTTGGCAGTGGAAGGTCCATCGCCTATTTTCCCCTCTACTTTTTTGGTGTGGTTCTCATCCATGCGGTTTCCGCGGAAGTTGCTGCTGTTGTAGAAAATATCGCAGTAATCACAACTGGCCTTCAGGTCGTACGAGACCTGATCGCTTATTCCGAAGCTAACCGCTCCGTAGCTGTTTGTAACATCGATCCATTCGAACGCATCGGAAACTTCATCCACTTTGATGCTTCCATAGCCTGATTCCACAGTAATGGCTTTTTTCAGCTCATCAATCTCCATGTGGGTGTATTTCGTATTGGCCGTAACCGATCCGGCTTCTTCAAAGCGAAACGTATCGTATTTGGAATCCGCATCGATTGATTCCAGTTGAACCACGGTCATAACCGAATATTTCGAATCCACCTTCAGATTTCCAGCTTCGGAGATATTCATCTTGGAGTATTTAATCTCTATTTCTGCATCCCCCATCTTTTCCACGGTTGCCTTGCCATAACTCAATGATAGCGTGAGATCTTCCCCCGAAGAGGCATTCAGCGTAACAGCCGTCATGTTTCCGTAACCGATATCAAAAGCCCCTCTGGCAATCAGTTCATTGACAAAGGTATTGCCAAACTTGTTGGAGATATCCAGTTCCCGGTCTGAAGGGATGTTTACTTCGTAATCGATGCTGAAATCACGCTGACTTTTAAAATCATTGTCTATTTCCGTTTCAGCGATGAGGGTGCTTCCGCTTTTCTTAATGGATACATCGATTTGATCCAGCAAGCGTTCTGCTCTGTTTTCAGTCGATGCATCTACCGTTATCACCACATCGATCGTTACGTTGTTTCCTCCGTTGTTATGGATCTTTACATCCCCAAATTTATTGACGATACGCAGAGCCTGAACCTCGCTGACAGCCCACGATTCATGATACTCTTTCTTCTTCTCGATTCCTGAACTTGTCAGAAAACAGGCAAAGGTGAAAAGGAGGATGAATAAATTAAATTTCGCTTTCATCATTTTTATTTTCTTTTTGATTGGTTACTACTTGAACTTCCTGCAATTTATTTATGATCAGTTCTATTACATTCAATTTGTTTTGATAATATACCAGCATGGCATTGATAACCCGTTCATCGTTGGGATTGGATTTCAGTTCCTGCTGCAGTTCGTCGAGAACTTTTTCGAATTCCTGGAGTTCACGATCCATCATTTTTTGATCTTCATGGGTCAGCAGGCCGGCCTTTTCAAACTGTTCCCAACGGGTCAGTCCATCTTTGATGGAAGAGGTATAATAAAATTCCACCTCTTGATATTCCGGAGATACGGAACCCAGGGTAATCATCTCATCTTGCTGGGCAGGAGTGAGATAGATAACCACCTGGTTCACAGCCAGGAAAAGGAACACGGCAGCTGCGGCTACCTGCCAGGCAATTCGCAGGGTTTTTCTTCCTTTTCGTTGGCGGTTGAGTTTTTCCTCAAACCGTTCGAAATGCCCCTCCCTGGGTTCCTGGTTATTCAAATAATCCAGGTTGTCCAGGATGAGTTTTTCCATATCGTCTGTTCCTCGTTTCATTTTTCTTTTTTTTATCAGTTATAAGAAAAAACTTCTTTCGATTTCAAATGGTCCCGAAGCTTATTTTTTGCCCGCATATACTGGGTTCTTGATGCGGAGTTGCTGATCCCCAGGATCTGGCTGATCTCCTCATGGTCGTACCCTTCAATGAGGTAAAGGCTGAGCACTACCCGGTATCCATCCGGCAGGTTGTCAATGGCTTTCCGGATGGTCTCCGGATCGATGCTTTCCGCCGGATTCGCAGAAACATCCTCTGTATCGTGCTTCCTTTCGTTCACTTCTTCAAAGACCACTTTTCGCTTTTTCAGAACATCCAGGGAACGATTCACCACAATTCTTTTCAGCCAGGCCCCGAAACTCACCTCTCCGCGGTAGGTGTCTATTTTCTGAAAAGCTTTGAGGAATGCTTCCTGGATGACATCTTCGGCTTCCGTATCGTTTCTTACAATTCTCAGGCTTGTGTTATACATCGATTTATAATACAGTTTATATAACTGAAACTGGGCCTTGTTTTCGCCGTCCTTACACCGTTCGATGATATCCTGATGTATATTCTTATAAAGCGTTTTCAATGTTTCTTCGTTGTTGATTGAATGACGAGCTTTCTATCGGAAGTGTTGCATCCGGCCGGAATTATTTTTTTGTTTTGTTGTATTGATTGCACACAGAATGCAAAAGATGCATATCTCCTTCCTTCAGGAGCATGAGCCGTTCCATGATGCGTGGATAGATGGCTGAGTTTTTCTCAAATCCAAGGTCCAGGAGAATATTCGACACTTTTTCTTTCAAGGGGCTGAACGGTACGGAGGTCGTTGAAGATGTTTTTTCCCGGGCCAATCCGGTGAATTCCGAAAGTTGATAGGCGTACACCATGACGGCCTGTGCCAGGTTCAGAGAGGGAAAAGATGTTTTTAAGGGAATGGTGCTCATCAGGTCGCACATCCGGAGTTCTTCATTTCGCAATCCGGAATCTTCCCGGCCAAAGAGAATGCCTGTTTTCTTCAGGGTATCTCCTTTTTCCCTGAGGATCCGGGGAAGAGAAGCAAGGGTGTGATAATCGTTTTTCACCCTTCGGGGTTTGGCCGATGTACCTATGAGAAGATCAATATCCTGAACGGCATTTCCCAGGGATGAAAAGATTTCGGCTTTTTCCAGGATATCGGCAGCGCCATGCGCCAACCAGCGTGCCGGACCACTGAGGGGATCAACCGGATTCACCAGACGCATTTGGTCAAATCCCATGGTCTTGAGTGCCCGTGCTGCCGATCCGATGTTTTCCGGTACGGCCGGTTCAACCAAAATAAAGAGTATTTGCATACAACAAAAATAATAAACAGGCTTCGAATGCAGGCAACAGTCAGGATAATGTTTCGGGGAACCCTCACACCCCACGCGGCCGGCTAAGGAGTTGGATTAACGGCCGGCAGCCCACGCTGGAAATTGCATGACATCGATATCAAAAACTATCGTCCCCCAGAAATACATGAAAAGAGTGGCTATTCCAATACCGATCATATTAAGCAGAAAACCGGTTCTCAGCATATCTTTCACCTGCAGGTGGTTGGTTCCGAAAACAATCGCATTGGGAGGAGTAGCCACCGGCAACATGAAGGCCATGGATCCGGCCAGCGTGGCCGGGATCATCAGCAACAGTGGATTGATCTGTATGCTGACGGCCAGTCCGGCCATGATCGGCAAAATCATCTCGGTGGTAGCTGTATTGGAGGTAAGCTCCGTAAGGAACGACATCAATCCGACAACAATCAGCGTCAGTAGAATCGGAGATACGGAGGATAAACCGGATAAGGATTCACCAAACCACAACGATAACCCGGAATCAACAAAACCCCTGGCCAGCGCAAAGCCCCCACCAAATAACAGAACAATGTGCCACGGAATCTTCCGGGCCGTCTGCCAATCCATAATGCGACTTCCTTTTTTTGTTTTTGACGGAATCACAAAAAGCACAGATGCAATAAAAATAGCCACCGTTCCATCATTGATAAAATCAGGCGAACGAAACAAAGCCGACCATCCCGGGATTCGTAGCGATGAAATCTCAAAACCCGTCCTGAAAATCCATAGAAAGGCCAAAAGAATGAAAAGGATGAATACGATTTTTTCTTCCGGTTTTGCTTTTCCTAACCGGTTGTATTCCGATCGGAAATCTTCTCTGCTTAATGGATCCCACTTACCCCGTGGTTTGTACATTAGATACAACAACAACCAGGCTGCAAAAAACATAACAAGGGTTACAGGCAGGGCAAAAAGCAGCCAGTCGGCAAAAGTGATTTCCGGCACATCGGGGAAGACAATGGCAACAATCCGTGCAAAGGAGAGATTGGGTGGAGTGCCAACCAGGGTGGCAATGCCTCCGATGGAAGCGGAATAGGCAATACCCAACAGCAGACCGATGGTGTACCTCCTGACCCGGGGTTTTCCCATGTTCTCCTCAAGTTTTAAAATAATGGACAAGACAATGGGAATCATCATCATAGCCGTAGCTGTATTGGACATCCACATCGAAAGTACCGAAGTGGCCAGCATAAAGCCCATAAGAATTCTTCCCGGACTGATCCCGAAAAGGATCAGTATCTTCAGGGCAATTCTCCGGTGCAGGTTCCATCGCTCCATAGCCAGCGCCATAAGAAAACCTCCGATGAATAAAAAAATCAAATGGTTAAAATACATCGAAGAGATGGTCTTCCCATCCACAATCCCAAACAGGGGAAACAAGGCTACCGGAAGGAGTGCCGTTGCCGCCAGCGGGATGGCTTCGGTAATCCACCAGATCGCCATTAACAGAGCAATGGCAAAGGTGTAGGTGACTTTTTTGTTTTCCGGATCAAGATCCATAAAAAGAACAACACAAAGGCTGATCACCGGAGCAACGGCCAACGCAATATTTTGTATGACGGTTGTCTTTTTACTGAAGGGATCTGACATAGCTCACCTCTCTATAATTTCCCGATTTCGCGGGTTCCGCTTCCTTTTTCGAGTCCTATGTTCAGGTCACCCAGTTCGGTGCGGGCTTTCTCAGCCAGTTTCGTCAGTTCCCGGGCTATTTCAGGGTATTGCTCGATAACGTTAAACTGTTCTCCGGGATCCCGTCTCATGTTGTAGAGTTCCGGTTCTTCCACTTTCATTCGCTTGCGCGGGCCTCCCACCCCATCTTTGCCGGGAGGCATGTGATACGAATCCCAGGTATGGGGAAGTACCAGCTTCCAGTTTCCTTTTCGGACGGCATTCAGATGATTCCTGCCGTAATAATAAAAGAGTTCTTTTCGGGGTTCTGCGTCAAGATTTCCCTTCCACAGTTCCGCAAGGCTCACTCCGTCAATTTCATTTTCGGAAAGGGTACCGCCGGTAATTTCTGCCAGTGTCGGCAGGAGGTCAATGGCACAGGCCAGTTTATTGCAAATGGTTCCTTCCTTTACATGGCCTGTCCATTTAACAACAAACGGAACCCGTTGTCCCCCTTCCCAGCTGGTGGTTTTCCCTTCGCGTAAGCCACCGGCTGAACCGGCATGATTCCCATAATTCAACCAGGGACCGTTATCGGTTGTGAAGATGATGAGGGTCTGGTCTTCAATGCCCTTATCTTTCAGGGCCTGAAGGATCTGCCCCACCGACCAGTCGATCTCCATCATCACATCGCCATACCGGCCTTGTTCGCTTTGGCCCCGGAATTTTTCGGATACCCCCAGCGGAACGTGAGGCATCGTATGTGGAACATACAAAAAAAAGGGATTTCCCGCCTTGCGGTGAATAAAATCCACGGCTCGTTCGGTATATAAAGTCGTGAGCCTGTCCTGTCCTTCCAGGGAAGTGATCTGCTCAATGGTTTCGTTTCCTTCAATCAGAGGCAATGGCGGATAAGCAGCACGACCCTCGTTGTGGGGAAAGGGTTGTCCGAGATCATCAAGAGGCCACATATCATTGGAATACGGGAGTCCCAGGTATTCATCAAATCCATGTTGCAGGGGCAGGAATTCTTTGTGGTGCCCCAAATGCCATTTGCCAAAAGCAGCTGTGGCATACCCCTGTTCTTTCAACATCTCAGCCAGCGTCAACTCATCGGGATTCAGGCCAATCCGGTGATACGGAAACAGAGCCCCCGAGAAACCAATCCGGTTGGGATAACAGCCCGTCAATAAACCGGCCCGGGAAGCACTGCATACCGGCTGCGCCGAATAAAAATGAGTGAACCGCATGCCTTCACTCGCCAGCGCATCCAGATGCGGAGTCTTATAACCGGTGGCTCCGTAACAACCCAGATCACCATACCCCTGATCATCCGTAAAGATCAATACAATGTTGGGCTTCGTTATGGATGCGGTATCTGAATCAGAACGGCAGGAGGTCAGCATAAAAGAAAAGAGTATTCCGGAAAATATACAGAACGTTCTCATAGGACAGGTTTTTTTTGGTTTTAGACAAATGTATGAAATTCTTCATGCAATTTTGTTCCGATGCAATTTTTTGAGTGAATCCCCCGTAATTCGCAATTCACCTTGTTGATCGTTTGTTTTGGGGCTTCGCCCCAAGACCCTTTGTCCTGCCGGACAAGCTTTCATTTACTGCGTGCTTAAATTCATGAGACAGCTTCACCCGCTTTCAGCGGGATCGCTGAATCTTGCTTCCAGTCATGTTTTGTGTAAGAATATCTATCTTATTCTATCGTCAGTTAGAAGCACGATTCCGCGAGCCGGCTTTAGACGGCGTGGCGGTCTCATCCCTACACACTGGCCCGTATTTTTCAAAGGCGGAATCAATGATCCTGGTTCCTGGTTCCTGGTTCCTGGTTCCTGTTTTCTGGTTTTGAAAAATGGATGCCGTTTATCGTTTAAAAAGCACCTTGTTTTGGTAGTCTTGTATTTCCTGAATATAGTGATCTGCAGGAGGCACCTCCTGTTGTTCGCAATAGTAGTTCCACACATCCCCAAAGGGCATGGTTTTCAATTCCTCCAGCAAGGCAAGTCGTTCAAACAGTTTTCCTTCCCGTTCCAGTTTTCTCAAGGTATCGACAGGCTCCAGCAAGGCATATAAGAGGCTTTTCTGTACAGATCGGGTTCCGACCACATAGGCACCAATCCGGTTAATGGTAGCATCGAAGAAATCCAGGGCAATGGCCGATTTTTCCAGGATTCCTGAACGAACCAGTTCCTGTGTCAACTCCCGAACCGGATCATTCAGGGTAACCACATGATCGCTGTCCCACCGGAGTCCCCGGCTGAAATGAAACAGGAGTTCCGGAATATAGGAACTTACAGCCGACACTTTATCGGCGACCGATTCGGTAGGATGAAAATGCCCCATATCCAGGCAAAGCATTTTTTTCCGGGTAATTGCGTACCCCAGATAAAACTCAAATGATCCGGTAACAAAACTTTCACTTCCGATGCCAAAAAGTTTGCTTTCCAGGGAATCAACCATATACTGAGGATCATACCTTTTTTCAAACAGGGTATCGAGCGACTCTATCAGCCACTCCCGATGTTGTTTTCGGCTTACCGTATCGTCTTTCGATCCATCAGGAATCCAGATATTATGAATGCAACGCGATTTAAGGTTTTTCCCTATTGAATCAGAAATCTTCCTGCATCGCCGTGCATGTTCCATCCAGAATTCGCGGATTGCCTGGTCGGGATGTGACAAGGTAAAACCCGCATCGGCGTTGGGATGTCCAAAAAATGTGGAGTTAAAATCGAGGCCCACCTGATTTTGTTTGGCCCACTCTATCCAGGAAACAAAATGCCCGGGTTCCAATTCATTCCTGTCAACCCGCTGGTTTCTGAAATCCCCGTAGGTGGCATGCAGGTTCACCCGCAATTTTCCGGGCAAAAGACTCAATACTTTTTCCAGATCCTTACAGAGTTCCTCCAGCGAAGAGGCTCTCCCGGGAAAATTTCCGGTAACAGCCAGTCCACCCCCCACATCTCCCTCCTTTTTTTCAAATCCAGTGATATCATCTGCCTGCCAACAATGCAGAGAAACAGGGATTTCTGACAATTCTTTCAGAACTTGATCTGTATCAACATTAAACGCCGCATATTTCTCTTTTGCAATTTGGTATTCTTTTTCCATGTTATAACTGAATGAGTGTTTCAAATTTTTCGTAGGCTGATTCCCAATCCAGCTCTTGTCTGGGTTGATATTCGCTAACGTCACATGAGTTTCGGACTATTTCCCTGACCTCTTGTAAGGAGGCAACCAGACCAAGCCCTTTGGCCTGGCACAAAATGTTCCCTATGGAAGTTGCTTCTTCAGGGCCTGCAAATACGGGCATCATGGTAGCATCAGCGGTTAGTTGATTCATCTCCCGGTTATGGGCTCCCCCTCCGATGATGTGTATGCATTCCATTTTTCTTCCGGTGATTTTTTCAATCTGAGTCAGGGTATATTTATATTTCAATACCAGACTGTCATAGATACACCGGGCTATCTGACCCTTTGATTCCGGTACCGGTTGACCCGTCTTTTTACAAAACGCCTTCACCGCTTCCGGCATATTACCGGGATTCAGAAACGAGGGATCATCGGGATCAATAAGAAACTGAAAGGGTTTCACTGATTTACTCATGGCCACAATCTCTCTCCATTCAAAGCTTCTTTTCTGGTCCCAGAGTCGTTTGCATTCCTGGATCAGCCACATACCCATGATATTCTTCAGAAAACGGGTGGTTCCCTCCACCCCTCCTTCATTGGTAAAATTCATGGTCTGCGACAGGTCGTTTACCAGGGGCCGGGAGCTTTCGATCCCCATGATTGACCAGGTTCCTGAGCTGATATATACCCAATCCCTGGCTGTAGCTGGTACAGAAGCCACGGCAGAAGCTGTATCATGGGAGGCAACAGCTACAACAGGAATGGATTTGCTGTTCACCTCACGACAGATATCTTCCGTAATCTCACCCAGAATGTTGCCCGGTCTGATTAATTCAGTAACAAGCCCCTGGGATATACCGGCCGCCCTGAACAATTTAGGCTCCCATTCCGCTTTACCCGGAACAAGCAACTGAGAAGTGCTGGCTATGGTGTATTCATTTTTTTTGACTCCCGTGAACAGATAATTGAGTGCATCCGGCATAAACAATAAGGTTTCTGCAATTCTCAGCTGGGAAAGCTTATCCCGGTAGGAAGCAAACAACTGAAACAAAGTATTGAACTGCAAAAACTGAAGTCCGGATAACTGATACACCTTCTTCGCCGGAAGAAGCTTGAAAAACTGCGCCATCGAATGATCTGTCCGGTGATCACGGTAAGCATAGGGAAGTCCGATGATCTGTCCTTCACGGTTCAAAAGAGCATAATCAACCCCCCATGTATCAATGCCTATGGAATCGGGTTGAATCCCGTACTCACAGATGCATTTCTTCAGTCCGGTTTTTAATTCACTGAACAGATTGTAAATATTCCAATAAAAACTGCCATGGATCTGCAGCATTTGGTTTTTAAACCGATGTATTTCTTTCAACACCAGCTTTTCATTTTCCAGGATTCCCAACATAGCCCGTCCGCTGGAGGCCCCAAGATCAAAAGCAAGAAAATGATATCGATTCATGAAACAGATATTTCTCTGATTGTGTCCCGAAGATACAAAGTTATTCATTGAAAAGCACAAATCATCCTGTCGTTTCCTGTTATGTTAAGGATGCATAGCATCGGGTGCCAGCAGTTCCCCATCATGCTACTATCTTTTTTACCTTATGGTAGAAACCAAACCTATCCTTTGCTGCTGGCTTCCTGTCCGTTTGGCTGGACGGGTAGTCAACGGAAAGAATAACAGCAGGATAATCCGGAAGTTCTGCTTCTCCCGGTATAAAACACCTCATTGCACTACTGCCACCCAATCCATTTCCTTCTTTTCAGGGGGGAAGCCCAGGCTCACTTCTCCGGGTCCTTTCACAACAGGAATGCTTCCGGTCTGACCTTCTCTCCCTGTACGGGGATTAAACCAGCGCACTGAAAACTCCTTTTCTGAAGCCAGAAACATCTTCGCCGGTTGAATATTCTGCGGCATATAGGCTATATACAGTTTCCCTTCTTCTGCAAGGCACCAGCCCTGGTCATGCATCCGGTGATCAGCATTTGTCATACTCTGCACCGGCAAAGCACGAATAAACGATGTGGCAATAGCCGTCTGTTGCCACCATTTCTCCCGGCTCCGGAAATCTTCACAGGTAAGGTCGGTGTGGGGATAGCGGTAGCCGAAGTACCATTCCGCCCCTGCTCCGCCTGCCATAAGTGTACCCCAGAGACATTCCCTACGTATGGTATCATGGTCAGGATCATGCGAATCGGGTAAGACTCCCTTCCAGTGGGGACCAATTTCATCCAGGTTCACCACCCACCGTTCCCCGGAAGATTCCGACCGGCTTATCCACTTCTTGATCCGTTCGTGTACCTTATATGGATTTCCAATCTGCATGGAAGGCCCGTTAATAAAAGAACCTCCGAGCATGGGGGTCAGGTATTCATCTTGTTTGCCATCATCAGCATGGGTGTGCAAAACAACAAAACAGGGATAGGGATTGATTTTTTTCAGATAGGAAGCCATGGCCTTTATTTGTGTTTCCGTCTGACCGATCGGAGACCATGATGCAGGTCCATTTTCTTCGCCCAGGTTCCAGGTAACCGCCGGATGATGCGCGAAACGAGCTACCAATTCACGCAGGTATACCATGCGCTGTACATCCATATACCCGTTGTCGAGTAAGGTTTCATTCTCGGTTTCCTGCAACACAAAATGAATCATCATCCCCAGATGATCCATGTGGCTGAAAACGATTTCCCACTGATCCAGTTTGCTGCAATCGAAACGGGTTCGCTCATTGGGGTCGCTGTAAGGCCATACATCTTTCCCGTCGCCCAGGATATTCATGGTAAGCATGTATTGGGAATTAACACCTTGCGAAGCCAGGTAATTCAGGGCTCCGATGATCCCTTTTCCCTTGCCGTTTTTCCACGTCGGATCCCCTTTTTTCCAATCGCCCACATGGGGTTCGTAGGCATGCAAATCTTTTTGGGGATCTGCTTCGCCTTCCCTCACTTCCGTTTTAAGACTGTAACGCAGGGTTTGATCAAAATCGCGGTATGCCAGAAAATTCTCGGGGCTGTCGGCGCCGTTTTTAATCCATACCTCTCCTGTTTCCTGAAAAACGAGGTATCCCTTTCTGCCGTTTATGAGACGACCTTTTGCCCGGAAATCATTTCCCGTTTTATCGGTATCCGAGATTTCAAAACTTCCCTGAAGTCCGTCTCCTGGTACCGGTTCTCCGGCATCAGAAAATGAACTCAATACGAGGTCCTTGCCTTTGCGAAAAGAGAGGGTATATTCCCAGGTTCCTGTTTCGTCGGGCAGAAAACGAATTTTCCAAAGGTTGCCTTGGTCTGCCGATGTCTCAGCAGCCTTTCCGTCGGCAGCAAAAAAACCCGGAACCGTAAAAGATCGTTCACCCCGGGTGAAAGTACCCTCCAGACGGTAATCCAGAAAAGGATTCGTCCTGGCCCATTCCGAGGATTCAGGACCTTTCACTTGCAGGGTTACCGTATGCCACTTCTTTAACTCTCCTGTTACCTCAACACCCCTTTTCATCTCTGATGTACAGGCTGTGATAAGCAATACCCCTAAAATAACTACTTGTTTATGCATATTCTTCCAATTGAAAATTATTGAACCACCCTTTTAGCAAACGTTCTGTACTGTTCCAGGTCAAAAGCTTTCACATCATGTTCTCCGTTTCTGATATGATAAGACACCCCATTTTGGATCATTGGCTTATTAACCGGAGGTTGTTCCGGATGATCCAATCCTTTAAGTGTAAAAAGCCGGTATACTTCGGATGCATAATATCCCGAGAGGTACTCCCCTTTGGGATCGGCCCACAGGTCTTCGCTGGCACTGGCTATATAGACTGGCCGGGGAGCCATTAATGCAATGAGCATATGCTGATCAACGGGCAGGGTAGCTTCCTGGTTGTTGTATTTTTTGAAGTTATCACAAAACCAATGCGGGAAAACCCGGTTTATGCGTTCCACAGTTTCACCGAATGCTCTACGCGAAAGAGCTGCTCCGCCACATCCGGAGTTGTTTGAGATAACTGCTGCAAACCGCTGGTCGAGGGCTCCGGCCCAGAGGGCGGCTTTTCCCAAACGGGAATGTCCCGTAAGTACCACTTTCTCCGCATCTACTTCCGCTACTGTTTCAAGGTAATCCATGATTCTGCTCAATCCCCATGACCAGGCAGCCAGGGTACCCCACTCTTCAGCTGCCGGTTTATCCTGCCCGTTTTCATATAAAAACGGATGGGGACCGTCGGAAAAATCATCCCGGTCCGGATCAATATCGCCGCAACAGGCTGTTGCAACCCCAAAGCCTGCATCCAACCAGTTCTCCACTTCCCAGCGATAGGCCTTTCCACCCCTCGACTGCTCCGTAGCCCGGTGATCCGTTATGCCCAGCATTTCATTGTTAATAATCCATGATTCAGCAAGCAGAATCCCCGGGTCATCGCAAAGGGTCTGATTGCCCAAAAAATTCAACCCCAAAAAAACCGGAACCGGTTCCTGAGATTTCGGAAGGTAAAGCAAGACATGGATCCTCAATTCCTTGTCTTGATGCTGAAAAATTAACCGAACCTGCCTCCGTTGAGCTTTCCCCTGAAAAACAGGTTCCGGGTGTTCCAAAATTTCGGTTTCCGCAATGTGTAACTCCCCGGGAATGACTCCGTACATCAAATTCTCAAAATCAGCTACAATCTCAGGGCGCCTTTTTTTCATCCATACACGGCTGCTTTTTACCGGTTTGCCGTTTTTTAATCGCAGTAAAGGGGGTAAAGTATATTCCGGAACTTTGCTTTCATCGTAATTCGCTTCCTGTGAAAAAAGCGAAAAAAAAGAAAACAGAAGCATCAAAAAAACAAAAATCTTCTTATTCATGCATTTATGTATTGGTTCAGAAATTCACAAGGATTTCCTCCGAATGAATTCAAACGGACTTTTGATCCTCCTGAAATTTCTGGACAGGATCATTTCCGCAGCAAGCCGGCCGATCTCATCATGGTTCGTGGAAATCGTGGTGATGCCCTCTTCAAGAATCTCCTTGACCGGATTCTCATTATAGGCCACCACCCCGATCTCTTTTCCGGTTTTCCATCCCAACCTTCGAATGATCTTAATGAATTCATATAAATCATCGTCGGAAATGATAACATAGGCTTCATTTTTCCTGACTTCCTTGTCTATCGGCCTGTCAATTACCGAATGATCAAGATTGTTGACCTGGCAAAAAATCCGGAATCCCCGTTTGATATATTTCGGATAATAATCTCCCTCCGGAAAAACAAGATTGATCTGTCTATACTTCCGGATCAATTCCAGTCCACAGGTTAAAGCAGTCTGTATATCCTTTTCATATTCCTGATAGACAATTGGATAGTTTTTCAAGGCTTCAGTATACCGATCGACAATCAATACTTTTTCTTCGGGGATTTTACGGATCACGGAGCTCACATCATCCTTTTCATTTTTAAAATGGGGCAGGATGACATAGTAATCATAATGGGTCAGATTGTTATCGATAATTTCTTCAAACTCCTGTATATCATAGTTGTAAATAAATACATCCAGGCAGGCTTTGTTTCCCAGTTTTTCCTTAAATGAATAATAAATACTTCGTTTGTAGTTGCTGAGCTTGTTAAAGATCAAGGCAACTTTCAGCTTATGGTGTACATTGGTATGGTTTACATAATAACCTTTTCCTCTTACCGACAACAGTACTCCCTGGTTCTTTAAATATAGATAGGCTTTCTCAACCGTGTCTCTTGACAGGAGCAACTCCTCGCTGGTCTCATTAATGGAAGGAATTCGTTGTCCTTGTTTGAAGATTCCGGTTTCAATATCAGAGATGATCAGGTTCACCACCTGTTTGTATTTGGGTATTTCTGATGCATGGTCTATCCGCTGATACTGAAACATAGTGCTGTTATTTCAAGCTAAAGTAATAAAAATTGTTGTTGTTCATGTGGAAGATAAGAAAGATCCATATTTCCCTAAACAGGGAACATGTTTTTTAAAAAGCAGTAAAAGTCATATAGTTATTCCGGGATTCTGGTTTCTAATATCTCATGAGCAGATCCAGCAGTTTCCGGTCCAGTTTATGTCCATACCAGTCTTCATACGCAACATCCTGTCTTCCTGAATCCATAATCCCGAAGTCGCCGCGGAAGTTCCACAAGGCATAACCGATACCATGAGGAGTAAGGATATCCAGGATATCGCCAAACCATGCCAGGAAGACTTCATGGGGTGTTTTGTTATAGCATCCGCATTCTCCGCAATGCACACCTACTCCCTGGTTTTTCAGGTCAATCCAGGGTTGGTAGAAATCCTCGAGGGTTTTTCTTGTGAACTCCTGGCCATCGATGGTCCCGGGCCATACCGGTATGGGTGCTTCATCGGGATTTTCCCATACCCAGGAAGCCCTGTAATGGGAAACATAATGCGGAAAATAACCCCGGCAACTCTGTGCAATTTCCAGATCCGTAATTTCATGTATTACCTTACTACCTACATCATTGCCATCAGCAACCACCCTGTGTCCCGGATTATAGGAACGGATGGTTTCAAAAGCCTTTTTGGCCACTTTCCGGTAGAGGTCTCCCGGAATGGCTCCCCGTTCTGAAAATTGGTCGTTCATATCTTCCCGCGTACAGGGCTCATTGACCAGGTCAAAACTGATCTTTCCGGGGGTTACATTTTTAAATCGTTCGGCCCACATTCCCCAGTGGAAATAAAATGCCTCCTGAGCCTCCTCATCCTGCCACAAATTATATGGCTCATTAAATCCCGCATTCACACAGAATCCAGGTGCCCTGTGGAGGTTCAGGCTAACATGCAGGCCGTAATCGTGAGCTTTTTCTACCAGCGCCTGTATGGCATCAACCTCCTCTACATTGATATGGTATACATCCTCGGGGGTAATATTCTTTGACGGATCGAATTGTATATACCGCGGATAAGCCATCGGAAGACGCACAAAATCAAATCCCCAGTCGGCCATCCACTTCAAATCATCCTCTGTGGTTCTGTTTGTACTTCCTCCGTAGGGAGAAAAATAATCCAGTACATTAAATCCTTTCCAACGGGGTATAACATTGGCTTTTATCCCTCCATCCGTGCTACAGAAAGGAAGGGATCCTGTCAGGCCTGCCCCGGCTGCCACAATACCGGCAGTTTTTATAAATTCTCTTCGTTTAAAGTTGTACATTTCTGAGTTCTTTAATTTGATAGCAATGCGTTGACTTTTCTGTATTTTCCTGTTTCCTGAGCGAATGATCATCCAACTCTCCGGATGTTAACTCATCAGATCCCTGGCTGTCTGAAAAGCATTCTCAGTCGGTTTATCGCCTCCAACCATTTTCGCCAGTTCCTCGATTCGTTCGCTGGGATCCAGTTTTTTTATGGAGGTGAAGGTTCCCTGGGCATTATCAAACTTAAAAACCTTGTAATGATGGTCTCCTTTCCCGGCGATCTGAGGCAGATGGGTAATATGAATAATCTGTACCGAACGGGAGAAATCTCTCAGAATATCACCCATCTTCAGGGCTATTTCACCGGAAACCCCGGAGTCAATTTCATCAAAAATCAGGGTTGGCAGGTTTTTTTTTCGTGTGATGAGTGATTTAACTGCCAACATGAGGCGTGAGGTTTCTCCTCCGGAAGCCACCCGGGCAATTTCAGCCGGTTCCATATCCTTATTGGCACTGAACAGAAAACCGATTGAATCAAGACCGTTTTTTCCCGGGTTGGAAAGCTTTTCGTGAATCACCCGGAAACGGGCTTTCGGCATTCCCAATTGAGTGAGCACCTGGATCACCTTTTTTTCAATACCGGAAAACGTTTGCTGCCTTCGTTTACTGATCTGTTCTGCTTGGATTGTAAGCTCCCTGAAATGCACGTTCAGCTCCTTTTCCCGGGCTGCAATCTGAACATCATAATCAACGATCCCTGCTATTTGTTTTTCAAACTGAGCTTTCAGTTTAAGCAAGTCCCCAACCGTTTGAACGCGATGTTTCTGCTGTAGGGAGTAGATCAGATCCAGGCGTTCATCCAGAAATTTCAAACGCGTGGGATCCAGTTCAAGGTTTTCGGATTGTGATTGCAACTCCTGAAAGATATCGTTCAATTCAATATGTACACTTTCGAGGCGTTCTTCCAACCGGAAGGCATCTTTGAAATAACCGGCAATCCTTCTTAGTTCATGCAATCCTTCCCTTACCATAGGAAGAATCGAGAACTGTTCATTTTCAAATAATTCCATAACCCTGAGGAGGATACTTTTTATCTCCTCGGCATGGGTAAGTTTTTCTCTTTCCTCTTCCAGTTCCTCCTGCTCATTTTCCGTTAATCCTGCTTTCTCCAGTTGGTCAAACTGAAATTGATAATAATCGAGGTCTGATTTTTCTTTTTCAGCTTTTTCTTTCAGCTCCTCCAGAAGAAGGATCTTCTTCTGATACCCGGTAAAGTCTTTCTGGTATTCCGACACGATTTTCTCATTGTCGGCAACCACATCCACCAGGTCAAGCTGAAACTGTTTGCTGGTCAATTCAAGATTTTGAAGCTGCGAATGAATATCGATGAGGGATGGCCCAATTTCCGACATTTGTTTGACATTCACAGGCGTATCATTGATGAATGCCCGGGATTTCCCTGCCGGGGTTATTTCCCTTCTGAATATGGATCGGTCATCATAGTCCAGACTATGGGTATCAAAAAAGGGCTTCATCCGGGATGCATCAATTTCAAAGATCCCTTCCACCACACATTTCTTTGTATTGTCCCGCAAGGTTTGGGTATCGGCCCTGCCTCCTAAAATCAGGGAAAGAGCCCCCAGAATAATGGATTTACCCGCTCCGGTTTCCCCGGTTACAATATTAAAACCCCGATCGAAATCAATGACCAGCTCATCGATCAATGCATAATTCTTAATGGTCAGTCTGGTCAGCATTGTATGACTTTTAAAGATCCTCCGATTCTTCTATCCGCTGATACAAAGAACCATTGGAAGGATCCACTTCATTCAGGATCGTTAATACGCGGTTTCTTTCATCCGGATAGGACTGGGAGAAGATATTTACGATTTCGTCTTTTTTGGCATCAAAGAATACCTGCAAAATATAAATCGAGGGACGTCTCCGAAAAACTTTTTGAATGGAGCGTAAGGATTCGGCAATGGCCGCCCTTCCCTCTTCAGGTTTTTCTGCCATCATATCAAGGCCTTTCCGGTGGTATTCATAGATACAGGTTCGGAAATCGGAATAGGATTTATTCAACAGGTTCTCTACAAGCCAATAGCGGTTGCGCTCACTTTCAAAGGATTTCCACCCCTCCTCGCGGGCATTCTGTGCATTATTGACGATCAACTGAGCTTTTTCAAAATAGGGAGTTCCTCCCTCAGGGGAAAAAGAATCATAATCCATACCCAGAATAATGTACGCATAGAAAGCCAGTATATTGGTCAGGTTATTCCGGTTGTTGGTTTCATTGAATTCCAGCGACTGGAATTCCACATACTGGCAATGAAAATCATTGTCTTTAATATTCAGCAAAACCGATTCATAGGTTGAATTAAAAACCGGCCGTTTAGCCTGCACCTGGATGGTTCCTTTAAACTCATCGGATGAAACCTGCTGATCGAGGCGTATGAAAATATTGCATTCGATCCTTTCATCCATGGTATATTTGTGATTGGTCCACTGCCGGCTGTTCATGAATTCCGTAATATCGATCTGCATGGTGCTGAAAAGATTCCGGTTTGCTCCCCGGATCTTGGTTGAATTGACACTTACCCGGCATCGCAATTCCTGGCCGTTGGCGTTAAGTACAGCTCCTGCAAGAACAATCAAAACGAAAAAAAATCTCCTCATAGCCTGTAACTTCATAGGATAAAAATACAAAAATTAATCCGGCCCGGTATGGTCCCAGGAAATCATCTCTATCATTTTATCAACAATATCCCGGGCTACCGCTTCTTTACTTTTTAACTCAAATTCCTGCAGATTATTGTTTTTATCAATGAAGGTTACTTTGTTCGTATCCACGTAAAATCCCCCTCCCGGGGTATTGAGTGAATTCAGGACGATCAGGTCGAAATTTTTTTCCCGGCATTTCTTTTTTGCCCGGGTTATTTCATCGTGTGTTTCCAGGGCAAATCCGACCAGCAATTGGGATTTTTTTTTCAGTGATCCGAGGTGTGCAGCAATATCTTTTGTGGATTTCAGGGGTAAGATCAGGGGGGTATTTTCTCTTTTTATTTTTTTGTTTTTCACACTCTGAGGCGTATAATCGGCCACTGCTGCGGCCATCACGGCCCCGTCGCATTTCGGGAAAAGACTTACCGCAGCTTCATACATCTCGTTTGCGGATTCAACCTTTATCAATTCTACATTTTCCAGATCGATGTTAAGGGAAACCGGGCCGGACACAAGTTTCACCCTGGCCCCTTCGGCGGCCAGTTGCCTGGCTATGGCATAGCCCATTTTCCCGGATGAATAGTTCCCTATAAACCGTACCGGGTCTATCTTTTCGTAGGTCGGGCCTGCGGTTACGAGAAAGGTTTTATTCCGGAGTTTTTTTTTTCGCTCAAAAAACTGCACCAGCACTTCCAGGATATTTTCCGGTTCTTCCATACGTCCCTTTCCCTCCAGTCCACTGGCCAATTCACCGATACCAGGACGGATTATGGTGTTCCCAAACGAAGCAAGGATTTTGAGATTTTCTTGTGTGGAAGGGTGCAGGAACATATTTTCATCCATGGCCGGAGCGATAAACACCTGACTCCGGGCTGCCAGGTAAGTTGCCACCAGCATATTGTCTGCTATTCCATGTGCCATTTTAGCTATGGAAGCGGCGGTAGCCGGAGCAACGACCATGGCATCCGCCCAAATCCCCATATCTATATGACTGTTCCATGTTCCGTCAACCGCTCCGAAGAAATCACTGATCACTGGCCGGCCTGAAAGAGCCGAAAGAGTAACCGGTGTAATGAATTCTTTTCCCGACGCCGTAATCAGCACCTGTACTTCAGCACCTTCCTTCACAAAAAGCCTTAAAAGATAAGCTGCCTTATAGGCAGCTATGCTTCCGGTAATACCCAAAACAATATGTTTGCCTTTCAGCCTCATAGAAGGCTTTCAATTTATGTGGTCTTACGGCTTTCCCTTAACGGATTTCTATGGTAGATCTGCCCTTCTTTTAATTCTTCAAAAGCGATTAACGTGGGCTTGGGTAGTCGTTCATAAAACTTGGAAATCTCAATCTGTTCCCGGTTTTCAAAAATCTCTTCCAGGTTGTCGGTATAGGATGCAAATTCCTGTAATTTCTGATTTAACTCTTCTTTTAATTCCGATGCAATCTGATTTGCCCTCTTGGCCAGGATCATGACGGTTTCATACACATTCCCTGTCTCTTTTGTTAAAATATCCAGGTCACGGGGAATGGTGGTAAGAGATGCTTTTGTTTTTTTGTAATCCATAGTCTAATTTACATTGGTAGTTTTTTCAGTATAATTCAACGCATCAGCCAAGGTATCATAAAATTTCTTCGCTTCTTTGATGTGTTCGCTATCGGGATATTCATCGACAAAGGTAAAATATTCATCGAGAGCAGACGACATGCGTTCCTGTTTTTTGCTTTCCACGCTGTTTGTGGCCAGCAAAAATTTCGATTTCAACAACATAAACATCAGTTCCTCCCGGTATCTTGAGTCGGGATACTCATTCAAGCTATTATCCAGGGCAACAACGGCCGCTTTGTATTGTTCAAAATCGTAATACATTTTCGCTGAAAGGAACGATTTCTCAACCAGTTTATCCTGCATCTCGGCAATCAGACGGTTTGCCTCCTCCACCCTTTCACTGTAAGGATAAAGATTGATATACAACTGCAGGGCATCAATGGCCTTCCGGGTTACCTCCTGGTCGAGTCTCGTTTTGGGTGACATCATGTAATGGCAGTACCCAACCATGAATTGAGCTTCTTCCACATAATCACTGGTTGGAAATTCACTTACCAGGGTATTGAAATAGTGCCCCGCCATCAGGTAATCTTTTTGCCCCATCATGCTTTTGGCGTAATAATAATAAATCTCATCGGCATGGCTCGTACCCCGGTATATTGAGAGCAATTCATTGAGCAATGTTGCGGACCTGACGTATTCACCTTCCTCGTAATACTCAATGGCTTTTTTATACTTGAATTCGTAATCGGTACTTTTCAGTATTTTGTTGTAATCGCCGCAACGACTGAAAAGCAACATTACAAAGATCAGACCCACACCAAAATTTCTCATTCTCATAAACATGGCGCAAAAATAATTTTTTTTACCAAATGAATAACGAAATTACCAATCTTTTATTGAAAGAGTAAACAGATTAGCATTCTTTAACACCATTTGTCCGATCGTTAAAAAAGGTTATTTTTGCATAACAATCATAAACCTATACTGTGGATATATTTGATAAGTTAAAAGCCAACCAGGGAGAGCTCGGGCAATACATGAAATTTTCCCATGGTTATTTCAGTTTTCCGAAACTGGAAGGAGAGATCAGTCCCAGGATGACATTCAGGGGCAAGGAAGTATTAACCTGGAGTTTAAACAACTACCTGGGATTGGCGAATCATCCCGAGGTACGCAAGGCCGATGCAGAGGCAGCGCGTGAATGGGGACTGGGGTATCCCATGGGAGCCCGCATGATGTCGGGGCAGACCCGATATCATGAGGAACTGGAAAAACAGCTTGCTTCCTTTGTAGACAAGAAAGATGCATTTCTTCTGAATTACGGATACCAGGGAATGGTTTCCATCATCGATGCATTGGTCTGGCGGAATGACGTAATTGTCTACGATTCAGAATCCCATGCTTGTATCCTTGACGGAGTCCGCCTGCACATGGGGAAGCGTTTTGTGTATGCGCATAACGACATGGAGAGCCTGCGGAAACAGTTGCAACATGCCACAAAACTGGCGGAAAAACAGGGAGGCGGCATCCTGGTCATCACCGAAGGAGTCTTTGGCATGTCAGGTGATCTGGGAAAACTCGATGAAATTACCGCCCAAAAAAAAGAGTTTAATTTCCGGTTGCTGGTCGACGATGCCCATGGCTTTGGAACCATCGGTCCCTCAGGAGCAGGTACCCCGGAATATTTCGGTGTTCAGAATCAGGTGGACCTCCACTTCGCAACCTTTGCCAAGGCCATGGCCGGCATCGGTGCTTTTGTCGCCTCCGATCCGGAAACATGCTACTTCCTGCGGTATAACATGCGTTCACAAACCTACGCCAAATCCCTTCCCATGCCCATGGTGATCGGTGCTATGAAAAGACTGGAACTGCTTCGATCCAAACCGGAAATAAAAGAAAAATTGTGGACCATCGTACGGGCCCTTCAATCGGGACTGAGAAAAGAAGGTTTTGACCTGGGACGGACCAATTCGTGTGTAACACCGGTTTACCTCAAGGGAGGCGTCGCGGAAGCAACCAACCTGGTAGTCGACCTGCGTGAAAACTACGGCATCTTCTGCTCTCCGGTGATCTACCCCGTAATCCCCAAAGGGGAACTCATCTTACGTCTAATACCCACGGCTACCCACTCCCTTGAAGATGTGGAAATAACCTTAGAAGCCTTCAAAGCCGTAAGAAGCAAACTGGAAGCCGGTGCGTATCCGAAAGATCGGATAGCCAATGTAAAAGTGGATCTTTAAACCCTGTCTCCGCCTAAAATTCTAGGGACAGAGAAAAAAGGGGTTAACGGGTTCTATGATCCGGTGAGTGGTTGTCGTTGCTTTGGTCTCCGAAGCCCTGGCGAAAGAGGGGTGTTGTTGCTTTGGCTTAACCAGAACCATGACAACTGATCTCATTGATCTTGTTTCCCTTATGCGAACGCAGCAAGTGAACAACCATGATAACGAATTCCAGATATTAGATCTTGGCTCCTGGTTCCTGATTCCTGGGTCTTCACCTTTCCACCTTATCACCTTATCCCCTTATCACTTTTCCTGGTTCCTGGTTCTTGGTTCCTGGTTCTTCACTTTTCCACCTTATCACTTTTCCTGGTTCCTGGCTCCTGGCTCCTGGTTCTTTGCTCCTGGTTCTATTAATACGAATATCCGAAAAACCAACTCACAACTCGCAACTCGTAACTCGTAATTTATTCCCGGTTATCCCGATCTGTCGGAGCTACGTCAACATAGGATAATTCAGTGCGAATTTTGTTCATCCATGGATTTACTCACAGGATATTATTCTCATGTATCAATCATTGGTTGGAATCTGTTTTTTTGTGCAGATTTAAAAGAATTACATTAAAAGCCAAAAGTGCAATGTAGAACTTGTAGTGTAAGGCTAATTGGTTATCTGCAATGTACGCGATTCCTTCCCAAATCAGAAGAAACAAAAGAGTAACCAGGAATGCGCGGAGAAACAACTTGAAATCCTTTTTCTTTATGAGTAAATAAAGAGCAAATGCACTTAAGATAATAAGCAAAATCGTATGCAACATAGATCAGTATTTAAGTAAATATATATATTATTTGTTTTACCTTTGGGCAGCTTCGCTTCCTTCCTTCAAAGCTTCAGCACTTCCTTTTGGATCACCGGTAATATCCCAAATTAATGCTATAGCAATTCCTTCCAGAATCCACCATAATCCACCATGAATATTTATTAATTCATTTTTAGTTAATTCTTTCATTCGTTATAGATTTTTTGTTTTAGCAATATAAAATCGTTACCAGCATTTATCAAATAATGATTACGGAAAAGTAATATACAAGAGTTAATTGAATAACAGCTCGTTAAATGTTATAAATTTTATTTAAAAGCAACATATCTCAAAGCTGTTCCTTCTGTTTTAACGCCCCATGCGACTTCTCCTCCCATGTATCCAATAGCTTTTAGGAAAAGTTTGGTCAATACATGCAAACCACCCTGAATATTAGTTAAAGAGTCTTTATCAAGCTCTTTAATCCCATTTGTTTTTGTGTTTAAAGATTTTTTCATGATAGTGAATTTTGTGTTACTAATAGGTTTAAATAAAAGATCATCACTAATCTACATTTATTCTGTGCATAAAAAAAGCACATTGTATGATTTTTTGTAAAATCCACCATTTATTTTTTTTGTTGTATTGGTTGAAATAACTTTAAAAGAATATGCAATATCTAACAGTTTTTCGTTTTTAAAATAGAAAGTTCTTCTTGTCCTGGAATATCCGATTTCAACACCCATATCCTTAAAGCATTCAATATCAACATAAAGTTGTCTACGGCTTATACCTAATTTTCTGGAAAATTCATCTGGGTTTCCGGTGCATTCTGATTTTATTAATTTATTTATTCTAATCATTCTATCTAAAAGATCAGTTGCTTTCATACCATGTAGTATTAGTTATTTTTTAAGGTACAGTACACCTGTCTGCCGGCAGACAGGCATCTCTTCCCGATAGCCATCAGGATAACGTGCATTTCCCGTCCTTATAGTCATCGTTTGGGTTTCATCATAGTCTTTAACCACACTCGTTTCATATTGCTATATATTTAACGTATTAGTTTTTTTGAAGCCTTTTATCGTTGATTGATAAATCAATTATTTAGCAATGCATAGAGGTTATCATCTCATTTCTAAGAATCCGATAAATCCTCTATAGATTTTTTATTCATTCACTATTATTTCCTGATTAGTGAATCCCCCATGGGTAAAAAATATCGATACAATTGAATCCATTATTATTTCTGATTCTTGCATTGTACTACTTTGCATTTTATGGCAATCGATTTTCATGGATATCGGA
Source organism: uncultured Mariniphaga sp. (assembly GCA_964408795.1). Taxonomy (GTDB): domain Bacteria; phylum Bacteroidota; class Bacteroidia; order Bacteroidales; family Prolixibacteraceae; genus JABMQB01. The sequence continues at coordinate 67,608 of CAYPAW010000075.1, forward strand.
GATGTGTATGAGGATAACTTGTGCATTGTTTTTTTGTAATTGAATATGTAAATCCGGGTTTAAGATATTATAATACGGTATTTGTAGTAAAAACGTTTCATATGAAATCTAAGTTTTATATGCAAGAGATTCACTCGCTCGGGGACTTTAGGGATGAGTAGGCCTAAATAAGGTTGACCGTTTTTGGAGTTTTGCCTCACCCTGAAGTTTTGGGGCCAAATGCCCTGCCGGACGGGGTTCCGACTTTGTCGGAGTTAAGATCTATTGTTTTAATGGTATTCGATGTAATTCGGCAAAGCCTCATTTCAGTCCTACGCGCATTTTCCGACTGCGTCGGAATGGTTGATCTTGGCTCCTGGTTCCTGATTCCTGGGTCTTCACCTTTCCACCTTTCCACCTTTTCACTCTTCCACCTTATCACCTTATCCCCTTATCACTTTTCCTGGCTCCTGGTTCCTGGTTCCTGGCTCCTGGTTCTATTAATCCGAATATCCGAAAAACCAACTCGCAACTCCTATTTCCTAATGATTGCAGCATAAAAACAGAAGAATAATTCCTATTTTAGCTTCAGAAAAGGAAGCAACAGGTCCATCATCAAAAAGAAATAACCCATGAGTTCCAATCGTCGCGATTTTTTAAGACACACTCTCCTGGGAGCAGGAGTTCTTTCCACAGGATTTTTTTCGTGTACAACCGGTGAACGTGAAGAAACCAAGGCATCCGACAAAGAACATCTTCAGTTCTTCAATATGAGCGGTTATAGAGCTCCAAAGCTTGAAACTGTGCGTATCGGATTCATCGGGCTGGGCATGCGAGGTCCGGGAGCCGTTACCCGGATGTCTCATATGGAAGGAGTGCAAATCAAAGCCCTTTGTGATGTTTACCCCGAACGTGTAGATGCATGTCAGCAGATCCTGAAAGAAAGAGGCCTTCCCGAAGCCGAAGGGTATTCCGGTTCGAAAGACGCCTGGAAAAATATGGTGGAACGGAACGACCTGGATCTTATCTATATTGCCACCCCATGGATATGGCATACTCCCATGGCGGTGTATGCCATGGAAAACAACAAACATGCAGCTACCGAGGTACCGGCAGCCCTAACCATGGAGGAGTGCTGGCAACTGGTGGAAACATCAGAACGTACGAAAAAGCATTGTATGATGCTGGAAAACTGTTGTTACGACTTTTTTGAACTGCTCACGTTAAACATGGCCCGGCAGGGATTCTTCGGGGAACTAGTACACGGTGAAGGTTCATACATTCATGACCTGCGGAGTTTGAATTTTGACAAGGAAGGCTATGCCGGCATGTGGCGTCTGAAACAAAATGCCTCACGCAACGGGAACCTTTACCCCACCCATGGTCTGGGGCCTGTTTGCCAGCTCATGAACATCAACCGGGGCGACAAAATGGAATTCCTGACTTCGGTGCAATCGGCAGATTTTATGATGCAGAAAGAAGCAAACCGGTTAGCAGCTGAAGATGTATTCTTTACAGAATTCGCCAAGAAAGAATACCGGGGCAACATGAATACCACCACCATAAAAACCAACAAAGGACGGACCCTCATGATTCAGCACGATGTAACCAGTCCCCGTCCCTATTCACGCATCCACCTCATCAGCGGAACCAAAGGCATGGCACGGAAATATCCTGCACCGGCCCGCATTGCCCGGGGGCATGCATGGCTGAGCGATGACGAGTTAACTGCATTGCATGAAGCATACACCCCGGAAATTGTCCGTAAGGTAGGGGAAATGGCTCGCCAGGTAGGAGGTCACGGAGGGATGGATTTTATCATGGATTGGCGTTTGATCGATTGCCTGCGCAACGGATTACCCCTTGATCAGGATGTGTACGATGCAGCCCTCTGGAGTTCCATAGCACCTCTGAGCGAAGCTTCTGTGACCCATCGCTCCTCCTCCGTGGATGTGCCCGACTTCACTTGCGGAGCCTGGCAAACCAACAAACCCGTGGAACTAACCTTGAAAGGAGGAGGTACTACCGGTGTATGCCAACTGCAAAAAGCCGATGCATCAGAGCAGTTGAACATATAACCCGGATATGCTTCATTCGAAAGCCTTTGAAAAAACAAGAACCGGTTGCATTACTTTTCACCCTGCCCTAAGATTTTTTACTGTCACCTCATTTTTTGATACGGTACCGTTCTCAAAATCCCGGAAATTCCGGAGGGTGGTTTCTGCGATCTGCTCCAGGGCTTCATGGGTGAGAAAAGCCTGATGGGCTGTTATCAGCACGTTGGGCAAGGCGATCAGCCGTGATATGGTCTCATCATCAATGATCATCTCCGAAAGGTCCTTATAGAACAGGTTTTCTTCTTCCGCATATACATCAATACCCAAAGATCCCAGGCGTTTGGCCCTCAGGGCATCGATCGCTGCTTCGGTATCGATGAGTTTGCCCCGGCTGGTATTGATCAGCATCGCCCCTGCTTTGATATGCTTTAAACTGTCGGCATTGATCATCCGGTAGGTTTCATGGGTTAGGGGACAATGCAACGAAACAATGTCAGATTCAGCCAATAGTTCTTTGAATGAAACATAATCCACACCCTGCTCTTTAAGCGTTGCATCCGGAAATAGATCGTAGGCTTTGATCTTCACGTTGAAACCGCTCAGCAGCCGGATAAAAGCCCGGCCAATGGCCCCGGTTCCTACCACTCCCGCCGTCTTCCCGCTGATTGTGAAACCGATAAGTCGTTCAAGCGAGAAATTTCCCTCGCGAACCCGGTTGTAGGCCTTATGGGTTTTGCGGTTTAACGCAAAAATCAATGCCAGGGCATGTTCCGCTACTGCCTCCGGTGAATACGCCGGTACCCGTAATACACGAATGCCATATTTTTCAGCTACCTTCAGATCTACATTGTTAAAACCGGCACAGCGAAGGGCCAGCAAACCAATGCCGTACTTCTTCATCTTCTTTAGTACTCCGGCATCCACCTGATCATTCACAAAAACACAAACCGCATCGTGCCCTTTTGCCAGCTTGATGGTGTGGCTGTCAAGGCTTGTCTCAAAATAGGCAAACCAATGCCCTGCTTCTTGATTGGCCCGGTTGAAATATTCCCGGTCGTATGATTTTGAACTGAAAAAAGCAACTTTCATGAATTTCCTTTTTAAGAAATACTTATTCGAATAAACAAGGAACCTGCCAGGTAAGTTCATTCCGGTTGCTTTAATCCCGGAATATGCTTACCTTTAATCCGCTTTTGAAACCCGGCGCGCGAAAGAAAGAGGTTGAATGGATACCCCTGGTTTTCAAGAAACCCAATGGTTCCCTGATGTACAATGGATGTTTATCGGATCAGATGTCTTACCAAAATACTATAGATAAAACCGAAGAATTCATGAAACAAAAAATCATTGTTGTCGGGGCTGGCATTTCAGGATTGTCGGCCGGTTGTTATGCACAAATGAACGGCTTTGACTCCTCCCTGTTTGAAATGCATAACCTTCCGGGAGGCTTATGTTCTGCCTGGAAGAAAAAAGGATACACTTTCGATATCAGCATGCACATGCTTACCGGTTCCGTTTCCGGACCGTTCCATACTATGTGGGAGGAACTGGGTATTACCGACCGCTTCACCTTTCATTTTCATTCCCTCACCAGTCAAATTGAAGGAAGAAATAAAAAACTCCGTTTTTCTACGGACCGCGAAACTCTTCTTCAGGATATGCTCGCACTCTCTCCCGGGGATGAAAAGCTGATCAGGGAATTTATCAGCATTGTTTTTGGTCCCGGCATGATGAATGCTGCTTCCTTAAAACCAGCCATGCTTCAGCATTTTTTCGACAAAATCAGGGCCATTCCCGTTATCCTTCCATTGATAAAAATTTTCAGAAAGTACAACCGGATAACCCTTCAGCAGTTTGCGGAACAGTTTACGGATCCTTTCCTGCGTAAAGCGGTACGTTTCTTCATGGATTCTCCCGGATGGCCTATGCTTCAGTTTCCAATGGTTGCCATGGCTGGCATGATGCGTAATGCAGTTACTGAAGCCGGAACTCCTCTGGGCGGATCCATGAAGGTCGCTCTTCATATCGCCCAGGTATATAATAATCTCGGAGGACAAATCCATTTTAACAGCCGTGTACATGACCTGCTCCTGGAAAATAACACGGTAAAAGGCATCCGGCTTGAAGACGGACAGGAACACCGGGCCGACTATGTGATTTGGGCAGGTGACGGACATACCCTCATTTTTGATATCCTAAAGGAAAGGTATATGAATGATGAAATCCGGAATATGTATGAAACCTGGATCCCCGTTAAGCCCATTGTCCATGTGATGATGGGAGTCAACCGCGATTTTTCCGACGAACCTCACTCTATGATTCTTGAAACAGAGCAACCCATCACCATTGCCGGGAAAGAATACCCATGGATTGCTTTTTTACACCATTGTTTCGACAAATCGATGGCCCCCGAAGGAAAATCAGCCGTGGAGGTATGGTACGCTACCGAATACGAATACTGGGAAGAACTGGAAAAAGACAAAGAAAAATATGAAGCGGAGAAAAACAGGATAGCGGAATATACAGTCAGACAGCTTGACCAGCGTTTTCCCGGCTTTGCCTCGCAGGTGGAAGTCATCGATGTGCCTACACCGGTAACCTACAAACGGTATACTGGCAACTGGAAAGGTTCCCCCGACGGGTGGTATATTACTCCGGATAATATGAATAAAATGAATGCAATACATACACTTCCCGGCCTGGAAGGATTGTACATGTCGGGACAGTGGACTGTCCCGTTTGCAGGAACCGTCATCTCCGCCCTGACCGGTCGCCAGGCAATCCAGCTGATGTGCCACAGGGAAGGAAAAAAATTCAATTCAAAACCGCACTGATTTCTAAAAAAATGGTTGTTGACAGTTGACAGTTGACAGTTGACGGTTGACAGTTGACGGTTGACAGTTGACAGTTACACGGAATCTTTGTTTTTATTTTTCATTTTTCTTTTATCATTCTTCTTTTATCCTCTCACCGGGTAACCAGTGTCACATGGAGCACTGTAGGCACATGGCCGATATAGGGCCCTCCCCAGTCGGTTTCATCGCCATTCCGGATGCGCAGAAATTGGAATTCACCTTCTTCGTACCAGCCCTCTTTAACGTTGAGGTATTGCCATGCTTTTCCCTCGTTTTTTCCGGTAGGTCGAAAGGTAAAGCGGCACTGGGTTCCGATCAGGATGCATTCGTTCTCATCCAGTTTGATCACCATGGCTTTTCCGGTAGGTTGTTGGTTGCCGCTCTGATCTCTGCGATAACCGGAGCCAAATGATACAATTGCTTCCCAAAGGCCCAGATCCAAAGCAAACTGATGTTCTGTTTCGGATTCCACGACCGCATGAATTTTTCCTTCGAAGCCCCATTTGGCCAGTTTTCTCATCATGGGCACCATGATCTTGTACTCCTGAGCCAGTTCCGAAAGGCGATGGGCAGCTTCCTCATCGCTACCCTGCCCGTTGTTGTCAATTCCGAAAGGAGCAAATCCAATCCCTCCGTGCTCCAGTACCTTATACAGGTATTTAACATACTCCCCAGAACCTGCTATTTCCGGTACCATAAGGGCATTATCCTCGCGGGCATATAATTCCAGTACTTTCAACACTTTATCATTCCCACGCAAATAAATATCGGGTGCCACAAAATCGATGGAGGGGGCAGCCGCTTTCCAGATTGGGATCACGTTATCGGTAGGACCGCCACTTTCGTATGTATTGGCCGGAGGATCCGTCAGGGGATCGCGCAGTGCCGCATTTACATACAAGGGCAATGGATTCACCGCCTTTCCTGCAGCCGCCACGTATTCAATGTAACGGGCTACCGACCAGGCATGAAAATATTCATCGGCATCTTCGCCAAATACCTCTTCCCAGGATCCGTTGGCTTCCAGGGGAATATTCAATTCACCGAGCACTTCCGGATCAAGAAGCGCTTCAGGTACCGGTTCTTCAAACAGCTTTTGTGCCGTCTGGGAATAATCACGTACACTTCCCCAGGAACCGGGTTCATTCTGTACCTGAACCATTAGAACCGTATGTTGGGGATCGGCCTCTTTCAAATGTTTCATCACTTCCGTGAAGGCTTTTGCATCGGCTTCCATGGCTGCTTTTGCGTGTGGAGAGGGTGAATCCACAGGATTCCCGTCTTTTCCCATAATGTTCGGATATTTCCGCGCATTGCGTTTCATCCACTCCGGCATATAGTGGTTGCTTCCGTTTTTCCAGGTAGCAAACCACAAAAGCACAAGGTGTTTATTGCGTTCCCGGGCCTGAACCAGCAGGGTGTCGATGAACGAAAAATCAAACAGGTTAGGCTGCGGTTCGATTTGCTCCCAATAAATCGGAACTTCCAGGGTATTGGCATTCAAGGCTTCAATAGCATACCACACATGGGAAAGCATGCCGGGCCATGCACTTGAATTATGTGCCTGTCCTCCAAATACAAAAAACGGTTCTCCATCGACAAGCAGGATATGCCGACCGTCTTTTTCAACAATCCGGGGTAGTGTATTTGCACTCTCCTGGCCGTTAACCGTTCCGATGGTTGTCACTACGATTAGTAGGCAGGCACTGATAGCCCTTAATCGCTTGCGTTTTACTTGCTGTTGCATCTCATGCAATGAATTGGTTTATAATTCGGGTTTCCATCCGGGTTCATATTCACGTCCCCAGAGCTTCATGGCTTCCCGGTCGTAGATGCGTCCTGTATGGGCATCTATTTCAAATCCTTTGCCGATGCGGTAAGCTATGTTGGCATAATGGGTCATGGCCTGGCTTATTGCGCCTTCATCCAGAGGAAGGTTCAGTTTTTCTTTACCCCGGATCGTATGAAAGAAATTTTTGGCATGTGCCGTGGATGTATCGCCTCCTCCACCGAGGGCAGTACCGGCTTCCTGAGATTGTGATTTACTGTCTTTTATTACTTTTCCTCCCCGGTCAAACTGTTTAAATCCATTGCGGTTTACAAATACCGATCCTTCGCTTCCATAAATAATGGTCCCCCGGTCGTAACCATAGGTATTGTATCCACTCCGGCTCTTCCCGTCCCACTGAATGACCCGGTTTCCGGGAAACCGGAAGGTAGCATCCATGGTATCGTACATGGTCCATCCATCTCCGGGAAAATGCCGTTTGGCGGCTTCCACATATACACTCTCGGGATAACGTACCTGCAAAGCCCAGCGGGCAATATCCAACTCATGGGTAGCATTGTTACCGGTTTCGGCGGTCCCGTAGATCCATCCATACCAATGCCAGTTATAATCCCACGTGTTGTAGGTATACTCCCTGCGGGGTGCCGGACCCTGGAACAGTTCCCAGTCGAGGCCTTCCGGTACAGGCACCGGCGTGGCAACCGGAACTTCCCCGCGAACATTTACATAGAACGTCAGAGCTTTGTAAGGATTCCCAATGGCCCCGTTATGGATCTCCCTGATAATTTCTATCGATTCCGGGGCTGAACGTTGCTGTGCTCCCATTTGAACCACTTTCCCGGTTTTTTTCTGACATTCAACCAGCAATTCATTCTCCCACAGGTTATGGCTTACCGGCTTCTCAAGGTATACATGCTTACCAGCCTTCATTGCCATTATAGCCATGGGTGTATGCCAGTGATCGGGAGTAGCATTGAACAGAGCATCCACCTCCGGATCATCCAGCACTTTTCTGATATCATTTTCCAACCGGGGAGTGTAGTCAAGTACCTGTTCAAACCTGCGGGCTGCGTTCTCCCGTTGTTTTTGCATCACATCGCAGAGATACATAAGTGTAACATTGCTATCCTTATCAGCTACCGGAGGAATATATGCCCCAAGCCTTCTTCCTAACCCTACAAGGGCCACATTCAGCCGTTCATTGGCCCCAATGATCCGCCTGTAACTTTTTGCCGGCATTCCCATAACGGAAGTGCCAACAGCTACTCCGGCTGTTCCGGCAGTAACCTTTCTTAAAAAATCCCTTCTGTTTGTATTCATGCTTAAATAATTTATTGGATTAAGGTTGCCAGTACTCCTTTAATGTATCCCAATGATTCTGCCATGCCAGCCAGTGGATCATCGGGATCTTTTTCAAACTCCAGGGCTACCGTTCCTGAATAATCGAGATCGATTAACAATTTCAGGAAAGCTGGAATATCAATCACCCCACGACCCACTTCACAGGTTGAACCTTCCGCACTCGCAGCTGTTACATCTTTTATGTGAATATCATGTACCCTGTCAAAGAATTCTTTTACATCCCTTTTGGGATCACGGTTGATTCTTTTCGTATGCCCAATATCCACACATAGGCCCATGCGCATATCCATGTCTTTGATCAAAAGGTAGGCACTTTCGGCACTGGGATAGACCTCATCGCCCGGCCCATGATTGTGAATCGCCAGTTTGATATCATACTCCTTCACTTTTTCCTCCACGTAGGCAAGCAATTCATGATTGGGAACTCCGATGATGATATCCATTCCGGCGGCTTTTGCATAGCGGAATGCATTCTCCACCTCATCCCTGCTTCTCATATAGATAACACCTCCGCCATACAGGGTTATCTCCTTCTCTTTGCATAAAGCTACCGTATCCGCAATTTGCGCATCGGTAGCATCCAGGGGAAGATGAAAATCCTTGAATGCAATCCGGCTGATATCCAGTCTGCGGGTCATTTCAAGGGCTTCCTCCACAGGGAAATTCCTAAGCGAATAGGAAGCAATCCCCAGCTGAAAACGAATATCAGCTTTTTTTTCTACTTCAGACGAACATCCTGAAGCAACCATTCCTGGTATCGTTATTGCTGCCAATCCCAGGCCTGCTGTTTTTAAAAAGTCTCTTCTGTCATTCATTGGTGTTGTATTTATCGTTTTAATATGCTTGTCAAAATGCTTTAAAAACGGACTGTGTTGTTGTGATCCTTTAACCGATTGCTCTTTTTTCTGCCAGTCCGAAATCGCTTATCCACATGCTTAGTTCTTTATTTCCAACTGATCAAAAATAAAGGCATATTCCAGTGCGGTGTCTCTGATCCATTGAAACCTTCCGGAAGCCCCTCCATGTCCGTACTCCATATTGATATGAAGGATCAGAGGATTCTCATCGGTTTTCATATCCCGTAGTTTAGCCACCCATTTTGCGGGCTCCCAGTACTGAACCTGGGAATCGTGCAATCCTGTGGTTACCAAGATGGCCGGGTAATCTTTTGCCTCCACCTGGTCGTAGGGCGAATAGGAAAGCATGTACTCGTAATATTTTTCAATCTTTGGATTTCCCCATTCATCAAATTCACTGGTTGTAAGTGGGATACTCTCATCGAGCATCGTAGTAACCACATCCACAAAGGGAACATTGGCTATCATTCCCTTGTAAAGGTCTGGTTCCATATTTGCAATGGCACCCATGAGCAATCCCCCGGCGCTGCCTCCCTTGGCAAATAATTTTTCCGGACGGGTATATTTTTGTTCGATCAGATGACGGGCACAGGCATTAAAATCGGTAAAGGTATTGACCTTCTTCAGCAGCTTCCCATCTTCATACCAGCGACGGCCATAGATCTGCCCTCCCCTGATGTGGGCAATGGCATAGACAAAACCCCGGTCAAGCAATGGAAGAATCGAAAGCCTGAAACCAGGATCCATGGTATATCCATACGAACCGTAACCATAAATCAAAGCCGGATTATTCCCATTTTTTTCCAATCCTTTTTTGTAAACCAACGACATGGGTATTTTTTCGCCATCATCAGCCGTAGCATAAATCCGCTTGCTTTCATAATCATTCGGATCAAAACCCCCCAATACCTCCTCTTGTTTTAACAGTTCCCGTTCCCGGGTTTCCAGGTTGTAATCAAAAACAGAATTGGGAGTGGTTAACGAGGAATACACAAACCGGAAAAATTGGGTGGCAAATTCCAGGTTGGTATGAAAATTTACGGCGTAAACCTCCTCTTCAAAATCAATGTAATAATCCGTATCGCCATTCCAGGAAATCACATGAAATGCATTGATACCTTCTTTTCTTTCGGCCACTACAAGATAGTCAGAGAAAATTTCAAAATTGGAAAAATAGACATCATCGCGATGGGGAATTACTTCTTCCCAGTTTTCCACCCCGGTTTTTGTTACCGGAGTTTTCATCAACCTGAAATTTTCCGCATTCAGGTTGGTGCGAATATAAAAATCGTTTCCGAAATGATCGACCGAATATTCCAATTCTCTCGTCCGGGGCTGAATGATCCGGAATTCTCCATCGGGATGGTCGGCATTCAGAAAGCGGTATTCTGAGGTCAGGGTACTTTCAGAACCGATGATCAGGTATTTTCTTGATTTTGTTTTCATAACAAATACAGAAAACGTTTCATCCGCTTCATAATACACTTCGACATCCTCCGATACCGGAGTTCCCAGAATATGCTTCATGATTCGTTCGGAGCGCAGGGTAGTATCATCTTTGAGCGTATAAAAGACCGTTTTATTATCGTTCCCCCAGACTGCCCCTCCGGTGGTTAGCGGCACCTGATCTTCCAGTAGTTCTCCGGTTTCCAGGTTTTTAAAATAAAGGGTGTATTTACGTCTGCTCACGGTATCCACTCCGAAGGCCAATAGGGCATTATCCTCACTCACGGAGGCTCCTCCAATTTGGTAGTAATCATACCCCTCCGCCATGCGGTTCACATCCAGCATGATTTCCTCTTCCGCTTCCAGAGATCCTTTTTTCCTGCACAATAAAAAATACTCGCTCTCCGGTACTTCCTTTTCATAATAATAATAGCCGTTTTTCAGGTATGGAACCGATTCATCAGATTGCTTAATTTTAGATTTGATTTCCTCATACAATGCCTCCTGAAGCTTTCGCGTTGGTTTCATCAGAGCTTCTTTGTATGCATTTTCCTTCTCCAGGTAATCAATCACCTCCGGATTATCGCGTTCATTAAGCCAGTAGTAAGGATCCACACGGGTATGCCCGTGAACGGTCAATTCTCTGGGTATTTTTTTTGCCACCGGTGCCACTAATTCTTTCTTTTTTTCACAGGCCGTCAAAAATAAAAGAACAATTACAACAAAAAAAATGATTTCTTTTCTCATACGATTTTCCCTTTTTGTTTTAAACAATACCATCGATCACTCATTCCATTCCTATTGCATCGGGGACAATGAAACGTTTTTCACAACTTCATTTATTTAACATTTGTCTAAAAATACAAACTTATCCTGGATTATTCACAAAATAAACGATTCGCAGACAAATCTCTTTTTAGCCTGAGCTATTCATAAATTTTAAAAAATATGAAACGAACATGAACTTTTTTAATCAAAAGTTCGCCAAAGGCAATGATTAAAAGAAGTTCATGTGAGAGCGAAGCGGTTCCATACGTTATTAAATTTAGGATGAAG
>CAYPAW010000076.1:0-26151 GCA_964408795.1 uncultured Mariniphaga sp.
GGTTAACCCCGACTTAAATGAAGTTAAACGTTGGAAGAAAGTTTTACTGAATCTTAGTCGCTGTCGGAGACAGGAATAATTCATGAATTATTCGGGTTATAATGCGATGAAAAAGATTTCAGTTTGTATTTGCAACCTTTTGCCATAAATTTGAGTCATACTGCTAAGAAATGACAGATTCCGAATTAGTCAAACAGGTTTTAGCCGGGAATTCCCATGCTTTCAGGTACCTGGTTTCAAAAAACCAGCGGTTGGTGGTGCATATTGTTGGAAGGATGGTTCGCCGGAAGGAAGATCTGGAAGATATCTGTCAGGAAGTGTTCATCAAGGTGTACAGAAAAATGGGAAAGTTCAGAGGTGAATCTAAGCTTTCAACATGGATTGCCACCATTGCCTTTAATACCTGTATTTCTCATTTGAGAAAAAAAGAGTGGAACCTTGGGATGCAGGATGAGGACTTTCATGAAACGGAGGAAACGCCTGAAACACCGGCAACTTTCATGGGAAAGGAGGAAGTAAAAAAATACCTGTTGCAGATGATTGAAAAATTGCCGGTACAACACCGCATCGTCCTGACCCTGTTTCATCTTCAGGAGTTCTCCTACCGTGAGATCGCTGATATCACAGGGATGCCCGAAGGAACCATAAAAAGTTACCTTTCAAGGGCAAGAAATGCGTTAAAAAAAGAAATAATTCAGTTCTCAGAAAGGGAGAAATCAAATATATTTGCTGAGTATGCAAAAAACTAACAAAAATACCGAAGAACTGCTGGATGAAATCCTGAGAGCCAATCCGGATGTTGAACTGCCCCGGGATTTTCCTGACAGAATGGCAATAAAATTTGAGAAATATATGGTCTGGAAGCAGAATCTCCGGGAATTTCTGTTTTTCCTGGCAGCAGGATTGGGTCTGTTGGGTATTACGGTGGCAATGTTGTTCTTTCTGATGGCTGAGACCTGGCAGGAATGGACCGTTTGGATTATACATCATCAGACGGGAACGATCGGCATTGGTATACTTCTGGTGTTTATTCTTTTTGTGGATAAAGTATTGCTACGGTATTTTTCTTTTTGCATCCATCAGCAGAAGATCTGAAGGATTTTCTTGATCTGCTCATTTCTTTTTTTTGTTACGGAGGTATATTTCCTGGTTCACGGCAGGCATCTCTCCGAACTTCATTTGGTTTCTCCGGTAGAGAGGGCGCAATCGGATTCCATACAACTGGGAAATATAATGCATGGATTCTCCTTCCTGGAACCGGTGGTTGGGGGTTCCTTTTTCCGCTCTTCGTTTTTTTGCCTCGATGTAAATAATTTCGTTGGGTTGGGGTTGGTAGCCTCTGGGATAGTCGTTAAAACGGTAAAGCTCCCAAGCTTCAAGACCGAATTCCTGTGCAAGAATTTCAAACGTATCTCCTCTTCTCACCACTACTGTTTTGAGTCTGTTACGGATTTCCACTTTCCTGGGCTCGAAGGGATGAATGACCAGGTTCTCTTTTCTGTTATTGATGCCTATGGGTTCAAAATGGGCCAACTGTTCAGTGGTCCACTTCCGGTCAAGGTTAAATAATTCATATTTTTCAATAATATCAATCAGTTGCTTGTCGTAATGAGGGGCCGTAGCGTATCCTGCTTTTTTCAATCCTCTGGCCCACGATTTATAATCGGTATGGTTGTATTCAAAAAGCGGGGCATACCGGATGTTCTGCATGAGAAAATCGGTGTGGTCGCGATAGGATTCCTCGACGGTTTCATAGCTTCTGAAACATTCATTTCGTGAATCATCATGGTAATAGACTCTTTTTCCGTCCCAGTGGGATTTGCATTTGATGCCAAAATGGTTGTTTGACAGGCGGGCGAGTTCGCTTTTTCCGTCTCCGGATTCCAGACAAGCCTGGGCCATGGTGATGCTTGCCGGTATTCCACTGCGGGACATCTCTTTAATGGCCAGTACCTGGTATCTCAGGATATATTCCTGACGGGCATCCGTTTGAGAATACGCAATAACCGGGAAAAGAAAAAGTAAAAATAAAAATTGTGCTTTGATACCCATAAATGATCGAACCTGAAATTTTGTGATAAATATACTTTTCTCTTGTGAAAAATTATACTTTTGAAGGAACTTCCTGCGAAAAAACGGTTCTTTCCGGGCTTTATTTTGTGTATAAGCTTTCGGGAAGAAGATATACATGCCGGGATGAATTTATTCGTGTGAGCCTATGAGAAGCAAAGAAATAACGATTCGTATTTTCGAATACGATACGTTGGATGAATTGGAAAGCACTCCCAGGAATCTTCTCCAACAGGCGCGCAGTGCTGCGCGAAAAGCGTATGCTCCTTATTCCGGTTATTATGTAGGAGCTGCCGTTTTGCTTGAGGATGGAACGATCGTTACAGGCAACAATCAGGAAAATGCTGCCTTTCCATCGGGATTATGTGCTGAAAGAGTTGCTCTTTTTTATGCCGGCGCTCATTATCCGAATCGGGCTGTTGAAGCCATCGCTGTTTCAGCGGCCGATAAAAACGGGAAAATCCATAAGGCGGTAAGTCCCTGTGGAGCCTGCCGTCAGGTAATGCGTGAAACAGAAATCAAGACAGGGAATCCGGTAAAAATAATCCTTGACGGAGCGAAAATACAGGTATTGGAAAGCGTGGAAAGCCTTCTGCCTTTGGATTTTCGGCTGCCTCTAACGCACAAAAAAGCGAAGTCTGACCGGGATTGATCAACGTTCAGACAGCTTTTTTATACTCTGAACGTCCTGTTTTCCTCTCTGGGAGCAGTTCACAGACTTCTATGTCATGCTGAATTATGCAGTGATGGTTGTTCTCAGGGCATCCCAATCATGATCGGGTGGGGGATTAGCGATGATTATCACCCGGTTTTTGGCCACCGGGTGAATGAATTCCAGTTTTCGGGCATGCAAATGAATGCAGGCATCCTCATTGGGGCGGGGATAGCCGTATTTTACATCTCCTACGATCGGGCATCCGATTTTAGCCAGCTGGGCCCTGATTTGGTGATGTCGCCCTGTATGCAACTCAATTTCCAGCAAATGATACCGCTCCGGGTAGACAAAATGGGTATAGGTCAGAGAAGCTGGTTTGGCTCCTGGGCGGAATGTTTCGGATGCATAGGATTTATTCTGTTGGGGATTTCGAAGCAGGAAATGGGTGAGGGTGCCTGTCTGTGCCGGAGGCACTTGGGCTACCAACGCCCAGTATATTTTTTTTATTTCTTCGCGGCTGCTGAACATTTTGTTGAGCCGGGAGAGTGCTTTTCCGGTTTTTGCAAAAACGACGACGCCGCTGGCCGGGCGATCCAGACGGTGAACAACTCCCAGAAAGACATTTCCGGGTTTGTGGTATTTGTCTTTCAGGAACTGCTTTACTTTCTCAGGCAACGGTATATCGCCCGTTTGATCTCCCTGAATCAACTCCCCCCGTTGTTTATTCACCGCGATGAGGTGGTTGTCTTCATATAGGATCCGGTTTGCCAACATCTGCCGGATGGTTCAGTATTGTTCCTTCTCGTTGGGAAAATCTCCTGCTTTCACATCCTTAATGTAGCTTCCCACGGCCCCTTTAATTTCCGCTGCCAGGTTATGGTATCTCCGTAAAAAACGGGGAGAGAACTGCTGGGTTATACCCATCATATCGTGAAATACCAGAACCTGTCCATCTACCTGGTTGCCTGCGCCAATTCCGATAATGGGGATTTTTAACTCGTTGGCTACCGTAGCTCCCAGGGTGGCAGGAATCTTCTCCAGAACGATCCCGAAACATCCTGCTTCTTCAAGAAGTTTGGCATCATGGATCAGCTTCGCGGATTCTTCTTCATCTTCAGCCCTGACGGTATAGGTTCCGAATTTATGTATCGACTGAGGCATGAGCCCAAGGTGTCCCATGATCGGGATTCCAGCCGAAAGAATCCGGTTTACGGAATCGATTATTTCTTCGCCTCCTTCCAGTTTCACCGCATCGGCAGCCGATTCTTTCATAATCCGAATAGCCGAATCGAGGGCTCTGCGGGAATTTCCCTGGTAGGTACCAAAAGGCATGTCCACCACAATCAATGCCCTTTTTACCCCTCGCACAACGGACGTGGCATGGTAGATCATCTGGTCCAGGGTAATCGGAAGAGTCGTTTTATGCCCTGCCATGACATTGGAAGCCGAATCTCCCACAAGAATGGCATCGATGCCGGCTTCGTCCACAAGACGCGCTATGCTGAAGTCATACGAGGTTAACATGGTAATCTTCTCACCGCGAAGTTTCATCTCGGATAAACGGTGGGTCGTAACCTTCCGGTTTTCTTTTATAACTGCCATTTTTTGCTGTTTTGGTATCGTCACAAAATTAACAATAAAATCTTGCGTTTTACCTTCGTTATACTTTATTAACACGAATTTACAACGAATTGAGTAAAAATGGAATGGTTAAATCACAAACTTTAAATACCTTATAAAGCCATCAATGAATAATAGTGTCAGCATTGGATCATTAAAACAAGTACTAAACTTGTGCACAGCCTGCTTTATGAATACATGGAGATATATTTTCCTGGTTTCTGTTTTACAGCTGGGTATTTATATTCCGGGTTCAGGCAATCCGTATAATCAAACCTGGAAAGACTCCCTGGAGACCTCTCACTTTCGAAAAAAGGAGACCAATACAGGCTTTTTTTTGTTCCGGAACAACAGCCGTGAGTCCCTGACGACCGGTTTTTCAGAGTATTCGGAAGAAAGGAGCAATTACGCACTGTATGGTTATTTTGGAGTTCATTCGTGGCGTTTTATGGATTTATTACAGGAGGAGATTCACGTGTCAACGGGGATCGGACCTCTTTATTCTACCGGTGAATCGGAGCGTTCCACAGCTACTGTTGCTACCCGGTTAGACAACAGGATCTACGGAATATCAACTTTCGCCGATCTTCAGTATGAAGGGAGGTTTTATTACGATGCCACACGTTATGCCCTGGTTGAGGTTCTTGGCTATGGGAGGTTTGAAACCCTGAAGATGGATTCTGAAGGAACAATCCGGGAAACAGGGAAGGGGAGTTCACAGACTCCGGTGACCAGCGAGTCAACCGATAACCGGCTTCGCTATGGAGCGGATGCCAGAGCAGGAGTGGGTTTTGGCAGACTGGAACCTGTGAATTACCGCATGCAGGCTGAATATCTGCTTGAAACCTTTTATAGCGGAAAGCTATTCTCCGCGGAGGAAACAAACCGCGTAATATCTGCTATCTCAAAAATCAAGAACAACAGAAAATGGAAGGAAGGCCATGTGCTTGAAAATGAACGTAATGAATTGCTCGCCTTCCTGAGAGAAAAGATGTTACTTCTCCTTCCCGACATCCGGGAGGGCATCTGGCAGTTCAGCGAGTTCAAGCCCCGTTTTTCAGGTAAACGCTTTGAAGCGGGTCCTTTGTTTTCTTATTATAACCGCGAACCCGATTTCATTTACGGAGGCTTTGCACGGGTTGAATTTCATTCCTACCGGAGTACCTCCCGGAATGTTCGTCTTCTAACGGAGGTAACTTACAACCGGTATAAAGAAAGGGATTGGTTTTTGTGGGAGAACGCTTTTCAGTTGGACTATTACCAAAACCTGCGATCGCTGTTTTCGGTTGGTGTGAAGTATGTTCCCGGTATGGTGGTAAACGGCTTTACCGATGTTGAACCGGTGCAGCATGCCCTGATTCCTTACCTGGAATATTATCGTCAGTTGAATGAGAAATACCGTATGATGGTGATTCTACGGTACCGAATCACGGAGGAAAACGATTTTTTTATGAAAGGCCCGGAGTTCTCCCTGGCCTTCTATCGGAGCCGTTACTGAAACGATATTCTAAACCCGCAGAAAAATTTTCTTTTTGTACATTCCATAGAGAATGATCCAGATGGCAGCCAGACCACCCAACGAAATAACCAGCGTTCCATTGGTTTCGTTGAGGGAATGTGCGATCCAGCCCAGGAAGAATTCAGTAATTTTTCGGAAATCGATAATCCGGGTAGCCAGATAGACAAAGATGGAATTCATGCCGATGATTCTGAAATAAAAGGCCCATCCTTTGCATCCCCAGTGATCGATAATCAGGAAAAAGAGAGCGATCAATAAAAAGCTGATTCCTCCGGCGAGCAGGTTAAACGTGGAAGTCCAGCAGCTTTTAATGATAGGATAAAAGGAGGATAAAGCCAGGGCCAGACCCAATGAGACGATTCCGGAGGCTCCCAGGTATCCGATTTTCTGCCAGTTAGTGCTTTTTTTTGTTCGCAGGATCGTTCCTGCTACCGTACCCATAAGGGTAATTCCGGTAGCGGACAGGCTGCACAGGATTCCTTCGGGATCAAACGTATTTCCATACAGTCTGCCCGGTAACAAAAGGCGGTCGATATACCCGTTGATACATCCTTCGGGAGTGAGTACCCCGGCTCCGAAACCGGGGACCGGAATCAGCAATTGAAGGATACCATACCCAATCAGGATCCCGGCCAGCCAGATCAACCGGGCTTTTAAGGAGGGGCAAAAAATAACAATCAGGGAGGCGAAAAAATACCCAATGCCTATCTGACCCAACACGCTGGCAATGCGTCCTCCGTTAAATCCGGTTCGAAAAGTGCCGTTGTAAAGTAATCCGAGCAAAATAAGGATGATCATACGTCGAAAGGATTTCCAGACAAGCCTCCGGGCAGGAATGTTTCTTTCAAGCTTTGAGCGGATTGATAAGGGAATAGCCACCCCGGCAATGAACATGAACAGGGGAAAGATCAGGTCATAAAAACGAAAGCCCTCCCACTCAACATGGTTCATCTGGGTCTCTAGCCAACCCGCTCCGCTCATGCGGGCAATTTGCGTAATAAGATACCCTCCTCCGGTGATCCAGAACATGTCAAAACCACGAAGAGCATCCAGGGAATACAACCGTTTCTGGGGTTCTGTGCGGAGTTTTGTTGATGCCATACGTTCCTGTTTTAAAAAACAGCCTGAATGTACATAATTTTGAAAATACTTCCTGTTCCATCAGGTGGTTTTTTCCTGTTGCCTCATGTTTCAGGAACCATCACCCGGGGGTGCATTTCTTGCATCTGCTGTCTTTTTGTCACCGGAATGTCACCCTGTTAGGGGATATCTTTTCTTTAGTGTGCCAATATTTCGTTAAAAAGCATCCTGTTATCGTTGGCATAGTGCTTGATGGTGTCAGTCCGTATCGGGAAAATAAATAAATCATAAATAGTAGCAAAATGGGAAAAATTATTGGAATAGACTTAGGAACAACCAATTCATGCGTTGCCGTAATGGAAGGCAATGAACCGGTCGTTATACCCAACAGCGAAGGGAAACGTACCACTCCTTCGATCGTTGCCTTTGTGGAAAACGGTGAACGGAAAGTAGGCGATCCTGCCAAACGGCAGGCAATCACCAATCCATCCAAGACGGTATATTCGATAAAACGTTTCATGGGTGAAACGTATCAGCAGTGTGCCAAAGAAATTGAAAGAGTAACATACAAAGTCATAAAAGGCGATAACAACACCCCCAGAGTAGTAATCGATGACCGGAAATACACCCCGCAGGAAATTTCTGCCATGGTTCTTCAGAAGATGA
Organism: uncultured Mariniphaga sp.; assembly: GCA_964408795.1. GTDB lineage: Bacteria > Bacteroidota > Bacteroidia > Bacteroidales > Prolixibacteraceae > JABMQB01. The sequence goes on from CAYPAW010000076.1 coordinate 7,611, forward strand.
AAAAGACCGCTGAGGATTATCTGGGACAGGAGGTTACGGAAGCTGTAATCACGGTTCCGGCCTATTTCAGCGATGCACAGCGCCAGGCAACCAAAGAGGCCGGTGAAGTGGCCGGATTGACGGTCAAAAGAATTATTAACGAGCCTACAGCAGCTTCCCTGGCCTATGGACTGGATAAAAGGGATAAGGACTTGAAAATCGCCGTCTTCGACCTGGGAGGAGGTACTTTCGATGTCTCAATTCTGGAACTGGGCGACGGTGTTTTTGAAGTTAAATCAACCGATGGGGATACCCACCTGGGAGGCGATGATTTCGACCAGGTGATCATCGACTGGCTGGCTGAAGAGTTCAAAAAGGATGAAGGCGTAGATCTGAAAAAAGATCCCATGGCCCTGCAACGATTAAAAGAAGCAGCTGAGAAAGCCAAGATCGAATTGTCAAGTTCTACACAAACAGAAATTAATCTTCCATATATCATGCCGGTGGAAGGGGTCCCTAAACACATGGTGAAGACATTGACCCGTTCAAAATTTGAACAGCTGTCCGATTCCCTGATTCATGCCACCCTGGGACCGTGCAAAAAAGCATTGAGCAATGCGGGCTTGAAGCAATCGGATATTGATGAAGTGATTTTGGTAGGAGGCTCAACGCGTATTCCGGCTATCCAGGAAAAAGTCAAGGAATTTTTCGGCAAGAATCCATCCAAAGGGGTAAATCCGGATGAAGTGGTTGCCGTAGGAGCCGCCATACAGGGTGGAGTGCTTACCGGGGAAGTGAAGGATGTTCTTCTGTTGGATGTTACCCCTCTTTCTCTGGGTATTGAAACCATGGGTGGGGTGATGACCCGGCTGATTGAAGCCAATACCACCATACCGACCAAAAAAACCGAAACCTTTACCACAGCAGCCGACAATCAACCTTCGGTAGAGATTCATATTCTTCAGGGTGAACGTCCCATGGCCCAGGGAAATAAGACAATCGGCAGATTCCATCTCGATGGAATTCCTCCGGCACCGCGTGGCGTTCCCCAGATTGAAGTGACCTTTGATATCGATGCCAACGGAATCCTTCATGTGAACGCCAAAGATAAAGCAACCGGTAAATCACAATCCATTCGTATTGAAGCTTCTTCGGGATTGACCGAAGACGAGATCAAACGAATGAAACAGGAAGCCGAAGCCAATGCTGAAGCCGACAAAAAAGCCAAAGAAAAGGTCGATAAGATCAATCAGGCCGACAGCCTGATCTTCCAGACCGAAAAACAACTGAAAGAGTATGGCGATAAAATTCCTTCGGATAAGAAAAAACCGATTGAAGATGCATTGGCTAAGCTGAAAGAAGCGCATAAAGCACAGGATGTAGCAGCCATCGATACTGCCATGAATGAACTGAACACCGTATTCCAGGCTGCCTCCCAGGAAATGTACAACGCCCAGCAACAGACCCAGGGTAGTGCCCAGAGCGGTCCTCAGGGAAATCAGACCGGGGGTCAGCAGAAATCAACGGACGACCATGCAAAACCCGATGACGAGGTAACGGATGTCGATTTCGAGGAAGTGAAATAAAAAACCATGATACAACGCAACCATCAAACCCCTCAGGTAATCCTGAGGGGTTTTTTGTGTCTGAAGGGTTCCAGTGTGTATATTCATCCGATGACTGCCAGTCATCGGATGAATAAGCGTTCCTCATCGGATGTATGTAAAATACAATAATTCGATGTTTTTGCAGTTTTTCTATCCATGAAGCGAATGAAACATTTTATAACGATAATTTTTCTTTTTCTTTACGGAATGCTATGTGGACAGGAGGCCATAAATCAGACCGATGAATCCGGTTTGCGCCAGGGACTGTGGGAAAAGTATTATACTACCGGTAAGCTCATCTACCGGGGTTATTTTCGGGATGGTATCCCGGTTGGTAATTGGAAAAGATACCATGAAAACGGAAATCTGCAGGCGGTAATTCTCTATGCAGAAACCCCGGATTCGGCATTCGTCACCTTGTATGATCCGGATGGAAAACGGGTGGCTGAAGGAGCATACCTGCATGAAAAAAGAACTGGCTCCTGGAATTTCTTTTCCGGGAACAGGCGGATCTCGGAAGAGGAGTATGTCAACGGCGTAAAGCACGGACTTTCAAAAACCTATTACCCTACAGGAGAATTGTTTGAAAAATCGGAATGGGCCAATGGCCTGAGGGATGGCAAGTACTCAGCATTCTACAAAACCGGAATTCCATACCTGGAATGTTTTTATGCCGCCAATGAACGCCATGGGGTATGCAAGAGCTATGACCCCAACGGAAATCCGGAGTTGGTTGCTTTTTATAAACAAGGAAAACGCCATGGCGACTGGAAGTACTATTCAGCGGGTGGTGATCTGCTTTATACCGTATCATACAAAAACGGGAAACTGCTGAATCCATCGGTATTAGACAGCATTCAAAATCAACAACTACAGGAAATGGATCGGAACAAAGGAATCCTTTCTGACCCGGAAGAATTCCTGAATAATCCGGCAGAATACATGCAACTGATGAACCGGTGATGAGTCGCGAGTCAAGAGTTACGAGTCGCGAGTTTTCTTCAGTTTCTTCAGTTCCTGATTCCCGGATGCCGGATTCGCATGCTGTTACACTGAGTCGCTCAGAGGAATAAGAAAAAGACACAGTGTAACACAGTGATTTAACTCTGTGAGAACCCAGTGTAATATTCCCCAACTTATAACTTGCAACTTGTAACTTGTAACTTGTAACTCGTAACTCGTAACTCGTAACTTTTTGTTCCTATTTCCTGTAAATCCTGTATCTTTATTCCCCGAAATTGAAAGGGATGTACAGAAAACGATTGTTTTTACTATTCTTCTTGTTGTTCTCCTCTTTATGGGCAGGAGCTCAGATCTTCTGGTGGATTGGCTTTACCGACAAATCCGGTTCGGAATACACACTGGAGGATCCATCCGTCTATTTGTCGGAGCGAGCGCTTCAACGCAGACAGAAACAGGGGATTCCGGTGGATGCGTTGGATTTGCCTGTCAACAGGGAATATATGAGCCGGGTTCTCCAGCTTGGAGCTACGTATATTCATTCTTCCAGATGGCTGAATGGCATGACTGTAAGAGCAGATTCGGCCCATTTTGGGCAACGCGTCTCGGAGCTTCCTTTTGTCAGGGAGGTTCAGATCACCAAACGAAATCTGGAAACAACCAAAAGCCTGCAGGACAAATTCCGGGTTCTGGATGAAGCAAAGGAACGAACGGAGATTGATACAGGCTGGTATGGAGCCTCGGTTACTCAGGTGGGGATGCTAAACGGACATGTCCTGCATCAGCACGGTTTTTATGGTCAGGGTATTGAGATTGCTGTTTTGGATGCAGGTTTTTATAGAGTGAATCAATTTCCGGCATTTGATAGTTTATGGATCCAGGGCCGGATTCTTGGCACCCGGGATTTTGTGTTTCCCGGATCGGATGTTTTTCAGGAGCACTGGCATGGAATGAGTGTCCTTTCCGTCCTGGGGGCCAATCTTCCGGGATCTCTTATGGGGACTGCTCCCGGGGCTTCCTACTGGTTGATTCGTTCTGAAGATACCTCTACGGAATTTCTCCTGGAGGAGGATAACTGGGTAGCTGCGGCTGAATATGCCGATAGTGCGGGTGTGGATATCCTTCAGACCTCGCTGGGGTATTATCTTTTTGATGATTCGATCATGAACCACCGGTATGCTGATATGGATGGTCAGACCACCCGCGTTACGCGGGCTGCTGATATAGCAGCTTCCCGGGGCATGTTGGTGGTAGCCAGTGCCGGTAACGAAGGAAACAATCCCTGGAAGTATATTCTTGCGCCTGCAGATGGGGATGATGTGATTGCTGTGGCAGCCGTCAATAAAGAGAAAAATCCTGCTCTGTTTACCTCCTTTGGGCCGGCTTCCGATGGGGATATCAAACCCAATGTGGCAGCCCTGGGCCTGAGCACGGCAATCCAGCAGTCCAACGGGCTGGTAGGTGCCGGCAGCGGAACGTCCTACGCAGCACCCCTAATCTCAGGTATGGCCGCCTGCCTATGGCAGGCAAATCCCCAGGCTACCGCCAAACAGGTGAAAGAAGCCATTGAAAAAAGTGGAACCCTGTACCATGCACCTGATTCACTCCTCGGATACGGAATTCCTGATTTTGAAGTAGCTGACCAAATCCTGAAATTATCCGTGGTACAGGAAAAAGATTCCGGCTCTGATTGGTGGGTAGTTCCCAATCCTTTCCGGGAACGAATCATCGTTTTCCAGAACAAAAGGATCCAGCCCGGAGATCTAGAAGTGAATATTCTGGATCTCTCAGGAAAGAATATTTGGCAGGGAGCCTTTCCTTCAAAACCCATAATGATCATAAACGGCTTGTCCGGGTTGCCTGCGGGGATCTGTTTTTTGCAGATCAGGCATGCAGACACTCAGACCACCGTAAAACTAATAAAAGCAGAATAAATGCAGTCGAACCTGTTGTTGTCTGAATTGAACCTTTTAATCAGGGATACCTTACAGGAGGCTTTCCCGGAGACGGTATGGGTGGTAGCAGAGATCAGCGAATTGAAAGAAAACAGGAGCGGGCATTGTTATCTTGAATTGATAGAAAAAAAAGAGGCAGGCGATGAAATAACAGCCCGTGCAAGGGCTACGATCTGGTCGTATACTTACCGGATGCTGAAATCCTATTTTGAAACCACCACAGGCCGGTTGTTGGCTTCCGGGCTGAAAGTACGGGTTCAGGTATCGGTAGAATTTCATCCCCTGTATGGACTGAGCCTGAATATTAAGGATATCGATCCGGCCTATACCATCGGCGATATGGCCCTGCGAAGAAGTGAAATCATCAACCGCCTGAAAACAGAAGGGATCTTCACGATGAACAAAGGATTGCCTTTGCCTGAGGTACCTCAGAAGATTGCCATTGTTTCCTCTGCAACGGCGGCAGGGTACCAGGATTTTGTAAACCAGTTGGTCGATAATTTCTATGGTTTTGTTTTTTATCTGAAGCTGTTTGAAGCAACCATGCAGGGTACGGAAGCCACTCCTTCCATCATCCGGGCTCTGGAACGGATCTATCGGTATGCGGATTTTTTCGATGCCGTGATTATCATCCGGGGAGGGGGTGCCCAGGCCGACTTGAGTTGTTTTGATACCTATGAACTGGGGGCCCATGTGGCCCAGTTTCCCTTGCCGATATTTACCGGAATTGGCCATGAAAAGGATGATACAGTGGTCGATTTGGTCGCCCATAGTCGGCTCAAAACACCTACCGCCGTAGCGGAATTTCTGATATCCGGAATCCTACGATTTAAGGAAAATCTCGTGAGATTACAGGATAAAATGGCGTTAAAAGCAGATGAAGTACGAACCCGGGAGGAAAGGTTTCTTCAAAAAACCGGAACCGCTTTTGCACGAGCAGCCCACTTTTTTTTGCTCGGCAGAAAAAACCGACTTTCAAACACCGGACATGCTTTTCTTACTGCTACCGGAAAATATTCGTCTCATTGCATCCAGCAATTGAAATTATGTGAAAGCCGGCTTTCAGGAAATACACGTGGGTTCATAAAAAACCAAAACAACCAATTGAAACAATCTTCACAGGCTGTGAAAACCGGAATGAAAGCTGCAATTGAAAACGAAAAAAGAACCATGGAGTATTTTCAGAATGCCCTCCGGATGACTGTCCGGAGTGGGTTGAAAAAACAGGAATCAGATCTTCATTTGAAGCAGAAAACCGTTCATCTTTTGAATCCGGAAAATATTCTGCGCAGAGGATACACCATCACCTACAAGGAAGGACATGTTGTGAAATCAGAAAAAGAATTGAAAAAAGAGGATATTCTGACGACTCAGTTTTCCGACGGGAAAGTACGCAGCCGAATCACAGAAAAACAGGGTAAAGAATAAATAAATGACAACAAAAAAGATTAGTTACAGGGAAGCTGTTTCAGAAATTGAAGCCATTCTGGAACAGGTGGAAAACAATGAACTGGATGTCGACGAACTGGCCGGGAAGGTACAGCGTGTTTCCGCGCTTCTGAAGATGTGCCGCGAGAAACTGCATCAAACCAGCGAGCAGGTGGAACAGATCTTGAAGGAGATGGAGGAGTGACCCGGGATGTTGGATCCAGAAGCGCATCCGACAGAATGAATTCGTCTTTGCATTTGTTATAGTGGATGTGGGAAGCGGGGTTTATTTTCCCGGTGCTTCGGATCGGTAACATACAGGTTACGAAGCAAGCTCAACGGATTGACCCCAGGGCATAGCCTTGGGGAAAATAAAAAAATATAGAATTATGTATACAAAAGAACAGGTGGCAGGCACCATCGACCATGCGGTATTGAAACCGGAGTATACCGATGCCGACTTAAAAGAACATGCGGAAATGTGCCGGAGGAACAAGGTGTTTAGCATGTGTGTAAAACCGTGTGATATCAAAGCAGCGGTTACCCTTCTGGAAGGAAGCGGCGTAAAGGTATCCTGCGTGCTCAGTTTTCCCCATGGGGGGGATACAACGGAAACAAAAGCATTTCAGGCCCGGCAGGCCATTGAGGCAGGCGTAGATGAAATCGACATGGTGATGAACATCGGCAAATTTTTATCGGGTGACTATGCCTACGTTGTGAATGATATCAAAGGGGTTGTGGACGTAGCACACCGGCATCACATACCGGTAAAAGTGATCCAGGAAAGTGGCTTCCTGAGCCTGGAACAGGTCGCCAAAGCCTGTGAGCTTTCACTTGAAGCACAGGCCGATTTTGTGAAAACGTCCACCGGATTCGGACCGGGAAAGGCTACCCCGAAAATTATCGGAACGATGATAAAAACAGTAGGAGGGAAAATGAAAATCAAAGCTTCAGGAGGAATCCGAAGCAGGGAGGCAGCGGTGGCATTCCTGGAACAGGGAGCAGACAGACTGGGCATAGGATCGACAGAAGCTATTTTGTCTGAGTGGGAGAAAAATGAGAAGATTTAAAAGGGGCGTACACGAAAAAGCCTATCTTTACAGGCTTTTTTATTAAGGGATTGAAGGAATGTATTTTTTAAACGGAAACCATATTTATATAAAACCGGAAAACGGGAAAGCAACCCCTGAAGTGCAATTGAAGAGTTGTCTCAATCAACTGGCGGGTATCCATTCCTCCAAACAGGTGTTCAAGGTCAATTTTTTTGTGGACCGGGATCTCTTTGCAGCATCGGAAGATTTCCGGATGTCGATGAATGAGAAAATTACCGGATTTCTGGGTCAGCCAATCATGCTTTCGTATATATCACAGCCTCCCTTGGAGAGCAGGGTTATTGCCGAAGTTTCCTTTTACGATCCGGCTATCTGGAAGGCAACGTATGTAAGCCGGTCTCTGGGAAAAGCAGTACTCTTTGAAAGAGACACTACCCGGTTTCTGATTGGTTTTGTGCAGTCCTGCAATCCAGGAAGCCTCCGGAGCCAGGCCGAAGAATCATTCATGGCTATGCGCGAGCTTTTAGCCCTTCAGAAGTTTCCGGTCGGCTCTGTAATCCGTCAGTGGAATTATATCGAAGATATTCTGGGGGTCGAAGAGGGAAAACAGCATTATCAGGAGTTTAATGATGTGCGAGCCGGTTTTTATGGCAATGCCTTTGCTTCTTCAGGTTATCCGGCTGCTACGGGAATCGGTACCTCGGGAGGGGGGATCATGCTTGAATTTATCGCCATGGATTCGGAACAAGCCGTTACAAAAGCACTGAATAATCCCAACCAGGTGGCAGCCCATCAATACAGTCCGGAAGTGCTGGTTGGTAAAGCAAACAGTCATAAATCAACCCCCCGTTTTGAAAGAGCCCGCTACCTGGAAACCTTTGGAAAAAAAATGATTTTTATTTCCGGTACGGCTGCTATTGTGGGTGAACATACAACAGGAATCAATCATCCTGCAGAACAAACAAAAGCAACCATACGGAATATACAGCAGCTCTATGCTAAAAAAGTCCTTGAGGATATCAACGGCTCATTGTACCCGAAATACGGCCATGCCCGTGTATATATAAAAAAAACCGAAGATTTTGCATCCATACAGCGGATGTGCAAGCGGTATTACGGAGATCTTCCCATTGTATACCTCATAGCAGACATTTGCAGGGATGAACTCCTGGTGGAGATTGAAGGAGAGGTAATCCTGGAGTGAGTAAGCTGTTATACTTTTCCCCTTTATTAACCGGGCCGGCAGTCTCTTTAATCGTACGGGTTAAAATGAAATTTCAAGACCGGCCATGTAGTGAATTCCAGCCTGCGGGAAGTATCCGTCCATTTTATACCGTTCCCCCCCCAAAATGTATGAATAGACCCAGGCATTGGATTCGTACGTTGCATTGAAAAGGTTATTCACAAGCAAATGCAGTTTTATGTTTTCAAAAAAATTCGTCTTCAGGGTATAATCCATTTTCAGGGTGTGGACGAACCAGGGATTTAGTTTACGATCATCGGAAGCTGAATTGTCGATGTATTGTTTTCCTACCCATGCGGAACTGATATGAAGGTTCAAATTTTTTCCCGGACGCCAGGTCAGGTTGCTATTGGCTGTGGTCTGAGGGGAAAAAGCCAGGTCGGTTGTTTCCAGGTAAAAAGCTTCCTGACCCCCGGTATCCCAGTTATCCACATATTCGGTGAAGTCCAGGATTTTATTGCGGCTGAGGGTGACATTCAGGTCCCATTGCAGGTTGTGTTTTATTTTAAGCCCCAGGGACAGTTCACATCCTGTGCGGTAGCTTTTTTCGGTATTGGTCATAATCGGATTGCCTACATCGTTGATTTCGCCGGTCAGGATAAGTTGGTTTTTGTACATCATGAAGTAGAAATTTGCGCCTGCAGAGAGTCTGTTTGACCGGTAGGTATAACCGGCTTCAAGATCGTTCAGGGTTTCATGAACCGGAGGTTCTGAGCCGGGTTTGGCATCGGTATAGTTACTGCGGTTGGGTTCCCGGTTGCTTCGTGCCCATGAAATATAGCTTTCATGGCTCGGGAAGGGTTTATACAGCAGTCCACATTTGGGATTGAAAAAACGGAAGACGTGGATTTGGGAGATGTCCCGCAGGTCATCATCAATACCCGTGATTTGGTAGTGGATATGCCGGAATTGCACATCGGTAAAAAAATGGAGGGTTGGAGTTACCTGATAATGGTATTTGGAATAGAGATTCCCGTCTTTTTTGACTCCCGTTCCACGGTACCATTCATGGTCTATCCTGGCCTTACCATACTGTTCAGCCCAGATCACGTTGCCGAAATGTCTTCCGTCGTAGTTATTCCAGCCTCCCCCTAGTGTCAGGTCGCTTTTTCCTTTTGTATAATTCAGGGAAAATACAATTCCATAAAAATCATTGTCGAGCCATTTCCGGGTTACCAGGTCCGTTGTTTCGAGTGTGTCGGAGCCAACTACCGGCGAAGGCATGCGGTAATCGGCATATGCTTCGTCCTCTTTAAAATTTTCGTAATACCCTTTTCCATAGGTATAATGGAGGGCAGCATTCATGTTCAGCCGGTCATTGAACCGGTGTAAGAAATGCAGTTGGTAGTGGTCCTGCTGATAGTGATCAATTTGGTTTTTGTAGGTATAATAATTGTATGTACGGCTGTCGGAACGGATCATCTCTTCGGTTTGCTTCGGTGTATACAACCAATGATCCTGGTACCGTTGCATTCCTTCTCTGTCGTTGTTCAATCTTACGGAAGGCACTCCCCACCAGGCCTGGTAGGTTTCTTCGATGCCTGAGAAGATATGGGTTTTCAGGACCGTATTTTCCGTATAATACCCGGCCGACAGGAAAAAGGATTTCAGGTCACTGAATGCACGATCGACGAATCCGTCAGAAGTTACTTTGGATAGCCGGGCATCGAAGGTAAAGGCCTGGTTGATCAGTCCTGTACCTGCGGCCACTGTATGTTTAAAGGTGTTAAAGGAACCTGCTGTTGTGGTGTACCGGGTGTAGGCTTCTTTTTGTACAGTGTTGGTTTGCAGGTTTATAGAGGCTCCAAAAGCGGATGCTCCGTTGGAGGAGGTCCCCACACCCCGCTGGATCTGTACATTCTCAAGAGACGATGCCAGATCCGGTTGGTCGACAAACCAGGTGCCATGCGATTCGGCATCGTTCAAAGGAATGCCGTTTACTGTCACGTTGATCCGGTTGAGGTCAGTACCCCGGATCCGGAAATGGGTATATCCGATACCGGTTCCAGCATCCGAAGTGGCTACAAAAGAAGGGGTTAGTGAAAGCAGATAGGGAATATCCTGTCCCAGGTTCCGCTCAGCAATCTCTTCCTCCGAAATATTCGTATAGGCCATGGGCGTTTTGTCTTTGGCGCGGGTTCCTGAAACCAGAATCTCATCGGTAAAAATCACGGAAGGAATTAATGTTACTTCTAGTTCCGTATTCCGGTCCAGGTTAACGGGAACGGTTGTCTTTTCGTAGCCGATAAATGAAATGGTGAGGCGATACTTTCCCGGGGGGAGGTTGGTAAACCGGAATTTCCCGTGTAGATCGGTCGATTGTCCGTACCAGGTGTTCTGAATGACTACATTGGCTCCTGCCAAAGGCTCTCCTTTGCCGTAAACAATTCCTGTTAGTTCATGCTGGCCCCATGCCAACATGGTTGTCCACTGCATAAGCAGTATAAACAAACCCTTTTTCATGATCGAGAATTTTGGTTATTCACTAACCAATGGAGTGGGATAGTTCCCTGTTGCCCTCCCTTCGCCGGCATTATCCGGATCAGGTTCAGTGGGTATGATCTCAGCCCGAGTTAATGAGGCACCCCCATTGCATAAACATTCACTCAAAGGTAAAGGGGTTTTTTGATAAAAACAAGGGTTTTTTGTCGAATTTATTTTCCGCGAGGATCCGTAGCGAAGGGGGGTTTTTTATTCATCGGTTTTTTCGTTCATCAATTTCTCAAAAGCCTCACGGTATTCTGCTGTTAACCGGGCCGGTCGCTGGGTGCTGCGATCAAGGAACAATCCCTTCTGTTGGGCTGTGGCACACAATTCCTCCTTTTCATTGTAGAGGTTGAATTCCATGATCGCGGATGCATTGTTCAACCGGGAGATCCACAGTTCAATTCTTACTTCATTGTGCAGGAACAAGGGACGTTTGTACTGAATCCGGGTTTCCGTGAGTACGGGAACAATCCCTTTGTTGTGTGCGAGTTGCCCAATCGGATATCCCATCGCTTCCATCATGCGCAACCTCCCGTGCTCCAACCATTGAATGTACACGATGTTGCTTACATGGCCGACAAAGTCGATCTGATAGGTATAAATTTTTTCCTTGTAAACTAATTTGCTCATGGTTACTGGTTAAAATGCAGTTCCCTGAATGTTCTTTTTCGCTGGATAAAAAAACGAAACATGATGCTGCTTTTATAAATTTCTTTGTGGGATGAATGGGTCGTTAAAGGGATCAATTCTTTTCTTTTTCTGTAGAAAGAGACAAAATGGCGGTAAAGAAAAGCATGTGCTTTCAGCACCGACCAAAAGGAGTGTAAATTGAGGCCTGCCAGAAATTTCAGGGCGGCTACACCATCCAGGATAATTCGCAACGGCATATAGAGAAGGAAATCCTGCCGGGGCAGATTTTTGAGAAGCATCAGGAGGTTGTTCCTGAAGTTCAGGTAAACCTTTTGGGGGTTCTTATAATGAAGGGTTCCGCCTCCGAGGTGGTAAACTACGCTTTCCGGTTCGTACCAGATGGTGTATCCCCGGTTTTTCAGTCTCCAGCAGAAATCGATTTCCTCCATGTGAGCCCAGAACCCGGGATCAAAGCCTCCGGTTTCTTTGAAGAGGGCAGCTTTCACAAACATACAGGCTCCCGAGGCCCAAAATACCGGCGACGGATGGTTGTACTGACCTTCGTCTTTTTCTGTGATATTCAGAATACGCCCTCTGCAAAATGGATATCCGTATTGATCGATAAATCCTCCTGCCGCTCCGGCATATTCGAAAAAATCCCTTTTGTGGAAGTCTAAAATTTTGGGTTGAACCACAGCCACAGAGGGATCGGTTTCCATACGCTGTATAGGCTGTTCGAGCCATTTCTCCGTCACTTCCACATCGGAATTCAGAAGAACAAAATAGTCGGCTTCCACCTCTTTGAGTGCCTGGTTGTAACCTCCTGCAAAACCATAATTTTGAGTTAGTTCAATGATCCGAACTTCAGGAAAGTGTGTTCGCAGGAATGCCCGAGAGTCATCGGTAGAACCGTTATCGGCTACAACGATTTCCCTTCCGGGTCCGGCACTGTGGCGAATAACAGAAGGCAGATACTTCTCCAAAAGCTGGGAACCGTTCCAGTTCAGAATGACTACCGCCACCTTCCTCTGATCTTTCATGCATCTCGTTTAAGAAGCCAGTACTTTGGCAATGATCAACGTAAGATTCTCTTTTTCGAGCTTATCCAGGATGGCCTGAATTTTTTCCGTTTTTCCGGGCGAATCTGTGTGCAGGATTTTTTCAATTTCTTTTAATTGTTTGCCTGTCAGTTCATCTTCCAGCAAAGTCAGCAAGGATTCGTTGATTTTTGATTCATCCGGGGGGCCCAGTTGTTCCAGTTCATAGAGGATGGCTTCCATTATTTCCGATGCCTGCATTCTGATGGGGTCTTTTGATTTTCCGGCTCCGGCAACATCGCGAAGATTCCAGCTTGAGTAATCATACCGCAGATTTCGTATCATCTGAACCCTCGAATGATTGGTTCCATATATTCTTTCCAGAAGGATCAGGGTATGGTTTTTCCACGCTTCGAGGTCAAATTTTTTCTCATCGAGTTTTGCCAGTTGCTCTCGGAGGAGGGCGATTTCTTTTTGGGACATACTTTTGCGATTAAGGGGTACAAATTACAACTTTTTTGTTATTCTTTGCCAAGGTGGCGGTTTACAATTTCATAAAATGGCTGAAAATAGTTTTTGTTGGTTGCGATGATTTCCCCTCCGAACAACCAGTTATCCTTGCCGTTAAAATCGGTTACGATTCCTCCGGCCTGTTGAACGATGAGTGCTCCGGCAGCTACATCCCAGGCATGAAGAGCGTGTTCATAAAAAGCACTGAATCTTCCGGCAGCCACATAGGCCAGGTCGGCAGCTGCTGATCCCATGCGGCGCAAACCCCGGGTATGCTTCATCAGAAAACGCAAAACGGCAATGTAATCCTCGATCCGCTCGAAATCGTAATAGGGAAATCCGGTGGCTATCAGGGTGTCCTCATGCCGGGAAGATTCACTCACATGAATCCTGTTTTTGTTGAGATAGGCCGGGCTTCCTTTCCAGGCATAAAACATCTCATCCAGGGTGATTTCATATACCACTCCTGCCACTAATTCGGTTCCTTCCCTGAGGGCGATGCTTACAGAATAAGGCATAATACCGTGGATATAATTGGTGGTTCCATCCAACGGATCAATGATCCACTGAATGGACTCCCCGTGGGATGAAGCAGTCCCTTCTTCGGTAACAAAACCGGCCTCCGGAAGAATTTTTTGCAGTTGTTCCACAATATATTGCTCGGAAGTTTTGTCTACATAGGTTACAAAACTGGCGGTACTCTTTGTTTTGACATCCTTTTCGGACAGCCTGATCCTTTCGGTTTGTATAAACTTTCCGGCTGAGCGGGCTATTTCCCGCACTTCAAGACAGATATTTTTGTAATTCATGGAAATATTTTTATCCTTATGGGTTCTCTGTAGTTCAACCGGCTTCGGTTTTTTTAATAAACCGGAAGCAAAAGCAACCCGGTTTATTCCGATGCCTGATGATACGAAAGTACGAAAAATCAGTCTCTGAAAGCTATAGTAACGTGGCCTTTTTTATTTATTGAAACCAGTCTGACCCTGACCGTCTGATTGATCCGGGCAGGATCATAAGGGGTTTCAACCCGGATATAGTTATCGGTGAAGCCTGCCATTTGATTTGAATGGCTCCGGCCTTCAAAGAGTACGGAATGTTCGGTTTCGAGATTTCGGGTGTAAAAAGCCCGGAGTTTTTTTTCCGAGAGGTTTATGTATTCTTTTGTCCGTTGTTTGCGTTCTTCCATAGGTACTTTCCCCGGAATTTTCAATGCTTGTGTACCGCTGCGTTCGGAATAGGGAAATGCATGTAGCTGACTGATATCCAGGTTTTCAATAAAGTTGAATGATTCCTGAAACCGTTCCCTGGTTTCACCGTTGGTCCCGGCGATGACATCCACCCCGATGAAGGCTTCCGGGATCTGTTTTCTGATTTTTTTTACCCGGGAGGCAAAGAGAGCAGTTGAATACCTGCGTTTCATCAATGCCAGGATGGGATCTGAACCGGACTGCAGGGGGAGATGAAAATGGGGCATTAATACGGTTGAACAGGCTACCCGGTCGATGATCCGGTCTTCCAAAAGATTGGGTTCCACAGAGCCAATCCGGAGTCGCTCCAGGCCTTTTACATTCTCAAGGGCGCACAGAAGATCGTAAAAGGTTTCGCCGGTGGATTTTCCAAAATCCCCGATATTTACCCCGGTGAGTACAATTTCCTTGAATCCCCTGGCGAGGGTCTTCTGAACCTCAGTTACCGTTTCTGCGATCGATTGGTTGCGGCTTCTTCCCCGGGCATAGGGGATGGTGCAGAAGGAACAGAAGTAATCGCATCCATCCTGTACTTTTAAAAAACTGCGCGTACGGCCACTCCATGAACAAGCCGGAGTGTACTGTTTAATGTCCTTCAATGGGGTACAGTGGATTTCGGGGATACTTTTCTTTTCCAGGTTACCAATCCATTGGAGCAATGAAAATCTCTCCTGTGTTCCCAACACAAGATCTACCCCCGGGATGGACGCTATTTCAGCGGGTTTAAGCTGGGCAGTACAACCTACGGCAACAACCATGGCTGCGGGATTTCGTTTGATGGCCCTGCGGATGATATTGCGGCTGCTTTTATCTCCCTGGTTGGTCACAGAACAGGTGTTGATAACATAGAGATCGGCTTTTTCCTGAAATCCAACCCGTGTAAACCCCACTTCCTGAAGCATGGTAGCCATGGCAGCGGTTTCTGCATAGTTCAACTTACACCCCAGGGTATACAAAGCTGCTTTTTTTCCTCGATAATTCATAGGCCTGCATGAAAATCCATGGCAAAATTAAAAAAACCACAGGATATAAGTAGATTCCGGGAAGCAGGAGGAATAGGCATACATCCTCTTCCCGTAGGGAGTCGGGGGCTACATAAGGTTACTGGCCAGTTCGGCAAGGTAACTTCGTTCGCCCTTGACCAGGTTTATATGGGCAAACAGATCCTGGTTTTTCATGCGGTCGGTCATAAAAGCCAGTCCGTTGGATTTCATATCCAGGTAGGGAGAGTCAATTTGTTGGAGGTCTCCGGTGAACACCATTTTGGTTCCTTCACCGGCACGGGTGATGATGGTTTTCACCTCGTGGGGCGTGAGATTCTGGGCTTCATCAATGATGAAATAGGCATTCGATAAGCTTCTGCCTCGGATATACGCCAGGGGAGTGATCACCAGCCGCTCCTCTTTGATGAGCTCTTCAATCTTCAAATATTCAGTACTTCGCGGATTGAAAACATGTTTGATCACCGAAAGATTATCAAACAAGGGTTCCATATAAGGATGTATTTTTTCGGACGTATCGCCCGGCAGGAATCCGAGATCGCGGTTGCTCAAAGCAACAATAGGCCGGGCCAGCAGAATCTGGTCAAAATTCATGTGCTGTTCAATGGCAGCAGCCAGGGCAAGCAGGGTTTTCCCTGTTCCGGCTTTCCCGGTCAGGGAACAGAGCCGGATATCAGGATTCATGAGCATATTCAAACTGAAGGTCTGTTCTGCATTCCGGGGTTTTATGCCGTAGGCCGGTTTTTTCTCAACGCGTAAAACCCGGCGGGTCACCGGATCAAAACGGGCCAGCACACTAGAGGAGTTGGCACGCATAATGTAACATTCATTGGCTTCCGACTTGTATTCCCAGTTTTCTTCTTCCGGACTGAAGGAGCCGTTCTCATACAGCTTGTCAATCAGGACGGTATCAAAATTCTCAAAAACCGTAATGGACTTTTCAAATACATCGGTGTTGGAAACCTGGTCGGACTTGTAATCTTCCGCCTGAATACCGATCGATTTGGCCTTCATCCTGAGGTTTATATCCTTACTAACCAGGATGGTTTTCTGATTCGGATGGTTTCGGGAAATATGCTCTGCAATGGCCAGAATCCGGTGATCCGGAATGTCTTCACGAAAGGACACTTTAATTGCCTCAGAAGGAGGTTTCCCGGTTTCAATCCGCAGTTTCCCCATGCCTTCGCCTAACTGCTTCCCTCCGTTAAAAAGCTCATCCCCGACAATTTCATCCAGTTTTCGCACAAACTCACGTGCCTGGAAATTGATCAGGTCGTTTCCCTTTTTGAATTTATCCAGTTCTTCAAGAACCGTGATCGGAAGCACAATATCATTGTCCTCAAACTGATAGATGCAGGTATGATCATGAAGGATGACATTCGTATCTAGAATAAATATTTTATTTGTTTTTTTATTCGCAGGCATACTTTTCTTTTAAGAATTTTCTAAAAATAGAAATATTTGCATCGCTTGGTCCTCTGTTTTTTTAAATTTAATAAACTTGCATCGGTTAATAAGTTTTTTATGGATACCTATCAAACGATACTGG
Organism: uncultured Mariniphaga sp.; assembly: GCA_964408795.1. Lineage (GTDB taxonomy): Bacteria > Bacteroidota > Bacteroidia > Bacteroidales > Prolixibacteraceae > JABMQB01. The sequence goes on from CAYPAW010000076.1 coordinate 24,299, forward strand.
ACTATCTGTATCATCAGTTGCCGTTTTTTCAGCGCACCGGTCCGCCGGCCTATAAAAGTTCGCTAAAAAACACGAAAGCTTTGGACCGGTTATACGGTCATCCCCACCGGAATTACAGGACAATTCATGTAGCGGGCACCAACGGCAAGGGTTCTGTATCGCACATGCTAGCTGCGATTCTTCAGCAATCAGGGATGAAAACCGGACTGTATACATCGCCCCACATGAAGGATTTCAGAGAGCGGATACGTATAAACGGGAAAAAAATCGGGAAAGAGGAAGTGATTCGCTGGGTGGAAGATTTTCGCCGGATGAACAAAAAGCACCGGCTTGAGCCCTCTTTTTTTGAGTTAACGGCGGCCCTGGCTATGGATTTTTTTGCCAGGGAACAGGTGGATGTGGCCGTGATGGAGACCGGTCTTGGAGGCAGGCTTGATTCCACCAATGTAATCACTCCGGAAGTGAGCATTATTACCAACATCGGATACGATCATACCAACCTGTTGGGGAATACGCTGGAAGCCATAGCCCGCGAAAAGGCAGGAATCATCAAACCGGGAGTTCCGGTGGTTATCGGAAGACACCAACCGGAGATTCGCCCTGTTTTTGCAACCCGGGCAACCCGGATGAAGACCTCCCTTTCTATGGCTGCCAAGGAATTTTCGGTAGTCTCTCAACAACCAGGTCCCGAAGGGAAACAGCTTCTCACAGTGTATGAAAAGGGACGTTTGGTTTTCCCGGACCTCCGGATTGGTCTGGCCGGTGCCTATCAACGGGAAAATGTTGGTACCGTCTTGCAAGCCTGCCGGATTCTTCAGGAAAAAGGGTGGTCTGTTCCGGAGCAGGCCATCTACCGCGGACTCGATGAGGTGGTGGAGATTACAGGCATCCAGGGGCGGTGGCAACAGATCGGCTCCCGTCCGGTTATTCTTTGTGATAGCGCCCACAATGAGGACGGAATCCGGGCCGTAGCCAATCAACTGAAAAATACACCCTGTAAACGCCTTCATGTGGTCTTCGGTATCGTGAAGGATAAAGAGACAGAAAAGATATTGCGATGGCTCCCCGGAGAAGGGATTTACTATTTCACACGGGCTGATATTCCCCGGGCGATGGATGAAAAGGTGCTGACAGATACCGCCATCAAAGCCGGATTGCAGGGAGCCTCTTACCCAACCGTCCGGGAAGCACTGAATGCCGCCCGGAAAAATGCCGGCGACGAAGACCTGATTTTTGTGGGAGGCAGTACTTTTGTGGTAGCCGAAATTTTGCCCTAGCTTTTATTTTGCAGAACTGAAAAATGATTTTATATTTGCATCGCTTTTTCGGAAACGCACATCACTTTGCATCCGGAAATATTGACATAGAATGAGGAAAATTTAAGCAGTGGGTTCAAAGCATCCCGATTTATAATCGGGAGGGTCACTGGGAATAATTTTCGATAGGAGTTTAACTCAATGGGTTCAGGGCATCCCGATTTACAATCGGGAGGGTCACTGGGAATAATCTTCAATAGGAGTTTAACTCAATGGGTTCAGGGCATCCCGATTTACAATCGGGAGGGTCACTGGGGAATAATCTTCAATGGGAGCTTAGCTCAGCTGGTTCAGAGCATCTGCCTTACAAGCAGAGGGTCACTGGTTCGAATCCAGTAGTTCCCACCAAGAGAAAAGATTGGAGGATCTGATAACTTCAGGTTCAGAGCATCCCGATTTACAATCGGGAGGGTCACTGGTTCGAATCCAGTAGTTCCCACCAAGAGAAACGATTGGAGGATCTGATAACTTCGGGTTCAGAGCATCCCGATTTACAATCGGGAGGGTCACTGGTTCGAATCCAGTAGTTCCCACCAA
>CAYPAW010000077.1:0-16460 GCA_964408795.1 uncultured Mariniphaga sp.
AAATTAAAGAACGTTGCTGTTTTTTAGCTATCCGGAAGCAGGCTTTATGCGGTACCTCACCATCATGCCCTGTTTGCATTTTGGACAGCATGCAGGATCGCTTCCCCGGAGTATCCGGTACACTTCGTAAGCGGTTAATCCTTCCAGCACAGGCAACCAAATAGTTTTTCCGATTAATGCAATGGCCTGCTGGCGTTTTGTTTTCATGTTTGCTGTTGCCAGGATACCGTAATACCTGATTTTATAAAAGCCTTTGGGTAGAATATGCATCAAAAACCGGCGGGCAAACTCTGTGCAACGGATGGTCATTTCCTGCTGTCTGCCACGATTTTGGTAGTTTTTATACCGGAACGTTACTTCGCCGTTTTCAATCGTTTTAATGCGGCTGTTTGAGATGGCCACCCTGTGGGTGTATCTTCCCAGGTACTCCAGGACACTGTTTACCCCGCCCAATGATTTTTTGGAATACACATTCCAGTTTTTTTCATAGAGTTTCTTTTTCAGTGCTGCAAACACCGGAAATCCCTCGGGTGGGATTACTAACAATATCAAACAACGTTTTGAGCAACATAAAAAGGGTTTGGTTCCGTCAACAAAATCCAGATTGCCCTTAAAATTAATATATGCAGAAGCTTGCTTGGATAAAACAGATGCCATTGCCAGAGAAAAATACCTTAAATCAGGGATGGGAAAGCGATACATCCAAAACAGGTTAAAAAGCTATTTTGATAGTTTGTAACGGGGCAGGTATGCAAAACCTCTACAGTTCCCGTTTGTGCTCCCAGAAACTGCGGGTTTCTGCCTGTGGAATTGTAAAATTAATCCAAAAGGGGAAAGTCCCTTACGGGTTCATCGGGATTTCCTCACTGGCGTTCGTCCCCTTCTCGCCCTGTCAGAAATAAAAAAACCACCCGAAGGTGGCTTCCGTTGTCCTGCCAGGGCTCGAACCTGGACTCTTCTGATCCAGAGTCAGACGTGTTGCCAATTACACCACAGGACAGTATGGGTTGACCCGCCAGGGCTTCCCGAAATCGTTTCACTCTTCGGGATTTCCTAACTAGCGTTCGTCCACTTCTCGCCCTGGCGATGAATGATGCGTTATTCAGCAAAAAAGGAACGAACGAATCTATTTGTACTTTTTATTCTTTGTTGACCCGCCAGGGCTCGAACCTGGACTCTTCTGAACCAAAATCAGATGTGTTGCCAGTTACACCACGGGTCAATCATTGCAGTGTCTTTTTTGTAAAGACGGTGCAAAAATATAAAAATTTTCCATTTGCGGTTCCGGGACAGATATTTTCTAATGGTTTAAAACCGTATATTTGTGGCTACCCATAAAATGAAACCATGAAGCAATTCAAAACGACGAACACTATTCTGGGGTGGGCAACTTTTTTGTTTTCTGCTGTTGTATATTTTTTAACGATCGAACCAACGGTGAGCTGGTGGGATTGCGGGGAATTTATCACCAGTGCCTATAAAATGGAAGTGGGGCATCCGCCGGGAGCTCCCTTTTTTATGATTGTTGGGCGGTTTTTCACGCTTTTTGCTCCGGATACGGGGAAAGTAGCCCTTCTGGCAAATAGTTTGTCTGCCTTAGCCAGTGCGGGAACAGTGATGTTTTTGTACTGGACGATTGTGCACCTGGCACGCAAACTGTTTCCTGATGAAGCGTTAACTCCCGGAGAGAAGATTATTGTCTGGGGAAGCGGCCTGGTGGGAGCCCTGGCGTTTACCTTTACAGATTCTTTTTGGTTCTCAGCCGTTGAAGGAGAAGTGTATGCCTTTTCATCGTTGTTCACGGCTGCCGTTTTCTGGGCGATCCTCAAATGGGAAAATGTCGCCGATCAGCCATTTGCTAATCGGTGGATCATCCTGATCGCCTATCTGGTGGGGCTTTCCATAGGGGTGCACCTGCTCAACCTGCTGGCTATACCGGCCATTGCCTATGTCTATTATTTCAGGAAATACCCCTTTTCATGGCGGGGAGTGGTTAAAACAGGGGCTGTAGCCATCGGCATCCTGGCTTTCATACAGTTCCTGATCATCCCGGGAGTGGCTACCCTTGCTTTTTGGTTCGACCTCTTTTTTGTGAATACCATCGGTTTGCCGTTCAACTCAGGCGTGTTGGTTTATCTAGCAGTTCTGATTTTTCTGGCAGCCTGGTTGATCCGCTATACGCATAGAAAACACAAACCGGTTTTGAATATGGTGGTGGTATCCATCATCGTAATATTGATAGGCTATTCATCCTATGGAGTGATTCTGATCCGGGCTGCGGCAAATCCCCCCATGAACCAGAACCATCCGGACAATGCCTATGGATTGTTGTATTACCTGAACAGGGAACAGTATGGCGATCGTCCCCTGGTACATGGACCCTATTATAATGCTCCCAGACAGGGACTTTCAGGGAAGAAGTCGATTTTCAACAAAGTCGATGGCAAATACGTGATAACCTCCACAACCCATAAAAAAGTCGTGTTTGACCCACGATTCACCACCCTTTTCCCCAGAATGTACAGCGACAATCCGGACCATGTTCAGGTGTACAAGAATTGGGGAAAAGTTGAGGGACGACGCATACGGGTGTCCGGTCAGGGGGAATCACAGGTTTTGGTCAAGCCGAAATTCTCAGAGAACCTGCGGTTCTTTTTTACCTATCAACTGGGACATATGTACCTGCGCTACTTCATGTGGAATTTTGCCGGAAAGCAAAATGATACCCAAAGCGACGGGACCTTCCTGAACGGAAACTGGATCAGCGGTATTCCTTTTCTTGATAAGGGAAGAATCGGCCCTACCGATACGTTACCGGAGTATAAGAAAAATCATCCGTCCAACAACAAATATTACCTGTTGCCCTTGTTGTTTGGCATCATTGGGTTGGTGTACCAGTACAATCACGGATCCCGGGGCAAGAAATATTTTGCGGTTACGGCTCTGTTGTTTTTCTTTACCGGCATTGCCATTATCATCTACCTGAACCAATACCCTTTACAGCCCCGGGAGAGGGATTATGCCTATGCTGGCTCCTACTATGCTTTTGCAGTCTGGATCGGGCTGGCTGTACCGGCTTTTTATTCTGTTCTAAGAAAAATCGCAGACAACCGGTTTCTGGCAAGTGTTGTTGCAGGCCTATCCCTTCTTTTGGTTCCGGGGATCCTGGCCCGGGAAAACTGGGACGACCACGACCGGTCGGGAAGATACATGACCCGCGATATTGCACGCAATTACCTGGAGTCTTGTGCTCCCCATGCCATTCTCATTACCTATGGCGATAACGATACCTTCCCGCTCTGGTATGTCCAGGAGGTGGAAGGAGTACGCCCCGATATACGCATTGTCAACCTGAGCTACCTCGGAATGGACTGGTATGTAAACCAACAAACCTATGCACAAAACGAAGCCGCTCCCATGCCTTTCTCTTTTACGCGGGATAAATATTACCAGGGCGTGAGGGACGGGGTGATCTTGAACGACCGGGGGATTGGCCCGGTTGAACTGAGCGAAGCCATGGAATTTATCGGAAGCGATGATGTCCGGACCAAAGTGAGAGTCACCAGCGGAGAACAAGTGGATTACCTGCCTTCCAAACAGCTTTATATCCATGTAGATAAAGAAAAGGTGCTTGCATCAGGTACCGTGAAACCCGAAGATGCAGATCTGATTGCCGACCGGATTGAGTTTACCATTAATAAATCCTACCTGGTCCAAAGCGAATGGGTGATCCTGAACCTGATGGCTGCCAATAATTGGGAAAGACCCATATATTTTGATCATAGCCTGATGTTTACCGGAAATATCTTTGTAACCGACTGGCTTCAGTTTGAAGGTCTGGCCTACCGGTTCGTGCCCATAAAAACAAAATCTGAAGATGTCTTTAAAGGACGTATCGATTCAGACATTCTGTATGACAATGTCATGAATAAATTTACCTGGGGGAACATCAATAATCCGGATGTGTACCTGGATGACTATAACCAGAAATCCCTGAAAATAACCCAAACCCGGTATATGTTTGGCCGCCTGGCAGAACAATTGAACCGGGAGGGAAAAAAGGATTCCGCCATTGCAGTGATCGACCGGATGTTCGAATTGTTCCCTTCGGAACGTATGCCCCTGACGTTTGATTCCTATCCGGCTGCCCAGCAATACTACATGGCCGGAGCATTCGATAAAGGAAATGAGGTGGTTAGGAAGTTGGCCGACGTAGCCTTTGAAGAACTGGAGTACTACCTTTCGCTGCCTGAAAATATGGCCCCTGCAGTGCGACAGGATCAAAACCAACAGATTTCGTTTATCCGAAACCTGGAAAACCTGACCCGCCGGTTTCAGCAAATGGAACTGAACGTAAACATCCATGCACGGATACAGGAATTGATCACTACTCTCTCAACAGAAGCTGGTCAATAAAAACAAGGTTGAACGAAATGTTAAGTCGTGCTCTTCCGGCTTTCCATGAGTCCCCACTTTCAGGGAATTCTCCTTCACATTGGCCAGGGTAGCGGGCAAGAGAGTGGTTTCATGCCCCGCTCATGGAAACGCCTGGAACAATACAAAATTTCCGAATCCCGGATAGCACTCCTGTTTTCTTTCGTGCAGACACACGCAACCCAATCAAGGCTTCTTGCATCTATCCCTGTAAACGGGAAAGAAAGATCCCGGATCGAAGGACCAGACGACGAACCATGCATATCCATATACCAATAAAATGCAAGTGACAGAATTTTATGCAGTGAAAAATAAATGGAAAAATGAAACAAAATAGCCTGATCCCAGTTAGAATGTATCCTGTATTGATGGTTTTCTTATTATTAATAACCGGATATTCCTATGCCCAGGTACAGGAAGAAGAAGACAAGACCTGTTCTCCTTTCTTTTTTGTAAAAAGTGAAGACGGAGGAGTTGACCAGCTCCCATTGAAGAGTACTACCGCCGATGTATCCATCAGTGGGGTTATTGCCGATGTTACAGTTCGCCAAACGTATTGCAACACAGGGGAGATTCCATTGGAGGCAATTTATATTTTCCCCGCTTCGACAAAAGCTGCCGTTTACTCCATGCAGATGCAAGTGGGAAACAGAATCCTGAAAGCGGAAATCAGAGAAGCGGAACAGGCACGCGAAGAGTATGAACAAGCCAAAAATGAGGGCAAAACAACCTCATTGCTGGAACAACAAAGACCCAATGTTTTTCAAATGAATGTAGCCAATATACTGCCGGGGGATACCATTCAGATTGAAATGCGCTACACGGAACTGATTACCCCTGTGGATGGGATATATGAGTTTGTGTACCCAACCGTTGTGGGGCCCCGTTATGCGGAACTTTCGCATGAGGAAGACAGTTCATGGGTTGAAATACCTTATATGCACGAAGGGGAATCGCCGACCTACGATTTTGATATTACCGTAGATATCCAGGCCGGAATGAAAATTCAAAGCCTCGAATCACCGTCTCATGAGAACCTGACGATTGTTTATCCTACGGAAAGTTCGGCAAGGTGTACTTTGCCGGAGAGTGAAAATAAATCAGGGAACAAAGATTTTATTTTACACTATGGCCTTAGTGGGGATCAGATTGAATCAGGGCTGTTACTGTATGAGGGGGAAGAAGAAAAATTCTTTCTGGCGATGATTCAACCCCCCAAATCTCCACAACCCAACGATATTCCTCCCCGGGAATATGTTTTTATCATGGATGTATCCGGTTCGATGAACGGATTCCCAATCAGTGTATCTAAAACACTCTTGATTGATCTGATCTCCAGTCTCCATCCTGACGATAAATTCAATGTCATTTGTTTTGCCGGAGGCGCTCAGGTTCTCTCCGATAAGTCCCTGGATGCAACACAGGAAAATATTGATAAAGCCATTGATGTGATTAACAACAAGGTAGGAGGCGGAGGAACCAACTTACTCCATGCCCTGAATACAGCACTCGCCCTTCAGGGTACCGAAGAGTACGCACGGACTTTTATCATCGCCACCGATGGCTATGTTACCGTGGAAAAAGAAGCCTACAGGCTTATCCGGAATAGTTTATCGGAAGCCAACTTTTTTTCTTTTGGTATCGGAAGCTCCGTAAACCGGTACCTGATCGAATGCATTGCCCATGCCGGCATGGGTGAACCTTTTGTAGTTACCAACCAGGAAGAAGCTATTGTGGCTGCGGAAAAATTCAGAAAGTATATCGAGTCACCGGTTCTGACAAACATTCATGTTTCCTATGACGGATTCAATGTGTATGATGTTGAACCGCATACCATACCGGATGTATTTGCCCAACGACCGATCCTGATCTTCGGAAAATGGGAGAATAACCCGCAGGGAGTTATCGAAATGGAAGGATTGTCGGGATACCATTCCTGGTCCGGAAACCTTTATGTGAATCAATACTCCCCCTCTGATGATAACAGCGCTCTCCGGTATTTATGGGCAAGAAAGAAAATTCAGATCCTGGATGACTATGGTCAGCTGAATCAGTACGGTGAAACCGATGAGGCTATAAAAGAAGAGATAACGGAACTTGGACTCAGGTATCATTTATTGACCCGGTACACTTCTTTTATTGCCATTGATTCATTGATCAGAAATGAAGGAGATACATCCGTGACGGTTACCCAGCCGTTGCCCTTGCCTTCCGGGGTGTCGGATTTGGCCGTTGGGGGAAACACCACAGGCTATGCGGGTTACAACATGATGGCATTTGAGGTTGATAGATTTGGTGTTGAAACAGAAACGCCTGAATATAAATCATACATCGATAAAATATATCCAAATCCATTTACTTCCGAAGTAAAAATCTGGATATTCGTGGATGATGTTGATTTTTCCAGTCATTTAACCCTTGTGCTCTGTGATCATACGGGTCGCACCATCAAAACCATGGAAGTGAATCATACCATCGACAATTACTTCCGGGTAAAACTGGGTTTTGAGGATTTGGGGAATCTCCCTCCGGGTATGTACCGGCTTTCGTTGATGGTTAATGGGAAAATTACGGATTCAGAGAGCATTGTAAAGAAGTAACATCAAGGTTTATCAGGAAGCAAGGATGCCTTTTGTTTCCTACCGGATTGTGGAGCAAGGGTTTTTCCCGTTACCAGGCAAAGGAGATATCGTACTCCCCGGTATCCAGTTCCCATTTTTCGATGAGTTGTTGGGCTGCCCGCAGGTCATAGGCATTCGGACTTCTCTCCAGGGGGGCCTTCAGGAGGTTGATCACTCCCTGGATCACTTCAGGGCTTTTTTCATCGAGGCAATCGATGGTGTTTAAGGCATGGCAGCGGGCAAATTCATTGGGATTCTCCAGGACTTTCAGGAGGCTTCTAAGCGCGGTTTCTTTTTCTCCGAGGGTATACAGGGCTTCGGCAGCTACCACCGCAACATTCCCCGAGGGGTCGTTGCACGCTTTTTTCAGGTCATCCATAGCCGGGCGGGCTTTTTCCCCTGCCATCAGAAGGCCGGTAGCGCCCCAGTAGCGTATGGCACGCTGTGTACTTTGCAGGTCCGCTTTTAATGATTCCAGTGATTCCGGTTCTGGGACAGTGGCTCGTTCTGCGGCCTCCATGATGGCAGGCAGGTCAACCGCTCCGGAACGTATATAGTCGTAAAAAGACTGATCTCCGGCTTGTTCGATCAGCTGTGCTTCGGGAATAAAACCGGTATCGAAGATGCGGGCTGTCCATGCCCGGTTGGCCCGGCGCATTCGTTCCAGTACCTCTTTATACTGGGGGTCATCAGCCAGGTTGTTTATTTCCCAGGGATCCTCTTCGGTGCGGTATAATTCTTCCGCCGGTTTCCTATTCCAGAAAAGGCTCTGTATATCGTTGCATTCCCCTTTCAGATAAGCCTCTTCCCAGGAGCGGATCGAGGGCGCAAGCCATAAATAATTGAGATGTTGTCCGTAAATCCGGTACGGCATGTAATTGCGGATATACCGGTACTGTTTATCACGTACTGCCCGGCACATATCGTATCGTTCGTCCATACGTCCCCGGAACATATAAGCATATTCCGGGTCGCTGGTTTTCTGCCGGCCCAGAAAGGCATGGCCCTGCATGAATTCCGGAATGGGTTTCCCGGCAATGCTCAGCAGGGTAGGAGCCAGATCCACAAAACTAATCAGCCGGTCAACTTCGGATCCCGGTTTCCGGGCCGGATAGAGGTATTGGTATTTTTCCGGAATGCGCACAATAAAGGGAACTCTTGTGCCGGTTTCGTATACATAACGTTTGCTGCGTGCCAGAACACCTCCGTGGTCGCCATAATAGAACACAAGGGTATTCCCGGCCAGGCCTTCTTCTTCCAGTTCCTGCAACAAAGCACCCACCCGGGCATCCATATCTTCCACCTTATCGTAGTATTGAGCCCAGTCGTGTTTCATCTCCGGTGTAGCCGGATGATACGGCGGAAGGATTACTTCTTCAGGATCATGCCGCAGTTCTTCGTTGGGAATCCATCGGTGTATGGAACTCTCATGAGATTCCATGAGGTTGAAAACTGCAAAGAAAGGTTTTCCCGGAGGACGGTTTTTGTAGTGCGCCGTGCGGCTCGATTCATCCCATATTTCTTGCGGATCAACTCCTGAGGTGTTGTAATCGGTTTTGGAATTGTTGGTGCAGTAATAACCCAGCTCTCTCAGCAGAACAGGGTAGGGAGTAATCTTTTCCGACAGGGGATAGTAACTACGCATAGGTTCATGACCCCCGGAACTGGCATAAACACCTGTAAGAATCGTATTTCGCGCAGGAGCACACACAGGAGCATTGGCATAGGCATGCGTATACATGAACCCTTCCGAAGCCAGCTTGTCAAGATTCGGCGTGGTGGCAAAGGAATCACCGTAACACCCTAAAAACGGACTGTTGTCTTCACTGGTGATCCAAAGAATATTGGGAAGCTCATCGGGAATGCGCTCCCGGCACCCGGGAAACAAAAAAAGAAAGATCCCCAAAAAGAAAGCGCTCAATCTCCTCAGGAAAAAACTGCACATGGTTGTTTTTTTTTTATGGTTCAGGCAACAATCTCCACCCGGTTGCCGTCGGGATCCAGAATGATGCTTTCATAAAATCCATCTCCGGTGGTGCGGGGTTCACTGATCACTTTAAAGCCATCCCCCCGCAGCTCTTCCGTTAGGTATTGGACCTTCTCCTGACTTCCGGTTTTTATGGCAAAATGGGCCAACCCGGTGCATTGTTTCAGCGGGTTATTCCTGGATCTTGAAATTTGGGGCATCTCCATAAGCTCGATGCGGCAATCCCTATCAAATATCAACAAGTAGGAACGGAACTCTTTCGAGTGATTGTAATACCCTTCGTTGGATGAAGCATCAAAATAGTGCATGTAAAAATTGCGAAGCCCCTCCAAATTGTAAGTCCAGATACCAATATGATCTATTCTCATGACTTTGCAATTAATTTTGTGTACTGGGTTAAAATTACAAAAGGATTTTACATTGTACCCTGCCCGGCAATAAAAATTTATTCAGAAACCGGTTATTTGTGGAAATTGGTATAAGGTGTTGGATTTTTACTACTTTTGAATCCTTTGAACTTTCTTATTACTGAAATGTTTAAGGAAGAACAGGATAAAACCTAATTGTTAAGAGAGAATATAGGAGGGAGAAACATGGAGAATACAAAAAAATTTACCATTCCAACGTTGCTGCATGAATCGGTACAGCAATTTGGAGACAGGACATCCCTGGTATTTGTAGGGGAGGAAAATTATACCTACAAAAACCTGGGAGATGATGTTGCCTTGATGACAGACTATTTGACGGAACTGGGAATTAAAAAGGGAGACAAAGTGGCTATTCTGGGGACGAACTCCCCCCAATGGGGAATTGCCTTTTTTGCGATTGTTTCCACTGGGGCTGTCGTTGTTCCGATCTTACCTGATTTTCACGAAAATGAAATAAAAAACATTATTGAACATTCAGAAGCCAGGGTTCTGTTTGTGTCTGAAAACATGTACTCCAAGGTATACAAAAGGTTGTCCGGATGGATCCGTCATACCATTCTGATTGACAATTTTAGCTATATACCGGAAGGAACTCCGGTCAACCATTTAAAAAAACTGAATTCCACAAAACCGGTGTCTTTCAGAAACCTGACAACACACGAAGTGGAGGAAGGGGATTTGGCAACCATCATATATACCTCCGGAACCACCGGAAAATCCAAAGGGGTGATGTTAACCCATAAGAATCTGACATGGACCACAAAGCAGTGTTATTCGTTTCAGGAGATCAATCCGGAGGATCGCTTTATATCGATCTTGCCTTTATCCCATACCTTTGAGAACACCATTGGTTTTTTATTGCCTGTTAAATATGGTGCTTCGGTACATTATCTACGCAAGCCACCCACAGCATCCGTTTTATTGCCAGCGCTGAAGCAGGTTCGGCCTACCATTATGCTTTCGGTTCCGCTCATCATTGAAAAAATATTCAAGGTGAATATTTATCCGAAATTTCAGCACAACGGATTGATGCGGGGTTTATATAAAATGGGTCTAACGCGGAAAGTTTTGCACAAAGTGGCAGCCCGAAAACTAAAAAAAACCTTTGGCGGAGCGATTCGGTTTTTTGGCATTGGCGGATCCAAACTGGATGAGACCGTAGAACGCTTCCTTTATGAGGGGAGATTTCCTTATGCCATTGGGTATGGGTTGACCGAGACTTCACCGCTGCTGGCGGGAGCTTCTGTGAATAAAACCCGCATTGGTTCCACCGGAACCGCGGTGCCCGGAGTTGAACTGCGCCTCGGAGATGCCGATCCGGTTACCGGCGAAGGAGAAATCCAGGCCAAAGGACCCAATGTGATGAAAGGCTATTACAAAATGCCCCAGGAAACCCAAAAGGTATTCACCCGGGATCATTGGTTTAAAACCGGGGATAAGGGTTGGTTTGATAAAGATAATTATCTCCATATACGAGGTAGAATTAAAACCATGATTGTTGGGGCCAGCGGGGAAAATATTTATCCCGAGGAGATTGAATCCATGATCAATAAAATGCGGTTTGTACTCGAATCACTGGTGGTTCAGAAAAAAGGAAAATTGGTGGCTATGATCCACCTGAATATGCAGGAGGTGGAAAAACAGGTCACCTCGCTGAAAAACGAAGCAAGAAATTATATGCAGGAAAAAACAGAAGAGATTCTGGCAGAAATTCACCGTCAGGTGAATGAACAGGTGAATAAATTTTCCCGCCTGAACCAGGTGATGTTGCACCCGATGCCTTTTGAAAAAACACCGACAAAAAAAATTAAAAGGTTTCTTTACGCATAGCTTTGCATACAAAATTCAGGAGGATGTTTTCAATGAGGACCATGGAAGACATCCTTTTGTTATTTTGATTGTCATTGATTGAAAAGTACTAATTTTGTAGCCGCCTGAAAAACAGCAAAAGTGGTGATAGAATCGAGATATAATGCCCGTGGGGTTTCCGCATCGAAGGAAGAGGTACACCAGGCCATTAAAAATATAGACAAGGGATTGTTTCCAAAGGCATTCTGTAAAATTATTCCCGATGTTTTGGGGGGTGATCCCAAATGGTGTAACATCATGCATGCCGACGGTGCCGGGACCAAATCTTCCCTGGCCTATGTATACTGGAAAGAAACCGGCGATTTGTCGGTGTGGAAAGGCATCGCCCAGGATGCCCTGGTGATGAATATTGATGACCTGCTTTGTGTGGGAGCTACAGATAATATCCTTGTTTCATCTACCATCGGAAGAAACAAAAAGTGCATTCCGGGAGAAGTAATAGCAACGATCATCAACGGTACAGAAGAATGGTTGGAAAAACTGCGGAATCTTGGAATGAATATTATTCTGACGGGCGGGGAAACAGCCGATATAGGAGACCTGGTGAGAACCATTGTTGTCGACTCGACGGTTACCTGCCGCATGAAACGTAAAGAGGTCATCTCAGCAGGCAATATTTCAGCCGGCAATGTGATTGTTGGGCTTTCATCGACCGGACAAGCTACCTATGAAGATTCGTATAACGGAGGAATGGGAAGCAACGGACTAACCTCGGCACGGCATGATGTTTTTCATAAGGATCTTGCCGTTCACTATCCGGAGAGTTATGATCCTCAGGTTCCCGAAGCATTGGTTTATTCCGGAAAGTACCGGTTGACGGACAAAACAGAAAAACATGGATTAGATGTCGGTAAACTGGTTCTTTCTCCCACCCGAACCTATGCTCCGGTGGTTTGCAAGATCCTGGAAAAATATCGCTCCCGGATAAACGGAATGATCCATTGTTCAGGCGGCGCACAAACCAAAGTATTGCATTTTGTGGAAGATCTTCACGTCATTAAAAACAATATGTTTCCAATTCCACCTCTTTTCAGGATGATTCAGGAACAATCAGGAACCGCTTGGAGCGAAATGTACAAGGTTTTTAATATGGGACATCGCTTTGAGATCTATACCGAGGAAGCAATAGCAGATGATATCATCGCCATAGCGAATCGTTTTCATGTGGATGCACAGGTTATCGGAAGAGTAGATCCTTTTAAGGGAAAAAAACTTACCATTCATTCCGAGGTTGGAGATTTTTTCTACTAACGCCTTCCCGCAAAAAAAAAATCTCAGCAGTGTGGAGTGATTAAAAGATCTCTATACTGCCAACAAGCAAATTTTCACAGCATAAAGGGTAGAATAAAATATGGCACAATACGCATTATTAGAGAAATATGATTCCATAAAGCAGCGCTTTGAAGAAGTGAGTCAGCAGATTGCTGATCCGGAAACAATGGCTGATATGAAGCGCTATATCAAACTGAACCAGGAATACAAGCGTCTGGAAGAGTTGATGCAGGTATTCCGTGAGTATAAAAATCTTGTTGACACTCTGGAGTCGGGGAAGGAGATCCTCGCAGGAGAGTCGGATGAGGAACTGCGCGAAATGGCTCGCGAGGAGATCGAAAAAGCGGAGGAACAGATTCCCGGCAAGGAGAAAGAGATTAAAATGCTGTTGGTTCCTGAAGATCCGGAAGACAGCAAGAATGCCATTCTGGAGATCCGTGCCGGCACCGGCGGCGATGAAGCCAGTATTTTTGCCGGAGACCTCTTTCGGATGTATTCCAGATTTTGCGAGAAGAAAGAGTGGAAAATGGAGGTTACCAATTTAAATGAAGGAACCGCCGGAGGGTATAAGGAAATCGTAGCCAAGATCAGCGGAAAGGGGGTTTATGGAATCCTGAAATATGAATCGGGAGTGCACAGGGTCCAGCGGGTACCCCAGACGGAAACCCAGGGAAGAGTCCATACATCGGCGGCAACCGTAGCTGTACTGCCCGAAGCAGAAGAGTTCGAAGTGGAACTCAAGGATAGCGAAATACGAAAAGATACCTATTGTTCATCGGGCCCCGGAGGACAATCGGTGAATACAACCTATTCAGCCATCCGCCTGACGCACATCCCCACGGGAATCGTGGTAACCTGTCAGGATGAAAAATCCCAATTGAAAAACCTGGCCAAGGCCATGACAGAACTGAGAACCCGAATCTATAACATGGAGTATCAAAAGTATATAAATGACATAGCATCCAGAAGGAAAACCATGGTGTCAACCGGCGACCGTTCAGCGAAGATCAGAACCTATAACTGGCCCCAGGGAAGAGTCACAGACCACCGGATCAACCTGACTTTGTATAACCTGCAGGCGATTGTGAATGGTGAAATTGATGAAATCATTGAAAAACTGATGATCGAGGAGAATGCTGAAAGACTAAAAGAGGCGCAAGTTTAAATGGGGAATAACTCCGTGCATGATGAAACGACGTTCTTTGTATCTTTACGAAACTTTTTATTATCCTGAAAAGAGATACCATAAAAGCTCAAAGATAACAGCATGAATCAACAACAACTGCTTGAACAGATACGAAAGAAACAAAGTTTCCTCTGCATAGGGCTTGACAGCGACCGTGAAAAAATACCGCAGCATCTGCTTGAAAAAGAAGATCCAGTATTTGCTTTCAACAAGGAAATAATCGATGCTACCCATGAATGGGCCGTGGCGTATAAACCCAATGTAGCCTTTTATGAAAGCCTTGGTTCGAAAGGATGGCTAAGCCTGGAAAAAACGGCCTCCTATATGAAAAGGCATTATCCGGAGTTATTCCTCATTGCCGATGCCAAACGGGGCGATATCGGGAATACCTCCCAACGATATGCCCGGGCATTCTTTGAAAACATGAATTTTGATGCCGTAACCGTGGCTCCCTACATGGGGGAGGATTCCGTTACCCCTTTTCTTGCTTTTGAAAACAAGTGGGTTATTTTGCTTGCACTAACCTCCAACATGGGAGCTTCCGATTTTCAATTTCTGAAAGAAGAATCATCGGGTCAACGGTTGTTTGAATCGGTGCTTACGATTTCCCAGAATTGGGGAACACCCGAAAATATGATGTACGTGGTGGGAGCTACCAAAGCGGAGAAACTGAAAGAAATACGCCGGATAGTACCGGATCACTTCCTGCTCGTTCCGGGTGTGGGGGCTCAGGGTGGCAGCCTGAAAGAAGTGGCCGGGAACGGTATGAACAAAAAATGCGGGTTACTGGTGAATTCGTCCCGTAACATCATTTATGCTTCTTCAGGAATTGATTTTGCCGGAAAAGCCCGCGAAGCTGCCAGGGCTCTTCAGCGTGAGATGAAAGAATTATTGAACCAGGCAGGGTTGATTCAACCTTATTAATCCTTTGCGGTTTATTTTTTTTTAACCGCAAAGTTCGCAAAGAATGGGTAAAGTTATCGAAGTATTCAGTTTACTATTGCCGCAATAGCAGCCCCCAGCAAGCTGGAATTTTCTACTTCCACAATTTCGTAATACCGTTGTTTGTCGTTGCTAAGGTATTCCTGGAGGTACATTTCAAATTGTTCCCGGAAATTTTTAAGTTTATAAAAAGTGGTTCCATCGATGGTCAGGCAAGCCGGTTTTTCGGATGTTTTGCCGCCGTTGGTTTTTAAAATTACCGCAGCCAGATTTGCAGCAACGAGTTTTGCCGCCCGGCGGATGAGTGCTTCGATTATTTGAACTGCGGCCTCCCGGTCTTCTGTATGATTTATCATCCCTGCCAGAGGATTTTTCTCCGGATCCATAGCCAGCACAAAATTGTTCACGTCTTCCGTACTCCATTCCGGCATGGCTAGTATCTCCTTTTTTGTTTGCCCGCTGAACAATCCTTCTTTGGCAGCCACCTTCAGGGCGGTGGTGCACAAACCGCCGAGATACCCGCCTGAAAACATTTTTTCAAAGATATAACTCCCGGGGACTTTTGTCTGACTGTCAAACAACAAATCAATATCGGTACGTGGAGCTTGCCCGAAGTTCCCCGATTCAATATTGATGATCTGGCTTTTCAGCAAATCCAGGGAAGGCGTTTTTACAATGTTGGCATTTTGTTCGATGTAGGCCGTGTTGGTGCCGGTTCCGAGAATAAAACCAATGAACGTATCGAAGGGTCTGCCTGCTGTGGCAGCTTTCCCGGCCAACAGAGTGGCTACGGTGTCGTTAAGAAGAACCTGTTTTTTTTCGGGACATCCCATGGCTTCAAGCATGTTCCTGCCAATCATCTCACCAATCACCTCCGGCGCTTTTATTTCCTTGCTCCATTCAATTAATTTACCATCCTTGTCAGGGAAGATCTCAACCGCATAGGAAAAGCAAAATCCGATTTTGTCCGAAACGTCTTTGTATTCCTCAAGATAACTGGCCATCGCCTTGAAAAAATCTTCCTTTGACAGTTCGCGGTCAATGGCTGGCATGGTAAAATTTTGCAGATTCTCAACTACCATTTTCAGGTCGCTGTCGAAATATATTTTAGCCGTACGGAAATTGGTCCCTCCGGCGTCAATGGCAATTACAGGCTCGTTTGGCTTTATGTTGCTGTCTGCCTCAATGTAGGTTGGAATCATTAAAAGAGAACTCATTTTTCCCTGCAATCCTTTGTCCATTTCATACAAAAAATCGGTTACAATTTTTTGCATATCCAACTGTGAAGCGAGGATCCGGTGTGATTTCAGAAAGTGTGCTGTTTTACTCATTTGCATTGTTTTAATTGGTTTATTTTCCTTATTCCATGAGCCCATTCCAAATGGTCTCAATTGCCACGAACCGTTCAACCCATTTTCTTACGGTTGAATGGTAGCATGTTGGGAATCTTCGGGATTAATCATCATCTTGGGTGTGAAAATTAACCATGCTTATTTTTATTTTTTGCAGTGGGCTTTAATTTATGATCCCCTAAATTACAAATTCTCTTTATGCAGCTATGTATTATAACCTGAGCTGTTCATAAATTTTAAAAAATATGAATAATGCTCAGGTTAATCCCAACTTAGATGAAGTTAAACGTTGGAAGAAAGTTTTACTGAATTTTAGTCGCTGTCGGAGACAGGAATAATTCATGAATTATTTGGGTTAGAGGGTTACAT
>CAYPAW010000078.1:0-15970 GCA_964408795.1 uncultured Mariniphaga sp.
TGAAACGAGCATGTAAAATATTTACACTTAAGATGATGATTAAAGCTATGCGAGTTCCATATGATACCTTAGAAATTTAACACTTTAATCATATGAAAAGATCAGAGAAAGATGGTATTATTAATCGTTTAACAGAGCAGATCAATGAAACGGATCATTTTTATCTGGCTGATATAAGCAACCTGAATGCTGCTGTTACCAATGACTTAAGGCATACATGCTTTAAACAGGATGTAAAGCTGGTTGTTGCGAAAAATACGTTACTGCGTAGAGCCCTTGAAAATTCCAACAAGGAAGTTCAGGAACTTTACGATTTGCTTCAAGGCAACACTTCGGTGATGTTTACAGAAAAAGCAAATGTCCCTGCCAAACTGATTAAAGAATTCTATAGAAAGCATAAACGCCCGGTCTTGAAAGGCGCTTATGTGGAAGAATCAGTTTATATTGGTGAAGATCAGCTGGATGCGCTTATTGCGGTTAAATCAAGAAACGAGCTTATCGCCGATATCGTGGCGTTGTTGCAATCACCTGTGAAGAATGTGCTTTCACAGCTACAATCAGGTGGTACTATATTACATGGTGTGCTTAAAGCACTGGAAGAGAGAGAATAATTTTTATTGATTCATTTACATTAAATTTACATAGAAATGGCAGATTTAAAACACCTTGCAGAAGAGTTGGTAAACTTAACTGTTAAAGAGGTTAACGAATTATCTGGGATTCTTAAAGAAGAGTATGGCATTGAGCCGGCAGCTGCTGCAGTGGCAGTTGCAGGTCCTGCAGCCGGTGAGGGTGAAGAAACCGCCGTTGCCGAACAAACAGAATTCGATGTGATTCTGAAAGCAGCGGGTCAATCAAAGCTTGCAGTAGTTAAACTGGTTAAAGAATTGACAGGCCTTGGCCTCAAAGAAGCGAAAGAAGTGGTAGATTCAGCACCCAAAGCAATCAAGGAAAAGGTGGCGAAAGATGAAGCGGAAGCTTTGAAATCACAATTGGAAGAAGCTGGAGCCGAAGTTGAAGTTAAATAATTCTATCCTAACCTATTAAGGTTGATACGGTTTAGGACCTGTTCCCGAAGACCCGGAACCAGGTTCTAAACCTTTTTGTGTATTTAGAAAGTAAATACCTTTAACAGAACTACTACATGTATGTAACCACTGAAAAACCGAGGATTAATTTTTCCTCATCCGAAACAAGGTTTGATTACCCGGACTTCCTGGAAGTTCAAATAAAATCATTCAGAGAATTTTTTCAGTTAAAGACAACACCGGAAAAGAGGAAAAACGAAAAGTTATACAGAGTTTTCGATGAGAACTTTCCGATCTCCGACACCCGGAATAACTTCGTACTGGAATTTATCGATTATCAGGTTGATCCGCCCCGGTATGGAATTGAAGAGTGTATAGAACGGGGATTGACCTACAGTGTGCCGATCAAGGCAAAACTGAAGCTTTATTGTACCGATCCGGAACACGAAGATTTTGATACGGTTATCCAGGATGTCTACCTGGGAACGATTCCCTACATGACAGAACGGGGAACCTTCATTATCAATGGTGCAGAACGTGTGATTGTATCCCAGCTGCACCGGTCTCCCGGTGTATTTTTCGGACAAAGCCTCCATGCCAACGGAACAAAACTTTATTCAGCACGGATTATTCCTTTTAAAGGATCCTGGATCGAGTTTGCGACCGACATCAACAGTGTCATGTTTGCCTATATCGACCGAAAGAAAAAATTACCGGTCACCACCCTTTTACGTGCTATAGGGTATGAAAGTGATAAAGATATTCTTGAGATATTTAACCTCGCCGATGAGGTCAAGGTAACGAAAACCGGACTGAAAAAGATCGTGGGTCGTAAACTGGCTGCCCGTGTTTTGAAATCGTGGGTGGAAGATTTTGTGGATGAAGATACAGGGGAAGTGGTCTCCATAGAACGGAATGAGATCATTATTGATCGTGAGACGGAAATTGAGGAAGACCATCTGGAGGAGATCCTGGAATCGGGAGTAAGCACCATCCTGCTACACAAAGAAGATCAGAACCAGCAGGATTATGCCATCATCTACAATACCCTGCAGAAAGATCCGTGTAATTCCGAAAAAGAAGCGGTCCTGCATATTTACAGGCAACTTCGCAATGCAGAACCCCCGGATGAAGCCACTGCACGCGATGTGATTGATAAGCTGTTTTTTTCCGATAAAAGGTATGATCTGGGTGATGTAGGCCGCTACCGGATCAATAAGAAGTTGGGACTGAATATTGAAATGGATATTAAAGTTCTGACAAAACAAGATATCATTGAGATCATCAAATACCTGATTCAGCTGGTGAATTCCAAAACGGATGTCGACGATATAGACCACCTGAGCAACAGAAGGGTACGTACGGTAGGCGAACAGATGTACAATCAGTTCGGAATAGGCCTGGCCCGTATGGCCAGGACCATCAGAGAACGAATGAATGTCCGGGACAATGAAGTATTCACGCCGATTGACCTGATCAATTCCAAGACCCTTTCATCGGTGATTAACTCGTTTTTCGGAACCAATGCATTGTCACAGTTCATGGATCAAACCAATCCACTGGCAGAGATGACCCACAAACGAAGAATGTCGGCGCTGGGTCCGGGGGGGTTATCCCGGGAAAGAGCAGGTTTTGAAGTTCGGGATGTTCATTATACGCACTATGGCAGGTTGTGTCCGATTGAGACGCCCGAAGGGCCGAATATTGGATTGATCTCTTCGTTGTGTGTATTTGCAAAAATTACCGACCTGGGATTTATTGCAACCCCTTACCGGAAGGTGAAAAGTTCAACAGTGGATCTTTCCGATGAAGGAATTGTATATCTTACTGCCGAGGAGGAAGAGGGGAAGGTCATTGCACAGGCCAATGCTCCGATCAATCCGGAGGGTGTTTTTATCAATGAAAAGGTAAAATCGCGTCTTGACGGGGATTATCCGGTTGTTGAGCCAGAAAAGATTGATCTTATGGATGTTGGGCCGAATCAGATTGCCTCGGTAGCTGCTTCATTGATTTCTTTTCTTGAGCATGACGATGCCAACCGGGCTTTGATGGGATCCAACATGATGCGACAGGCTGTTCCCCTGCTCCGGCCGGAAACTCCCATTGTAGGTACGGGCCTGGAAGCCCGGGCTGTAATGGATTCCCGGATACATATCATTGCTGAAGCCGATGGAATGGTCGAATATGTAGATGCCGACCAGATCATTGTTCGTTACGATGTTTCCGATGATGAGCGTTTTGTGAGTTTTGATCCGGAGGTGGTAACTTACAAACTTCCGAAATACAATAAAACCAATCAGGGGACTACCGTAGACCTGAAACCGGTGGTTACCAAAGGACAGAGAATCCGGAAAGGGGAAATACTGACCGCAGGGTATGCAACCCATAACGGGGAACTTGCACTGGGACGGAATCTGATGGTAGCCTTTATGCCGTGGCAGGGATACAACTACGAAGATGCCATCGTGGTTTCGGAAGCAATTGTTCGCGATGATACGTTTACCTCCGTTCATGTGGATGAATACAGCCTTGAAGTGCGCGATACCAAAAGAGGTATCGAGGAGTTTACTTCGGATATACCCAATGTGAGCGAAGAAGCTACCCGCAATCTCGATGAAAACGGATTAATACGAATTGGAGCCGATGTAAAACCGGGCGATATATTGATCGGGAAAATCACACCCAAGGGAGAATCCGATCCTTCCCCGGAAGAAAAACTGCTTCGCGCCATCTTCGGCGATAAAGCAGGGGATGTGAAAGATGCTTCCCTGAAAGCGTCTCCGTCTCTGACCGGTACCGTAATCAATAAAAAGCTTTTTTCAAGGGTCGTTAAAGAGAAAAAAGGGAAGAATATCACCAAATCGTTGTTGGATCAGATTGATGAAAAGTTAGAAAAGGAAGTCCTTGCATTGCGTTCGATCCTTGAAGAGAAGCTCTTTGCCCTGGTATCGGGTAAGACCTCTCAGGGTGTTAAGGATTATTACGGCGCTACCTACATTGCCAAGGGGGTGAAATTTACCCTCAAACAATTGCAGGAGATCGACTATCTGCAGGTGAATCCGGATAAATGGACAACCGACAAGCACAAAAATGAGTTGATCTTTCATCTGATCAACAACTATATCATGAAGTACAAGGAAGCGGAAGCGGTTTCGCGCCGTGAACGGTACAATGTAACCATTGGAGATGAACTTCCGGCAGGGATTATTCAGCTGGCTAAGATTTATATAGCCAAGAAGCGCAAATTGCAGATTGGGGATAAGATGGCCGGGCGACATGGAAACAAAGGGATTGTTTCCAGGGTGGTACGTGTGGAAGATATGCCTTTTCTTGCTGACGGAACGCCGGTCGATATTGTTTTGAATCCCCTGGGAGTGCCTTCGCGTATGAATCTGGGGCAGATTTATGAAACGGTTTTGGGATGGGCCGGTAAAGAACTGGGACTGACTTTTGCGACCCCGATCTTTGATGGAGCCTCCCTGGAACAGATTACCGAATATACAGAAAAAGCCGGTATTCCACGCTACGGACGAACGGTTCTTTATGATGGGGAAACCGGTGTGCCTTTTGATCAGCCGGCTACGGTCGGGATTATTTACATGATGAAACTGGGGCATATGGTGGAAGATAAAATGCATGCCCGTTCGATAGGTCCGTACTCGCTGATTACCCAACAACCCCTGGGAGGAAAAGCGCAGTTTGGAGGTCAGCGTTTTGGAGAAATGGAAGTGTGGGCCCTGGAGGCCTTTGGTGCATCCCATATTCTTCAGGAGATCCTGACCGTTAAATCCGATGATGTGATCGGAAGAGCCAAAGCTTATGAAACCATCGTTAAAGGAGAACCCATGCCGCAGGCAGGTATTCCTGAGTCCCTGAATGTGTTGTTGCATGAACTCAGAGGCCTCGGTTTGAGCGTCCGAATGGAGTAATACGTCGAACCCAATGAGAAATTGAGGTTCTTTTTTGCAGGAAAAATTAACAGCTTTTTATATGCCATTTAAGAAAGATAACAAAGCCAAAAGCAGTTTTTCAAAAATTTCAATCAGTCTTTCCTCTCCGGAAGAGATCCTGGAACGCTCCTATGGAGAAGTACTGAAGCCGGAAACAATAAACTACCGAACCTATAAACCGGAACGGGATGGATTGTTCTGTGAAAGAATATTCGGGCCTGTGAAAGATTATGAATGTCATTGCGGGAAATACAAACGCATACGCTATAAAGGAATCGTTTGCGATCGCTGTGGGGTGGAAGTAACAGAAAAGAAAGTCAGGCGCGAAAGAATGGGGCATATATCGCTGGTGGTACCGGTAGCCCACATTTGGTATTTCCGGTCCTTACCCAACAAAATTGGATATCTCCTGGGACTTCCCACAAAAAAACTGGATTCGATTATTTACTATGAAAGATATGTCGTGATTCAGCCGGGTATGAAAGCCCAGGATGGCATTAAACAACTGGATTTTCTGACCGAAGAGGAATACCTGGATATCCTGGATACTCTTCCCAAAGAGAATCAGTTTCTCGATGAGGACGATCCGAACAAGTTCATTGCAAAAATGGGAGCTGAGGCCTTATATGAAATATTGATGAGGCTTAATCTGGACGATTTATCCTATGAACTACGCCATAAAGCGAGCAACGAAACTTCACAGCAAAGAAAAAACGAAGCGTTGAAAAGGTTGCAGGTGGTTGAAGCCTTCAGGGCCAGCAAGAACCTGAACAGACCGGAATGGATGATTGTAAAGGTTGTTCCTGTGATACCGCCGGATTTGCGTCCTTTGGTACCGCTTGATGGAGGCCGTTTTGCCACCTCCGACCTGAATGACCTGTATCGCCGGGTTATAATCCGTAACAACCGGTTAAAAAGACTGATTGAAATCAAGGCTCCGGAAGTGATCCTCCGAAATGAAAAACGGATGCTCCAGGAATCCGTTGATTCGTTGTTTGATAATTCACGGAAAGTAAATGCCGTAAAGACGGAAAACAACCGGGCTCTGAAATCGCTTTCAGATAGTCTGAAAGGCAAACAAGGGCGTTTTCGTCAGAACCTTTTGGGGAAAAGGGTGGATTATTCTGCCCGTTCGGTGATCGTCGTAGGGCCTAAACTGCAACTTCATGAGTGCGGGTTGCCGAAAGACATGGCTGCTGAGCTCTACAAGCCTTTTGTGATCCGGAAACTGATCGAACGCGGGATTGTAAAAACCGTAAAATCTGCAAAAAAGATTGTGGACAGAAAGGATCCGGTTGTTTGGGAGATTTTGGAGAATGTGTTGAAGGGTCATCCGGTTTTGTTAAACCGGGCACCTACCTTGCATCGCTTATCTATACAGGCGTTTCAACCGGTATTGATTGAGGGGAAAGCCATTCAGCTGCATCCTCTGGTATGTACGGGGTTCAATGCAGACTTTGATGGAGACCAGATGGCGGTGCATCTGCCTTTGGGAAATGCAGCCATCCTGGAAGCTCAGTTGTTGATGCTCTCGTCCCATAATTTGTTAAATCCGGCCAACGGCGCTCCAATAACGGTTCCTTCACAGGATATGGTACTGGGATTGTATTACATGACCAAAGACGATGCATCAACCAAGGATGAGAAAAGGATCTTTTATTCTCCGGAAGAAGTGATTATTGCTCACAATGAAGGGAAAATAGGGATGCATTCCATCATTCGGGTCAAGGTGGAAGATGTGGATGAAAACGGAGCCTATTTCAAACACATCATCGAAACGACCGTCGGAAGGATTCTTTTTAACGAACATGTTCCCCGGCAGGTTGGTTTCATCAATCAGTTGCTTACCAAGAAATCGTTGCGAAACATTATATCCGATGTATTTAAAAAGTGTGGCAATGCAGCCACTGTAGTATTTCTGGATGCGATCAAATACCTGGGCTATTATTGGGCTTACCGGGGAGGATTATCCTTTAATCTGGATGATGTCATTATACCGGTTGATAAAACCGAGATTGTGGAAAAAGGATACGAAGAAGTGGACGAGGTACTGGCCAATTACAACATGGGTTTTATAACCAATAACGAACGCTATAATCAGGTAATTGATATCTGGACCCATGCGAATTCCCGGTTAACCTATTCCGTTATGAAGACCCTGAGTTCGGATAAACAGGGATTTAATTCCATTTATATGATGTTGGATTCGGGGGCCCGGGGTTCCAAGGAACAGATTCGCCAGTTATGTGGCATGAGGGGATTGATGGCCAAACCCCAGAAATCAGGATCAACGGGATCGCAGATCATTGAGAATCCTATTTTGGCAAACTTCAAGGAGGGTCTTTCGGTACTGGAGTATTTTATTTCCACCCACGGAGCCCGGAAAGGGCTGGCCGATACGGCCCTGAAAACAGCCGATGCCGGATATTTGACACGCCGTCTGGTCGATGTAGCCCAGGATGTGATTATTACAGAAGAGGATTGTGGAACCCTGCGCGGGTTGGTGGCAACGGCTGTGAAAAGCAATGAAGAAGTAGTAGCTTCCCTGTATGACAGGATCCTGGGACGTACCTCGGTACACGATATTTATCATCCGTTGAACGGGGAGCTGATTGTTCGTTCCGGAGAAGAGATTGATGAATCGATCGCCCTGGAGATTGAGAATTCGCCGATCGAAAGTGTGGAGATTCGTTCGGTACTGACCTGTGAAGCCAGATCGGGAGTCTGTGCCAAGTGTTACGGGCGGAATCTCGCAACCGGCAGTATGGTTCAGAAAGGAGAAGCTGTGGGGGTTATTGCAGCTCAATCCATTGGCGAACCGGGAACACAGCTTACCCTTCGTACGTTCCACGTAGGAGGAATCGCCGGGAACATATCCGCTCAGTCCATGGTGGAATCCCATTATGATGGATATACCGAAATCGAAGAATTGCGTTCGGTGCCGTATACCGAAGAAGATGGCAAAAATGTGGATATTGTAGTGAGCCGGTTGGCAGAACTGAAAATTGTGGATAAAAACACCAATATCCCCCTGTCGACGCATCCCATTCCCTATGGTTCGAAACTGTATGTCAAAAACGGAGAAGAAATCAAAAAAGGCACTTTGATTTGTGAATGGGATCCCTACAACGGAGTTATCATTACGGAATACGATGGAACCATTGAGTTCGAGAACCTGATCGAAGGAGTCACCTTCCGGGAAGAATCAGACGAACAGACTGGCTATAATGAAAAGGTAATAATTGAAACCAGAGACAAGACCAAAAATGCTACCTTACGTATCATGAATCCGAAAGGAGAAATGATCCGTTCTTACAACCTGCCGGTTGGGGGCCATCTTGCTGTTGACAACAAAGAAGAGGTCAGAGCAGGCCAGGTATTGATGAAAATACCACGTGCCGCAGGGAAAGCAGGGGATATCACAGGTGGATTGCCCCGTGTTACCGAGCTCTTTGAAGCCAGGAATCCTTCAAATCCTGCGGTGGTATCTGAAATTGACGGGGAAGTATCCCTGGGTAAAATAAAACGGGGCAACCGGGAAATCATCATAACCTCAAAAACGGGGGATGTAAAGAAATACCTGGTTCCTCTGTCACGCCAGATCCTGGTTCAGGAAAATGATTACATCCGGGCAGGCACTCCACTCTCGGATGGGGCCATAACCCCTTCGGATATTCTGGCCATCAAAGGACCTACAGCCGTTCAGGAGTATATTCTGAATGAGGTCCAGGATGTGTACCGTATGCAGGGAGTGAAAATCAACGATAAGCATTACGAAGTGATTATCCGCCAGATGATGCGTAAGGTGGAAATTGATGACCCGGGAGATACCCGATTCCTTGAAAAACAGATTGTCGATAAAAATGAATTCCTTCAGGAGAATGACTGGATTTACAATAAAAAGGTCGTTCTTGATCCCGGAGATGACAACGAACTACGGGCCGGACAGATCATCTCTTCAAGAAAGCTGAGAGATGAGAACTCCATACTTCGAAGGAAAGATAAAAAACTGATTGACGCACGGGATGCCATTCCGGCCACTTCAAGTCAGATCCTTCAGGGAATTACCAGAGCGGCTCTGCAAACAAGAAGCTGGTTGTCGGCCGCATCATTCCAGGAAACAACCAAAGTGCTCAACGAAGCAGCCATCCAGGGGAAAATGGATTATCTCGACGGACTCAAAGAGAACGTTATCTGCGGGCACCTGATACCGGCAGGTACCGGAATCAAAGAGTATAAAAACCTGGTGGTCGGCTCAAAACAGGAATACGATCAGCTGATTGATATGAAAGAGTAATGTAAAAACAAACGGCTATGGATGATCAAAAAAAAGGACAACAGATTAATATAGAATTAAAAGAGGACGTAGCTCAGGGTATTTATTCCAACCTGGCAGTCATTACCCATTCATCCTCCGAATTTGTCATTGATTTTGTACGGATCATGCCGGGAGTCCCTAAAGCAAATGTTCAATCACGCATCATTCTTACTCCGGAACATGCAAAACGATTGTTAAATGCGCTTCAGGATAACATGCATAAATATGAATCCCTGCATGGACAGGTAACCGTGAAAGGAAGTACGAAGTTGCCCCCCATGGGATTCGGAGGCCCCACGGCAGAGGCGTAATTTAGAATCTATCTAAATTATTTCGTAAAAAATCCGGAGGGAATTTTAGAAAAATCGGGTTGATTGTTTTAAGTGCCTGAATGGTGTTGCTTCCAGGGCGGCTTTTAACTCCTGGGGAAGCACATTCTGTGGGATACTCTTCACACAGGATATTTCAGCCCAATGAATCTCTTTGTTTCTTTGGGTTCAGTGTTTATATTTGCTTTCCTGAAAATCAACGGGTAATTAACAAAAGATATATGAAGATAGCTGTTTGTTTAGCTCATGTCCCCGATACCACAACAAAGGTAAAGTTTGTCAATGGGGCAGCTTTAGACACCACAGGAGTTCAATGGATTATAAATCCCTGGGACGAACTTGCGCTCACCAGAGCCATTGAATGGAAAGAAGATCTCCAAAATCCGGTGGAGACCGTAACCGTACTTACGGTAGGCCCCAAAGAATCAGAGCCAACCATTCGCAAGGCACTTGCCATAGGAGCCGATGATGCCATACGGGTTGATGCCGATCCTGCGGATGCTTTTTCAGTAGCCAGTGAATTGGCAGAGGTCATTCAGCAAAAAGATTTTGAAGTGGTCCTTTGCGGAATTGAATCGAGTGACTACAATGGTTCAGCCGTAGGGGGTATGTTGGCTGAGTTACTCAGCTGGCCATCTGTTTCTGCTGTATCTGAAATGAAATGGGAAGGAGAAGAATGGGAGCTTCGGCGGGATGTAGATGGAGGGAAGGAGACCCTTGCTGTTCAGACTCCCTGTGTGGCCATTGTGCAGAAAGGAATCACCAGGGAACCGAGAATTGCATCCATGCGCGGAATCATGATGGCACGAAAAAAAAACCTGGTGGTCGTACCGGCTTCCCGAAAGGAAAATCGAATGGAATATGTGGCATTTAACTTGCCGGAACCCAAAGCTCCGTGTAAAATGATCGATCCGGAAAACATGAGTGAATTGGTTTCCCTGTTACAAAATGAAGCCAAGGTATTGTAAGTATTATTCTGTTAAATGAAAAGATATGTCTGTAGTCGTATATACAGAAAATTGGGATGGAAAGTTTAAAAAACTTTCGTTCGAATTGGTTTCTTACGCCTCTGAAATAGCTAACATGCTGGGAGATACCGTTGCTGCGGTATCCATTGGAAACGTGGAGGAGCCTGAATTGAAAAAACTGGGGAATTTCGGTGCTTCAAAAGTTATAAAAATAGAAAACGAAGCATTAACCTATCTGGATAATCAGCTGTATACTCATATTCTGGCTCAGGTAGCGCTGAAAGAAGGAGCTTCGGTTCTTGTTTTATCGCATAACAACACAGGAAAAGCGTTGGCTCCACGATTGGCCGTCCGATTAAACGCAAGCCTGGCTTCCGGAGTAGGGAACGTCCCGTCTTCCATGGATCCCTTTAAGGTCCGCAAGAAAGTTTTTTCGGGGAAAGCCTATGCTGACATGGTATTATCAGCCGACATAAAGGTACTCACCCTGGCACAGAATTCCTTTCAGATAATTGAAACCGGTGGAGCGGCAACCGTGGAATCTTTCGATCCGGAAATGGAAGACCCGGCTACCGTGGTTAAAGAGGTTCAGAAACAAACCGGCAAGGTTTTGCTCACCGATGCTGAGGTGGTAGTTTCCGGAGGACGAGGCATGAAATCGCCGAATAATTGGGGTCCTCTGGAAGAATTGGCTCAACTTTTGGATGGAGCCACGGCCTGTTCGCGCCCGGTATCGGATGAGGGATGGAGATCCCATGATGAACATACCGGGCAGACCGGGAAAATTATCGCTCCGAATTTGTACATCGCAGCCGGAATCTCCGGGGCTATTCAACATCTTGCAGGGGTCAGTTCGTCCAAATGCATCGTGGCCATCAATACCGATGGAGATGCCCCGATTTTTGAAGCAGCCGATTACGGTGTAGTGGGCGATGCAATGAAGGTTCTGCCTGATTTAATTCGTGCAGTAAAAGAAACAAGATCAACATAATCCTGTTTTTTACGAAAGCCGGGATGCTTGCTGTCCGGGTTTTAGGATAAAACATACTTCTATGATGAAGCAGATTTTGTTTGCCATAGCCCTGATGGTCACGCTGGGTGTTTTTACCTTTACGGTAATCAGGTTATTATCCATTTTCAGGCTTCTGAAGCCTGCATTTCCTGTCCGGAATATAGGCAAACGGTGTTTCCAGGTGCTGAAAATTGCTTTCGGTCAAACCAAAATTCTGAGAAAACCCGTGGTAGGGTTCATGCATGCCCTGGTTTGGTGGGGGTTTATTCTTATTCTTATTGGCAGCATTGAAATGGTTATTGATGGATTAACCGGAACAGAAAGAGCGTTATCTTTCCTGGGGGTTGTTTACGATTGGATCATAGCTGCAGGCGATCTTTTTGCATTGATCATCGCTGTTTTAGTCGTTGCCTTTCTGGTTCGCCGGACCTGTATGACGGTTGATCGATTCCACGGAAGTGAGATGAAGCAACATTCCTATGTGGATGCCCTTATCGCATTGGGGTTCATTCTTTTTCTCATGGTTACGCTCCTGGGGGTAAATGCTTTCTATGTAGCATACACCCATGCTACAGGTCATTCAGCAGAAGGCATTTATCCGGTTGGAAGCAGGCTTGCTGCTTGGTTTTCGGGATGGAGCGCTTCCACCTTGTTTTTTTGGCATGAAATGAATTGGTGGGCTCATATTCTGGGTATCTTCTTTTTTGCCAATTATTTACCCTATTCAAAACACTTTCATGTGTTTTTGTCGGTACCCAATGTTTTTTTAAGTGACCTCAGCCCCTTAGGGAAAATTCATACCATGGAAAGTGTTACCCGGGAAGTGACCCTGATGCTTGATCCGGAGGGGGATCTCACCAGTCTCCCTGATACGGAAGAGGTAAGCCGGTTTGGAATTAAGGATGTTCAGGATATCAACTGGAAGAATTACCTGGACTCGCTATCGTGTACTCAGTGCGGACGTTGCACCTCGGTATGCCCTGCTCATCATACCGGGAAGAAACTTTCTCCCCGGAAAATTGTGATGAATGTGCGTGAGCGGATGAAAGAAAAAAGTCCCGGTCTTCTGAAAGAAGGACTCACCTATGACGACGGGAAAGCACTCTCCGGTGATTACATTACCCCCGAGGAGCTATGGGCCTGCACTACATGCAATGCCTGCGTCCGGGAATGTCCCTTAAACATCAACCCACTTGCGTTAATTATGGATATGCGCCGTTATCTTGTGATGGAAGAATCAGCGGCTCCCGGAGAACTGAACCAGGTGTTTGCCAACATTGAAAATAACGGAGCTCCCTGGCAGTTCGCACAGGATGACCGGATGAAATGGGCTGAGAAGCTGTTCCTGAAACAGACGAACCGGGAAATAAAAGTTCCGGTGGTGGCAGACCTTTTTGAACAAGGGAAAAAACCGGAGTATCTGTTTTGGGTAGGGAGTGCCGGAGCGTTTGACGACCGGTATAAACAGGTGGTGAGAGCTTTTGTGAAGATCCTGGATTATCTGAAGATCGATTATGCCGTGTTGGGAACCGAGGAGTCTTCAAGTGGGGATGTGGCCAGACGAGCCGGAAATGAAATGCTTTTCCAGATGCAGGCACTTCAGAATATCGAATTGTTAAAACACTATGAAATAAATAAAATCATAACCTGCGATCCCCATGTTTACAACACTTTCCGAAATGAATATCCCGATTTTGGGAGTACTTGTGAAGTGTTCCATCATACCCAGTTTCTAAAACAAATGATGGAGGAAGGGAAACTTCTGCTGGATTCTACTGCTTTCAAAGGGAAAAAAGCGACCTACCATGATCCGTGTTATCTGGGACGGATAAACGGAGAATACCAGGCTCCCCGGAAATTGCTGGAGGCTTTGGTTTCCGAACGGCAGGAGATGCCCCGGAATAAAAGTTTCGCCCTTTGCTGCGGAGCGGGGGGAGGTCAAATGTTCAAAGAAGCCGAAAAAGGAGATAAGGAAATTTTCATTGAACGTACCGAAGAGGCCCTCGAAACGGGTGCGGATCTTATTGTCACTGCCTGCCCTTATTGTATGGTCATGATGACCGATGGATTGAAGTATAAAAATAAGGAAGAAAAAGTGAAAAACTACGATATCGCGGAACTGATTATGATGTCCTTAAACCTGTGAAACAGAAATGCTCGGAGCTAAGGATGATCGCTGAAATATGAACCTTAATAATAAAAAAATGGTCAAAGGAAGTGCATTTATGGTCTACGACCTGGAACCCAGGGATATTTTTATTCCGGAGGAGTTCAGTGAGGAACAATGGATGATTGCAGAAACCTGCAGGGACTTTTTGGAAACGGAAGTGATGCCAAACCTAAACAGAATTGATACCCAGGAGGAGGGACTGGTTAGAAGTTTGCTGGACAAAGCGGGAGAACTGGGTCTTTTGGGGATCTCCATTCCGGAAACGTACGATGGGTTTGGCCAGTCGTTTTTAACTTCCATGCTGGTAGGGGAGGTCATGGGGACAGCTTATTCATTTGCTGTAGCCTACTCATGTCATACCGGGATCGGATCACTTCCCATTTTATATTTCGGGAATGAGGAACAAAAACAAAAATATCTTCCAAAGCTGGCAACCGGAGAGTGGATCGGAGCTTACTGCTTAACAGAACCCGGAGCAGGCTCAGATGCCAATTCCGGAAAAACAAAAGCTACCTTAACGGAAGATGGCAAATACTATATCCTGAACGGACAAAAGATGTGGATTACCAATACCGGATTTGCCGATGTTTTTACCGTTTTTGCGAAAATTGATAACGACCGGGTATTGAGTGCTTTTATCGTTGAAAAGGATTTTCCTGGCTTAACGTTTAATCCTGAAGAGAAGAAAATGGGAATTAAAGGTTCTTCAACCCGGCAGATATTTTTTGAGAATTGCAAGGTGCCGGTTGAGAATTTGCTCTGGGACCGTGGCAAGGGATTCCGGATCGCACTTGATATTCTTCACATGGGGCGGATTAAACTGGGTGGCAATGTGATTGGTTCTGCAAAAAAAGCCATTGACCAGTCTATACAGTATGCCAATGAAAGAAAACAATTTGGATCGTTGATATCTTCCTTCGGAGCAATTAAACACAAGCTGGCAGAGCAGGTCATTAAGGTTTTTACCACCGAATCGGCGGTATACCGCACCAGCAAAAATATCGATGAATTTGTGGAAGCTTCAGCCGATACGCTATCCCCTGAGGAAGCAATCATCAAGGCGTTTGAAGAATTTTCTGCAGAGGCAGCTATTCTGAAAGTATATGGTTCCGAAGCACTCGATTATATTGTTGACGAAGGGGTGCAAATTCACGGAGGAATGGGGTACTCTTCGGAAATGCCTATAGAACGTGGGTATCGTGATTCAAGGATCAACCGTATTTTTGAGGGAACCAATGAAATCAACCGGTTGATCATCGTGGATGCCCTTATGAAACGCGGAGCAAAAAAAGAGGTGAATCTTTTCGAAGAGGCCGAAAAGGTATGGAATCAACTGCCTACACTGAAAGAAGGAAGCAAAAGACCGGATGGGTATTATGAAAACAAAAAAGAAGCCGTTGGAAATTTTAAGAAAGCCGGGTTGCTTCTGATAAAAGCCATTTCCGATGCTCTAGGTCGCAGGATGGTTTATGAACAAGAGATCCTGAACAATCTCTCCAACATCATAATGGGAATCTATACTACCGAATCGGCTCTTCTGCGGGTTCATAAGAAAGAGAATATGGGTCACGACGTGGCTCTATACAAAGATATCCTGGATGTATTTATTTATGATACCGCAGCGTCGATTTATAAGGAAGGGATGGATGCAGTGAATTCTTTTGCCGAAGGAGAAAGTCGTTCCTTCATGGCAAAAGGGTTGCACTATTTTACCTGTGTGGATCCGGTAAATGTGAAGGATGCACGACGCAGAATAGCAGATAAGCTGATTGAAGAGAACCGGTATTGTTTTTAAGGGTGGTTGAAAAAGACCACAGCACCCTGCTGAAAGAGGAATCCCTGAATTCTACCGCTCATTTTTGCGGTAGGATTGTGTAACCCTGTACGGTGTTCCTCGTAAATAGTATTCGGTATATTTTCCGGGTATTCAGGTCGATGAATTCAGCCCTGAAAAAAAATAAGATGAACTATTTGTTGAATTGAAAAAAGTAGTTACCTTTGCCGACCCTTGATCAGAAAAATCACAAGGTCGGTTGAGGGAAATCAAAAAATAAAAAGCCTGTATATTATTTTGAGAACGCAGGTATTTTTGTAAAGAGTTCTTTGAATCAATACGAAAAAAGAGAAGCGAGGAAAAAGGAAGCTTAAGCGTAAACGAGGAAAACCGGAAGCGAGAGTCAGGAGAACATTAGAAT
>CAYPAW010000079.1:0-42295 GCA_964408795.1 uncultured Mariniphaga sp.
TATACACCGGAACTGACATGGACCTTTACTACGGATGACAATACAGCTCCTACTTTCGTAGCGAATTTCCCGGAAGAAGATGCCGTACTGGGTACGTACCTCGGGGTATTGGCTCAGGGTATCAGCTTCACAGCCAGCGAACCGGTAGTTGTTGGAGAGGGTAATATCACCGTCGAAAGCACCGAATATGTAATTCCATCCGATAGCAGCATTGTGGAAATTAGCGAAGATGGATTGACCGTTACCGTATGGCTGACACAACACCTGACATTCGAAGCCCACAACGTGGCCATCGATGCCGGTGCATTTGTCGACCTGGCGGAAACACCCAACGGAAACGTAGCTTACGATTGGGACTTCACCATTGAGGATAACATTGGCCCGGGTGAAGGATGCGATATGGTATTCGCTCCGGAAGACGGATCTTTAGGCATAGGTCAAGATACAACGCTGGTTATGGAATTCTGCGAAATCGTAGTTCCCGGACTGCCAGATGCGAAAGTGAGACTCTACGAACTGGATGAAACAAGCCTGAATAAATTATTCGAGGATTATGTGATCACCGAAGAGATGATTGCAGGCAATGTTGTGACCATTCCGGTTACAGGCCTCAAAGATTGGACATCGTTTGGTGTGCTGGTGGATGAAGGTGCTGTTATGGACGAAGCCGGGAATGCTTATACCGGCATTTTCGACCCGACATTCTGGAACTTCACAACCGGTGACCTTACACCTCCGGTAGCCACCATTACTGCTCCGGATGAAACAGAAAACTTGCCCTACCAGTTTGATGTAGTGGTGAATTTCAGTGAACCGGTGACCAATGTGGATCTGACAACGATCCTGGTTACAGGCGGTGAAGCTACCGTGGCTTTGAACGAAGCCGGTGATGAAGCTACCGTAAGCATTGATGCTGAACAAGGGGCTGAAGTAACCGTTACGGTGACAACCGCGATTACCGATATACCGCATGAAAGAGGTGTCTCCGGAGAATTGGTGGAAGTAGCCAATAACCTGGTAGCCGAAGTATCAGAAACCTACGTAGTGGGTGACTGGACTGCTCCGGAACTGCTATCCATGACTCCTGAGGAAGATAACAATACCGAAACTGAATTCACGGTAGAATTGGTCTTCAGTGAAGAAGTAGAAGGTGTGGAAGAATCCGTAACTGTAGAAGGCGGAACCCTGGTTGATGTGGAAGTGGACGAAGCAGATGCTAAGGTATACCATGTGATGGTAGAAGGCGAAGACCTGGATTCCATAACGGTTACCGTAGATCCTGCCGGTATTGACGATGGTCCGGTGAACAACAACGGACTGGTCTTGGCTGAAGGTGTAGATGGAGTTGGTGAGTATGTGGTCGGTGACCATGTAGCTCCGGAGATTGTATCCGTAGTGGCCGATGTGGACGATGTAGAGAATACACCGCAGGCATTCACCGTAGACATTACCTTCAGTGAAGCCGTTGAAAATACCGATCTGGGTATTACGGTCGATGGAGCAGCCGCTGTTTATACAGTTGCAGGAAATGTTTATACTGTTGAGATTGAAGGAGAAGACGGTGATGTAATCACTCTGGCCGTTACCGATGTAATCACGGATGTTTCCATCAATGAAAATCCATTGGCCAACCCGGGAACCTGGGTATACACCGTAGGCGACAATACACCGCCGGTAGTCGAAGTATACAAACCATCCGCTACCGATACGATCAATGAATTTGATCTAACCATCACGTTCAATGAAGAAGTAACCGGTGTGGATGTGAACAGCGTTACCGTAACGGGTGTAACACCGGTAGATCCGGAAGTTGAACTCCGGGTAGTGCTGTCCGGGCTGGTTTACGAAGCAACGATCAATGCCATTGACGGGGACGAAGTCACACTATCCTTCTCGGATGCGATTGAAGACCTCGCCGGAAATCCGTTGGTACCTGCATCGTTTGTATATACCATAGCGAACGAAGCTCCAACCGTAATGGCTGATCCTGCTGAAGGGGTTAACCTTGAAAATGGAGATCATACGGTAACCTTAACCTTCTCCGAACCTGTATTGAATGCAGAAACAGGCGTAGTGGTTACCAATGCCCTTTCTTCATCCATCGCAATGGTTAGCGAAACCGTTTACGAAGTAACCTTCGAAGGAGCGGAAGAAAGCACGGTTGAGATAGAAGTTACCGACGCCGTAACTGATTTGGCTGGAGAACCGGTTGTTCCGGTGACCTTCACCTATCAGATTGACGACAATACGGCGCCTGAGATTGTATCTGTGATTCCGCAAGGCGAAAATGCCACAGCCAACACGTTTGTTCTGGATATTGTATTCAGCGAACCGGTATGGGGCACCGCCGAAGGAATGAGCATCATGGGTGGAACCGGAATGACGATAACCACAGGTGAGGATGGAGATCAAATCTACCAGGTTACCATTACAGGTAATGATGGAGATGACATCATACTGACCATCGGTGATGAGATCGTTGACGGTGCCGGTATCCCGAATCCGTTAGCCGAAGAAGGAACCTTCTATTACACAGTAGGTGACAATACACCTCCTACGTTGGAAGTAACTACATTGCCTGATCCGCAGCAGACCGAATTTGACGTGATGCTGACCTTCAGTGAAGAGGTTACCGGAGTAGGCCATACAGGTTACATAAGCATAACAAACGGTGAAATTACCAATATCAACGGCAGCGAAGGAGACAAAGTATACATCCTTACGATCGCTGCTGAGGAAGAAGCCGAAGTGCTGCTCCAACTGTCAACCTACATCAAAGACCTAGCTGGTAATGCATTTGCCGGTGAAAGCATGACCTTTGAAGTAGGCGACTGGACTGCACCTGCTGCAACAGCCATGACTCCAGAGGGAGAGCTGGAAGAAGATGATACCACCTTCGACCTGGTTCTTACACTGGATGAAGATGTTGTGGCCGGTAGTGGAAACCTCACAGTAATGGATGACAACGGAGCATTCCTGACATTCACACCTGCTGAGGTGACCATCAGTGGTAACACCGTTACCGTACCTGTAGTACTGGATAAATATACTACCTACCGCGTAGTGGTAGATGAAGGATTTGTAACCGACGAAGCAGGCAACGACTTTGAAGGAGTTGCTGACGGCGACTGGACGTTCACAACGAAGAACTTCGCTGTCGGTATTGATTCTAAAGAATATACATACAAAGTATATCCTAACCCGTTCAACGATTACGTTACCATTGATAATGCCCACCGGCTGTCACGTGTTGTAATTTCCAACATTGCCGGCCAGCGCGTCATTGATGTGATGTATCCTGAACAGGTAGTTCGTACACCTAATCTTGTAAGTGGCGCTTACCTCATTACTCTGTTTACAGAAGAGGGAATCGTTAAAACTGAAAGGATTGTTAAAAGGTAATACCGAATTGATTGATTAAAAAGGGGAAGCGTAAGCTTCCCTTTTTTATTTTCCATACCATTAAAAAAAACCATGGATGCATTAAATACCCATCGTACCATACGAAAATACCAACAGAAAGAAGTATCCGATGAAGTCCTGAATGCAATGATTACCAGTGGATGCAGGGCTTCAACAACGGGAAATATGCAACTGTACAGCATTGTTGTAACCAAAGACAGAAGAAACAAGGAAAAGCTCATCCCGTTGCATTTCAATCAACCCGTTATACAGTCGGCACCGGTAGTATTAACGGTATGTGCCGATTTTAACCGGTTCATAAGATGGTGTGAAGCCAGCCGTGCCACCCCGGGATACGATAATTTTTTATCGTTTCTGACCGCTTCCATCGACGCCCTCCTGGTAGCTCAGAATATCTGCATCGCTGCGGAAGATATTGGATTGGGCATCTGTTACCTCGGAACATCAACCTACAATGCAAAGGAGATTATTGAAGTGTTGAATCTGCCCAAATTCGTTTTTCCCATTGCCACCCTAACCGTAGGATGGCCCGATGAATCACCGAAACAAACCGACCGGCTTCCTCTGGAGGCTGTGGTTCATACGGAAGTATACAACGATTATACAACGAATGAGGTGAAGCGATTGTATGCGTATAAGGAAAATCTGAAAGAATCAAAACAGTTTATCAGGGAAAACAAAAAAGAGAGCCTCGCGCAGGTGTTCACCGATGTAAGGTATACCAAAGAGGACAATGATTTCTTTTCGGAAAAGATTTTGCAGGTTCTGAAGGAACAGGGATTTATGAACAAAGAAGAAGGATAATCCGGTTGACAGTTGTTAGTGACACCCGGCATTTCAGCGTGTAGCGAATGAAATGACGAAGGGGGAACGAATCCCTGCCTGTCCCGATCCATCGGGGCTGAATGCAATGAAGCGGGAACGGTTGTCGATTCCAGATCAAAAACAGGACCAGGTTAGGAAAGAGGTTGTCGTCACTATTGTTGTTGTTGTTACTACGGAGCCAGAATCATGAAAACACGAAGCGAAGCGAGTAGGCAACCATGCCATCAGGTTTTTCCTTACACCACCCTTCGGTTGATCAGTTGAAAAAAATCCTGGCGATACCTGTTGCCGATGGGGATTTTGGTTTTATGGATCTTTACCATATTGCCTTCAATCAATTCGATCGGTTGAAGTGCGATGATAAAGGATTTATGTATGCGGAAGAATGTATCTTCCGGCAGAAGATCCTGGATTTTTTTCATGGTCAGGTTGGTAACAATATGCTGGTCTTTCAGGTGAATTTTTATATAATCTCCTAATCCTTCGATGAATTGGATGTCGTTAAAATAGATTTTAATCGTTTTTTTATCTGCTTTAACAAACAGGAACTCCTCCTTTTCCCGGGTTGCAAAAGCATCCGTTGATTCTTTGAGTTTGGAAAGTTTTAACTGTTCCGAGGCTTTGTTCAGCGCTTTGAGGAATCGTTCAAACGAGAAGGGCTTTTTGAGGTAATCGATGGCATCCAGTTCGAATCCTTCCAGAGCATATTCGATATAGGCAGTGGTAAAAATAACCATCGGAGGGTGTTTCAGGGATTTTAGAAACGATATTCCGGAAAGAACGGGCATGTTGATATCCAGGAAAATGAGATCGATGGGTTCTGTATTTAAAACATCGAAGGCCTGCATGGCACTTTCACAGGAGCAGACAATTTTCAGGGATTCAATTTTTTGGGCGTATTGGATGATTACGTTCCGTGCCAGGGGTTCATCATCAATAATCAGGGCCTTCATTTCCATGGTTACTCTTTTAAGGTTAGTTTCAGGGTTGCTTTAAACCGCATTGCATCTTTTTGAATGTCCAAAGTATACAAATCCTCTGCATAGAGATGTTTCAATCGTTTTTTTACATTCTGAAGGCCAATCCCTTTGTATTCTGTATGGGATGACAAGGATTCTTCATAGGTGTTTTCAATAGAGAAAAGAAGGATTCCGGGTTGGGTAAAATCAAACAAGATGGATACAAATTGATCATCCCGCCCGGTTAATCCATGCTTAAAAGCATTGTCTACAAAAGGCTCAAAAAGCAATGGAGGTATTTTATTATCCGGAACCCTTCCCTGAATGGAAAAGCGGACACTGATTTTTTCAGGAATCCGGATTTTCTGCAGGGATACATAGTTTTTAATGAATGTCAGTTCTTTTTGAAGGGAGATAAAATCTTTGCGTGATTCGTAGATGGCATGCCTGAGGAGATCCGATAATTTCAGTATAAATCCCGGCACTTTATCCGGATTTGAGAGTGACAGAGAGTATACATTGTTTAAGGAGTTGAACAAAAAATGGGGATGGACCTGTCCTTTTAGTGTTTTCAATTCAGCCTCCAGTTTTTTTCGTTCACTTTGTTCGTATTTATACTTCAGATCCTGGAGGAGAATCCATTCTTTGATGAATTTGAGGGCTGAGGTAATTCCAATATACAAGAGGGTTACGAAGAAATAGCGTGAATAGATAGCCGGACTGAAGGATGTAAACGGGTCGTTTTTAAAAATGGAATGAAATGGGTATATAAACAAAACCTGGATCAATACCGAAGAAGCAGCCAGAAGCAGAATCAGCCAGAATCCGTAATAGACATAATTCTTTCTAACAAAAAACCGGGGAATCAGAATATACAGGTTAAGGTATACCGAAAGCGCAAAGGTACTGTTGAGTATAATATCCTTGAGAATATTTTCGGTTGACAGGAAAGACCCGGAAGGATCGGCTAAGTAGAGAAGAATCAACCAATATATCAGGCTGATAAGCCAGAAAACAGCATGGC
The DNA here is from genome assembly GCA_964408795.1 of uncultured Mariniphaga sp. Lineage (GTDB taxonomy): Bacteria > Bacteroidota > Bacteroidia > Bacteroidales > Prolixibacteraceae > JABMQB01. The sequence goes on from CAYPAW010000079.1 coordinate 6,232, forward strand.
CGGCAATCCGCACCTTGTAATAATTGAACATTTTTGTCATCCCTTTCTTCCGAATTTTTTGGTGGTACTTCAGCGCATATTCCCGAATGAACAGGAATAAGTTCGTTTCTTTGTGGAATGGCAGGATTTTGGATCATGCATCCAACGTGTCCTTTTACAAGGTAAAAATAGTAAAAAAGAAAACAAGAAAATTACCGTTATATTTGCATGGTAGATATTGACCTGAAACGAGCAGGATAAAATTATTTACCAAAGGGTATGCCGCGTTCTCCCGATCCCGATAGCTATTGGGAGCGGGAATACCTATATAAATAAACAATACGAATCATTTGTCGTGTATAGCATGAAGAGGGCAGGTCGATCCAGATTACATCTTATATGAATCCGAAACCGATTGTAATACATACCCATTTTCATAAAAAACGAACGGGTGTTACCAGAAGCATCGAAAATGTATTTTCTTCTTTTGATCCGTCATTTGACGTATATATCTTCGGATATGGCATCGAAGGGAAGAAAATTTCTATCGGCCACTTTTTGCGATTGGTTTTTTCGGGGTCCTGTTTTGTTTTGCACTGTCACCGGAACATTGAGGTATTTATGGCTTTGATTTTTCGTTTATGGGGGGGGCGGTTTATACTTATAAGTACCCGTCATGCTGAAACGCCTCCTTCTTTGCCTACGCGGTTTTTGCTTAAAAAGTCGGATGCCATTGTTGTTTTGACGGAAAACATGAAACGGATTATTCCTTATCCATCGGTGGTCATTGAGCATGGTGTGAATCAGCACCTTTTTAAACCGGGTCGGGGGAAGGGACATTCTGAGATCCGTCAGAAGAATATTCTGACCTGTGTGGGGAGGGTGCGCCGATCAAAAGGACAAAAAGTTCTGATCGATGCCGTTGCTCCTTTCCTGAAAGAGTATCCGGATTGGGCTGTTGCCATCGTTGGCAAAGCCGATAAACCCGGATTTTTAAACGAATTAAAGCGAGTTATTGCCCGTCATTCGCTGGAAAATCAGGTTTATTTTATCGAGGAGACGACCGATATTATTTCGTATTATCAGGCCTCTCATTCGGTGATTGTTCCTTCCTTTTCAGAAGGATTTTCCCTGGTATGTGCCGAGGCCATGTCCTGCGGGTGCAATGTGCTGGCATCACGAAATGCCGGGATTCATTCAAAAATTATTCAGGACAGGGAAAATGGGTATCTTTTTGATGTGTATGATACGCATGCGCTGACCCATTTGTTGAAAGCATTATTTAGCGGGCAATTGGTTCATTTAGGGAAGAATGCACAGAAAGCGATAGCCGAAAAATGGAGTTCCGGGATTGAGGCGGAAAAATTACATCATCTATACAGGGATTTAATCCGGTGATCGTAACCGTTTGATTTTACCGGCCCGGTTCGGATCGGTTAAAATCCCGGCTATATGCCTGGGCTGTAGGTGTCAGAAGAATATCGTCGATGGTTACATGAGGGGGGCGCGAAAGGATAAACAGGATTGTTTCAGCTACATCTTCTGCCCTCAGAGGGGTGAAACCTTCGTATACTTTTTCCGCTTTGTTTTTATCGCCTTTAAATCGCACCTTTGAGAATTCTGTTTTCACAGCTCCCGGGCTTACAGAGCTTACTTTGATGCCTTTGGTCAGCAGGTCGATGCGCATCCCTTTGGTGAGAGCATCCACAGCATGTTTGGTTGCACAGTACACATTTCCCTGTGGATAGGTTTCTTTTCCGGCTATGGAAGAGAGGTTAACGATATGTCCCGATTTGCGGCGGGTCATGCCGGTCAGCACCTTCCGGGAAATGTACAAAAGTCCTTTGATATTGGTATCGATCATCTGTTCCCAGTCGTCAATGAGGCCCTCCTGGATGGGATTCAGACCGGCTGCCAGGCCAGCATTATTGATTAGTATATCAATGGATTTCCATTGTTCAGGAAGAGAATCCAATGCTGCATCGGTTTCTTTCTTGCTTCGGATATCAAAAGAGAGAGTAACCACTTCAGTTCCACAGGTGTTTTGTATGCGTATCTTTAAGGCTTCCAGTCTTTCTTTTCTTCGTCCGGTTAGTATCAGCCTGTAGTTTTTTTCTGCCAGCAGAAGAGCTGTAGCTTCACCGATACCGGAAGTGGCTCCGGTAATTAAAACGGTTTTATTCATGGTATACTCGTTTTCAAATTTTTTCCGAAGGTAAAAAAAAACGCTTTTATGATGGAATAAAGCATCACTTAATTATTTTTGTTTCTTGTTTACCGGGTTGGTCCAACGGAACAAAACGCAGAACCTGCGATCAGGATTAGGGCGAAACCCATGCTATGATCAGGATTCCTTTATAAAGAACAGATACAGTCTATGAAACCAACAGAAGAAAAGGTATTTACCATAGAAAACATTCCGGAGCCGGAAAATATTGCCGATGTGATTTATTCGTTGATGGTGAATCCAAACCTGGCATCGATCAATTATTTCAATGATTTCAGTGAAGGAGGAATTTCCCCGGATTTAATCGGCAATTGCGATACCGATGAGAGCGGTATTTTCACCCTGGAGAGCGACGGTGGAAGCATGGCCATGGGCATGCATGCTTTTCATCACCATTTGTCGGATGATCCTCAAAAAGCGGTGGAGATTTTGGTCTCCCGGGCAACCCGCAAGATGTTGTGCCTTGGGGCCAATCCCCTTGCTGTAAGTGCCTTGTTGTATCATATTGACTTTGCCCATCCCAATGGACACATGATCGCTTCAGGGGCCAAAAAAGGATTGGAGAATGCGGCTTCAAAATTCGGATTAAAGATTTCTGACCGCAAGATCCGGTTTGATCACTTTCTTGGACATGCCCCCATGTCTCCTACGATTATTATCAGCATTATTGCTTCCGTTGACAAAAAGGAGAATCTTATATCTCATCGTTTTAAAACCAAAGGAAACAATATTTTTATGATCGGCCGGTCTCAGAATGATATCGGTCTTTCGGAGTATCTGGAGTTCTACCATAATATAGGATATTCCCTGTTGCCGGCTTTTGATATTGAAACCGAAAAGGAAATACACAAAGTGCTGAGAACGTTGCATGCCAGCAAGCTGATCAGCAGTGCCAGTCCGGTAGGCCGGGGAGGACTGTTTTTTACCTTGTTGCGGGCAGCGATTCCCAACAGCCTGGGGTTTGATATTACCACCGATGCTGAAATACGTAAAGACGCTTTTTTATTTGGGGAAGCCATGGGGCGCATTGTGGTGGATGTGGAAACCGAAAAAGAAGATGATTTCGTGGATACCCTCACCGAACTGAAATTTCCGTTTTTCACCGTTGGGCATGTGACCCGGGGAGAAATACGAATCGATGATGAATCGTTTGGCTATACCGATAAAATGACTTCAGGCACTTAATGGCTGTTGTTCCCAACACCGGTTCCCCGGATTCCAAAAAGAAACAGGTTGCTGAAATGTTTACCCGCATCTCGGGCCATTACGACTTGCTGAACCATTTGCTTTCGTTTGGTATGGATAGATGGTGGCGGCGGAAAACCATCCGTATGATTCAAAAATATGCTCCCCGGACTATACTGGATGTAGCTACCGGAACCGCTGATTTTGCCCTGGATGCCTGCCGGATTAACCCGGAAAAGGTGATCGGAACCGATATCTCGGAAGGAATGCTCCGGAGAGGAAGAAAAAAAATTGCCAGGAAAAACCTGAACGGGATCCTCTCCTTACAGTGGGGCGACTCAGAGAATCTTCCTTTCAGCGACCATACCTTCGATACCGCCATAACGGCTTTCGGAGTACGGAATTTTGAATCCCTGGAAGCCGGTCTCTCTGAAGTGTGTCGAACCCTGGTTCCGGGAGGGCATTTTTTTATACTGGAATTCTCGAAACCGGAATACGGATTTTTCCGGGCGGTCTATACGTTCTATTTGAAGAATATATTGCCCCTGGCTGGAAGAATCATTTCCGGAGATCAATATGCTTACCGGTATCTCCACGATTCGATCAAAGCTTTCCCTTCAGGAGAAGCGTTTGAGAAGATCATGGAAAAGTCCGGTTTTTCGGATATTCAGAGGGTTCCCATGACTTTCGGAATCGTTACGGTGTACATCGGACAAAAACCGCATTCTTTTCAGCGAATTGAATAGGGGTATACAATAAATTTTTAATATTGTTGTTTTGAACAATAGAATGAATATTTCCCGGATGGTGAGAAAAGGTGTTTTCATCCTGCTTTTGTTATTGGTTGCCGGCATTGGGTGGGCCCAGAATGCCAGGGTCAAATACCTGACGACCTTTGATGATAAACGGATTCATTTTGGGTTTACGCTGGGTATCAACAGCCTGGATTTCGGGTTGGACCATTACACTCCGATAGGTACAAATTATCCCCAATTTGAGTCAAAAGAATGGCCGGGTGATCCGGTGCAGGTTACCTCGGTGGATACAGTTCGGGCGGATGTAAGCCGCAACATCGGAGGGTTTACCGTGGGGATTATTACCAGTCTGCGCCTTGCGCGCGACCTGGACCTCCGGTTTCTGCCGGGTTTATCTTTTGGCGAGCGGAAATTAATGTATAATGTTCCTGTGATTGATAATCTGAGAGAAGGCTATAGCTACGACAACTATGAATATTCCATCAAATCGACCTACCTTGATTTTCCGTTTCTAATCAAATACAAAGCTTTGAGGATCAACAACAATCGTCCTTATGTGGTATTCGGATTGGCCTACCGGCAGGATATTTCACGGTCTTCAAAGGAAGATCTTGTACGACTAAAGAACGGAGGTTTTTATGCAGAAGCGGGGGCAGGCTGGGATACCTATTTTCTTTTTTTCCGGTTTTCGGTGGAGGCCAAGGTCAGCATCGGCCTGAACAACCAGTTGGCTGACGCGCCGAAATCGCAAAGACAGTATTACAATCATGCGATTAAACGAATGACTTCCAATATTTTCACCCTGAGTTTTCATTTTGAGTAAGCCAGCAGTTTTGTTCTTTTGAACTCCGAGCAGATAATGGCTGCGGCAGCAGCCACATTGAGTGATTCGGAGGGTTTTTCTTTGGCGGCTACGGGCGGTATAAAGAGTTTGTTTCCGATCAGGGATTCCACGGTGGGGGAAATGCCGTTTCCTTCGTTACCAAGAACCACCAGCGCTGTTTCAGGCAATTGCCGGGTATAGATGTTTGTGCCTGACAGAAAGGTCCCGAATGTGGAGATCTTTTCCTGATTTGCCTTTTTTATAAGCCTTTCCAGGTTGGTAGACACTACGGTTACCCGCAATATGGATCCCATGGAGGCCTGCACCGTTTTGGGATTAAACACATCGGCTGTATCCGGAGAGGCACATACCACTGAAATGCCAAACCAGTCGGCTATTCGAAGGATAGTCCCCAGGTTTCCCGGGTCCTGAATTCCGTCGAGGCATAGAGTCAATCCGGATGTCACCTGTTCAAAGGAAAATTTTCGTTGGGGAATCGTACACAAGACCATTGCCTGTTGCGGATTTTTCAGCAAACTGTATTTCCGGATCTCATCCGGATCGGCCGGCAACCATTCCAGGGAAGGGGGAAGAAGATTTTTGACCGATTGATAATACGTGTCGGTGCATATCAGCGTGCGGACATCCCATCCGGAAGTTAACAACTCACGGGTAAGTTTATTCCCTTCTCCAAGAAAAAGATTCTCCTTTTCACGGTACTTTTTGTAGGACAACGACCGGATCAGTTTTATTTTATTTTTGTTTATCATTTGAAAAAAATTACCATATATTGTAAGATGAACGAGTAAGGTATGTTTCATTCGTTTAAATTTATAATTTTTAAAACGATTTGATGATATCGGCGGTAGAAATCATTCGCATGCATGTGCCAGAAAGAGTACCGGAGAGGTTTGTTTGATCAGTAAGCCGATGATTAAAAAATGGAAAAGCACGGGTGAACCCTATGGAAAAGAACTGGAAATACCTGCTAATAATGGCCTTGGGCATTTATATTGCTTCGTGCTCCCCGGTAAAATTTGTTCCGGAAGGTTCTTATCTCCTGAACAAAGTGGAAGTGGAGGTAACGGATAAAAAAGTGAACAAAGAGGAAGTGAAATCCTATATCCGGCAAAAAGAAAACCTGCGTATTCTGGGATTTTTAAAGTTTCATCTGGGATTGTATAATCTCTCCTCCAGGAAAAAAGACAACGATTGGTTAAAACGAATTGGTGAGGAACCGGTAATCTATAACGAATTACTGACCCAGCGCTCCAACAGCCAGTTGAAACAGTTTTTCAAAAACAAAGGGTATTACTATGCAGAAGTTGAGAACCAGGTAGATATAAATAGCAAGAAGCAGAAGGTAAATTTGACTTACCGGATTACACCGGGACAGCCCTACAGGATACGGAATATTCACTATACGATAAACGAGCCCCCATTGAGAGATCTGTTTTTTTCCGATACCACGCAGCGGATTGTTACCCGGGGAGATCTCTTTGACGTGAATATTCTTGACCGCGAACGAACACGCATCGCCACCCTGTTCAGGAATCACGGTTATTATGATTTTGGAAAGGAACAGATTTACTACGCGGTGGATACTTCCCTGTATGCCTGGCAGGTTGACATCAACATGATGGTTGAAGCGCAGGATCAGCCACGTCGTCCGTATTGGGTTGCCAGGACCACTTTTAACCTGATTCCTGAATATTCGATATCGGTCGACAGCAGTGTTTCTCCGGGGATTCAACCGGACACCCTGGTATCAGAGGATTTTGTTTTTATCTCCGGAGGCAAATACCGGTATAATCCCGGGTTTTTTACCCGTTTGAACAGTCTGAAGCGTGGCCATATCTACCGGGAGGAAGATGTGAAAAAAACGTTCAATGCTTTTTCCGAGCTAAATCAGTTCCGGTATGTAGATATTCGTTTCCGGAAAAAGGAATCAGGGAACGGAGACAGCCTGGATTGCTTGATCAATCTGGCTCCGATGGCTAAGCAATCCATTTCTTTTGATGTGGAAGGGACCAATACATCCGGGAATCTTGGGGTGGCTGGGAATCTGAATTTCCAGCACCGCAATCTTTTCCGGAATGCGGAGATTTTTCGCATTAACCTGAAAGGAGCCATGGAACGCCAGCAATGGGTTGAAAACAATGTATTAAACGATTTCAATACCCGGGAAGCAGGTGTTGAAGCCAGTTTGACCATCCCCCGGTTGTTGGGACCTGGAAACTGGTTCCGCTATTTCGACCGCTACCTACCCCAAACGGTCTTTACTTTAGGGTATAACTTCCAGGACAGACCGGATTATACACGCACCATCAGCAATCTGAAAATCGGGTACAGTTGGAGAACGACTGAAAAATTACGGCATACCCTGAACCTGGTCGATTTTAACCAGGTTAATCTGTACGCCTTTGATCCGGGATTTATTGATCTTATTAAAGATTTGTACATAAAAAGCAGTTTTACCGACCATCTTATTTCTGCTTCCAATTACACCCTGGTTTTTAATGATCAGAAACTCAATCAACGTACGAATTATACATACCTCAAATTTTCCTTTGAATCGGCAGGTAATTTATTGAATCTTTTGTCGTGGGCATCCGGAGCGGATCAGGTTGTTGAGAGCGATACGGTGGGAATGGCTGTCCCGGGATATTATAAGATCCTGAATACGCGGTATGCCCAATACGTCAAAGCGGATCTTGAATTCCGGTACGGGTATATGATTGACCGGTATAATTCCCTTGTAGGGCGTGTTTTTGCCGGTGTGGGATGGCCGTTTGGGAATTTTGATGTGTTGCCCTTTGAAAAGAAGTATTTCACAGGGGGAGCCAATGGGATCCGGGCCTGGCAGGTTCGTTCCCTGGGGCCCGGAACCTACAAGGCCCCGGAAGAAGCTTACCCCAATCAATCATCCGACATCAAACTCGAAGCCAACCTGGAATACCGTTTCCGTTTGATCAATATACTTGAAGGCGCTTTGTTCTTTGACGCTGGAAATATATGGGCAATCAATGATAAAGATAACAGGGAGGGAGTACAATTCGAACCAGGCCAATTTTATAAACAAATTGCCATGGGTACCGGAATCGGATTTCGATTCGATTTTACCTATTTCATATTCAGACTGGATATGGGATTAAAACTGCGCGATCCTTCACAGAAATCAGGAAATGGTTGGATAATTGGAAACAGAAAGTTAAATAATGACGATTTTAACCTTACCTTTGCCATAGGTTATCCGTTCTGATATATTTTTGCAGGAATGGGCTTTGATAGCAAAGAAAACTTAGTGTACCATTAAAAAATAATCATATGAGCAAATTATTTTCGAACATTCAACACGGAGTGGTTACCGGGAAAGATGTACAGACTATTTTTCAGGTAGCCAAAGACCATGAATTTGCCCTACCGGCCGTGAATGTGGTAGGTTCAAACTCCATTAATGCTGTTTTGGAAGCAGCAAAAAAAGTCAACTCACCGGTGATCATTCAATTATCAAACGGGGGAGCTTCTTTCATGGCTGGTAAAGGGATTGGCCTGGAAGGACAGCAGGCAGCAGTCCTGGGTGGCATAGCCGCAGCCAAACATATCGACACCCTGGCTCAGGCTTACGGAGTGCATGTGATCCTCCATACCGATCATGCAGCTAAAAAATTACTTCCCTGGATCGATGGATTACTCGATGCCGGGGAAAAGCATTTCACCGAAACAGGAAAACCGCTTTATTCATCCCACATGCTCGATCTTTCAGAAGAATCCCTGGAGGAAAATATTGCCATCAGCAAAGAATACCTGAAACGAATGAGCAAAATAGATATGACCCTGGAAATTGAACTGGGAATAACAGGGGGTGAAGAAGATGGAGTCGATAATACGGGGGTGGATCATGCATCCTTATATACTCAGCCCTCCGAAGTTGATTATGCATTCACGGAATTACGGAAAATAAGCCCGGCTTTTACCATTGCCGCTTCCTTTGGAAACGTTCACGGAGTGTACAAACCGGGAAATGTGAAACTGACTCCAAAGATTCTGGATAATTCCCAGAAATACATTGCTGAAAAACATGGATTGGGTGCAAAACCAGTGAATTTTGTTTTCCATGGAGGTTCCGGATCTACCCTCGAGGAAATACGGGAAGCGATAAGCTATGGAGTGATCAAAATGAATATCGACACCGATACCCAGTGGGCTTTCTGGGATGGAGTCCGCAAATATGAAAAAGAGAACCACGATTACCTGCAATCACAAATCGGAAATCCCGAAGGAGAAGATAAACCGAATAAGAAGTATTACGATCCCCGTAAGTTCTTGCGTGCCGGAGAGGAAGCAATGATCGAAAGATTGAAAAGAGCTTTTGATGATTTAAATTGTATAGGCAGGGCATAAGGTTTTTTCTTCCTAATTTGGAGAGAGGCTACCGGGTTAGAAAATGGAATCGCGAAGTAAACAAAGGGTAAGCAAAAGATAAAAAGCACATTCCTGTGGATGTTAAATTTTTTGCAGACTCTGTACATTTCCTGTGAACGTTGCGGTTCATGAATCCAATGACTTTTCATCTTTGGGTGTTTGGGGTGGCCATTAAGACTTTTTCAGGTGGGATCAATCTTTTTGGGAGACAAATCTAAATACCTTTCAAAACAGACGTATGGCTGATATACAAACAGGCCGGGATTCATTCAGTTCAAGATTTGGAATTATAGCAGCTACAGCAGGTTCAGCCATTGGTTTGGGAAACATATGGAGATTTCCCTATGTAGCAGGTGAAAACGGGGGGGGTGCTTTTTTGTTGATTTACCTGTTTTTTGTACTTGCCATTGGTATTCCTGTGATGTTATCCGAATTTACCATAGGTCGAAGTGCCCAGAAGAATGCCTATGGTTGCTTCCGGGAATTAAAACCGGGTAAACCCTGGTGTTTGATTGGGTTGATGGGTGTAGCTGCTGCTTTCATGATTCTTGCTTTTTATACGACGGTAGCCGGATGGACCCTGGAATATATCTATCAGTCGTTGATCAATGGTTTTTCAGGGAAAAGCCCGGAGCAGCTTCATGCCATGTTTGATTCTTTTACGGGGGGGAACTGGCGTCCCTTGTTTTGGTACGCCCTGTTTATGGGATTCACCGGATTTATCATTATGGCCGGGGTGAAAAACGGAATCGAGAAATACACCAAGATACTGATGCCTCTTCTTTTCTTCTTGCTTCTCGTCTTGGTGGTCCGGGCGGTTACCTTACCCGGATCCGGTAAAGGAATCCGTTTTTTATTCCAGCCTGATTTTACCCGGATCAAAGCATCCACGATCCTGGAAGCTCTGGGGCAGGCTTTTTTCTCCCTAAGCATAGGAATGGGAACGTTGATTACCTATGGTTCGTATATCCAAAAACATGAAAATCTGGGGCAGGCGGCTGTTTCCGTGGTGATGGCGGATACGCTGGTTGCTGTTCTGGCAGGTCTGGCTATTTTCCCGGCTGTGTTTGCCTTTCATATTGAGCCTGCATCCGGGGAAGGACTGGCCTTTATTACGCTTCCGAATCTTTTTCAACAAATCCCCGGAGGGTACTTCTTCTCACTGATCTTTTTTTTCCTGCTGGGAGTGGCTGCCCTAACATCCACCATCTCGGTACTGGAAGTCATCGTTGCTTTTTTTTCCGAGGAATTGAACATGACCCGCAAAGCAGCAACCTGGGTGGCAACCCTGTCGGTATCCATCCTGGGGGTCATGTGTGTCTTCTCAACCAGTCTGATGGCGGATGTTCATATTTTCGGGAAAACCGTATTTGATCTGTTGAATTTTACCTCAGCCAATGTGCTTTTGCCTCTGGGGGGCTTCTTTATCGTTTTGTTCGTTGCCTGGTTCTTTGGAAGGGAGAAAACCCAGAACGAATTGTCCAATAACGGAACCCTGAGAGTAAGATACATGCCTTTTTTCCTTTTTATCATAAAATTCCTGGCGCCGATTGCCATTGCTTTTGTTTTCCTCCAGGGGGTGGGGTTGATCCAGATTACCTGAAAAGCCCTGTAGAAGAAGTTCCTGTTTGTTTTTGTGGATCCAAAACCGTACCTTTCCTGGGTGAAATTCAGGATCCTCAGACAGATTATCAGGGATTATTTTTCTTTTACCCGGAGTGAAAGGAGAGGAATGCTTTTTTTGTGTTGCCTTTTGATGGGAATTCTGGGTATAAATTTCGGAATGGATTTGTTCAGAAAACAATCCGTTACAGATTTTACCTCTGTGAAAAAAGCCCTGGCTGAGTGGGAAAGTCATCAAAACAACCGGGTACACTCTTCCGGAGATACCCTGTTCCCATTCAATCCCAATACGATAAGCGAAGAAGCACTCGATTCACTGTCGATTCCATGGAAGGTAAAACAGAATCTTATGGAATACCGTCGTTCCGGAGGTTGGTTTCCAGACAGCCATTCGGTACGGAAGATCTATGGAATGAATGACAGCCTTTTTGCCTTGTTGAAAGATTATATGGTTTTTCCCAGGGAACAAAAGGGGTCGGAAAGAACCAATAAAACCACGTTGGAATTGTCCGTAGATGCGTTTTTTGATCCCAACAGTGTGTCTGGAAAGCAATTGATGGAATGGGGTCTTCCCGTTTTTCAGGCAACCAACCTGATAAAATACAGAGAGAAAGGTGGTGTTTTCAAAACGGCGGAGGATGTAATGAAAATTTATGGATTGGATTCAACCCTCTTTCGTGTACTTAAACCCTGGATTCGTATAGAGAAAAAAGAGAGCTCTGCGAAAAAGAGAAAAGAACCAGCAAATCCGGTATACATTGAATTGAACAGGGCCGACTCAGCTGACCTGATAACACTGTATGGAATCGGGCCCGTATTCTCTTCCCGGATTATCCGATACCGGGAGTTGCTGGGAGGATTTATCGACACACAACAACTCCTTGAAGTCTATAATTTTGAACCCGAACGATATGCGCAGATCAAAGATCGTATTTGGGTGGATACCTCAGGGATAAAAAAGATCTCATTGAATTTTTCAGATTATCATGAGTTGGTCAGCCATCCCTATTTAAGGCGGCATCATGCAGAAAAAATTATCAGCACCAGAAATAAATCCGGTCCTTTTGAAACCTGTGAAGAATTATTCAGTAAGAATATATTGGATGAGGAGGTATACAAAAAAATTAGGCCCTATCTGAAGCTCAACTAATCGGGGGGGGCCGGTGATGGTGGTATATCCTGTTTCGGGGTACAAATCGGAGATTAATTTTTTATTATTAAATTTGATTAACCATGAATATTTTCTAAATTTGCGCCTCGATTTTGAAGATTAACAGAAAAAGTATGATAATAATACCGGTAAAAGAAGGCGAAAATATTGAAAGGGCACTGAAAAGGTTCAAAAGAAAATTTGAAAAAACCGGCGTAATAAAGGAGTTACGTGAACGTCAGGCATTCATGAAACCTTCGGTAAAAAGAAGGAATGAAGTAAAAAAAGCCAGGTATATTCAGGGTTTGCAGAACCAGGAAGATTAGGTTAAATGGATTCCTGGCCCTGTTTGAAGAAGGTAGATGGATCATCAGGAATCGTTTTTGAATTACGTTAAGTATGAGAAGAGATTCTCAGCTCATACGTGGGTGGCCTACAAGAATGACCTCGGTCAGTTCGTGCTGTATAGCAGGGAAATGACCGGGGATTTTGATGTTAAAAACGTTCATTCAAAATTAGTAAGGGGATGGGTGGTTGCACTAATGGAGAAAGGCCTCACGCCCCGGACGGTGAACCGGAAGATATCAACGCTACATTCGTTTTTTAAATATTTGCAAAGAGAAAAAGTGGTGGATGAAAATCCGGTGACATTTATTCCAGTGCCAAAGATCCGAAAGAAATTACCCTGGTTTGTTGAGGAGAAGAATTTAGCGCATTTGCTGGATGATGGTTTTTTCGGGGAGGATTTTTCCGGAAGAAGGGATAAACTGATCATCGCCCTGTTGTATGGTACAGGCATCCGCCGGGCTGAATTGCTGGATTTACAGATCAGTGATATCAACCGGAAGGAATGCCAGATCAAGGTGCGGGGAAAAAGGAACAAAGAGCGGATGATTCCCTATCCGAGACCTTTGAATACCATCCTTGAGGATTACCTGCATTCACGGGAAGAAACGTTCGGAGGATCCCACGGCACCCTGGTATTAACGAATAGAGGAGCGCGTGCCTATCCCCAATTGGTGTACCGGGTAGTGAAAAAAAACCTGGATAAAGTAACCACGCTGGAAAAAAAGAGCCCTCATGTATTAAGGCATACCTATGCCACCCATTTGTTAAACCGGGGAGCAGACCTGAATGCCGTGAAAGAGTTACTGGGCCATGCAAACCTGGCAGCTACCCAGATATATACACATACAACGTTCGAGAAATTACAGAAAGTATACAAACAAACCCATCCCAGGGGTTAAACGAAAACAGTTATGGATATTAAAATCAATGCAGTCAATTTTACCCCCGATCAGAAACTCATCGATTTTGCGAAGAAAAAAGTGGGGAAACTGGATACCTTTTTTGAAGGGATCATTGGGGCAGAAATTATGTTGAAGGTGTTAAAACCTGAAACTGCCAATAATAAAGTTTCGGAAATAATAGTATCGATTCCGAAGAAAGATTCTTTGTTTGCCAAAAAACAGGCCGATTCCTTTGAACAAGGCATCGATCTGGCTGTGGATGCGGTACGAAAACAACTCACCAAATACAAGGAAAAGCTGAGAAATAAATAGACCCGAAAAAACATATCGATAGTTGTGATTTAATCAAAAATATTTTACATTTGCAGACCCTTTTGGGGGACATAGCTGAAGCTATTGAAAATTAAGTTGTTTGAAGCCTCAGAGTCAAAAAATGAGGGGATAGGAAGAGGGGGTAAAAACGACAATCGAGGAAATTCACCGGTGTTCAGTTTTAGGGAATGTTAAGTGAATTTCATAAAATAAATGTTTTATAAGTTCTTTCAAAAGTTTTTTTGTAATTTTGCACGACATTTTGCAAAAATACAGGATGATTTGCGGGAATAGCTCAGTTGATAGAGCATTAGCCTTCCAAGCTAAGGGTCGCGGGTTTGAGTCCCGTTTCCCGCTCTTTTTTATAAGATTTGGTACCTGGAATATTATCCGATACCACATCGTGTTTTGTATTTTTGCCGGAGTAGCTCAGGGGTAGAGCGCATCCTTGGTAAGGATGAGGTCACGAGTTCAATTCTCGTCTTCGGCTCAGATGAATTGAAACAATAAATTAAAATTTTACAGTTATGGCTAAACAAACATTTGTTAGGGACAAGGAGCATGTCAACATCGGGACGATTGGTCATGTTGATCATGGGAAAACAACCCTCACCGCTGCGATTACTATGGTTTTAGCAAAGAAAGGTCTTTCTGAGATCAAGTCGTTCGATGCGATCGACAATGCACCTGAGGAGAAAGAACGGGGTATCACCATCAACACAGCGCATGTGGAGTATCAAACTGAAAAGCGGCATTATGCTCATGTTGACTGTCCGGGGCATGCCGACTATGTAAAGAACATGGTTACGGGAGCTGCCCAGATGGATGGAGCCATTATCGTAGTGGCTGCCACAGACGGGCCGATGCCGCAAACCCGTGAGCACATCTTGCTGGCCCGCCAGGTGAACGTACCCAAATTGGTGGTGTTCATGAACAAGGTGGATATGGTAGATGATGAAGAATTGCTGGAACTGGTAGAAATGGAAATTCGTGAGTTGCTTGATTTTTATGAATTTGAAGGAGATAAAACACCCGTAATCAGGGGTTCTGCACTGGGTGCTATGCATGGAGAAAGCCAATGGGAAGATAAGGTTATGGAACTGATGGATGCCTGTGATACATGGATTCCGCTGCCTCAACGGGATGTAGACAAACCATTTCTGATGCCGGTGGAAGACATATTCTCCATTACCGGACGTGGAACCGTTGCTACGGGTCGTATTGAAACAGGCGTGATCCATACAGGAGATGAACTCCAGATTATTGGTCTGGGCGCTGAAGGAAAGAAAACCGTATGTACCGGTGTAGAAATGTTCCGTAAGATTCTTGACGACGGACAAGCAGGGGATAACGTGGGCTTATTGCTTCGTGGTATTGACAAAAAAGAGATCAAACGAGGCATGATTCTGGCCAAACCCGGTTCGATTACTCCGCATACCATATTTAAAGCAGGAGTTTACGTATTGAAAAAAGAAGAAGGTGGTCGGCATACACCGTTCCATAACAAATACCGTCCACAGTTTTATCTGCGTACACTGGATGTAACAGGCGAAATACATCTTCCGGAAGGAAGAGAAATGGTGATGCCTGGGGATAATGTGGAGATTGAAGTACACCTGATCTATCCGGTCGCCTTGAATGTAGGACTTCGTTTCGCTATCCGTGAAGGAGGCCGTACAGTAGGAGCTGGACAGGTAACCGAGATTCTTGAATAATTCTTTATAAATACAGGACATTGACACGTCCCGGGCTCAGCCTGGGACCTGTTTTCGGGTGAATGAAAGGAACCAGAACGAACGTCAGGGCACGCCTTGACTTCGTATCACCCGATACCGTTAACAAAAAAGATGAAACTAAAGGTTTACATACGAGAGGCTTATGAGGAGTTGATCCATAAAGTGACATGGCCTACCTGGAAAGAATTACAAAACAGTGCATTAGTTGTAATGGTTGCTTCCTTAATTATATCACTCGTAATATTCATTATGGATTTTTCTTTTGAGAACGTAATGAATTTTATCTATGGGTTATTTTATTAATTCAAGAAACCAGGAGGTGGAATGAGCGAAAACAACGGAAAGTGGTATGTTCTTCGTGCAATAGGAGGGAAAGAGAAGAAAGTAAAGGAATATATCGAAAATGAAATCGCAAATGGCAGCCTCCGGGATTTTGTTTCACAGGTTTTAATACCTACCGAGAAGGTTTATCAGATACGAAACGGTAAGAAAATCAGTAAGGAACGAAACTTTTTCCCCGGATATGTGCTGATTGAAGCATCCTTAGTTGGTGAGGTGATTCACACATTGCGGAATATTCCCAATGTCATTGGATTCCTGGGCGACACCAAAGGGGGAGATCCGGTACCCATGCGCCAGAATGAAGTAAACAGGATACTGGGCAGGGTAGACGAACTTGCGGAGACCGATGAAGAACTGAATATACCTTTTGTGTTAGGGGAAACCGTAAAAGTGATCGACGGACCATTCAACGGCTTTAACGGAACCATTGAGGCCATCAATGAGGAGAAGAAAAAGCTGCAGGTAATGGTGAAGATTTTTGGACGAAAAACCCCTTTGGAACTTAGTTTTATGCAAGTTGAGAAGGAGTAGAAATGTTTTAATGTTAGGGTATGGCAAAAGAAATTGCTGGATTAATTAAATTACAAATCAGAGGTGGTGCTGCGAATCCGTCACCACCGGTGGGGCCAGCATTAGGTGCCAAAGGAGTGAATATAATGCAGTTCTGTAAACAGTTTAACGGAAGAACGCAAGACCAGGCCGGGAAGCTTCTTCCTGTGATTATCACTGTTTATTCGGATAAATCGTTTGATTTTGTCATTAAACAACCTCCTGTGGCATCCCAACTTTTAGAAGCAGCGAAGGTAAAAAAGGGTTCTTCCGAACCTCACCTGAACAAGGTTGCATCGGTAACCTGGGAACAGGTGGAGAAAATTGCCGAAGGCAAGATGTCGGATTTGAACTGTTTTACCGTTGAGTCTGCTATGAAGATGGTTGCTGGAACTGCCAGAAGTATGGGGATTACTGTCAAAGGGAAATCGCCATTCACATACTAAAAAATATCTTTACGATGGGGAAGTTAACAAAAAATAAAAAAGCCGTTCTGGAGAAACTCGAAAAAGGCAAGATCTATACGCTGCAAGAAGCTTCAAAGATGGTGAAAGAGATCACCTATACAAAATTTGATGCTTCGGTAGATATAGATATCAGACTGGGAGTGGATCCAAGAAAAGCAAACCAGATGGTCCGGGGGGTCGTTACCTTGCCGCATGGAACCGGTAAGGAGGTAAGGGTGCTTGCCCTGGTGACTCCTGATAAGGAACAGGAGGCCCAGGATGCCGGAGCCGACTACGTTGGACTGGAGGAATACATCGAAAAGATTAAAAACGGCTGGACAGATGTCGATGTGATTATTACCATGCCTCCTGTGATGGGAAAGGTGGGTCCGCTGGGCCGAATACTGGGACCCCGCGGATTGATGCCTAACCCCAAAAGCGGTACCGTTACAATGGATATCGGAAAAGCAGTGGCAGAAGTAAAACAAGGGAAAATCGACTTTAAAGTGGATAAGTACGGTATCGTGCATAGTACCATCGGAAAAACTTCCTTTGAAGCGGAAAAAATCAAAGAGAATGCGGTGGAGTTTATTGACACCATCAATAAACTGAAACCCGCATCGGCAAAAGGAACCTATATCCGTAGTATTTATTTGTCCAGTACGATGAGTCCCGGTATTCAGGTTGAACCAAAGTCAATTGCAGACTAGAAAATGAAAGTGTATGAAACGAGCATGTAAAATATTTACACTTAAGATGATGATTAAAGCTATGCGAGTTCCATATGATACCTTAGAAATTTAACACTTTAATCATATGAAAGTAACGATAAAACTGAAAATAAGTTACAATAAGGAAAGCAAACAATAACCCATACTTTCCGGAGCCATAATTTCATAGGCGATCAATGCCTGATCCCTGTTTTCTGTAGCCCTTTTATTAATCCCTTCAGCCGATACCCTTTATCCTCTTTCGGGTGGGTACAGATTTCCTCAATCCCGGGAGTTTTCTTGTTTACAATTTCCAGGAATTCCTGAAAAGTGAGGACCGTATTTTCTTTCAGGTTCAGGTAAGGGAATAATTTCCGGTCGAGCGAATCGTTGTATTCCTGTTTTGAGACCGGTTCTTCAAGCTGATGAAGTACATCGCCACACAATCCGTTGGGAAGAAGATGTTTGCAAGGCTTACAGATATCATCCGAACCAATAATTAATTGAATGGGCGTATTCAGATCGGAAACAAGTTTTTGGGAAACCAGGTGTTGTGCATGCCCGTAATGATGGGGGGTAGATTTCTCAAAATGCCCGTAATTCCTGATGATATCGAGAACGTGATGTGGCCTTAGTTTTATCAATCGGTTCATCTTTTATCAGGTTATGGAACTTCAACTGTTTCTATTATTTTTAAGATGCCTGAAAATATACGATGTAAAAACGCCTCCTTCTAAACTCCGGTAGCATTTCTGTGCATTTGTTCATTTTCCGTGAAATCATTCTCCGGAATATATCCTTCCAGGGGAACAATCCGTTCATGGATTGCATCCAGTATCCATGAAGGTTGCGGAAAGAAATCGTCTTCCAGTTCATGGGCCGGAGTGATCCAGTTGCGAGCGCCAACAACCACCGGGGGGGCATCCAGGTAATCGAATCCCAGTTCTGCAATATTCGAAGCCAGGTCCCGCATAAAGGAACCACGGGCTGTTGCATCGCCTGTGATCAGAATGCGTCCGGTCTTTTTAATGGATTCAATCACCGGCTCATAATGGAAGGGAACCAGGGTGCGGGCATCGATAATTTCTGCCGACATATGGTATTTTTCTTCCAGGATAGTAGCAGCCTTCAGAGCCCGGTATAAGGTTGCTCCAATGGTTAACAGGGTAATCTCTTTCCCTTCTTTTTTTATATCCGGTTCGCCAATCGGAATTTCGTAGTACCCTTTGGGGACTCCTTCCTTATGGAATTGTTCTCCCATGTCGTAGACCCGCTGGCTTTCGAAGAAGATGACCGGGTCGGTACCCTGGAGGGCAGCATTCATGAGTCCTTTGGCATCATAAGGGGTCACCGGGAAAACCACTTTTAATCCGGGAATATGGGTGGTCAGGGCTGTCCAGTCCTGAGAATGCTGGGCTCCATATTTTGAGCCTACGGATACCCGAAGGACCACCGGCATTTTCAGCACGTTACCGCTCATGGCCTGCCATTTGGGCAATTGATTGAATACTTCGTCGCCGGCGCGACCGAGGAAATCGCAATACATAAACTCGGGAATTACCCTTCCGCCACACATGGCATACCCTATGGCTGTTCCGATAATTGCAGCTTCGGAAATCGGAGTATTGAAGAGACGATGGTACGGTAAGGCTTCCGTTAGGCCCCGGTAAACCGCAAAAGCTCCGCCCCAGTCCCGGTTCTCTTCCCCATAGGCTATGAGCGTGGGATCTTTGTAGAACCGGTCAATAATGGCTTCAAAAATAGCATCGCGTACCGAAAAAGTTTTTATTTTCGAAAAAGCCTTCCCCTGGGCGTCAAACATAAACCGCTTTTTCGCAGCTATCTGCTGAACCCGGGGATTCTCTTTTAGGGGATGATTCACTTCCGGTTTTCGGTCTTCCATTGCATCCATGGATGCATTGGAAAACATCATATCCCCGATCCGGTTGGGATACTTTTTCAGATCCATACGGGGTGAGACGGCATCATCGGTGGCATATTTCATTGCCCAGGTTATCAACTCTTCTGCATCCGACTGTATGCTCTTCAATTCCTTTTCGGAAGCGATTCCTGTCTGAACCAGTTCTTTTCCGAACCATACTATGGAATCTTGTTGCTGCCAGGCTTCCATTTCCTCTTTGGAGCGATACGAGGAGGCATCAGATGGGGAATGTCCGCTGAAGCGATAGGTCAGCACATCGAGCAATACAGGTCCCTGTTTTTGCTCCAGCACTTTGCGTTTGCGTCGGTAGGCATCGATTACCGCCAATGGATTGTATCCATCGACGCGTTCTGCATGCATTTGCCTGGCATTCAGGCCCACTCCAATGCGTGCCGCTATGCCGTACCCCATGGTTTCGCCGCAGGTTTGTCCCCCCATGCCATACTGGTTGTTCACGATGTTAATAATCAACGGTAAACCGCCTTTCATATCGTCTTCCCATAAGCGGGTAAACTGATCCATGGTGGCAAAGACCAACCCTTCCCATACCGGTCCGCATCCCATGGAAGCATCTCCAATATTGGCTACTACAATTCCATTCTTCCGGTTGACTTTTTTATAGAGAGCCGCCCCAACAGAAATATCGGCAGACCCCCCTACAATCGCGTTGTTCGGGTACACACCAAACGGCGTGAAAAAAGCATGCATGGATCCTCCCAGTCCTTTGTTAAAACCGGTTTCGCGGGCAAAAATCTCCGCTAGAGTCCCATACACAAGAAAACGAACAGCCTGTTCCCTGAGAGTCCCTTGAAAATAGTTCCTGACCGGGGCAAACGTAAGACCATCAAAATGCGATTCCATGATCTTTCTTAATTCGGTGTCACCCAGCTTACGGATTGCAGATAATCCTTTGGCAAGAATCTCGCCATGGCTACGGTGTGACCCAAAAATAAAATCATCCGTGGTAAGGGTATAGGCCATCCCTACCGCTGCAGCCTCCTGACCAATAGAAAGATGGGCCGGCCCAGGATGTGTATAGGAGAGTTCTCTGTATTGCCCCTGCGTCTTGATCAGATTCAGCATGGTCTCAAACTCCCGAATGACTACCATATCCTGGTAAATTTGTAAAAATTCCTCCCGGGAGAAATTCTCCTTTTCCTGTTCTACGGTTCGGTTATACTGATTTACCGGTACCGGATTGAAATCAATCTGTCCGGATTTTCTTATTTCTGACGGGTCAATGAATTGTGATTTTGGCATATCTGAATGAATTTAGAATCTTACACGGAAATATTTTCTATCTGTTTTTTAATCTCAGCCAGGAACAAAGTGGCTTCTCCCCCGTCGAGGGCCTGATGGTCGTAGGAAAGTGAAAGACCGATTGCAGGGACAAAACCATATACGCCGTCGCCCAGGTCTTTGGGTCGGGGTAGAATGGTACAAACTCCGAGGATGGCTGTTTGAGGCAGGTTGACAATCGGCGTAAACATTTCCACGCCATAGTTTCCGAGGTTCGAAACCGTAAATGTGGCAGCTTCCGGCTTCAGCAGGTCCGGATCGATGTTTCCGGAGCGTGCTGCCCCAGCTAGAACGGCTAATTGTGAGGAAAGCCCTTCCAGCGACAGGTCATCGGCATTCCGGACAGCGGGTACCATCAGCCCCCGATCGGTATCCACAGCCACCCCCAGATGCACCTTGCTGAACCATTGAATGGCATCTCCAAGGTAATGGGTGTTGGCTTTGGGAAATTCCCTGAGTACCCTGACCACGATATAACATACCAAATCGTTAATCGTAATATTCTGCCCGATTCTGTCTGCTTCCAGATCCGCTTTGAACTTCTTGCGCAGGGCCAGCAACTTGCGTGCATCGGCACTCATATGGTGGGTGAGCTGGGCTGAATGTTGCAACGACTGGTGCATTGCACGGGCTATCAGCTTCCGGATATGAGGTATCGGCCTTACTTCAAAATCACTGCCTTTCTCGATTATTGAAGTCCGGACACCGGATTCTTTGACCGGTTTGGCTGTTCCTTCCTGAACACCCTTCTCGATATCCCTGGCAATGATCCTTCCATGCGGCCCGGTTCCTTTTACAGAATGAATATCAAAACCCAGGGAAGCAGCCATATTCCTTGCCAATGGAGAAATTCTCACTCTTTCATCCTTTGCAACAAGCTTTTCAGACTCCTTCTCCTGTTCCGTACGATCCGGTTCTTTCGCCCGATCCGCAGAAAACGATGCTTCTTTTCTTTGCTCCTTCTCCTCGGTGGTATCTGGTTCAGAACCCGGTCTGAATGCATCCGTTGACTCTCCTTCTTTGCCTATCACAGCCACATTGGTTAAAACCGGAACTTCGTCTCCTTCATGAAAGAATGTGGCTAACAAAATTCCTTTCACTTTGGCTTCTTCTTCAAACGACGCTTTATCCGTTTCGTAGGAAAAAAGAATATCCCCCTCGTTGACCGATTCCCCCGGTTTCTTATACCAATGCCCCATAATACAGGTTTCCACAGACTGGCCCTGGCGGGGCATGATTACAGGTGTAGTCATAATGTATTGTTTTTATTAACTTGTATAGACAAATTAAAGTGTGTTGTAATAACAGATAGTTTATGGATCAGGATAATTCCTGCATATTAATTTTTCCCGTACAAAAATATATTTTATAACTTGTATTTACAAGCTGCCTACATACGATTTAAAAATTTTTTACCTTTGTATATTGGTGACAACTCTACCGCAATACCGCAGATTGTACGAACTCCTGAGAAAGCATATTCTGGAGGGGATCTATGAAGAGGGTGTTTTACTCCCTTCGGAGAATGAACTTTGTGCTGCGCATAATCTCACGCGACCTACGGTACGGCAGGCTCTGGATGCCCTGGTCAAAGAGGGACTGATCATCAAAAAACAGGGGAAAGGCAGCATTGTCCGAAACCAACCCCGGAACATCGGAATTCTTTCGATTGCAGGCACTGCCTCAGCCATTGGCGTAAGGCACCTGAAAACGGATATCCTGCAGAAGCCGGTAATCAGGCCCTGGCCCGAAATCTTCCCTTATGAGTTAAGTGAAATTGAAAAAGAATCGGGGTGTATCTATATTGAAAGGCTCCGGTATGTAAACGACGAGCCGGTTTTTTACGACGTAAACCACATCCCCAACATCAACCTGCCTCGCTTTACAGCCCGGTCTCTGCAAAATAAATCCCTTTTCGATGAACTGCGTAAAAAGTACCAGCTGGAAATTACCGGGGGTGAACAAAAACTGAAAGCCCAGAAACCCACCCCGGAAATAAAAAAAATACTCTCCCTGAAAAAGGGAGAACCTGTATTGTACATCGAACGGAAACTCCATACCAATAAGGAAGGCTTCCATATCTATTCAACGATCTATTTTAACTCGGCAGACCATTCCATTTACGGAAATTTTTAAATCAGGTATGATGTATGGAATCCCGGAAAAGAGTGATCATTTGATCCTTTTCGCTATGAACAGGTTTACCGAGATTGAGTCTGCAGCTATATACGGGTCACGTGCAACAGGGAATTATAAAAACGGGAGCGATATCGACCTGGTGGTTTATGCAGAAATATCAACCAACAAGTTATCCTGAAACTTAAAACTGAACTTGAACACAAACTTCCCATCCCCTATTTTTTGATATCACCCATTACGAAACGCCCGAAAATCCAGGGTTAAAGGAACACATCGACCAGTATGCAAAAGAGATCTACAGGCGATAAAAAAAAAGCAACGGAAACCTTTTGATTCATTTTATGTGAACAAATACTCCGATTTCACTCAGGCTTTCACGTTTTCACAAAAAAAATTACATCTTTGCCTCAATGATAACCACATCCATATTATAAGGATACTATGAAAGTATTGAAATTCGGAGGGACTTCGATCGGTTCCGCTGAAAACATGAGAAGAGTGATGGCCCTTATAACCGATAACGAAAGGAAAATTGTTGTTTTGTCGGCCATGTCAGGGACTACCAACACGTTGGTAGAGATCGCAGAATTTCTTGCCCACAAAAAAATACGCCATGCACAGCTGGCAATCGGGAAGCTGGAAGAACACTATAACAAGGTACTGAAAGAATTATACCTCTCGGAAAAAATCAAAACAGAAGGCACTCAGATTGTCCGTGCCTGTTTTGACACCATACGTTCGTGTGTTGCCGGCCCATTCAATAAAACCCTGGAGAATACGATTCTGGCGCAGGGTGAACTCATTTCGACCCAGCTGTTTACCCTGCTTATGCAGGAAAACGGATTTGACGCAGTTTTGCTTCCGGCGCTGGATTTTATACGTATCGACAAAAACAAAGCAGCGGATCTCTATTCGATCCGGCTGCATCTGGCCCGGATCCTTGAGGAGATCCCGCAGGCTGATACCTATATCACCCAGGGATATATTTGCCGCAATGCAGAAAACGATATAGACAACCTTCAGCGAGGCGGAAGCGATTACACGGCTTCGCTGATTGGGGTGGCTATTGACGCGGAAGAAATACAGATATGGACCGATATTGACGGATTCCACAACAACGATCCAAGGGTTGTGGAGAATACGCAAAAAATCGAACGGCTCTCTTTCAATGAAGCAGCCGAGTTGGCCTATTTCGGAGCCAAAATATTGCACCCCCAGACGGTGCTTCCGGCAAAAAACCATAACATCCCCGTACGACTGAAGAATACCATGAATCCGGAAGACTCCGGAACACTGATCACGGCAGAATCAAACAGGAAAGGAATAAAAGCAGTAGCTGCCAAAGACAACATCACCGCAATAAAAATCCGTTCCGACCGAATGTTGATGGCCTATGGTTTTTTACGCAGAATCTTTGAAATCTTTGAACGCTACCAGACTCCTATTGATATGATCTCTACTTCCGAGGTAGCTGTTTCCTTAACCATCGATAACCTTCAGCATCTGACAGAGATCCTGGCAGAATTGAATAAATTTGGATCGGTTGAGGTAGACCGTGATATGACCATTGTCTGCATTGTTGGAGACATCATCCAGGAAGAAAAAGGATTTGCTTCCAGAGTGTTCAATGCCCTTGATGGCATTCCGATCCGGATGATCTCCTATGGCGGGAGTCGTCACAACATTTCGGTTCTGGTGCCCATGGCCCGAAAAAAAGAAACCCTGCAGGCTCTAAGCAACCACTTGTTGAACCCGGAAGAATACGATCCCCCCAACAGGGTGAAATGAACTTATCCCGTAAGGTTCAGTGGACCAACACCACGGCGCTTGCTTCCTGCCGGGAAGTGACAATCAGATCGTACCGGCAGGCCAATGACTCCAACGCTGCATAAGCTGTTTCCGGCCGGTTGTTTTCTGCCGAAAGATGGCTCAGAAGAACCTGCCGAAGATGGGGACCGGCATATTGGCTTAAGAGCTCATAAGATTGCCTGTTGGATAAATGACCCTTTTCAGAGGCTACCCTTTTTTTCAGATACGCCGGATATTTCCCTTTCCAAAGCATATCCTCATCGTAATTGGTTTCCAGGAAAAGAGCATGACACAGAGCCAGATGAGATGTCACATTTTCACAGGGCGCCCCAATATCGGTAAATACCCCAATACTCAATCCTTCGTGTTCGATCCTGAAAGAACAAGCTTCCCGGGCATCATGGTTCTTCCGGAAAGGATGGATGGTAAATGACCTGAAACGAAAACTGCACCCCGGCTGAAACGGTGTATACGATGAAGGTTGATAATCTCTCCACAAAGCCTGATAGGTGTTTGACGTCAGAAAAGCCGGAATCCCCAGCTTTTTCACCAAAATCCTCAACCCACGCACATGATCGCTGTGTTCATGAGAAATAAAAACACCCCGGATCTTCCGGTAGTCCAACTTCCGGGTATACATTCTCTGTAAGATTTGCCGGGTTGAAATCCCGGCATCCACGAGAACGGCATCTGTCGAATTCCCTATATAATAGCAGTTTCCGTTACTACCCGATGCCAGGGCACATATTTCAAGCATAAAATACTACTTATTAAATCATCCATCGAACAAACCCAGCGTCCAGCATCTGGAACGGGTACAGAGCTCAGGATCTTTTGTTGAAAGGAGATAATCAACCCTTTTGTGCCCTGCATGATTCCTTATCCAACGTGTTAATGAATGAGAACCAACCCATTCTAGAAATAACCGGATCCGTCCCAGCAGTGGGTACACAGCTTCTCTTTGGGGAGTCCAATGGCTTCAATGAGGTCATTCAGTTTCTGGTACTTCAGGGAGGTCAGTCCCAGGTTTTTCCTGATCTGTTCGACCATCGCCTGATGCTCTTCCGTTTGGGGATCCGCGTATTTCTTCAGGTTTACTTTTTCGGTTCCTTCCAGTTGAAAGATCGCTTGCCGGGTTGCCAGTTCCCTGGTTTTTCTTGATCGCGAAAAATTGAGATACAGGCAGGGATAAATCAGGGGAGGACAGGCGATTCGCATATGTACTTCCCGAATTCCATTGGCATAAAGATCCCGTGTATTATCTTTTAACTGGGTTCCTCTGACGATCGAATCATCCAGGAAAATTCCTTTTTTCCCTCGTATCAGGGCTTCATTGGGTATCAGTTTCATTTTGGCTACCAGGTCCCGGATCTTCTGGCTCTGAGGCAAAAAGCTCCGGGGCCAGGTAGGCGTGTACTTGGCATAGGGACGGGTATAGGGGATTTTTCTCTCGTTGCTGTATCCTATGGCATGACCCACACCTGAGTCGGGTATGCCGGCTACAAAATCAGCCTCTGTGTAATCTCTTCTTCCCAGGGCAGCCCCGCACCGGTAACGCGATACATCCACATTGATCCCCTCATAATAGGAAGGCGGATACCCATAATAAACCCAAAGAAACGCACAGATCTGCATTTCTTCTTCCGCCGGCCGTAAGGTTTCATATCCATCGGCTGTGATATGAACAATCTCTCCCGGACCGATGTATTTCTCTGTTTGGTAACCCAGGTTGGCAAAGGCACTGGTCTCAGAAGCTACTCCATACCCATCTTCTCGTCGCCCGATAACCACCGGAGTCCTTCCTAGTTTATCCCGGGCTGCGATAATCCCCTTCCTGTTTAAGATCAACAGGGAACAGGAACCCTTGATCCACCGGAATACATTTTCAATGCCATCCACAAAATCCTCCCCCTCGGAGATCAACATGGCAATCAGTTCGGAAGGATTCACATTTCCCTGGCTTGTTTCTGCAAAATGCTGGTTCATCCTGAGGAATCTTTTTTCCAGCTCAGCAGCATTCACCAGCTTGCTGACCGTGGAAATAGCAAACTTCCCAAGATGAGAGTTTACGGCAATAGGCTGCGCTTCCGTATCACTGATCACCCCAATTCCTTTTTTGCCTTTAAATCCCTCTATGTCCTTTTCAAATTTGCTCCTGAAATATCCGTCCTCAAGGCTATGAATTGCCCTTTGAAAAGTGTTTCTTCCATCCAGAAAAGCTACCCCGGCACGTTTTGTTCCAAGGTGTGAATGGTAATCTGTACCATAAAAAACTTCCGACACACAATCATTTTTGGAAACACAGCCGAAAAATCCGCTCATAAGCCTTCTTTTGGTGTTTGAAATTAATGGCTGAAATTATCAGTTTTTATTCTGTTGATTTTATTCTTCCGGATTTCTTTATTAACAAGCTTTAAACAACCGGGTGCATCTTCATCCCATCTGCTTCATTTCACAAGATTCGAAATCGACCTGAATGTTTCTGTACCAGCCTTCCGGAGGAGCTCAAACAAGAGGGACTCTGCAGATGCCATGAGAATGCCTTCGTACCGGAACCGTTCCATAGCAAGGGATATGCTTTTTTCCGACCGGGAAGAAACACCATCCATCACTACGATCGGACAATACCCAGCCTCCTTCAGGTCTACAGCAGTTTGCAAAACACATACATGCGTTTCAATACCGCAAAGCACAATATTCTGGGCCCCGGCATGTTTCAGTTTTTCTCTAAAAACCGGGTTATCCAGGCAACTGAATGCATTTTTTTCGATGGATTCAAATTCTGCAAACAACGATCTTATCTCCTTCACCGTCTCTCCAAGTCCCCGGGTATATTGCTGGGTAACAAGCAACGGAACTTCGAGTATTTTCATTCCCTGTATCAGAATCCGGCAGTTTTTCAGAAGCTCCTCCTTATGCAACATCACCGGGAACAGCCGTTCCTGGATATCGACAACCAATCCGATGGTATTTTCCTTTTTAATGCGCATTTTCTGCGGTTATGCCAACGGTTACTCTTCCGGCTTTTTTCTCGATTGTGCCCTTGATTTATCCCCCAGATAGCCCCCATGGTGTCGTTTGGCGTACTCTTCGGCTGTGAATCCGATTTTATGCATCAATGCAACCATCAAAGCATCTCCTATAACGGTCATGGTCGTTGTTGACGTACTGGGAGTTAATCCCAGAGGGCATACTTCATCCGGATTTCCGGTAAACAAAAAAGCATCGGCTCTTTTAGCCAACACACTGTCCGGGGATCCTGAGAGAACAACCAAAGGAAGACCCTGATGCAGGTTCCCGGCCAGGTCAATAAGTTCCAGAATTTCCCTTGTTTTGCCGGAGTTCGATACGAGAAGCAAAACATCATTTTCCTGAATGACCCCCAGATCGCCATGCTGTGAGTCGCTGGGATGAAGAAACACGGCCGGTGTCCCCGTTGAGCTGAATGTGGTTGCAATGTTCTGGGCTATCTGGCCCGCCTTACCCATGCCACTGGCTATGACCTTCCCCTTCCTTTTATGAACGTGCTGATAGATAATCTCTACGGCTTTCGTATATTCATCCGTAACTGGAATCTTACTGACTGCCAGGGCCTCCTGGACAATTACCCGGGTTATAATCTCCTTCATGGAATTCTTCCTTGAAAATCCTCAAAATTACAGTTTTTTTTATTCCGGCAATGAATAAAATCTCCCAATGCCAAGCAGAAACAATGAAATCAGAATTCTCATCTTCCACATTCCTTCCCTGTTGTATCAATGTACTAGCGCATAGTAATACTAACATGGCATCCAATATGGAATCTGCCTGATCTCCCTGGATATACCTGAAACAAGGACCGTAAAAAAACTGATCCTTTCAAAATAGGATGATACCGGACCGGCTTTTCCTGATATAAATCACGAAAGATCGAGGTTGATTTTGAATTATTATTGGCATCATTTATTTATTTTTGAAAGGAAGATTTTCCCCGGAAAACAGAGAATCTGGATAAAACAGGTGCCATTCCATGAACAAATCTGGCGGAAAAATTCATTTCATTAACGAACAATTTAAAAACACATGAAAATTCACGAATTCCAGGCCCGGGATCTTTTCCGAAAATACGGAATCCCTGTTCCCGGCGGGGTTGTTTGCCGTTCGGTGGAGGAGGTTGAAAAAAAGGTTCCCGACGACGGGATGCTCAGGGTAGTGAAAGCCCAGGTTCACACGGGAGGAAGAGGCAAAGCCGGTGGAGTGAAGCTGGCAAAAACAAAAACCGAAGCAATCGAAAAAGCCCGACAAATCCTTGGGATGAATATCAAAGGATTAACCGTAGAGAAAGTACTGGTTGCCGATGCGGTTGCTATTGAAAAGGAATTTTATGTCGGCCTGATCAACGACAGGAATTCAAAATCGGTAACCCTGATGGTCAGTGCCGAAGGGGGAGTCGAAATTGAGGAGGTAGCCAGGGTATCACCTGAAAAAATTTTCAAATGGTCGATAGACGCTACAACAGGGCTCATGGACTGGCAGGCAAGAAACATAGCCTTCCAGCTGTTCCGTGATATCAAGCAGGTCAGGCAGACTTCGGAGATCCTGAAAAAACTCTACCGGCTGTATATGGAAACAGATGCTTCGCTGGCAGAAATCAATCCCCTGGTTTTAACACCCGATCAACAGGTGCTGGCTATAGACGGGAAGATGAATTTTGATGACAATGCACTTTTTCGTCAACCGGAGATCCTAGCCATGCGCGAAGTTACTCCGGATGAGCAAAAGGAAATTGAAGCCAAAGAAATGGGGTTATCCTATATCCGGCTTGACGGAAACATCGGATGCATGGTCAATGGAGCCGGGCTTGCCATGGCTACTATGGATCTGATCAAACTATACGGTGGCGAGCCGGCAAATTTCCTGGATATCGGAGGAAGTTCCAATCCGGAAAAGGTCGTCGGGGCAATGAATATCCTTCTGGGGGATTCAAATGTAAAAGCGGTAATGATCAATATTTTTGGTGGGATTACCCGTTGTGATGATGTAGCACGGGGACTCGTTACAGCCCTGGAACACATTCAAACCGACATTCCGGTAGTGGTCAGACTTTCTGGAACAAACGCTAAAGAAGGAAGGGAAATAATCAAAAAATTCGGACTGCCGGAAGCAGCTTCCATGAGCGAAGCAGCTAAAAAAGCAATCGCGTTAAGTAAGAACGAAAAGCAAGAAAACAATGAGCATTCTCATCAATAAAGACACAAAACTGATTGTCCAGGGAATTACCGGGCGCGATGGGGGTTTCCATGCTTCCAAAATGAAAGAATACGGCACCCACATCGTCGGGGGGATTTCTCCCGGCAAAGGGGGAATGGAAGTCGATGATATTCCGGTTTTCAATACGGTTGAAGAAGCCGTAAAAGCCACTGAAGCCAACGCCTCCGTGATTTTTGTGCCGGCGCCTTTTGCGGCCGATGCCATCCTGGAAGCCAGCTATGCAGGGATTGAACTGGTGGTTTGCATCACCGAAAACATCCCCGTTAAAGATATGATCCATGCAATGCCGATACTAAAACGAAACGGGACAAAACTGATTGGCCCCAACTGTCCGGGAGTGATCACTCCCGGAGAATCGCTGATTGGTATCCTCCCCGGGATGATCTTCCGCAAAGGAAACATCGGATTGATTTCAAGGAGCGGAACCTTAACGTATGAAGTAGTTAACATACTTACCGAAAGCGGGCTGGGGCAGTCCACCTGCGTGGGCATAGGAGGCGATCCGGTGGCCGGACTCTATTTTATCGATCTGCTTGAGATGTTCGAAAACGATCCCGCTACCGAAGGCGTGGTTTTAATTGGCGAAATCGGCGGCGATGCCGAAGAAAGGGCCGCAACATTCATAAAAGCAAAGATGTCGAAACCGGTCGTGGCATTTATTGCCGGACAAACTGCCCCCCCGGGAAAAAGAATGGGCCACGCCGGTGCTATCATCTCGAGTGGCTCAGGTACTGCGGAAGAAAAAATTAAAACATTTAACCAAGCCGGGGTTCCGGTAGCCAAAGAAATCGCTGAAATACCCGAAATCCTAAAAGATAAACTCCGCATTCTCTGATATATAAAAATTTTTATGCAAAGCTGCCCGGATTATCCGGGCAGCTTTTTTTATCTGAAACAGCTTCAATGAAACAACACCAAATACCTGATTGATTAAGGGCCTGTTTCAGAATACCGGCTTGTAAACTAACTAACTGAAATAGAAACCGGTGTAAATTTCATCCGAAGGGCTAGTGAGTCCCATTATCTTTTTCGGTTGTACCCTCTCTTATTTGGTTTCAATCACTGCATATTTGGATCGTTTCCAAAATTCCTCCGGATCTTCTATCTCCAGGTAGGTTATCAGTCCTTCGTCCACGAGAAAGCGATAGGAACTATCGGGGTGTTCGGTAATAAAACTGGCTTTTTTTGTATACAGGGGTATTTCACGTGTTTCCCTGATATCCAGTTTCAGGAAAATCGTTTCGTCCACATCTCCGGGTACAGTTTTTATACCTCCAAGTCCCAGAAGTCCCCCTTCTCTTTCCACAACGCCGTGATCTTTTAACTCTTTATAGGTACCATACACCAGGAACGCCTTATTCAGCGCGGAATCCTGTTTTTTGATGATCGATGTTTTCAGCTGTAGATCCTGGTCTTTCATAAGAACCTCTGATTCTAGACCTTCTACCTGTTGGTTCAATTGTGCAATTTGTAATTCCCGCTCTTCCAGTTGGTTTTTCAGCCGCAGGATCTCCTGGCTTTGTGAATGAATATTCTGATTCAGCTGGGTTATCTTCTTATTCAAAGCAGCCACCTGGATGCCTGATTTTTTCAGTTTGGCTTCAAGAATTTTCACCTTTTCGGTATTTTTTGCGAGCAAAGAATCCAAAAGTCTGAGGTCATTCACAATGGATTCATGGCGTCGGAGCATTTGCGCTTCATCCTCAACAAACTCAATCTGACCGCTTCGTTGTTTTATAAAATCAAGACTTGACTCAATGTCATTAAAGGTGGTGAAAAGATCGTTCAGCACAGAATCCCGTTCTGAGACCACACCGTTTAAACGGGTTGTTTGGGTTGTGAGCTTCTCAATCTCGGATTCCTTCCGGTTGATCACGAGGGCTGCTAACAAGAGGATAAAAATACCTGCCAGAACAGCTACAACTTTTCCGATCATACTTTTATTTGCTTCCATACGAACTATTTTTACATGGTTTCGAAGGATTCCTGTCAAACCCTATACCATCGACAAGTGAATTCTACAATCAGCTTAAATACAATGCATTGAAGATTTCGGCAGATCAAACAATTCGATCAAAATGATACAATTGTATCATTTTGATACCAACCGGCTGTTGGTTACTCTTCCTTGAGCATCCGGTAGATGGTAGCCACTCCGATGCCGAGTTTTTCAGCTGCCAGGCGGGTATTGTGGTTATATTTCTCGAGGGTTTTTTTTACGATGCGAACAGAATATTCCCGGAGGGTCATTTCTTTCTCGAGGGTATTTTCCAGGAGGGCTTCGTTTCCCAGGATTATATTTTCTTCTCTGATAATCTGGTCATCGGTTAACGTAACGGCCAGTTCAATTACGGATTTCAGTTCCCGTATATTACCCGGGAAAGAATAGGAAAGCAATTTATCCACCGCTTCCGGAGCCAGGGTTTTCAGGGGCAGGTTGTTTTCCTCACAAAAGCCGGCAATGAAATGTCTGGATAGGATCATGCAATCATTCCCCCGTTCACGCAATGGAGGCAATTCAACCGGAAGCCCAAACAAGCGATAATACAAATCCTGCCGGAAAGTACCCTTTAGAACAGCTTCCTGGAGATTCCGGTTGGTAGCAATAATGATCCGGCAATCGGTTTTCACCGGTTGGTTGCTTCCCACCCTCACAATCTCCTTTTCTTGCAGTGCCCGCAATAATTTGGACTGAAGGGCAAGTTCGAGATCGGCGATTTCATCGAGAAACAGGGTGCCGGTATTGGCCTCTTCAAATTTACCAATCCGACGGTAATTGGCTCCCGTGAAAGCTCCCTTCTCGTGACCGAAAAGCTCACTTTCAATCAGATCATCCGGCAGGGCAGCTACATTCACTGCAACAAACGGATTGCCAGCCCGCCGGGAGTTATAATGTATCGCCCGGGCAACCAACTCCTTCCCGGTGCCTGTCTCTCCTGTAACCGAAACCGTGATGTTTGTACGGCTTGCTTTGTCAATTAATTGAAAAATCTTTTGTAGGGCAGGACTGTTCCCCAGGATGGTATTCTGGTAACGGTACTTCCTTTTTATTTCACTCCGCAATGATACCAGTTCCCGTTTGAGCTTTTCCCCTTTTCTGATATGGCTGATGGTATTCAGCAGGCGATCTCTGATATCATTTGATTTTACAATATAATCGTAGGCACCGTATTTCAACAATTCCACAACAACTTCTATATCATCCTGTCCTGAAATCAGGATCACCTGGATGTCTTCATTTTCAGCCTTTATTTGTTTCAATACTTCCAGTCCTTTCATATCCGGGAGCCGGTAATCCAGGGTTATCAGATCGGGATTTTTGTACAGGTTATTCAGGCAGTCCTTGCCATTGATATACGATTCAACCACATAATCAGGATTCATTGAAAGGGTATGAACCAATAGCCGGTTATACCATTCATCGTCCTCAACCACAAAGATGGTAAACGGTTTTTCAATCATTTTTCCGGTACATTTTAATTCTTTCCGGGAAGAACCAGGTATTCCCGGATATACGTTACAACACGAATTATCTCGCTACGGGTCATTTCAACCAATGCGTTTGTTTGGGACACGTTTTTGTTGCGGCAGCTATTTTCCAGTTGCTGTAGCAGAGAAACCAGTTTTTCAGCTTGTATATGTTTACCGGGAGCTGCCATTTTATGGGCTGTTTCTCCTATTGCATCAAGATTCCCGGAGCGTTTGTTTCGTTCGATTTCAGTCATTCCCTTTTCAGCGGACCGGATAAAAATCTCAAGCATCTCCCTGAAAAAACCCTCATCGTCATTGGTTAGTCTTTTCAATTTGTTCAGGTTTAAATCCTCTTCACTCTCCGTTTGTATCCTTTCTTCCGGGGTTATAATTTTGTTCTTCAGTTTTTCATTGAGCAGTCTGAGCAATTCAGCTTCTGAAAAAGGTTTTGCAAGCACACCCGACATTCCGGCTTTCAGACATGCCTCTTTGTGGGTGGACTCATGATAGGCTGTTGTGCCGATTATGAGGGTCTCCGGTTTTTCTTTCAGGATTTCCCGGGTTGCTTCAAGGCCGTTTTTACGGGGCATATTCAGATCCATGAAGACCGCATGGAAATTCTCTTCACAGGCCCGGGTTACGGCCTCAACGCCATTGTCTGCTTCCTGGCAGGCTGCGCCCCACTTTTCAAAAATTCCCTTTAATAAAAACCGGTTAAATTCTTCATCATCTGCAATTAAAACCGAAAGGTGTTGAAACCATTCGGGAACTGCGGGTTTTTCTTCCATTTTTCCCGGAATCTTATTAACATCTCCCTTTCTGAACGGAAGAGCCACCTGCATCCGGGTTCCCTGCCCTTCCGTGCTATCAACAGAGATCGACCCTCCCTGCAACTCCACCAGTTTCTTGACAATGGATAATCCCAGTCCGGTTCCTCTGTATTTCCTGGATGAGGAATGGGTTGCCTGAACATATTCCTCAAAGATCATCTTTTGGTCTTCAACAGGTATTCCAATCCCGGTATCCTCCACGATGATCCTGAAAAGATATCCTGTTTCCTGTTTCGATAGAGCTTCCACCTCCACCATGATCGAACCTTTTTCTGTAAATTTAAGGCTGTTATTGATCAGGTTGAGGAGGATCTGCTTGATTCTCAACGGATCTCCCACGACTGCCTCCGGCAGGGTTCCAACTGTTTTAAAGGTCAGCTTAAGACCTTTCGCTATCGCTTCGGAACGCTCAATGGCCATAATTTCTTTGAACAAGTCAGCAGGTGAGAAGTGTATGGATTCAAAGGTAACTTTGTGGGCCTGGATTTTGGAAAAATCAAGGGTATCATTCACAATACGTCTCAGGTGTTCCGCCGATTTCGAAAGAACAAGCATTTGTTCCCGGGTATCAGAAGGTATCTCTTTCTGAAGCATTTGCTCAGACAATCCGTAAATAGCATTCACCGGAGTTCTGAGTTCATGGCTTACATTGGCTGCAAACTGTTCCTTGGCATGGGCATACAATTCGGCTTCTGTTTTTGCCTTTTGCAACATCCGTTGATAACGCCTTGATTTACGCAGGTAATTATACACCAGAAACAACACCAGCAACAGGAGAACAACCGCCGCTCCCGAGAAGGCTGCCAGCCTTTTGTAGGTTATTGTTGCCAGATAATCGGCTTCTCCGGTTTTCCTTAACCGTTCATCCGCTTCTTTTTTCTCAATTTCCAATATCAGGGCATTCAATTCTTCACTCACTACCAGATTCCGGCTGATAAATTCCGATTCCAGGATATTAAACCGCTGACCCAGTTCGATCAACTCCGACTCCAGGCTTTCAATCTGCTCCCGCATCTCCTCTCTTTGGAGATCCCGCGGAATGAGCGTGGTATCAATTTCCAACCGGGCAGTTCCGAAGATCTTGCGAAACAATCCCTTTTTTTCTTTCCGGATAAACAGCGTATCAACCGGCTGTTCCCCGATCTTCGAATAGACTTCGGAAAATGCCGGCTGAATGCCTTTGGTTGTTTCATGCAGATGCAATACCCCCTCCCAGATCCTCAGTTTTTCATAGGAGAGGGAGATAACCGAATCGACCAGCAAAAAGTCATCCCTGTCCAACAGGTTCTCCTGGGTGAGTTGCCTTAGTTTTTCGTGTACGGATTTGTTCAGAGTTTCGTATTGCTCCTTATTCCTGGATTCATTGTCTAAAACATACAGTCTGACGTTATTTTCAATCTCAGAAAGATCGGCCGCCAATGTTTTTATCTGGAACACTTTGTTGTCGGGACGAGCAGCTTGATGTGCGGCATCCACAATCTGTATGAGGCTTTTATACCCCAGATATCCCGATGCAATCACAATCGCAGCAATCACCACCGAAAGGAGGGTAATCGGTATTTCAATCCGGAATCTGGCCATTTCCCTTCTAAATTAATCTTCCTGTTCCATATAACGAATTATTTCAGAAAATTATATCCAAAAAGAAAAGACTCCGGCCCTAACCCGCTTGCTATTCCGGATGGTGGGGTTGCTGAATCGGTTGACGGTTCCCGATAGGAAATCGGGACTCCGCTTCGCTTCGTGTCCCGATTCGCTGCGCTCATCCCCGATGGATCGGGACTGGCAGGGATTCGTTCCACCTTCACCTTT
>CAYPAW010000080.1:0-29622 GCA_964408795.1 uncultured Mariniphaga sp.
CATACTATTAAAATTATTAATTTTTAAAGGTATAGTATGTAACTCGCATTTATTTTAATAATGATCCTGGGTGTGAATATTTTACATGCTCGTTTCATACAATTATTTAAATTCATTTTCCATGTTAGATTCCATTGCCAACCTGAACCTGGCCTATCTGGTTCACCTGGATAAAAACAGCGGCGATGCCTCACGGCAATTTAAACAAATGAAACAATACCTTGTAAGGGAACGTTGTACATTCAGCAACCAGGCGATGCCCACCTTGCTGAAACCAAATTTTATTTCACGGAAACAGACGCAGGCATTGACTTATGCGGTTGAAAAAATCAGCAGTGCCCTGGGTAAGTTTATCGACCTGTACCTCAACAACCGGGAAGTAAGGGATATTATGAATTTCAGCAACAAGGAAGAAGAACTTTTTTCGATAAATCCCGGATATAACATGCCGTTGGTGATTTCCAGGCTCGATGCGTTCATGGAAGATTATTCCATCAAATTCCTTGAATTTAACTGTGATTCCCCGGCCGGAATTGCCTATTCCGATATTATGGAAAATGGTTTCAGGGAGATGTTTCATAATTATAATTTCCTCGAAAACTGGGATATTGATTTTTTTAAGCGGCAGGATAGTTTGTTAAAGGCACTGCTTGCCAGTTATAATGAATACCGTGCAATCCATCGTGGAATGCCATTGAAACCGGTTATTGCGATTGTTGACTGGGAAGATGTTTCCACCTATTCTGAGTTTCAACTACATAAAAATTATTTTCACGAAAAAGGGTATAAAACGGTTTTATGCAGCCCACAGAATTTTCAGATTGTCAACGGAAAAGCAGTTGCCTGCGGTGAAGAGGTACATCTTATATACAGAAGGGTTATTACCCGTGAACTGCTGGAACACTGGGACGAGGTACAGGATTTTACAGAAAGCATAAAACAGGGATTGGTTTGTTGCTGTAACTCTTTCAGGTCGTATATTGTCGGAAATAAAAAGGCGCTTTCGGTAATTACGGATCCCAGGTTCCAGCACATTTATTCCAGAGATGAACTGAAAGTAATAAAAAAAACCATTCCATGGACTAAAATACTGGCCGATTCAAAAGAAACCTATAATAATATCAACGTCCATTTAAAAGACTTTATATTGGAAAATAAGGGTATCCTTGTGCTTAAGCCGGCTAATTTGTATGGAGGCAAAGATGTTTTCCTCGGATGTGAGACCAGCGATCAGAAATGGAGTGAGGTTATGTATGAGCACCTTAACGACAGGTCGTGGGTGGTGCAGGAATATGTCGATATCCCACGCGATATTTTCCCGGAAATTAAAAATGACGTAACGTTAAAATTTAAAAAAGTCAATATTAATCCTTTTGCCCTGAGGGGTAAATACAGTGGAACGATAACAAGAGTTTCCGACAACTCGGTCATAAATGTCAGTGCGGGGGGAGGATTGGTGCCGACACTGAGTGTGGCAAACAAGAAAGACAAATTAACTTAACGAAGCAAAAATGGATGAATTGATTTCTTATTCAATCGGAGAAATCAAAGCCAGACTTAAGAATGGGGAATTTCCGTTTTCCGGAATTACAAAAGCCGGTTCCGCTGAGTTTCATTTTGAAAAACCAGCCTTTTTTGCCGGGATTGCCTTACACGCCGGGCATAAAGTAAGACCGGAGATTTTACCCTTGTTAGCTCTTTCAGAAAAGGAACGATTTCGCGACGAAGATCCCTTTACCGACTGCTTCATCAATCATTTTCCAATCCGGGTGGTTGCCCGTGACTCGCGGTTTGAATATGACCTGAACAGAGAACGTCATCGTTGTATTTACGATACGTACGTAAATAAATGGAAGCTTAAAGTCTGGAAGGATATGCCAGACGAAATGGAGAGAAAGATTTCCCTTGATAAGTATGATGAGTTTTACAGCTTAATAGATATTCTCACTGATTTCCTGGCAACACAAAGTAAACATGCACTCATTTTCGATATGCATTCCTTTTGTTACCAACGCTATAATGAAATAGCATGGCAGCAAGATCCCCGTCCGGAGATAAATGCAGGCACCAAGGCTGCCAACAGGGTACTCTTCCATCCGGTGATCTCAAAGATAACAGGAGAACTTTCTAAAACATACATCGGCGGGAGGAATATCAGGGTGGCTGAGAATGAAATATTCTACGGGGGTTATCTCTCACGAAGAATCAGCCGGAAGTACTTTAATCAGATCCTGGTCCTCTCTCTTGAATATAAAAAAATATTTATGGATGAAATGACCGGAGTCCTTTTTCCGGAAGTTCTTAACCAGTTGGTTTCTGATTTCCTGAGGTCTGTGAAAGAAACAAGCCCTCTGTTTTAACAGGACAGAAAAGGACACTTTCCTGTACGGGAATGGTTATCTTGCAACAGGAAGAGCAATGGCCATGGTTATAAAAGAGAATTTGTTTGCCGGCTTTCCCGGGAAAGAAGAATTGTTAACGTATTTTCCGGGACATGCAATGGAAGTTATCCCTGAGGTAAACGGACACATTCATACGCCCTATTCATTCAGTGCGTTTAACAATATGGAACAGCCTTTTCAGTTCGCTCAGAAGGAAGGCATTCGTGTGCTGGGGATCAATGATTTTTATACTACAGACGGGTATGAAGAATTTGCGAAATGGGCATTGAGATACCGGATTTTTCCTTTGTTCAACATTGAATTTATGGCCTTGCAGAAAGATCTCCAGGAGGCCGGGATACGGGTCAATGATCCCAACAATCCGGGACGCACCTATTTCAGTGGCAAGGGACTTGGTTTTCCGGTTTCTCTGTCTGAGAAAAGCCGGACTCTTTTGAAGAGGGTTCAGAGGGAAAGCAATCGTCAGACCTATCAAATGGTGGAGAAGTTGAATTTGTTTCTCCGGAATACCGGAATCGGCCTCTGTTTTGACCCTGGGGAAATGCAACGAACACTGGCAAAAAATTTGTTCCGGGAAAGGCATATTGCCCAGGCCATACGGATGGCTGTCTTTGAGAAAACGGATACCGAAGAGGGAAGGAAGAAGCTGTTGCAGGCAATGTTCTCCGGAAAGGAGGTGGAATCGTCGCTCCAGGATGTTGCTGATCTGGAAAATGAAATCCGCAGCCGTCTTCTGAAAGCCGGAGGTCCGGCTTTTGTTGAGGAAGATCCGGATGCTTTTCTTTCCCTTGAAGAGGCAATGGATCTTATAAAAGATGCCGGGGGAATACCCTGTTATCCTGTGTTGCTCGATGACAAAAAAGGACATCTTACGGCCTATGAAGAAAACAGAGAGTACTTGTATAAAATGTTAACCGGCAAGGGGGTATGGACCATTGAGTTCATTCCGGGAAGAAATGATGCCCGCCGGTTGAAAGAATACGCAACCTGGTTTTACAAAAGAGGATTTGGGATCCTTATGGGGACCGAACACAATACCCCGAAGATGGATCCTTTGAAGATCACCTGCAGGGGAGGAATTCCACTCGATCCAGTGCTTAAAAGCATCCATTTTGAGGGAGCAGCCATTGTTGCTGCCCATCAGTATCTGAAAGCGAAAGGAGAAGAGGGATTCCCGGTAGGGAAGAATCTGAAATCAACACAAAAAGAGGAATTCATTGAATTGGGCAAGGCTGTAATCATCTATTTTAACGGGAAAAACCATGAAACAGGAAATCAAAGATCTTATTGAAATATCGCAGTTTTACGGTTCGCAAAAGGAGTTTGTCATAGCCGGGGGAGGCAATACTTCCTGGAAAGATCAAAACCGTTTGTATATCAAAGCCAGTGGAATTAACCTGGGTCAGATAACCGAAAGGGGCTTTTGCATTCTTGATCGAAGGGAACTGGCAGAATTGCCGGGGAAAACGTATTCGGAAGACGGGACTATCCGGGAAGAGCAGGTGAAGATCGATTTGCTGGCCAGCCGGCTAGACCCGGGTTCAGGATTGCGGCCCTCGGTTGAGACCTTGCTCCATAACCTGATTGATTATCCTTTTGTGGTTCATACCCATTCGACATGGGTAAACGGACTCATGTGCAGCCAACAGGCAGCTGAAGTATCAGAGGAAATCTTTGGAAAGGAATTTCTCTTTGTTCCCTATTCAGATCCGGGGTATACGCTTTTTAAGCGGATTCTTCAACAGGTGAATGCCTATAAGGAACAATACCGGAAATGCCCACAGGTTATTCTGGTTCAAAATCACGGGATTTTTGTGGCTGCCAACACGACGGATGAGGTACATAAAATCTATGATGACGTCCTCGGGAAGATAAAAAACAGAATGGCCACTTCGGGTGAAACGGAATGGTTTCCTGTTTCTGAAAAGATAGTGAATATTCTGCCGGGCCTGAGAATGCTTCTTTCTGAGGGGAGTTTGAAGACTGCCACCGCCTTTTCATCGTCATGGATCCGTCCTTTTCTGACCGATAAGGAAACCTTTGAGAAGGGTATCGGCACTCCTTTTACCCCGGATCAGCTGGTTTATTGTGGTTCGGAATACCTATTTCTGGAATCTGCCGGGTCGGAAGTTACGGTTATGAAGGAAGCAGAAATGCAGATTGCTGCATTCAGGCATCGTAAGGGCTGTCTTCCCAAAGTGCTTTTTATACGGGGTGAGGGAGTGGTGGTTGCTGAAAACTCGACCGTATCCCTGGACTATGTAAAGGATATTGTAAATGATTTTTGTCAGATCAGCAAGCTGAGTGAAAATTTTGGAGGTCCTCATCCTTTGACCGGCCATCAGATGCGATTTATTGAGAACTGGGAATTTGAACATTACAGGAAAAAAGTATTCCTGGGAAGCAATCCGC
This sequence comes from uncultured Mariniphaga sp., assembly GCA_964408795.1. GTDB lineage: Bacteria > Bacteroidota > Bacteroidia > Bacteroidales > Prolixibacteraceae > JABMQB01. The sequence continues at coordinate 4,815 of CAYPAW010000080.1, forward strand.
AGGGGAAAGTTGAGAATAAAATTATTCTTGTTACCGGGGCAGCGCAGGGATTTGGAGCCGGAATTGCAGAGTTGCTGTTCAGGGAAGGAGCCAATGTGATTGTGGCCGATGTGAACGATGAGAAAGGTTCTCTTTTGGTGGAAAGCCTGAACAGAACAGAGACCAAAAACAGGGCTTTGTTTGTGAAAGCAAACGTGGCTGAAGATGCATCTGTCCGGAATATGGTGCGTCAAACGGTTATCCGTTTTGGCGGATTGGATGCCATGATATCCAATGCAGGCATTCTTTATGCCGGAAGCCTCGATGAAATGGACCCGGAGACCTTTGAGCAGATCACCCGGGTGAATTACAACGGTTTTTTCCTGTGTGCAAAATATGCCCAGTCGGTGATGAAACGTCAGCATGCATATAAACCGGAAAGATTTATGGATATTATTCAGATCAATTCAAAATCGGGCTTACAGGGGAGCAAGAAGAATTTTGCTTATGCAGGAAGCAAGTTTGGGGGTATCGGGCTAACCCAGTCGTTTGCTCTGGAGCTTATGCCTTTTCGTATCAAGGTAAATGCCATCTGTCCCGGGAATTATTTCGATGGTCCTCTGTGGAGTGATCCCCAAAACGGTTTGTTTGTGCAGTATCTGGAAGCCGGCAAAGTGCCTGGGGCTGCAAGCATCGACGAAGTAAAAGCATATTATGAAAGCCAGGTTCCTGCCGGCAGGGGCTGTACACCTGAAGATGTTGTGAAAGCGATATTCTATGTCATGGACCAGGAATATGAAACCGGCCAGGCCGTGCCGGTAACCGGAGGTCAAAATATGTTGAAATGAACGATGAAACAAGAAATTAGCGCACTGGGTATGCATGACTCGTAACTCACAGTTCGTAGCGAAAATAAAATCATGAAGACAAAAGCAGTACGATTATACGGAAAGGAAGACTTACGCCTGGAAGCGTTCGAGCTTCCGACCCTCAAAGAGGATGAAATTTTGGCGAAAGTTGTTTCCGACAGTCTATGCATGTCTTCCTGGAAAGCAGCCAAACAGGGTACCGATCATAAACGGGTTCCGGAGGATATTTCCTTACATCCACCTGTGATCGGGCATGAATTTGCCGGGGAGATTCTCAAAGTGGGGAGCCAATGGCAAAACCAGTTTCATGCAGGGCAGAAATTCTCCATTCAGCCGGCCCTTTATTATGAGGATGGTCCCGTGGGTGTGTTAAGTGCTCCCGGGTATTCCTATCCCTATATTGGGGGGGATGCTACCTATGTGATTATTCCCAGGGATGTACTGGTTCAGGATTGTCTTTTGGTATACGAAGGGCCGGGGTTTTATCCGGCATCCCTGGCAGAACCTCTATCGTGTGTGATCGGTGCAATGCATGCCAGTTATCATACTTACCCGGGGTCCTACCTTCACCAGATGGAGATTAAACAGAATGGCAAGATGGCTATTCTTGCCGGGGCAGGCCCCATGGGGATGGCTGCGATCAATTACGTGTTAAACCGGAAAGACCGGAACCCTTCGTTGCTTGTGGTGACCGACATTTCACAGGAAAGAATCGACAGGGCAGCTACCCTTTTCCCTCCCCGCCTGGCGAAAGAAAAAGCGATCGAACTGGTCTATCTTAACACGGGGGAAATCGCAGATCCGCTGCCGGCAATGAGAAATCTGACGAATGGAAAAGGATACGATGATGTGTTTGTTTTTGCCCCGGTCAGAGCAGTCATTGAACAGGGCGATGCCCTGCTGGCCAACGACGGATGCCTGAACTTCTTTGCCGGTCCGGAAAATCCGGAGTTTTCCGCAACCATGAATTTTTACAACGTACACTATGCATCAACCCACCTTGCAGGTACCTCGGGAGGCAATAAGGACGACATGGTCGAAGCCCTCCACTGTATGGCTGAGGGGCTTGATCCTGCAGGACTGGTAACCCACATTGGGGGCCTGAATGCTGTCATTGACACTACCCTGAACCTGCCCACTATACCCGGAGGAAAGAAATTAATATACACCCACATCAACATGCCACTGACTGCCATCAGGGATTTTGAAAAATCAGGGAATGAAGATCCTCTGTTAGCCGAACTGGCAGCTTCGGTTGCCAGGACCAACGGCCTCTGGAATGTGGAGGCAGAAAAGTATTTGCTGGAGAATGCTCCAAAAATAGAGCTTAAGAATTAGCTTTTCAGGTTATCCTTTTGATTCTTTTTTGTTGCCAGTACAACACCTGAGGAGAGAAGAAGCAAGAGCAGGGAAACGACCATAATCGCAGTGCCGATCCCAAACCGGTCGGCAATAAATCCGGCTACAAATGCGATAACAGCTGTGATAAGGGTTTTGAGCAACGATTGTGCTGAAATGACTGAAACCAGGTTTTCATAAGGAACATGATCTGCAATAAACCCTGTCAGAAAGGGCTTTCTTATATTCTCAACCAGATAGATCCCGATAAAAGCGATGAGAGCCATAAGTTGCCAGGTAATCATATAAAAAAGACCGGAGATCAGGCCGAATAAAAATCCAGCCAGTAAGGTAAAATGAGCAATATGGGTTTTATTTTTTGTTGCAACACGTGCAGATAATTTTGATGCATAGGAACTGGCTAGGTATATAAAAAAATAAAGGACTCCGATAATAACACCGTTTCTTTTTTCAGTATCTGTATGTATCCATACAGGAATTAAAAGAGCAACACTGGCCATGACAGGTTGTATATAATCCTTAATAGCTTGCAGATAAGCTGAATGAAGAGCAGTAGTGTTTACTATCCCCAGAACATTTGGTTTCCTGATAATCTGAATCAACGATTTTACCATAAACATGAATTGTCTTCTCCCTTCCGCACTTTCACGGTGCTCAGAACGGTTTATTTCGGAAGGATAAGAAAAAATCAGAAAGAAATTCAAAAGGTAAGGAACAATCGAATAAAGGAAAATATGCTGATACGAACCACTGTAGAAAACAATAACTCCGGCAATCAGTGAGGAAAGAGCAGATCCTTTCTGAGACCATGAACGGGTATGTCCGTAATACGTTATTTTCTGTTCTTCCCAGCCATTCAACCTTAGGTAATCCATAATCATTCCCTTATGGGTTCCCGTACGAAACGCATCACCTGTACCATAGAGAACAAATGCCAGAAAAAAGAGCCAGAAATTACCGGATAAATAAAAGACAACGAATGAAACAATGTAAGCAACCAGTGAACCCATTAACGATTTTTTACGGCCGTAGGTATCGGCAACAATCCCCGAGGGAATTTCCAGTACATTGGTACTGATCTCCCGTACGGCATAAAGAATCCCGATTTGGGTATAACTCATTCCTTTCTCAACCAGGAACAAAATAAAAAATGCCTCAAAAAACCGTAGGTTCTTCAGGAATCCATATAAACTGAACTTATAATATTGCCTGTTTCTTACCAAGTTGTTCATTACGGGTGTGCATATCGGACCAACAATTACTGAACATAAAAGCTCGTCGCATTACACCGGGATCAGATCTTCTCATTTCTGATCACAGGTATTTTCAGGCGACCATACGACCCGGAGGGTTGTGTGGAAAATTCATGAGGGTATGGGTCACTCAAATTTTTCGAGAATCTCCTTAACGGCTTCTCTATGTACGGTAAACCCCATCATTTTAAGTTTTATATAATCTTCGTGAAAGAAATAGTATCCAAACCGGGGATCGTCTTCGCCCACATTCCTGGATCCGGAACTTGAATCTTTTATCAGGAACCAGTCTTCTCCGGAGTTTTTATAATTCTCCAGGATTCCGATCAGGTGCATTCCATGGTCGTCGGTGGTTGTTTGGTTCGAGAACCGGAATTGCCGGGCGTCTTCATTGATGAAATCTGCGGGAATGTCATAATCAGGAATGATGGCGCAATTGGTTTCGCGGCTGAATCCGGATTCAGAGACATCTCCTCCGATGCTCAGGGTATACCCGTTTTTTATAGCGCTTTTCAGGGCACCCATAAAAACATCGAGAGGTACGTTGAAGTAATCTTTGCTGTGCCACCAGTTATCCGGGACTTTGTATTCGACCTTTTGCCAGTAAGGTTCCTGTTTATAGGAAAGTATTTCCACAAGGTCATCCGGATTTAGTTGGAGGTATTGGGAAAGGTAGGTTTTCGGAGTATAGGTTTTTCCTTCCACGGTGAATGTGGTAGGAGGTTCCCCCATGTGATGGTTCATGATGGCTTTGATGGTCTCAAGTCCGTAATCCATATTCCATGCTTCGGATTCTTTCATGGAAGTCAGAAATCCCTGCATTTCTTTCATCATTTCCGCATGCGTGTGGAATTTTCTGCCGTGAAGCAATCCCGAATAGGCACTTTTAGGGACAGCTCCATACCATTTCATAAGGCGGGTTACGGCATTCGCTTCTGAACCCTCGCTGAAATGGGAATCTCCCCGTTTTTCAATGAATTGCCTGGCCTTTTCAACATATTCCCAGTACACGGTAAACATTTCAGAAAGCTCAACTTTATTCCCTGTTTGCCTGAAAATCTCGGATTCGATCATCGAATTGGTGGAAAAGCACCAGCAGGTTCCTCCATTTCCCTGCGACTCCGTAGGCTGGCACCATTCAGATGTATAGAGGGTTTTATCATTCGGGAGATCCATCCCCGATTGGTCCATGACAAACCGTTTATACGGTTCTTTTTCTTCCAGGGATTCATTCACGGCATTGATATCTTTCAAAATGGATTCGTAGTAGTACCCTGCTCCCTGTTCAATCACTTCCATTTTTCCTTCATCTCTGTTTTTTTGTGCTATGGCACTGAAAGCAAAACAGACAGCTAACCATACAAGAACATTTTTTTTGATCATACTTTTATTGTTTTAGGTGTCCGATATTTATTTTACTGTAAAAGTTTCACCAGGTCATTCAGGTTTGTATCCGGATTTTTTATTTTGAACTGAGCCTGTCTATAAAACGGGTTTCTTTTGTTGAGGGATTCATCAATAAAACGGATTAGTTCGGCTTCGTTCTTTCCGGTGATTAGGGGCCGTTCGGTTTTTGATTGTTTAAGTCTGTAAGCCAATGTCTTAGAAGGAACGTCCAGGTAGATGGTTTTCCCGGTTCGGTTCATGAGGTCTATGTTATCAAAAAAACAGGGTGCTCCTCCCCCGGTAGCAATCACCAGGTCCGTAAATTCCGCGAGTTCTTCCAATGCCTGCCGTTCTTTTTTTCGAAATACTTCCTCGCCTTCTTCTTCGAAAATCTGAGGAACGGTTTTGTAATTCCTTTGTTCAATGTAATGGTCCATATCCACAAACTGCAAACCCAGTTTTTTTGCCAGCTTTCGTCCCAGGGTTGATTTACCGCTTCCCATATAGCCGATTAAATAAATTCTCATACATGCGGTTCAATGGTGTCATTCAAAGGTAGCAAGTAAAATATTAACCGGCAAAAGAAATGTTCTCCTACGGAATGGATTGTTTCTTGTTTTTTCAAAAAAGAGACATTTGACTGGAATCGTCTTTTCCCGGGCGTTTCACCTCAAAGGGGATATCGTCAAAATCGGTTGTATCTTCTTTTGTTTCCTCATTTTCCGGAGATTCGTGTTCGTCTTTTATAACCGGTTCCAGTTCTTTTACATTTTCAACCTGGTAATTGGACAGTCTTTTTCCTTTGGCCTTCCATGATTTAACGCTTATGAATTCAGCTACTTCGATGATTTCATTTTCCCGTTCGGCATTTTTGCCGCCAAACTCAATTTCAAATCTTGGGTATCTGACCCATGTGATGCTGACCAGCTTGTTGTCGTTGTTGTCTCCTATAAAGCGGATTCTTTTTCCTTCCGGTTCATCGATTTCAAAACGTTTAACATAGTAGTAATGTAATTTGGCATCGTAATAAACAGCCGATAAGACTTTTCCGTTGTCGTATTTTTCAATCACCAGAATATTTCCGTCGAAATGGTTGCTCAGGTCATAATTATACAACTGGAATTCGCCGTTTTTGTATAAAACCAGGATTTTATCCTCCCCGGAAAATTCCCCCAGGTATTTTCCTCTGCTTTCGGCGTTCAGGCGGAGTACATCGGGATCGAACCATATTTTACGGCCTCCCAGTGTAGAAACCCCTTTTTCTTTCAGCGATATTCTGTATACTTCATGTTTGGTCAGGATATTTCCCATAGCCTGACGTCCCTTGATCGCGAGATCACCCATGTCGGTTTCAAAGGCCTGTTTTTTAAGCCTGGTTTTTGGCTTAAGAACAACTTTCAACACTTCTGCTTCGCCGTTGGGATTGGCTGAAAAGTAGAGAATCCTGGATCCTTTGGATCCCCGTGTAAGATCATATTCCTTATCACGGGTTACCCCTGTTACCGAAAAACGTTTCATATAGGCATACCCGGATTTGCCATCACGGTAGATGACATTGTAAATGGTTCGTTTATCGTTCTTTTTAAATACAGCCAGGTACAGGGGATTTTTTCCGATAAATGCTTTTTCTGAAATTTTGGTAACAAAATAGGATCCGTCTCTCCGGAACACAATGACATCATCAATATCGGAACAGTCGCATACGTATTCGGCTTTTTTCAAGCCGGTACCCATAAATCCTTCCTGGCGATCAACATAAAGCTTTTCATTGGCGACTACCACTTTGGTGGCAACAATACTTTCAAAATTCCGGATTTCTGTTTTGCGCTCTTTTCCTTTGCCGTATTTATTTTTCAGGTAAGTGAACCATTTGATGGTGTAAGGGATGATGTTTTCCAGGTTATGAACGACCTCTTCTATTTCATCTTCGATGGCAATCAGGTTTTCACCGGCTTTATCGGCATTGAATTTCAGAATCCGGGCCATGCGGATTTCCATCAGTTTCAGGATATTCTCACGGGTAACCTTGCTTTTTAATTTGGGTTTCCAGGGGTCCAGTCTTTTGTCCACATGGAGGATCGCCTGATCCATGTTGGCTGCCTGTTCAAAAGGTTTGTCTTTGTAAATTCGTTCCTCGATGAATATTTTTTCCAGCATAGCTGCATGCCAGGATTCTTCCAGTTCCGCCTTTTTTATTTCCAGTTCCTTACGGAGCAATTCCAGGGTTGCATTGGCCGATTTTCTCAGGATTTCGCTAACGCCAAGGAATTGAGGTTTATCGTTTTCGATAACACAGGAGTTAGGCGATAGGGTGGTTTCGCAATCGGTGAACGCATACAGGGCATCTATGGTTTTATCGGATGAAACCCCGGAAGCCAGGTGAACAATGATTTCTACCTGCCCGGCGGTGTTGTCGTCAATTTTTTTGATTTTTATTTTTCCTTTATCATTGGCTTTGATAATGGATTCAATCAGGGTTGTAGTATTTTTTCCAAAGGGTAGTTCTTTGATAACCAATGTTTTGTTATCGCGTTTTTCTATTTTGGCCCGTATTTTAACCATTCCTCCCCGGAGTCCGTCGTTGTATTTGCTGAAGTCGGCAGAGCCTCCGGTAGGAAAATCCGGATAAAGTTTAAACGGTTTTTCTTTCAGGTAGGCGATGGAAGCATCCAGCAATTCGTTAAAATTATGGGGGAGTAATTTGGATGCCAGCCCGACAGCAATGCCATCGACTCCTTGCGCCAGCAACAGGGGAAATTTCACCGGCAGGGTCAGGGGTTCCTTTTTTCGTCCGTCATAGGAGATTTTCCATTCGGTAGTTTTCGGATTGAAGAGGACTTCGAGGGCAAATTTGGACAGCCTGGCTTCGATATACCGGGGAGCAGCTGCACTGTCTCCAGTATGAATGTTTCCCCAGTTTCCCTGCGTTTCGATTAACAAATCTTTTTGCCCCAATTGAACAAGGGCATCCCCAATGGAAGCATCGCCATGAGGATGATATTGCATCGTATGCCCTATGATATTGGCTACCTTGTTAAAACGGCCGTCGTCCAATTCCTTCATGGCATGCAGTATCCTTCGCTGGACCGGCTTCAACCCGTCGTTAATGTAAGGTACCGCCCTCTCAAGAATGACATACGAGGCATAATCCAGAAACCAGTCACGGTACATTCCTGACAAATAGGTTATCTGTTCTCTATTTTCTTCCTGGTTGCTAATCTCTTCTGACATTCTTATTCTTCTGTAAAAAAAATCCTGTGATAAAGTCAGCTTATAAAAGCGATGATCCACGGAATCCCGGAATCTCCATCAGGCAACCTCATCCTTTTCAACATACAGATTATCAATAATAAAATCCTGCCTTTGAAGGGTGTTTTTGCCCATATAAAAATCCAGCATCTGGATCACGGATTCATGTTTTTTCAATTGTACCGGATCAAGCCGAATCTCTTTTCCGATGAAGTGCTTGAATTCATCAGGGGATATTTCTCCCAATCCTTTAAACCGGGTTATTTCAGGTTTCCCCTGCAATTTTTTGATGGCTTTTCCTTTTTCTTCTTCTGAATAACAATACCATGTTTTCTTTTTATCTCTGACTCTGAAAAGGGGAGTCTGCAAAATAAATACATGGCCTTTTTTAATCAGTTCCGGGAAAAATTGCAGGAAAAAAGTGATCAGTAACAAGCGGATATGCATTCCATCTACATCGGCATCGGTAGCGATAATGATTTTGTTGTACCGGAGGTCTTCGATGCTCTCCTCAATATTCAAAGCCGCCTGAAGCAGATTGAATTCTTCGTTTTCATAGACGACTTTTTTTGAAAGGCCATAAGTATTCAGGGGTTTTCCTTTCAGGCTGAAAACGGCCTGGGTATTTACGTCTCTTGACTTTGTAATGGAACCGCTTGCTGAATCGCCTTCGGTGATAAAAATGGAGGTTTCCTCCTTTTTTTCCTCGTTGCTGTTATAATGGATCCGGCAATCCCGGAGTTTCCGGTTGTGCAGGGATGCTTTTTTTGCCCTTTGTTTTGCCAGTTTTTTAACGCCTGAGATGGCTTTTCTTTCTCTTTCAGATTCCACAATCCGGCGCAGCATACTTTCTGCTGTTTCTGGATTTTTATGCAGGTAATTATCCAGTTCCTTCTGCAGAAAGTTGCCTACATGCTGGCGCACTGAGGGTCCGTTGGGGCCAATATCTCTGGAGCCCAGTTTTGTCTTGGTCTGTGATTCAAACACCGGTTCTTCCACTTTTATGCTTAGGGCGGCCACGATGGATGCCCTGATGTCGGAGGGTTCAAAATCTTTTTTGTAAAAATCGCGTATGGTTTTTACCAGTACCTCCCGGAAAGCCTGAAGATGAGTTCCTCCCTGGGTGGTATGTTGCCCGTTTACAAACGAATAATAGTCTTCACCGTATTGGTTTCCATGGGTGAGGGCTATCTCAATGTCCTCTCCCCTGAGGTGTATGATCGGATAGATCGGATCCTGATTCAGGTTTTCTTCCAGAAGATCCCGCAATCCATTCCTGGAATGGAATTTTTCCCCGTTGAATTCGATGGTTAACCCTGAGTTCAGAAAGGTGTAGTTCTTCATCATATTCTCGACATAGTCGCTGATATAATGGTACTCTTTGAAGATCAGTTCGTCGGGTTTAAAGATCACAAGGGTTCCGTTTTCTTCTTCCGGTTCGTTCAGATCGCGTTCCTTTTTTTTGATTCCGCTGTTGAAGGTTACTTCCTTGGCTACTCCTTCGCGGATGGATTTAATGGTGAACTCGGAAGAAAGGGCATTGACGGCTTTAATGCCTACTCCGTTCAGCCCTACGGATTTCTTAAATACCTTGGAATCGTATTTAGCCCCGGTATTCATTTTACTGGCTACATCCACCAGTTTTCCCAGAGGAATGCCCCTTCCGTAGTCACGCACCTGTACCTGCTGTTGATCGATGGTTACTTTAATCCGTTTGCCATTTCCCATTAAAAATTCATCGACTGAATTATCCATCACTTCTTTCAGCAAGACATAAATTCCATCGTCGTTCGAGGAACCATCTCCCAGTTTCCCGATATACATACCGGGCCTTTTTCGGATGTGTTCCTGCCAATCGAGCGTTATGATTGTCTTTTCATCGTATCTCGGAGTCATTGTCTCTTAATTTTGCCTCAAATATAGCCAAAACAAAGTTTTTATGGGCATTACAGCGTGTTCAGTAGTTAACAATCTTAGGTTGAAAACTCCGTTGTTCCACCGAACCGAATGCATTCTTGTACCCGGTTTTCGTCTGTATTTATCAACCATTGAAAAGTTTTGCGAAAGGATGATGATCTTCCGGGCGAAAAAATTCATGAATTATTCGGGTTAAATCCTTGGAAACAACCCGGAGACGGCTGCCCTGAAACAGGGAAATCAAAAGCCTGAACCCCTAAAATAAACGTTTCCGTTTCAGGAGGTAGGCATACAGAACCTGGTTAAACTCCTGGTTTATATCGGCTTCAGCCAGGTCGATCTGGTATTGTCCACACTTGATCTTCAGCTCACTGAAATAGTTCTCTACGGCATCTATGTAAGGAGATTTCACTTCGTGGGGGTTGAACTTAACCTGGTGGCCGGTTTCAAGGTCAATGAAACGATACGGGCGGTTCGGAAAACCGAATTCTCTTTCCTGTTTATGGTCGGTAACGTGAAAAAGAATCACTTCGTGTTTATTATAGCGAAGGTGTTGCAAGGCCTGAAAAAGTGCATCGGAGGTATTGGTTTCGATCATATCGCTGAAAATGATCACCAGAGAACGTTTGTGGATTTTTTCTGCTATCAGGTGCAGGGTTTCTGTTGTATCGGTAGTTTTTCTGAGCCGGTAATTTTCGGGACGAATCAGGTTGATAAGTTTCCCGATCATCAGTTCTGCATTGACCGATGAAAGCCGTGGATCAAGATGGTCCTCTATTTCATCGGAGAAAAGAGTCAATCCCACCGCATCGCGTTGTTTGCGTAACAGATAAATCAATGCGGCGGCACTGTATACGGAAAAAACGAGCTTGTTGCGAAGTTGTTTGGATCCTTTGGAGTAGGGGAATAACATCGAGGAGGAAGTATCGATGATAAGCTGGCATCGCAGGTTTGTTTCCTCTTCATACTGTTTCACAAAGAGTTTGTCCGTGCGGGCATAAAGCTTCCAGTCGATATGTTTTGTTGACTCCCCCTGGTTGTAAAGGCGATGCTCTGCAAATTCAACGGAGAAACCATGGAACGGACTTCGGTGGAGTCCGGTAATAAATCCTTCCACCACTTCACGCGAAATCAGTTCCAGGTTATCGAACTGAAAAAACTGTTCTATGTCAAGGATGGTTTTTAAAGCAGGCATTACAAAAGGGCATTCATTTTATCCACAAACTTCTGTTTGGGAGCTGCCCCTACCTGTTTGTCAGCAATTTCGCCACTCTTCAGGAACAAAACAGTGGGGATATTCCGTATGCCATATTTCGTTGCTATCTCCGGATTGGAATCTACATCTACTTTCCCGATCAATGCTTTGCCATCGTATTCCGTCGACATCTCCTCAATAATCGGAGCAACCATACGGCACGGCCCGCACCATACAGCCCAAAAATCAATTACAACCGGTTTGTCGGTTTGAAGGACCAGCTCATCAAAGTTTGAATCAGTAATTTCTACCACCATAATGAAACCTTTTTATTGTTTGTATTTAAAATGCATAAAACTACATTAATTAATCCGATATCCCATGCCGGGATAATTTTCAAGAAAGGCAATCAGGCTATTGTCTGCTTTTATCCGGGTGTTCCGTGAAAACATGCAGATCTTTCTGTTGTTTTGTTTGTCTGTAATCTGAAATTTTAACAATGTTTTGCCCTTTTTGTTTTTCATCTGTTTATCTATTTCTTCGATCAGGGAATGATTTATCTGATCAAGGGAGATTTGAATGGTCAATGATTTCACGTGGTTTTTTCTTACTTCTGAAAGTAGTTCAATCTGTTGAATTTTAAATTCCAGGGATTCCTGGTTGTACCTTTTCTGGATTTTTCCCCTCACGAGAAGAAACAATCCGGTTTTACAAAATTTTCCGAATTCCACGAAGTTGTTTTTAAACAGATAGAAAGCGTAGGAATCGGTATAGTCGGAAAGGGTAAGTATGCTATAGGGATTTCCGTTTCTGGAAACAGCTTCTTTGGTTTGAGTTACCATGCCGGCGATGGTTAATTCCCGGTCTTTAAACTGTTCCATATGGTTGTTTATTTCTTTTATGGTTACACCGGGGGTACAGAAGTGGTGAATCTCAAAGAGATAATCGTCGAGGGGATGAGCTGTCAGGTAGACTCCAATGAGGTTTTTTTCCTTTTCGAGGAGGATAATCTTGGGCCATTCCTCCACCTCCGGAAGGGCGGGTTTCTGGACTCCCGACCGGGTATCGTAATCCCCAAACAGACTTTGTTGCATGGATTGTTTTTCAATGCGTACCTTGTTGCCATAGCGGATCAGTTTTTCAATGAAGGATACTGGGTCATTCGGATCTTCCCCTGCAAAGAACTGGCTTCGTTTGATGTTTTTTAGTCGATCGAAGGCACCGGCCATCGCCAGGGCTTCGATGGTTTTTTTATTCACACTCTGAAGATTTACCCGTTCTGCAAAGTTGAATACATCCGTAAATTCTCCTTCTTTATCCCGGGTTTTGATGATATCCCGGGCTGCTCCTTCACCAACTCCTTTGACGGCAGCCATTCCAAACCGTATATTTCCCTCTCTGTTCACAGTGAATTTGATCCGGCTTTCGTTCACATCCGGGCCCAGTACTTTGAGTTTCATTCGATTGCACTCACTCATCAGTTTGGTGATATCGGTAATGTTGTTCAGGTTGCGGCTCAGGTTCGCCGCCATAAATTCAGCCGGATAATGGGCTTTTAAGTAACCGGTTTGATAGGCAATATGTGCATAGCATACCGAATGGGATTTGTTAAAAGCGTAGGAAGCAAAGGCTTCCCAGTCTTTCCATATTTTTTCGATCACTGTTTCCGGATCTTTCTGCCTTTGTTTGCATTCATCGACAAACTGTTCATTGGCTTTGCATCCTTTGATGAATTTAACTTTCAGTTTGGTCATGGTATCAAACATTTTTTTGCCCATGGCCTTGCGCAGGGTGTCGGAATCGCCTCTGGTAAAGTGGGCGAGCAGACGGGAGAGCAACATGACCTGTTCCTGAAAGACCGTTATTCCGTAAGTTTCATCGAGGTATTTTTTCATCATCGGGACGTCGTATTCCACCTTTTGCCTTCCATGTTTCCGGGCAATATAATCCGGAATATAATCCATCGGTCCGGGGCGGTAGAGTGCGTTCATGGCTACCAGGTCCTCAAACCGGTTTGGTTTCAGGTCCCGAAGGTGTTTTTTCATGCCATCCGATTCAAACTGAAAGATGGCTGTAGTCTCCCCCTGGCTGAACAGTTCGTAGGTAGCCCCATCGTTCCAGGGTATGGCCTCAATGTCAAGGATAATTCCTTTGGATAATTTGATGTTCTCGAGGGTTTCCTTGATGATGGAGAGGGTTTTTAACCCCAGGAAATCCATTTTCAGTAATCCGATATTTTCTACAAACCGCCCGTCATATTGGGTAGAAGGCAACTCCTCGTCTTTGGTTGCCATCAGGGGGATATGTTCGGTGAGGGGATCACGGCTGATCAGGATTCCGCAAGCGTGAACTCCGGTTTGCCTGACGGAGCCTTCGAGGGTTCTGGCATATTTTAGTGTGTTGACAATAAGCGGATTCTCCGATTTGAGCTCTTTTTTCAGTTCCGGACTGGTTTTAAAGGCTTTTTCGAAGGTCATTTTGGGAGCATCGGGAACCAGTTTTGCCAGTCGGTCAGCTTCCGGGAGGGGGAGTTTCAAAACCCGGGCTACATCCCGGATGGCCAGCCTGGCGGCCATGGTGCCAAAGGTGCATATGTGGGCTACTTTATCCCGTCCATATTTATTTGCAACCCATTCGAGTACCTGTTGCCTGCCGTCATCATCAAAATCGATATCCACATCGGGCAGGGAAATCCGGTCCGGATTCAGAAACCTTTCAAAAAGAAGATTGTATTTGATCGGATCAATGTTGGTGATGCCTGTGCAGTATGATACAGCGGCTCCTGCAGCAGAACCTCTTCCCGGACCTACAAGAACACCCATTTTTCGGGCCTGGTTGATAAAGTCCTGGGTGATAAGAAAGTACCCGGGATACCCCATCGATTCAATGGTATTCAGTTCAAACCTAAGCCGCGTGATTACCTCTTCAGGTAAAGGGTTTCCATAGCGCTCTTTAGCTCCTTTAAAAGCCAGATGATTTAAATAGGCCGATTCCAGTTTTATCCGTATGATCCGATCATATCCGCCATGCCTCTCGAAGGCTTTCGGTCCAAAGGAACGCAACAGCTCATCTTCCGGAAATTTTTTCTTGAATTCATCCTCCGTCCCGAATTCTTTGGGAATAGGGAAAAAGGGCATGATAGGCAGCCCGTTCAGTTCGTAGTTCTCCACTTTATCGACGATTTCAGCCGTGTTGGAGAGCGCTTCCGGTATATCGGAAAAAAGGCTGTTCATCTCCTGCGTTGTTTTAAGCCATTCCTGTTTGGTGTAACGCATTCGCTTCGGATCATCCAGGTCCTTGCCGGTATTAAGACAGATCAGGAGGTCATGGGCATCGGCATCTTCTTTGTTGATAAAATGGACGTCGTTGGTAGCAATCACTTTGATGGCGTATTTACGGGACCATTCAAGCAATTTTTTATTTACCACGATTTGACGTTCGTAAACATCCATGCGTAGGTCCTCAATTTCTGATGGATGACGTATAAGCTCGAGATAAAAGTCGTCGTGAAAGATGCGCTTAAACCAATGAATGGTGTCTTCTGCTTCTCTGAAGCGGTTTTCAAGGATCATTTTGGGTATTTCTCCCCCCAGACAGGCCGAGGAGACAATCAATCCTTCGCTGTATCTTTCCAGTAGGTTCTTGTCAATTCGTGGTTTTTGGTAGAACCCTTCACAGTTGGCTATGGAGATCAGTTTGATCAGGTTTTTGTACCCTTTGAGGTTCTTGGCCAGTAGAATCAGGTGATACCCGGAACGGTCGGTTTTATCGGTTTTCTGATCGATGGATCTGGCAGCTACGTAAGTTTCACATCCCAGAATGGGTTTTATGTTTTGTTGCCTGCATTCTTCATGAAATTCTTTAATCCCCAGCATCTTACCATGGTCCGTCAGGGCCAAGGCTTGCATCCCATCCATTTTGGCTTTGGTAACCAATCCTTTTATGGAAGCTGCTCCATCCAGGATGGAGTATTGTGAATGTACATGTAAATGTGTATACGGTATCATGTGTATTTTTTGTTAAGGTTCCTGAAAAGGCATAAATACCAGGTAGAATGCATCTTACAGAGGGTTGGGGCCGGGGTTAGAATTCCCGCCTGCCTCCTTGATTTCCCGTCTGATAAAAGTAAGGAATTTATTTTTTCCCGGGGGGGGTGTTCATAAAAATAGCATAAAAAATCAGCCTTGAAACGGAAGGTCTTTATTCAAGAGCCGCTGCAATTTTTTGTTGAATAGCGGTAAATTCTTCCGGTGCTAATTTTACGGTATGTGTGAAGTTCAGTAAATCCGATTCACTATTCATGGGCACCAGGTGAATGTGTGCATGCCGCACTTCAAGGCCCAGAACCAGGACCCCTACTTTTTCACACCCCAGTGCTTTTTTTATGCCAACAGCCACTTTTTTGGCAAACAGCTGCAGTCCGGAATAGGTTTCATCATCCAGATCAAAAAGGTAATCTACCTCTTTTTTCGGAATTACCAGGGTATGTCCTTTGGTTACCGGTGCAATATCAAGAAATGCACAAAAGTTGTTGTCTTCTGCAACTTTGTAGGAGGGGATCTCCCCGTTCACAATTTTTGTAAAAATCGTAGCCATATCTTAAATGGAAATATCAATAATTTCGAAAGAGATTACTCCCGAAGGGACGGTAATCTGAACCGTGTCACCCACTTTTTTCCCAATCAAACCGGCAGCAATCGGTGTTTTAACCGAGATCTTATTCTCTTTCAGGTTTGCTTCGCTTTCAGGAACAATGGTATATTGCATGGTGGCGTTGTTTTTTTTATTCCTGATCGTTACTTTGTTTAAGATCTGCACTTTATCGGTGTTGATCTTTGATTTATCCAGAATCCGGGCATTGGCTATTTTTATCTGTATTTCAGCAATTTTTGCCTCCAGCAGACCCTGAGCATCTTTAGCAGCATCATATTCTGCATTTTCAGCAATATCTCCTTTTTCTATCGCCTCTCCAATTTGTTTTGATATAGCCGGGCGTTCAACGTTCAGCAGGTAATCAAGCTCCTCTTTGAGCTTTTTTAAGCCTTCCTTTGTCAGATATATACCCTTTACCATTCTGTTCCTTTTTAAGTTTAATGTCTGATATAAAAACAGGAAGAATCCCGATATATATATCAGGACCCTTCCATATCTGCAAATGTATACAATTTATTCAGATATTGCCAACTATCTGTGAGAAAATTTTTTATAAGGAAGGTTAAAAATATTTAGGTTTCAGTATTTCCGAGAAAATAACCGCTTTCCGCAGGGTAAATCCTTCCGGCAAATTTGCTTTTTTTCTTTCTGGTTCAAGTTTTATCTCTTTCAGGCTCTCGTCTTGAATCATACGAATGCCTTCCTGCGTCAGGTTGGTTTTTGCAGCTTCTTTCGGGGAGTCTTCTGTTTTCCTGGTTTCTTTGGAAGGATGCTGGGGAACCGGGTGGGGAATCAAATCTTCTCTTTTCATATCCATGAATTCTTCCCAGAAGTTTTTTTGCTCCGGTATGCTTCCGGTATCTTTTTCATGGACCGGTTCTTTTTGTTTTTTCCTGAATTGGTTAATGGCTCCAATTCCAAGGATCAGCAGGGTTAATAGAATTACAACAAGATCATCCATAGTATGCTGTTCTGAATCAATAAAATGTTTACTTTTACCCTCAAAAGTACGAATTCATAAAGGTAGAAAAAATGAGGCAATTTGCAGGAAAAACGGTCCACTATTTTGCAGTTTTTGTGATACTGTTTTTTCTTAATGGGGGGTGTGAAAAAATCGAAGAATCGGTGATTCCCTCGGTTTCCTTTTCCTACACCCTGGACCTCACCCTGTTTCCTGAGGTTAATGTGGCGGGCAATTCTGTGTTTATCCCGAACATTGGGTATGGGGGAGTTATTGTGTATTGCGAGATGCCTGGTTCGTTATATGCCTGGGATGCTACCTGTACTTTCGAGGCAAATAAGTCCTGCATTCTGGAAAATGAAGGGGTGATCGCTACCTGTCCGTGTTGTGGATCCGAGTATATCCTTTTAGGCGGTGGATTTCCTTCCCAGGGTCCTGCTACGCAGGGTTTGCGGCAATATTTTACTTCCCAGACAAACGAGATGCTGCGTATCTATAATCCGTAAGTGAAGCGTGAAGTAATCTTATACGTATTTATACCGGCGGATATTCTTTTTAGGTGTTTTTTCAAATTCTTCCTTAACCAGGTCAATTCTTGAAATTTGTTCATATTTTGGCAGCTGGGCATTCAGTTTCTTTTTATTCTCTTCCATGAGGGAAGGCAGATCCTGTTCTTCCCGTCCATCAGCTTTTAAGGTTTCATAATCCGGATATACCAGGGCAATCATCTTCCCTTCTCTTTCGGTAACGACACATTCAGCCACATAATGCAGGTTGGTTAATTTGGCTTCGATCTCTTCGGGATAAATATTTTGTCCCGAAGGTCCCAGCAACATATTTTTTTCCCGTCCTTTAATGTATACGAAGTTGTTGGCATCGGTTATTCCCAGGTCTCCTGTTTTGAGCCAGCCATCTTTTGTAAATACTTCTTTTGTAGCTTTTTCGTTTTTGAAATACCCAAGCATCACATTTTTGCCCTTCACCTGAATTTCACCCACTACGGCGTAAGGATCTTCCGAGGCGATGCGGAGTTCCATGCGGTCGACCAGTCGTCCTGCTGAGGCAGGCATGGTTTTGTTCCAGGCTTCGTAACTGATAAGCGGACCGCATTCCGTCATGCCATATCCAACCGTGATCGGGAATTTAATCTGTTTGAAGAATTTTTCCACATCCGCACTAAGCGGCGCACCGCCTATGACAATTTCGAAAAATCTGCCTCCGAAGGTGCCCATCAATTTGGCCTTGATTTTTTTCAGGATGAGGTTCTTCAGACCCGGTGTACTTAGTAAAATGCGCATCAACGGTTTTTCAATGACCGGCAGAATCTGTTTTTTGTAGATTTTTTCAATGATCAGTGGCACAGAAAGAATAAGGTGTGGCCTGACTTCTCCGAAAACTTTGATTAAGATGGCCGGAGAGGGTATTTTATTTAGGAAGGTGATATGACATCCCAGGGTGACCGGAAACAAAAACTCGAACAACAATCCATAAACATGGGCCATCGGGAGAAAGGAGACAATACTGTCACCCGGCTTCAGGGGCATATGGTCCTGTGCATAGAGAATGTTCGACGTGAGGCTGCGCTCCGGAATCATCACGCCTTTGGTGAATCCGGCAGTACCCGAAGTATAGGATATAATGCAGCAATCTTCACCATCCCTTTCCTTAAAAGAAAATCCCTCTTTTGTTAACGGATTATCCCGGTAGTGCTTGAAAGCATCTTCCAGTTTGTGCTCAATCTCCTTATTCCGGGTCTTGAATAGAGAAAAATCTTCCAGAACCAGAAGGCATTTTAATTCCGGGGCATGGTCAAAATCAACCTTGTCGAGAAGGCTCCGGGAGCCAATCAGGATTTTTGATTCGGAATGGGTGACAATATGGTTGGTGTTTTCAAGACTGAAATCAGGCAGAATCGGTACAATCACCAGGTTTTCCGAAAGAGCGGATAAAAAAACAGCGGCCCAGTGCGCTGCATTCCTACCCAGAACGGCGATTTTATCTCCTTTCTGTATTCCACACAATTGATAAAACAAATGAAGCGATTTGATAATTCCTGCTACATCCTTGTAAAGAAGGCTACTTCCTTCCCAGTCTGAAAACGCTTCTCCTTCCCAGTTGTTCTGGAAAGAATGGTTAAATAAACCAGCTAATGTTTTTGTTTCCATAGTTCAATGATTCGTAATGATTCCTCCAAATGTAGGAATTTTCCTTTTATTCAGATCCTAATTGGGTCAAATAATCCATGGGTGTCTGGAGAATTATCCGGATGTTTTTCCGTATTTGTGTATAACAACCGGACTTTTAAGAGGGATGAATGAAGAGGGATGGGTTCATTGTTCAAATGCCCGAAACAACTCGTTTCAGGTTTTGTAAATTCCCTTTTATTTCCATAAAAAAGAAAATGATTGTTATATTTGTTTCCACCAAAAAGGAAGATGGGATCGACCATGGGGAAAAAAATAAAATTGAATATTTTAGGACTTTCGGTAAGCCAGACACAATCGGGGGCTTATGCCCTGGTTCTTACAGAGGAGAACGGGGAAAGGAGAATACCGATTATCATTGGGCCGGTGGAAGCGCAGGCCATAGCGATTCAGCTCGAAGGACTTAAACCTCCCCGTCCTTTGACCCACGATTTGGTCAGGAATATCGCACAGGCATTTGATATTGTTCTACTCGAAGTAACCATTCACAAACTGGAAGAGGGAATATTTTTTTCCGAATTATTGTGTGAGATGAACGGGAAGGAGGTTCGGATCGATTCGCGTACTTCCGATGCGGTTGCATTGGCTTTGCGTTTCCGGTGTCCGATTTATACCACGGAAGAGATTCTTCGTAAAGCCGGAATTGTATTGGAATCAGAAGATGAGGATTCCCCGGTAAAGAGCCGGTCTGATGAATCTCCGGGACCTGTCGCTTCGGATAAAGCATACGAAAAATACACATTGGCAGAACTCAAAGAGATGCTGGATGAAGCCGTACGGAACGAAAATTACGAAAAAGCTTCGGTAATTCGCGATGAAATATCAAGAAGAAAAAAATAGGCAGGGCATTATTGTGGTATATATTGTTTTATGAAGAAAAAGTTGCTTTTTTTAGTCATCCTCCAGGTTCTTATTTTATCCCTGCCTCTTTCGGCGCAGCAGGATCCTGTTCAAAACAGATCTTCGGAACAAATCACCGTGGATTCTTCCGGGCAGGAATCAGAAGGCTATGCCGAGGTTCTTTTGTCGAAAGAACGTGAAACTCCGTTTACTTTCATGAATTTGCTCCGGGGTTTGCTGGGCATGGGCGTTTTGCTGGTGGTCGGATTCCTGTTGAGCAAAGATCGGAAGAACATACCCTGGCGTACGGTTATTGTAGGATTGACTTTTCAGGTTATGCTGGCCGTTGGAATTATTTATGTCCCCTTTATACGGCTCATTTTTGATTACATGGGAAAGGCTTTTGTGCTGGTTCTGGAGTTTACCAAAGCAGGAAGCGAATTTCTCCTGGGAGATTTGATGGATACCAGCAAATACGGGACTATTTTTCTTTTTCAGGCCCTGCCGACCATCATCTTTTTTTCAGCCTTAACCAGTCTGCTTTTTTACTGGGGAATTATTCAGAAAGTTGTGTGGGCCCTGGCCTGGGTTTTCACGCGGTTATTACGCATTTCCGGTGCGGAAGCTTTGTCGGTGGCAGGCAACATTTTTATTGGTCAGACCGAAGCCCCTCTGATGATCAAAGCCTACCTTCCCAAAATGAGTCCTTCGGAAATTATGTTGGTCATGACCGGAGGCATGGCAACCATGGCAGGGGGGGTTCTTGCCATATACATTGAGATGCTGGGAGGCAACGATCCCCAGCTCAGGCTTGAATTTGCCAAGCATCTGCTGGCCGCTTCCGTAATGGCCGCTCCGGCAGCTATCGTATTCTCCAAAATGCTGGTTCCTCCTACCGAAGCCATAAACAAAGAAATTAAAATATCACGCGAAAACATTGGAAGCAATGTCCTGGACGCTATTACCAATGGAACCAGCCAGGGAATAAAACTGGCCGTGAATGTAGCCGGAATGTTGCTGGCCTTCCTGGCATTTATCGCCATGTTTAATTATCTTATCGGAAAGATTGGCGACTGGACTGCTTTAAACGGAGTAATCGAAACAATAACCAACGGAAGATTTGACGGCTTATCGCTTGAGTTTATCCTGGGCTACACCATTTCCCCTTTGATGTGGCTCATCGGAGTGACTCCGGAAGATATCGCTCTGGTAGGCCGCCTGCTGGGTGAAAAACTGATCCTGACCGAATTTGTCGGATACATAAGCCTGACCGAACTGAAAGCAGCCGGCGCTTTTGTTGAAACAAAATCCATTATTATGGGAACTTACCTGTTGTGTGGATTCGCCAATTTTGCTTCCATTGGTATTCAAATCGGTGGCATCGGAGCGTTGGCTCCCGGCAAAAGAGTACTCCTCTCAAAATTGGGACTCCCTGCCCTAATAGCCGGAACACTCGCTTCCCTGATGTCTACTACCATCATCGGAATGATCCTCGGGTAGAGCCACTTTGTAAATTTTTTAACGAAGGTGCGATAGAAATTTCGGCTACTGATGCTGTAATGCAAATCATTAATCACGTATTTTAATACGTTATGTTTTATAGAATTTCATCTTTTTTGTACTATTCTTAGCAGCTTTTTTTGCGATAAGTTTACTCTGTTTTAATGCTAAAATGGATGGCAGGTTGATCCTAAAAAGGGTGGTTGCTGGATTACTGTCCACCTTTCTTTTTTGTTTCGATTTGGGATTTTTATTCCGGAAAAAAACAAAGGAAGCAAGTCCCCGGGTACATATTTTTATATTATTCAGGTGTTGGGGTGTAAAAAGGGAGTTTTCGTTTTGGACCTGATTACGACACGAATATGGGATTGGGGTTGTTCTTCTAAGAGGCTTTTTGAAAAGGGAATAGTACCGCAAAGGACACAAAGGCATTGCAAAGAAAGCAAAGCAATTTTCTGTTGAATGAATATTCCCTGCGGACTTTGTGCATTCCTCATGAACTTTGCGGTGAATGCATCCAATGACTTTTCAGGCAGCCTCTTTTTTTGTACATTTGCCTCTTCCAACATAACAAAACAATTCTATGCATATTCCTAGTAAATATGAACCCGCCAAAGTTGAAGACCGATGGTACCAGTATTGGGTAGACAACGGTTTTTTTCATTCGGAACCGGATGACCGCAAACCCTATACGGTTGTGATTCCCCCGCCCAATGTCACGGGAGTGCTTCACATGGGGCACATGCTGAACAATACGATTCAGGATATTCTGGTCAGAAGGGCGCGAATGCTTGGATTGAATGCCTGCTGGGTACCCGGTACCGACCATGCTTCCATAGCTACAGAGGCCAAGGTGGTGAACAAACTGAAGGAGGAAGGGATCCACAAAGCCGATCTTTCGCGGGAGGAATTCATGGAGCATGCATGGGAGTGGACCCGTAAACACGGAGGAATTATCCTGGAGCAGTTAAAAAAACTGGGTGCTTCGTGCGACTGGGAACGTACTGCTTTTACCATGGATGAAGCCCGCAGTGAATCGGTGATCCGGGTTTTTACAGACTTGTACAATAAGGGACTGATCTATCGGGGAGTTCGCATGGTCAACTGGGACCCGAAGGCCAAAACCGCCCTTTCGGATGAGGAGGTGATTTATAAAGAAGTTCAATCAAAACTGTATTATATAAAATATAAGATAGAAGCCCCCCTTAATCCCCCCAAAGGGGGAGTTGAGAGGGCTTTTATTACCGTTGCCACCACCCGCCCGGAAACCATCCTGGGCGATACCGCTGTGTGTGTGAACCCGGTCGATGAACGATTCAAACACCTGGTGGGTAAAAAGGTACTGGTCCCCCTGATAAATCGCCCGGTTCCCATTATTGAAGACGATTATGTAGACAAGGAATTCGGAACAGGCTGCCTCAAGATTACCCCGGCACACGACGAGAACGACTATGCAATCGGGATGAGACACAATCTTGAAACCATTGATATTTTCAATGACGATGGAACCCTCAATGAAGCGGCTCAGATCCTGGTCGGAGAGGACCGGTTTACCGCCCGTGAGAAAATCATCCCGGAACTGGAAAAAGCCGGGAACCTGCTTAAAATAGAAGATTATACCAATAAAATAGGCTTTTCGGAACGGACGGATGAAATCATCGAGCCCAAACTTTCGGCCCAGTGGTTTCTGAAAATGGATCAACTGGTGAAGCCGGCTCTTGAACATGTCCTAAACGGGACGATACATTTTCATCCTCCGAAATTTAAGAATATTTACCGCCACTGGATGGAAAACATCAAGGACTGGTGCATAAGCCGCCAGTTGTGGTGGGGCCACCGTATTCCGGTGTGGTATATAAAAGCCCCCTGTAATCCCCCTGAGGGGGGAGATTGGGGCTATGTGGTTGCCGAGAATGAAGAAAAGGCCCGGGAACTTGTCGTTGCCAAACACCCCTCCCTGGGAGGATTCGGAGGAAACTTTTCTTTGCACCAGGAAGAAGACGTCCTGGATACCTGGTTTTCAAGCTGGCTGTGGCCCATCTCAGTATTCGACGGAATACGCTTTCCCGACAATCAGGAAATATCCTATTATTATCCTACAAGCGATCTGGTTACGGCCCCGGATATTATCTTTTTCTGGGTGGCCCGGATGATCATCGCCGGATATGCGTACCGCCAAATGTATCCCTACAAAAATGTGTACTTCACAGGTATGGTCCGCGATTCCCAGGGCCGGAAGATGTCAAAACAACGAGGGAATTCACCCGATCCCCTTGGTTTGATAGAGCAATACGGTGCCGATGGAGTGAGAGTGGGAATGCTGCTTTGTTCTCCGGCCGGAGGCGACCTGCTTTTCGATGAAAGCCTGCCCAAACAGGGCGCCGGCTTCGCAACAAAAATATGGAATGCCTTCAGGCTGGTGAAAAACTGGGAAGTTTCTGCATCCATGGAACAACCGGAACATGCACGGTTAGCTCTTCACTGGTTCAGGAATAAACTGATGCAGGTAACCGGGATCCTCAATGTACAGTTTGATCAATTCCGGATCTCGGAAGCGTTGATGACCGTGTATACCACCGTTAGAGATGAATTCTCGGGATGGCTCCTCGAAATCGTTAAACCCCCCTACCGGAAACCTGTGGATGCCAAAACCTATGCCGAAGTGATCGATCTGTTTGATCAACTTCTCAGACTAATGCATCCCTTTATGCCGTTTATTACCGAAGAGATCTGGCAACTTCTCAGCGAAAGAAAAAACGGAGAAAGCATAATGATTCGCCAAATGCCGGAAGCAGAAAATTTTGATGCCGGAGTGCTGGAGCAGTTCGGAAATCTCAGGGAAGCAGTGTCCGGAATCAGAAAAGTGAGAAAAGAAAAGAATATTCCGAACAAAGAAACCCTGGAGTTGAAAATCCAGGCAGGCGATAAAGGATATGAGCCGGAATGGAACGCTGTGTTGATGAAGTTAGGTAATCTTTCAGGAATCGGAACCGTTCGGCAGGAAGTGAAAGGAGCTGCCTCTTTCAGGGTTAAATCAACCGGTTATTATGTCCCGCTCGAAGGTCATGTCGATGCTTCTGAGGAGATTCAGAAAATGGAGGAAGAATTGACCTATACCAAAGGATTCCTGGCTTCGGTGATGAAAAAACTCAGCAACGAACGGTTTGTAAACAATGCCCCCGAAGCCGTGGTTCGGAAAGAAAAAACAAAAAAAGCCGATGCGGAAGCCAAAATCCGGGTTCTCGAGGAACGGATTGCGGCCATGAAATAAATATCCCGTTAACCTTTTTAATAGATGTTAACCTGAGCTATTCATAAATTTTAAAAAATATGAATAAAGCTCAGGTTAACCCCGACTTAAATGAAGTTAAACGTTGGAAGAAAGTTTTACTGAATCTTAGTCGCTGTCGGAGACAGGAATAATTCATGAATTATTCGGGTTA
>CAYPAW010000081.1:0-122873 GCA_964408795.1 uncultured Mariniphaga sp.
AAACGAGCATGTAAAATATTCACACCCAGGATCATTATTAAAATAAATGCGAGTTACATACTATACCTTTAAAAATTAATAATTTTAATAGTATGAAAACAATTGTCACAACAGGAATCCTCTTGTTCCTTGTGGCTTTCGTACTACCCGATGCAAAAGCCCAATCAGAAAGAAACCCATACCATCCTTCCCCGGTCCTGGTTGATCCCGAAGCTACCCGGGAAACGAAAGACCTGTATGCATTTTTACGGCTGCAATTCGGGGAACGGATCATCTCCGGGCAGACCGACAGCTATTACGATGAGGTCCGGCATCTCACCGGGAAATCGCCCATGTTACGCGTGGGAGATTTTCAGCATTTCACCGAAGGGTATCCCTATTTATGGGCCAACGGAGGTCACACCTTTGGAAAACATGACGATGGATCGGTTGACCGTCTTATTGCATGGTACACCCAAACTGAAAGAAAAGGAATCATTTCGTACCAGTGGCATTGGCATTCGCCCGCCGGGGGGGAAGTAAGTACCAATACATTTTATACGAATCAGACCACCTTTGATGTCACCCAAGCCGTTACGGAAGGAACAACCGAATACGACTTAATCATCCGGGACATTGACGACATTGCTGCCGAACTGAAGAAATTCCAGGATGCCGGAATTCCGGTTCTCTGGAGGCCCTTGCATGAAGCCGGAGGCGGTTGGTTCTGGTGGGGAGCCCGAGGACCCGAAGCATGCCTGAAACTTTACGACATCCTCTTTGACAGACTGAAGAACACCCATCGGTTGCACAACCTGATCTGGGTCTGGTCCACTCCCGAAGAGGATTGGTATCCCGGAAACGATAAGGTCGATATCATCGGTCACGATTCATACCCGGGAAGCTACGATTACACCCCGCAAAAACCAGCATTCGACCGGCTGTATACCCTTACAAACGGCGAAAAGATTATTGCCATGACAGAGAACGGACCCATCCCCCATCCCGGGGATTGCCTGGAACAAGACGCTCCCTGGGCCTACTTCATGGCTTGGAATGATCTGGTCACCGAACAAAATACAAACAGTCATATTCAGGAAGTATATGATCATCCGATCGTCCTGACCCTTGAATCGGAAAATTTTATAACCGAAAAGACCTGGCGCAGTGCCTTGTATCCTGAAAACTGGACCCCCGGATACAGGGATGAACAGGGAAGATTCCTGCATGATTTTTCCTATGCAGGGTATCACCAGGGCGAAAAGGATATCCCGGACATTGGATCTAAAATAACGAATGTTACACAGGCTCCCTATTATGCAGATCATACCGGAATACAAAACGTAACTTCCATTATTCAGCAGGCTCTGGACGATGTTGGTACAGCGGGTGGAGGGGTAGTCTATCTGCCGGCTGGTACATACCGCATTCGTCCGGAGGAAGGAGCGGATTATTCCCTCCGGATTGCTCATAACCATTTGATTTTAAGGGGAGCAGGAAGTGATTCAACCTTTCTGTTCAATGACGAAGAGGAAATGCATCAGAAAGATGTGATCCGGATGCAGGGAGATCCTTCATGGTGGTTCACAGAGCAAGGCAGCTCTTCAGAGATCACTACCGACCTGCTCTACCCTACCCGGGTCATACCCGTTGAATCGATACAGGGATTCAACAAAGGAGATCTGGTTATCGTACGGTCGGATGCCACGGATGCATTTATTAAAGAACATGACATGGAGGGCTACTGGACCGAATCAGCAATCAAAGGAGTGGCTTTCCTTCGCACAATAGATTCCATATGTGCAGACAACAATCTTTTGTTTATTGACTCGCCTACCCGTTACTTTCTCAAAACGCGGGATCATGCCAGAGTATACCATGCCGGTCCTCATTTGCAGGAGTCAGGTATCGAAACCCTGAGCATCGGGAACAAACAAAGTCCAAAAGCAGGATGGGAGGAGGAATCCTATACCGACCAGGGAACCGGGGCATACTATGCTCATGCTTCCCATGCAATCCGCGTAACAAACAGCATGAACTGCTGGATCAAAAAAGTACAATCGTACCATCCGGAAGAAAATCCGGATGATTACCATCTTTTATCCAACGGCATTTTGCTGAACCAGTGCCGGAATAGTACCGTGGATTCCTGTTATTTTCAGAAACCACAATATGAAGGAGGCGGAGGCAACGGCTATATGTACACCCTGAGTTCCAACGATTGTCTGATCATAAACAGCCAGGCCAATCACAGCCGGCACAACTACGACTTTAAATATCCCTACAGCAATGGAAACGTAATTCACCATTGCCGGGGTGAAAATTCAAAATATGCAAGCGATTTCCATATGTACCTCAGCATGTCGAATCTTTTCGATGTTTTCACGGTGAACGGTGATTACCTCGAATCAACCTTCCGGCCCTGGGGGGGTAGTGCAATTCATGGATATGCTTCCACCCAATCGGTATTTTACAATACCATCGGCGAAACATACCATCCCAGCCACGATTATATTGTGGAATCAAAACAATTCGGGTGGGGATATGTCATCGGAACCTCCGGTAACGCTTACCAAATTGTCACCGAACCAGTACAGGGAACAACCAATGGATACTCCTTCAACACCGCTCCAGCCGATTTTTATGAAGGCGTCGGAAACGGAGAAAACCTCAGACCCTGGTCACTCTACCTCGACCAGCTCGATGAAAGAATAAAACGAGACTCCCTGAAAAAAGGTTTTACAGTGAAAATCATTATCCACGATCAAAAGACGGGTAGTCCTCTCGAAGGGTGTTCCATCTACATATTTCAGGAAGAAAAGAACACCGATGCTTCCGGTGAAGTGTCCGTCAGCAATATGCCCGATATGATGATCCTTTCCTGTGAGAAAGAAGGATATGTACCCCTCACAAAGAGACAAGTCTCTCTCTTCAGCGATACAACCCTGACATTCTACATGCAAAAGAAAGAATACCAGGTTGTCTTTGAACTGTTGGATATTCATTCCGGACAACCCATATGGTATGCCCATATCACCCTGGATAGTATAACCAGGACCACCAGCCCACTTGGAGTGGCTGAATTTATCGTGCATGAGGGCTCCGGCCATTACGATATACATCATGATTCCTACCATTCAGAATCCGGAGAGCTAACGGTCTTATCCGATACGGTTCTCACCCTGTATTTGCGTCAGAGTGCAGCAAGCGTACGGTTCCGGCTTAGAAAAGGATCCACACCCGTAAACAATGCACGGGTTGTGCTGGAAAACGATACAGCAATGACCAGCGCATTGGGAATTTCGACTTTTTACCATCTGCCGGTTGATTCAGTTTATGCGTATCGCATTGATAAGACAGGCTATGAACCCATTGAAGGCATGTTTCTGTTGCTTCAGGATACCACCCTGGATATTCAGATGGTGGCTACAGCCCTTCATTCCAGGAATGAAGACAGGGAACCAGCGCTGGAAGCATGGCCCAATCCTGCCGGAAATGTGCTGAACATTCAATTGGATCCTGAGGGAATTCCGGGAATTCTCTCCATCACTGATGGCTTGGGAAAGGAGTTTTATAATAAATGTATAATTCAGGAATATCTCCTTCAAATCAATATCCGCTCTTTTCCGGAGGGATTCTACATACTGCGTTTTTTATCAGACAGGAAAAGCGATGCCCGCCTTTTTATAAAAGGAAGCCCTGAATAAAATCATTGATTTTCTTTCACAGGATTTCACATAGCAACTACGCCTAGCAATATAACAACCATGAGAACTACAACAACACGAGCGAAGCGAGTGGATAACCCTCATAATGCAAACACAGCGAGCGGAAAACTACGATATAAATCCAGAAACAAAGAAAAATCAAGGCTGAATATCTTTTTCGGATGGGAGCCCATCTTTTTGTCCCTTCACGCGATTCTAAATCCGAATCGCTTTCCAGTCCCTTCGCACGGACAAAAGGCTGACCCGTTCACCGAAAAACCTTTTAGGCCATTTTAAGAATAAGAATTTGAGCTTTTAGAATGTTAATCTGCGGGCAGGTGTATTTTTTCTTATGCGGAATGTTTCCGACTACATCGGAATCAATGATCCTGGTTCCTGGCTCTTGGTTCCTGGCTCTATTCATCTGAATATCTGAAAATCCGAATATCTAAGAATCTTTTCACCTTTTCACACTTCCACCTTATCACTTTTCCTGGTTCCTGGTTCTATTCATCTGAATATCTGAAAATCTGATTGTCTGAAAATCCGAAAATCTTTGTAATATTTAATTAAAAAAGTTAATATACCAGTTATTTTCATCGAGCAGGTAGTTGTATATCTGTTCCCGTTTTCCGGGAGGATATTTTTGTGCGACCTTTTCAGCCAGGAAGGAAGGATCGTTTCTTCTTTTGGCGATCCGCATCAGGTCATAAAACCGTTCTCCTTCGAAAGCCTGCTCACGGCCTCTTTCTTCCAGTATTTTTGCATCCAGGTACCGCTGCTTGGCGGCCAGTTTTCCGGTATAATCGTAATAACCTATCACTTCATTGGTTGTCGGGTCATGTATATAAATAATATTATAGAGGTCAATGGCTTGAGCGCCAACCCTTCCTCTGACACCCCGCTGCGGTCTTGAGTTCAGTTCGGAATAATTTCTTCCAGTATTCAAAATATTCAGGGCATTGTTCGTATTGGAGGTAACAAATCCACCCTGGTCATAGGCCCAGTAGGTATATACTTCAGCCAGGTTCAGATGAATTCCTCCTGCCCGGTAAACATAGAAATTGGCATCTTCATCCCACCGTTGTTTGTTGATGGAGTATTTCCAGACCACGGTATCGTAACCTTCCATGAGGGTATTTACAGTCCGGAGATCGCCTTCCGCTTTATACTGCAGCATCTGGGTCACCTCACCGTGTTTCAGGGCACTTTCCATATCAGCCCTTCCTTTGGTATAGGAATAGGAAACTGCGGCTCCCCGGTCATCATTGGGAATCCCCCTGTTACGGATTTTTGCTTTATCGGGGCCATGGCTTTCATCAATGGAATAATTCGACCATTCGGTTTCCCACATCATCACCGCACTCTTCGTCGGCTTCAGCATATATTGATGCGGATCAAAGGGAGAAAACAGCTTTTGCAGGTCATTTTTCTGGAAGTTCTCTTTGTTAAACCAAATAACCAGAATATGCTCCATGTTATTGATGGTGCTGAAATTGGATGCCCAGTTTGATCCGCCGGTAGCCTGCGTGCATTGGTACCGGTTCTCTTCGGTACTGCCATAAATAATTTTTTCATAATGGAAAGCCGCTTTCGCCAGATCCCCCTGATAAAGATACATCTGTCCCAACAACGCATGCCAGGCCCAGGTGTTCCAGATCACAATCTCCCAGTCGGTATTGTTGTTATTGATATAATGATTGACACCGACTGCCTTCACATCGTTCTCCAACTGGTTGGTAAACACATCAATCACCATATCCATATCGTACAATCGTTTATCAAAGGTGATCGGTTTATTATATAGGGTATCATTATAATAACCATTAATGGCATATTCAATGTATACGCTATCGGTATAGGTACCCGATGAATTGACAAACTCCTGTATTTCTTCCATGGTCACCAAAGACTCCTCAATATAAGGAACTTTCCCATAAATCCGGACTGCATAAAAATAGGTCCATGCCCTCATGCATAATGCTTCCCCGTATAACCGGTCATAATTGTTTATTGGCGACTCAGGATTCATTACTTCGGGGTGTTCCCGTTCCAAAATACGGATAAAATTATTGCATGCAGAAATCAATTTAAAAAATTTCGTGGGCGATGCATACTTGTTGTCTTTTGAAAAATTGAAATTGTAGATTTCCACCAGATCGGCTTCTGCATTGGGCGTAATGGTGAGCATATCGCCTCTTAATTCGCCCAGCACGACCAGTTGCTCCACCAGATCCTGTTGCAAAGCATACAATCCCATTTCAACAGACCGGTACTCATACCAATCGTCAAATAATTTATCTTCCGTGATTTGCAATTCCTGATCGGGATTCAAAAAACTCTCACACGATGACAACAGCAAAACCGTTGCCATAAATGGAATTAAAACTGCGAAATACCTCCCTAACTTATTCATAATCTAAATCATTTCGAATTATAAACCTAATTTAATACCAACCACAAACTGTCTGCATTGTGGGGTTAATCCATAGTCGATGCCCTGGCCGATCTGCGAATGGGAATAGGCAAATTCCGGATCATAGCCCAGGTATTTGGTCAGGGTGACCAAATTATTGGCAGACACAAAAAATGTTGCATTCTGGAATGCAAGAAACTCATCGGGTATTTTATAGCTTAATGTTACATTCTTAATTCGCAAGAAAGATCCATCTTCTATCCACCGGGTTGAGAAATCGGCATTTCCAATGGGGTCGTTCCAGTAAGCTCTGGGAACGTCGGTCACCTGTCCCTCGTACTGCCATCTGTTCAGGGTTCGGGTACTTTGATTGAAGAGGTTGCTCATTTGTTCGTTTTTGTACCGTACATAATTAAAGACTTCGTTCCCGGCAACAAACTGGAGGAAGGTGCTCAGTGTCCATCTTTTAAAGGTAAAGGCATTTGCCAACCCTCCGTAGTATTCCGGGGTTGCGGAACCGATGATGGTTTTATCGTAGGCATTGATGACATGGTCTGGGACTCCTTCGGGTCCTGAGATATCTTTAAAGCGTGCATCCCCCGCCTTATAAGCAAAATCCCGGTCATTCACGAGGGCTGCCTGATTGGCCTCTTCCTGGGTTGTATAGACTCCCTCAAAAATATACCCGTAGAAGCTGTTGGCTGCTTCTCCCACCCTATTGACCAACTGGGCTCCATCCAGATCGATGGTGTATTGATCTCCCACAATTTCCTGTATTTCATTGGACGAGGTGGAAACATTGGCTTGGAGATCCCATTTGAAATTCCGGCTGTCAATTAACCGGAATAAGGTACTTAACTCCCAGCCTTTGTTTTCCAGTTTCCCGGCATTCTCCGGGCGGTAATTGAATCCCAGGTAGGAATCTACGGGTACAAAAACCAACAGATGATCGGTAACGGATGTAAACAGGTCGAAACTGGCTTGAAAGCGGTTCCCCAGCAAGGCTAGATCCAGTCCCAGATCCAACTGGTTCACGGTTTCATAGGTCAGCTTATCGTTGGGCAATATACCCGGATAGAGCCCCATGGTTTCATTGTACCGTACCGACGTATAATAATTGGTTGCCGTTGATTCACCAATGTCATCGTTTCCGGTTTTTCCGTAGGTTGCTCTGAGCTTCAGCTCTTCGATCCACGCCATCTTGTTCATGAACGGCTCGCCGGATATTCTCCAGGCTATTCCACCAGAGTAGAAAACACCAAAGGGGTTTTTGCCTATTTTCAAGGTATTTTCTGCATTGTCTCCCACGCGCGAAGAACCATCAATCGACAAAGAGGCAGTTACCAGATAACGATCCTTGAAACTGTAGGTTACATTTTCATACAACGATACCCAGTTCCACAAACGGTTCTGCCCCCCGATTTCCCGTAAATTGTTGGTTCCATCCTGGAGCATACGGTATTCATCATTCTCATGAGCATTCTTCGTTAAACCCCAGTCATACTGAAAATCATTGTGCAAAATATTCAGACCGGTCGTCGAAAACAGCTTATGGTTCTTCCCAAAGGTATTGCTATACTTAAGGTATGAGATGGCATTGAACGAATTTAAGTCGTTGTTTGAGGCCTTGGAAACATTGTGGGCTTCCAGGTTGTAATACCTTTCCATTCCTTTGTTGGGTAAAAAGAGTTGTTCCTTGAGTACATTGTAGGTCAAACCAAAAGTGGTTTTAAAAAATAGATTTTCATTGATGGTGGCCTCCAGTCCCAGGCTTCCGACAAAATGATAATTGCTGTTTTGTGCCTGATAATTGTCAATCACAGCCTGGGGATTGCTTACGCCCAGTTCATCGACCTCAGCCAACGTAGTCAGCATATTCTTTTGCAGGTCATATTGGTAAGGATTTAACATCGGAGATTTGGACAGGCTGGTAAGAATCGGACTGGTTTCTTTTACGCGTGCTGATTCTTTCAGATCCGATAAATTGTAGTTTAAAGATACCCCGGCATTCATTTTCAACCATTCAAAAATATTCAGGAGGCTGATAAAACGAAGATTCACTCCCTGGTAACCGGTTGTTTTTATAATCCCTTTGTTGTTGGTATAACCAAGAGAGAGTCCGTAACGGGCAATCTCATCGCCTCCCTTCACCTTAAGATTCAGACTGTTAAAAAAGGAGTTCTGGAAAACCAGATCCTGCCAGTTTGTATCGTGTTGGTAATCAATCCACCTTTCATTTGATGGCTTCAGAAAGAGATTCGGGTATAACTCTTTGATATCCTCATTAAACATTCCTGAAGAGAACAAAACCTCACTGATTAACGTTTTGTGCTGGTCAGCATTTAACAGAGGGATCTGATTGGAAGGAGCCATTGAATAACCGCTTCTCAGATCCAATTCAATGGAGGTTGCGGTTGCACTTGGATCCAATGTCTCGATTACAACCAGTCCGTTGGATGCTTTTGAGCCATAAACCGCTGTAATAGCCGGATCCTTGATAACCGTCGTTCTGGAAATATCAAACGGACTGATTCCCAGCAAAGGATTATAGGCATATCCGTCCAGATTGGAACCGAACAAATTCTGAGGAGTGAGAATGATGTCGTCAACAATATACAAAGGCTGGTTATTGGCATTCAGGGAACTGACGCCCCTTACGAGGCTTACCCCGCCACTTCCCGGATCACCGGAACGATTCAGTATATGCAACCCCGGAATCCTTCCCTGCATATGCTGATCAATGGAAAGAGCCGTCGTCTGATTGACCGTACTGATATCCAAATCAGAAAGCGAGGATACAATATCCCTGCGCAATCTTTGTTGCCCCAATATGAGCAAAGGATCATCCCCTGAGATCAGGTCTTCTTCGGTCAGGTAAATCGTTAATTCGGTCTGCTTATTCAAATAGACCCTTTTTGATTTATATTGACTCGAAGGAGCCACTATTAACCAATCGTCCAGGGAAGTCGTTTTTACTTCAAACACTCCTTTGTTACTGGTTAATACGGGTAAATCAAATGATCCTTCAATGCTTACAGACACATTGCTGACCGGAGTATTGGTTCCGGAAAGAACAACTCCCCGCACAGAAAGCGTATCCTGAGCAGGAACCCATACAGGACTCACAGCCAGAAGAAACACCATGAGGATCATCCTTGCACCGGAACATGAGGTTCGTAATTTATTCATAACACTATGTATTTGT
This sequence comes from uncultured Mariniphaga sp., assembly GCA_964408795.1. Lineage (GTDB taxonomy): Bacteria > Bacteroidota > Bacteroidia > Bacteroidales > Prolixibacteraceae > JABMQB01. The sequence continues at coordinate 9,308 of CAYPAW010000081.1, forward strand.
TTCCTATTGGAACTACCTCCGACTTCGGCAATTCGAATAGAATTCCTCCTTGATTTTCGCGTACCAATTGATTCTGCCATTTTCTTTTTGCGGTAAATAAAATCGATACTATTCGTGAATGGTTTTTTCATCCGTATTATTCGTTATACTCTTTAGACCGTAAATAGGAAACATACCCTTTCCAGCTCTCTTCCGGGATAAATTCGATAAAGTCGAGGATCAATCCGTTGTTTGACAGATACCCCGGCCCTTTATATACAAACTTAATTTCAGGTTTCCCATATTCCCAGATGCTTTCCACCCAGCAATCCAGGTAATTATAGGTACCCTCTTTGTAAACCCGTTCACCGGTTACACTGGTATAGATCCCTCTGAAACGGGTATAATCATACCAGTCGAAAGTACGTACCAATTCGTCGTTCACATAGATATCGTAGGCACCTCCCACGTTCATGTTGGTTCGTATGATCATCAGGTATCTTCCGGGGAACAAACTCCCCTTTGTTCTGAATGTTATTTCAAACTGACCCGAATACTTTCTGGGTAAGGAGAGAGACATTACCGAATCCGCGGAAGCAGCACCAATGTATGATTTAACCGGTTCGACCGCGACATCGCTTTTCACTGTTACATATTTCTTCCAGCTGTATTTATTCAGACCGGAAGCTCTCATGAGCCATTCCGCTTCGTGTAACGTTCCTTCCAGGAACAATGAATCCGGAATGGTATATGTAGAATAGCTGTATCCATATCCATTGCTACAGATCACTTTATCAGCAGGCGTATAATTGATAGGTACACTATCTCCCAGAACATTCATCAGTTTCACCGAGTCCCTTTCATACTGCTTCATGAACTCATATTCTTCCAGCCGGTTTTCGAATACCCCCTGATACAACAGTTCCGGAATCAGAATCTTCTCCTGCCAGTCATACGGAATATCATTGTAATCGGTCAGTCCGAGTTTCTGAGCCATACCGGTAAGGGCGTTGTAATACACATCCGACACAGGAAAGGCCAGGGTAGCTCCCCGGGTTCTGAATTCATGTTTGATGGGGAAATATTCCTCTTCAAACATATTGATCGTTTCAGCCACTGTATCATAGATGGTATTTCCATATTCATCGAATCCGATCGGGCGGCTTCTCTCTTTGTCGAGTACAATGGAATCCTGCTCATCGATAAATCGTTTTAAGATGGGATTAGACAGGGCAATGTATTCATACAAATTGGGTTTTGGAACCGCTACATGCCTCATTTTATAATATTTACCATTTTTGTACAGCGGGCTTTCAAACTCCGTTTCCACGCCATCCAGTCTGGTAACACTTCCATAATTTTCCAGTAAGGCAAACTTTTTACTCAGGGTAAGGATCTGCCTTTCCCCGTTCACAAGATTGGCCTGAATAAACTGTTCGGATATATGGTATTTCACCAGGGTTGTATCCACGATACCGGTGTCCTGAAATGCACTAAAGGCTTCGTTATTGGGCAGGAAGATGGTAAATGAATTGTTCGTATTAAACAGGGTATCGTATTGAAACTGTTTAATCACCCTCACAAAATCCGTCAGCTCCGGATCTTCCTGGATCGCTTCCCAAACGTTTCTGTCCACTGTTTCAGGAGTATCGTCATAGTAATGTTCGTCCCAATATTTGGTACATCCCAGTAAGATCATAAAGACGAGTACGGTTGCTATGCCTGTTTTGTATCTCATTCCTCAAGAAATTAATTAATTATATGGTTCAAAATGAATATAATCCCATAAAAACCTTCCCGGTATGAGGGATTCAATTCGAATGGTATGTTCGGAATACACGATGAAATCAATGGTTCCCAACTCTTTCCGGCCAAACGGATAATTCCCCGATCCTCCGTAGGTAAAGTCGATCAGTCCTCCAATCTTTTTCCCGTCAATAAAGACTTCCACCAATGCATTTTCGGCATTGAATGCTTCTGCCTGAAGGTATACAGTATATTTACCCTGCACAATTTTGGGGATGGTATAGGATATCTTAAAATCCCCGTCGATTTGCAGATAATCATCGCTCCAGGCTGTTCCTGATTCATCGGCAAGTTGTACAAAAAACAGGTCGGCACCTTCCCAATTGATACGCTGCAGGGCGGTTGTATCTTCAATCAGATATTCACCTACCTCTTCTTTGTATTCGTTGAGCAACAATTCCTCATGAAATTGATAATATTTATCGGAGCGCGAAGGTTGTTTTTGTGTCATTATCTGGTCGATAAAATGAATGGCACCGCTCTGTGTAATGACGTTGCTGTTGTCATAATCAAATCCGATATAATCAATTAACGTGGTATCTGTGCCGGATACAATGGTGTCAAATACCTGTTTTGCCTTGTTAATAGCCAGTTCAAGTCCCTTTCCGTTAATATTTAACGGGATATCCGAAAAGGTACTGTAGTTTGTTATAAATCCCTCAAAATCATCCAGGTAAAGGTTCCCGGATAAAATATGATACCCCACATAATTATAGAATGCATTTGTAGGATCGGTATAATTTGTATTATTCGGACTTATCTTGGCGATCAGATCATTCAGGGAATTGATTTTTTCTTTGTTATAGATTGGATCCGGTTCCAGCAACAAGGTTACCGGCTGAACTTTTTGGGTTTCATCTTTCATATTCCGGTCTAACACTTCTTTGAATCCGGTAATATCTACCGCTTCTTTGAAGATGGAATACCCCGGATTTATTTCAAGCCAGTCGTAGGTAGTGAAAGTTACCGGGATCAACGCTTCACTGATCCGGTGAACCCACCCGTTGGATGCTTCTATATCTCCCAGCACAACAGGCGCCTGGTTGTTGATTTTGTAATAGGCAGTATCTTCTTCCAACACGAAGGTAACCGTCAGGTAGTCTTTGGAAAGCGTTGGTTCCGGAAAAGCACCAAAGGGAAATTCGTTGGTTTCAATGCCTTTGTTGATCACATGATAGCGGCTGAATTTCCTACTGAAATCCTGGTCGTTTAATAATTCATTCAACGAATTAAACTGATTGCTCTGTGCGATAAAACGATCGATGGCTTCATTATCCGGAAGAAATAACGTATACCCTTCTCCATCCGGATTATACGCGCTTATTGTTTTATCGATTCCCCCCGCTTTCAATATTTGCAGGAAACTGCTGCAACGGTCATCGGTACTGTCCACAATATAATCATAGATCGACATTTGAATCATGTCTTCAAAACCCGGTTCAACGAATTCTTCCGGTTTACAGGAATGATGCCATAAAAGGACGGTCAGTACACCAAATATGAGAATGGACTTTTTCATTCGTTTCTGTTTTTATTTTGTTTTACGGTAACTCCTGGAACGGATTCCTTTGGATCGGGACTCGTTTCATTCGTTTTTCCTTGTCTTTTATATCTTAGAACTTATAATACGGATTCTGCACCAGAGCCGGATTATGTTCCAGCTCGCTTTCCTGAATGGGCATATACCACCCCAATGGATTGGTTAATTTGGTTGCCAGAATCCTTTTTTGGGTAGAGGGTACATTCTGTATGATCACCTCAATCAGGTCCGATTTCCGGGCATAGTCGTTTCTTCGTCCCATGCGCAACAAGTCAAACCATCTTTTCCCTTCAAATGCCAGTTCGAGGGCTCTTTCCTCCAGGATGGCATCTTCAAAGGCAATTTTTGAGTTGGGCAATGTCAGGGGAGGCACATCGGCCCGTTCCCGGATTTCATTCAATATATTCAATGCTTCGGGATACCTTTCAAGCTGGGACAATGCTTCGGCTTTCATCAACAGTACATCGGCCAACCTGTACACAATCCAGTTGGCGCTGGTTTGTTCTGTTCCGGTTCGGACAGAGATTCCATCGGCTTCCCTGCCTACATATTTCCAAACAATAAAATCATCTTCTCCGTATTTGGCTATCGAAGAATTCTGACCCCGTATCAGTTCAGAAGCTCCGTATTCGGGTGCAAACATCTGAAGGGCTTTCTGACTCGGATCGTAATTATAACTCAATCGTTGCGTTAACCCATAGGTGCTGTTTTGTTGTCCATTGGTCATATCAAACTGAAATTCAAAAATTCCTTCCAGTGAATTCCCCGGGTAAAAAATATCAAACCACAAATCGTTGGGCATTAATTCGTATTCCTCATTTGCTTCGATGTACTCCACATGTTTAATGACCTTTTCATAATCGAATTTCCAGAGGGCTATATCCGCAATTAAGGCATCATAAGCTGCTTTGGTTGCCCGGCCTCTGTATTCCTCCAGGGTATTGTATTCCGTAGGGACATACTGTCTGTTTTGTTCCAGATCGAGAAGCATGGTATCGAGCACTGCATTGCCATCTGTTTTCGGAAAATAAACCTCGCTGTCATCGCTTTCGGTAGGCTCCAGAACCAGGGGTACATCCTTAAAAATCCGAACCAGGTAAAAATAGGCCAGGCTCCGCAGAAAATAAGCTTCCGACATCACACTCTTCAATTGATAATCGGTATAGGTATCGTCGATCTCTTTTACCAGAGGGGCATTTTTTATTACTTCGTTGGTATAATTGATGATACGATAAAACCCGGACCAGTTGCTCATTCCGTTATTGGGATAAATGTTCCCTTCCATAATATTCCGCTGGGTTCCTCCCAGGTTGATATCATAGGTAAGCATATCGGCTCTTATTTCGCCGAACTGGAAAAGGGTTCCGTCCATGGATGCAAACGATTCATAGGCTCCCATCAGCACGGCATTGACATCCTCTTTTGTTTTCCAGAACTCTTCCCGGATCAGCCCTCCCGGAGGCAGAAGTTCTATCCAATCATTGCATGAATACTGCACTGTAAGCAGAATTGCTAAAACAATATATTTACCTTTCATTTTCATATGATTAAAGTGTTCAATTTATAAGGTATTCCCGATAGTTATCGGGAGAACTCGCATCCCGATAGCTATCGGGATGAATCATAACCTTGTGTGTATATATTTTACATGCTCGTTTCATACCCTTCATAATTTGCTTTTAAAAACCAACAGACAATGTAAATGTCACTATTTTCGAGGGTGGGGTTCTGGCATTGTCTACTCCCATCCAGAAAGGATCGCCTCCTGCGACACCCACTTCGGGATCCTGGCCGGAATAATTGGTGAAGGTCAGCAATTTCCGGGCGCTCATGGCGAGCGATGCATTGCGTATGCCTAACTTATCACAGAATTCCTTTTTAAACCGGTATCCCAGTTTTACATTGTTCAGGCGGATAAAATCTCCTCCTTCGACATAGCGATCCGATCCCAGGTTGTTACAGGGATGATTCAGGTAAGCCCGGGGCAACATTCCTTCCTCGTCCTGGCCCTGGACCCTCCAGCGGTTTAATACCGCTTTGCTTTGGTTGTTTCTGTCTCCCATTCCTTCGGTAGATATGGCCACACCATTCACAATGTCAAAACCCAACCGGTAGTGGAAACTGAATGAAAAATCAAAATTACCCAGCCTCAGATTGGATCCAAAGCCCCCAATATAATCCGGATTTGAGTCTCCAATGTATTCGACATCATTCAGATCAATGACACCGTCATAATTCAGGTCTTTATAGATGGCATCTCCTCCTTTAAAGTTATAGGTTCCCAAATAAGAAAGCGGCACAGGTACTCCTTCGCTATCCACAAGGATATTGCCTTCCTCATCGTATGCTTTCACGTCTTCATCGCTGGGCCACACCCCGAGGTACCTGAATCCAAAGAAGGATCCAATGGCTTCCCCTTCGATGACCCGTTTCGGATACTGGCCGTTTCCGATAGAAACATCTCTTTCGGTCACGAAATTATTGGGAAGCTCTGTAAACATATTCACGTTATGGGAAATATTGAAATTAAACGATAACCTGAAATTCCTTTTATTGATCACGGTTCCGTCGGCCATAAAATCCCATCCCGTGTTGCGTAATTTCCCGGCATTCAAATACCGCAGGCTTCCAAAACCCGATGAGGAGGGAATCGCATATCCATTGAATAGAAGATCATGGGTCACTTTGTCGTAAAATTGTCCCTGCATGTATAACCGGTCATTCAAAAAATAGAGTTCTCCGCCAATATCATAGGAATAGACCGATTCAGCCATCATATTGCTCAGCTGAATACTGGTAGGAACAATGGCCGGATTGATGATGTAGGCCCCGGTACCCGTTGATTCGTAGGTAGCAAAACGGGCGTAGGTATCGGAAGGTTGCCTTCCGGCTTTTCCGAAGTTTACAATAAAACGGCTTTCGTTACCCAGCCAATCGAGGGAAGCCAAAAAGGGTTCACTGGCAAACCGCCATCCAAACTTCAGTCCGTAAAAAGTAACCCACCGGTGATTGACCCCGAAAGCCGAGTTCGCATCCGCCCGGAAGTTGGCATTAAACAGATACCGGTCCTTGAATTTATAGTTCACATTGGCCAGGGCACTCAAATCCCTGCGTTCCCCCAAACCGGATCCTATCCAGTTGATCTGTCCGTTGATAGCGGGATCCTGAAGATCCACACTCGGCAGTTTGTTGCTTTGAATGTTTACCCATTCGTTGGATTGTTGCTCGGTAAGCCATCCCACAGTTCCCGAAATGGAATGGTCCTCGTTTTTAAAGGGGTTATTGATGCTCAGGGTACTTTCGGTTTTTATGGATGAACTTATGTTGTTGCTTTCTTCGGCTTTGTTTACAGTCCATTCCAGCCAGTCCGTACCCAATGCATTGTAGGGAATATAGTTTTGTGATTTTGATCCGTTGTACTGGTAGGTTACGGTTTCATTGAAGGTTAGGAGATCATTGATCGTGTAGCGCAGAATAAAGGTATTTTGCAGGGAATTGGACAGGGAATTGTCGTATCCGAGTTCTGCTACAGCAACGGGATTGTAGTAACTGGTTCCACTTCCCTGATAACTGTTAATCGGCGAAAAATATTCCCCTGTTAGTTTGCCCTCATGGTCGTATTCCCAGATGCTCATATTGGGTGCTTTCCGGTAAGCAATGGATCGTACATTGCTCCCACCCCAGGGGGTTACATTGCCTTCCCGGGCATTCCGGTTGTAATTAAACTGAATCGAGAAAAACAACTTCCTGGAAAGGAAATAATCGAGATTCAGACGGGTAGAGAATCTTTTACTGCTGGTATTGATGGTTGTTCCTCCTTCATCGACATAGCTGAAAGAGGTATAATACCTTGTTTTTTCACCTCCTCCGGAGATATTAAAGAAATGGTCTTGCGTAAAACCTGTTTGAGTAATGGCCCCAATCCAGTCGGTATTGGCTGAATAGTTATAAAAATCGTCGAAATCCCTGTCATAAGCAATTTCCGGGGGAATATCAAAGACCCCATGGCTGTTGTGCCATTCCTCGAGTTGCAGCATGATATATTCATCGCCGTTCAACATAGGTATTTGATCCGGCTGAATATTCACACTGCTTTTAAAGGTATAGTCAAATTGTACGGCTCCCATTCTTCCTTTATGGGTTTCAATCAGCAATACCCCATCAGCACCCCTGGATCCGTAAATGGAAGTGGAAGCGGCATCTTTCAGTACCTCAATGGATTTTATATCCTGGAGGGCAATATTTACCAGTTCGCTGATATCCTCCTGGTTGGCTGAGCTCAGGTCGAGCTGGGCACTGCTCACTTTCATCTGAGGGATCCCGTCGATAACAATCAGGGGAGAACTACCACTCATGGATCCTAATCCCCGGATAACCAATTGAGAGCCGGATCCCGGATCTCCGGAAGCGCTGATTATATCGAGTCCGCTGACTCTTCCCTGCAAGGCATCTGCAGCCGATGTGATCCCTGCATCCTGCATCTCCACCAGGTCAATTTTTACCGATGATGAGGCATCATCCCTTTCGGCAACATTCGTTAACCGCTTGCTGGTCCGGGCTTCAGCCGTTATTGTTACTTCGCCAATGGCTATGTCATCGGAACTTAACTCCACAACGACCGGTTTGGATGGATCTACCTCGATGGTCTGAGTGGCATATCCGATAACACTGACTCTTAAAGCATTGGAGGGATCTACCATCTCATAGACAAAGTTTCCGTTTACATCGGATGTGGTACCACTTACGACCCGGTCTTCGCTGTCATATTCGATAATATTGGCTCCAATAATGGTTGTTTTATCCGCTTTATCAACTATTCGGCCCGTAATGATCGTTTTTTCCTGTGCATACCCCTGGAGAAAACTAAAAAAGGCCAGAAGAAGTATGATGGTTTTTCTGATGTTTTTCATTTCGTACAAAAACCTTTGGATTGATTAATCTAAACTAATTTTATCTGTTTTATTTCGTATCTAATTCTTCAAATTGAAGCACCCGGTCAATCTCATGGATTACGGCTGTTGAGGAAAGTACCGGGAATACAGCCCCCGATTCTCCAATGTTGCGCGCCATAATCTGATTGGCTGTGGGGGATTCTTCCACCGTAAGGAAGTGGGTTCCGTCTTTGGCAGGTATATGAAGAATATCGTAGCCGGTATCGACATAAATTTTGGTAAAAAAGGTGGAAAACTCGGTTGATTTTTCATCTTTCCGGGTGGTTTCATAATACCCGGAAGGGGCATTTCCATCGGTGAAGATCATTTTTCCCTGAATAAAATGCAATTGAAGCAGTTTTTGCAACTCCTCTTTTGGTAAGAGACTGAAATCATAATTTTCTATGGCCTCCTGGGTGGGTATAAATATGGTATAAATTTCACTTTCGGAAAGGAACGTGTAGCGATATTCATTGGGTAAAGCCAAATCAGCCTGGACCAATAAATCATGAAAGGCGCTGTAGGAAGTAGAAATTTTCGAATAAACATTGCTGGCCGTGAAACTGAACCAGTCTTCCACATCGTAGGTAACTCCGTTATCGGCATTGGTGCTGATCTTTTTGGGTATAAGCTCCACCGTTCGGGAACCTTCGTATCCATCGGTAGTCAGATTGGTTCCCTGGACCACACCTGTTTCATTGTCAATGATGAGGTAGTTGCCCGCCATATTTTTAATAAATTCCTTGCGGGCTACCCCGTTGGGCTGCTCTACTCCCACCTGATTCAGAATAAGTGTTCTGAGATCGGATAAGCCAACGCCGAATTCCTGGGCTGTGCTTCCACTGATCTGAAACAAGGAAAAACGTTCCGTCACCGGATTGAATAAAAGAGAGGAATCCTGACGCAATTCCATATCGCTTTCCACATAAAATGAATAGGTTTGATTTTGACGTTTCAGGGCCGATGACAAACCCGACCGTTCAATGGCATTCATAATAAAAGAATACCCCCCCTGCCGGTAAATGGGACCTGTAATGCTACTGAATGCCCGGGGTATAATGGCTTTTTTTAGCCCAAAGAAAGAAGCATTGCTTCCAAACTGTTTATCAATAATATCTTTTTCGTCCACCGTGATCAAATCCATTTCTCCGTTGTAGAACCGGTTTTCCAGATCCGTTTGATAAATCGGATTGGGAGCCATGTAGGTGTTCACAATCATTCGTTTGATGTTTCTCGGGGCTCTGTCGAAATTTCCCCATTGCTTGGGACCATCGATGTATTCGGCAATAAAAGCTGCCAACGCTTCATTGGTCGGAGCCATCAGTCCGTAATGATACCGTATCGTCACATTGTTGGGCAAGCCAAAAGTACCGGATGGAGGCCTCGTCCGCTCGTTGTGTATGGAATAAAGCAATTCAGGATAGGTCACATCAAACAGGGAATCCACTTTCAACCCCTCTTCAGCACCGGGCTGATCCATGGTCAATTCATCGTTGTAGTTGAAATCCGGAAATAGATTGACCAGATCCAGAAAATCCGAATAGGATCCTGTATTCTCTTCGCTGCTTAAGATCTCATATCCGTTTTTCAGAGGTTCTACCACCTGATCGACGCGATAGATAAAACCATTTTCTGCAAAAATCTCGTCTCCCACAATTTTTGCATTCGCAAAGTAAATATCGTTGGAGCTTTCAAAAGGCCTCCCGAAATAGAAAGCATAATCGGATGAATTCAGGTCATAAATATCAAAATACTCCTTGTAGAAAATCGGAGCATATTTCCGTGAATCGGTGACAACCTTACGGTTCAAAGGGGATGCCAGGGTATCCACAATTTGAAATTCCCTCTCCCCTTTTCGTCTCACCCCGACGTTCATTTCTTGGTTCAACAGAAGGGTTTCTCTTTTGAATCCTTTGGCTTTGTCGTTATTAATATCCATGGTATCAATCCAACCATAGACATCTAGCGACCGTAATTGCACCTTGCTCCAGGGATTCTGAACAATGTGGTACTTCACCAACCGGGTTAATTCCTCCATCGGAATCTCTTCCACAGCATTGTACGTTGGATTTTTCTGAAAATATTCCTGAAACGCATCGTTGGTGGGAGCAAAAACCGTATAACTTCCCGATACATCAATGATGGTATCGTATTCTGTCAACTCCAAACACTGCGTAAACAATGACAGGTCTGCGGAGTCTTTCATCTGTGTGTATAACTTCCCTGACAGCCATTCCGGCCTTTTGAATTTGTCAAACTCCGGCTCACAACTTATAAAAAGAAGAGCCAGTAACCCAAGGAATGTTAATTGTCTTAATTTAATCATCAGTATTGTAAATTATTGAGACGACAAATGTAACATAAATCTCACATCAAACATAGAAAATTTGCGTTGTAAAACATGCTAAATACCCATCAGGATATAACAAATATCTTCCATTCTTTGATTGTTCCCAACAAAAGAATCAATTATGGCATACTTGTAATATTTATGTCATCTACCGGTACCTGATCCGGAAAACCTTTGTCTCGGTAGTTGGCCGGGGTCACACCAAAATGTTCCCTGAAACATTTAATAAAATAAGAAAGATTGTTGAATCCGGAAAGATAGCATACCTCTTTTACGGTATTACTTCGTTTGTTTAACAGGTTATAGGCTTTTTGCAGTTTAACAACCCGTATAAATTCCACCGGGGAATACCCCGTCAGGGCTTTCAGTTTTCTGTATAACTGCGTAGTGCTTATATGCAACCTTGCGGACAGTTCTTTCACGTTAAAGTCAGCATCGGCAATATTTTCTTCCAGCATAGAGCGTACACTCATGATAAATTCATCATCTTTCGACAGATTGGTTTTGGTCACCTCCACCATAAAATTCTGGGTAATGTATTTTTCCCGGATCAGTTCCCGGTTTTTAATCAGCCTGGCAACCTGCGACAAAATCAGGTTGATATCAAAGGGTTTGGTCACATAGGCATCAGCGCCCAGATTGTATCCTGAGATGATCTGGTTATCGTCATTCTTTGCGGTTAATAAAATTACCGGTATGTGGCATGTTTTCAGGTTTTCCTTGATTTGTTTGCACAATTGCAACCCGTCTTTAACCGGCATAATAATATCAGAGATCACCACATCGGGAAGAATCTCCCGGATGATATTCCAGCCCTCCTGTCCGTCTTTTGCCATGTAACAGGTATAAATACGCGACAACACATTTTTCAGATAATTTCGCAGATCCTCATTGTCTTCCACAATAAGAATCTTGCACTCCTTGTTTTTTTCATCATCCGGAACAAAATGCTTCAGCAGGGGTTCATGCTCCGTACGAATCATCTCTTTTCCCAACTCCAACAGATCCAACGGAAGGGTTTCTTCCGAATGGTTTGTAAAGGGGAGTAAGACATGAAAAGCCACTCCTTTGCCAGGAATCGAGCTCACTTCAATTGTGCCATCATGCATTTCCACCAGGGATTTTGTGAAGGACAATCCTATACCGGCTCCTTCGCTGTGATCATTGGTTTTATAAAACCGTGCAAAAATTTTCGATTTTTCCTCTTCATCAATTTCGGGTCCTTCATTAAAAACCGTAATCAGTAGCTGCTTCTCATCCGATGCATGGCCATTTCCTGAGCTTTTATCCTGCAAAGCCAGCGTTACCATTATATCATGATTATCCTCCGTATGCTTGAATGCATTTGATAACAAGTTATAGAGAATTTCTTCGATTTTCTGCCCATCCACCGATGCCACTATTTTGTTGGGTGGTACATTGATGTTAAGATTCACCTTTCGCTGGCTTTCCATGTATTTAAAATTGAGCACTACATCTTTCACGAGCCGGACAACATCTGTATCCTTTTTAAAAAGATTCAGTTTTCCGGCGTGAAGTTTTCTGAAATCAATGATCTGATTGATCAGTTTCAACAGGTACCTGGAATTCCGGTATATCAGGTTGAGGTGATTTTTCCAAAAGGGGTCAATGTTTTTATAATTCTGGATCATATCATCTACCGGGGCTGTAACCAGGCTCAGGGGTGTTCGTAACTCATGAGCGATATTGGTCAGAAAGGCCATTTTACTCTCATTGTTCTCCATCTTGATTTTGTTGATCTTTCTTTCAAAGATCAATCGCTGCCGGTTGACGATCACATAAATAAAACCACTCATCAACAAGAGCACCCCCACAAAAAACAGAATACTCATATACCAGGTCAGGTACCACGGCGGGAGGATCTCGAGATCGAATTCTTTTATGTTTTCCGATTCAATATCATCGGAACTAACTGCTTTGGCTTTGAAGGTATATTCTCCGAAAGGCAGATTGGAATAGTATACATATTGCTGTTGTGGTATGGCGGATCTCCAGGTTTCGTCGTAATCTTCCAACATGTATTGAATCCGGTTACCCTCCGGATGTTGAAAATGAAGGGAGGATACACCAATGCTAAAGGTATTGTGTTTATAAGCCAGTTCAATCCGGTCTGTCCAGTGCAAACTCTTTTTCAGAATAACAGAATGATCCACCGTATCTCCCACCTGAATCACCTCATTTCCCAGTCGAAGGTTGGTCAGGGCAATTTTGGGTTTTGTGGGATTGGCTTTGATCCGGCTGGGGTAAAACCGGGTAAAACCGTTATCCCCGCCAAAAAACATCTCTCCGTCCCATGATTTGTAATAAGCATTCACCATAAAAATCTCCCCCTGAATGCCATCGTTTATGCCATACGTTTTGACTTCTGCCTTTTCCGTAAACTGAATGTACGAAGCCAATCCCCGGTTTGTACTGATCCATAGGCGCCCCATATGGTCCATCATAATCCCCATGACATCGTTGCTGGGTAATCCCTCTTCGGTAGTCAGATACGTAAAAGTCTCCTTTCCGGGATCCAAAATATTGATGCCTCCTCCCTGAGTAGCCAACCATATTTTCCCATCGTAATTTTCAAAAATGCAATTGATTTCATTGTTGTTGAGGTAACCCTCATGGAGCTTATCGGCAATATAGCGTTTAAACCGCAATTGCGGTTCACTGTTTCCGGAAAGATCCAGATTCCGGTAATTTGTCTTTAATACATTCAGTCCGTTGACGGTACCTACCCAGAACCGCCCTTTGGAGTCAAGAGTTATCGCTTGTATAAAATTATCGGTCAGGGATTCCTGATCATTGGGATTCATCCGGTAATGATAATATTTTCTCTCCGGATTATTTTTTATGGCAGGAATAAAAAGCAAACCGCTTCTCCAGGTTCCACACCATATATTTTTATGCTCATCAATAAATATGTTTCGGACTGCGCCCCTGTATATCGGAGGTTCGGAAAAATCAAACTGCCATTCTCCCTTTTTTTTAACAAGTTTCATGAGTCCGTAATCCGTTCCTACCCAAAACACAAACTCGGATTCCCGGGCGATGGTCCAGATGCCGATTCGATTTGCATCGAATTGCTGAAATTCAACTACCTTAAATTCCGGTTCCCCGGAGAAATCCATGTTTTTCTTCATGATATTGATTCCCCCCGTACGGCAGCCGATAAGAATCTCTTCCGAATTTCCATTGAAACACATCACAATGTTGGATCGTAGGGTGTTCTTGTAATTGGGATCACTCCGGAAGGTATAAAACTCTTTCAAATAAAGGTTTTTAATACTTATACCCTGTCCCTGATGACCGATCCACAGATTCCCGGAAAAATCTTCAAACAGACAATGGATATTGTTATTCAACAAGGAACCCATACGGTTGGGATTTGCTTTAAAACTGCCGGTTTTCCCAAGATGCAGATCAATGTATAAGAGTTCAGGGGTGTTCGTGGAGCCGTATAATTTGTGGTCACTGGCATACAATAGATTACGGACATCAATCCCCTTAAAATACGTTTCCCTCATCTTCGTGTTATCCCCCGGTACATAACCGGTTATTCCATTATCCGTTGCCAGATAAAGGGTTTTCTCCGGTTCCACATATTCCATGGAATGAATTCTGTCGGCAAACCCGGTTTTTTCGCTGATCTGAATAACCGGCTGGCCCGTACTGCTGGTATCCAGTTTTGCCCTGCACAGATCAGAACCTCCGGACCGGTTATACGCCACCAAATAAAGCACATTGTTGTAAGAAACCGAATGGTTTAGAAACCGGACAACCTCCTGACCATCGTACACATCGAGTTTCCTGGCTTGGTAACCGGAATTCCCCTTACTCCCCAGCGGTAAAATAAAAAAACCTTCCAGGGCATGAACAATCAGGTTTCCATCTACTTCAGACAAATAATTAATATCGATGGCATAATCCAGCTGCCGGTCGAACGCTATGGTCTCAAATGAATGATTCTCCTGGTTGTAACGGTTAAGACCCCGGGAGGTAATGATCCAGAGGTTATCATACGAATCAACAAAAAGCTTCTTGATCTTCTTGTCTGGCAAACTCTTCGGATTTCCGATTTCCGGCCGGAATGAAGTAAAACTGATTCCATCATAACGGATCAGACCCGACCAGGTCGCTAACCACATGTTCCCTGTCTGATCCTGTACAATGGAATTAATTTCCCCGTCAAACAGCCCTTCCTGCGGCCTGAGATACCTGAATTGCTGGGCATTTGTATGCAACGATAACAAAAAAATCCCTGCGAACAATGCAATATTTTTCATGGGTTTAAAATTCATTTAAGATTTTGTATATCAGGCATATTACGTAATCAATCCATGTTCAATATCCATGGCTTATGGAATTCGTCCCATTCCGGTTTCACCGGAACGGGGCTTGTTTTATACAATTAAAATGTTTCATTCCCAAAAGTTCCGATGCCTGCCTGACCGGTTCCTGTCCGGCTGACTATGCCTTCGTGGAGCTGCTACGGCAGAGCAGCGTACCGTGAAAAAGGGTTGCAGGCTGAAAACCCCCAAAATAATTGATCATGCATGCATGTAACATGAATTCATCATGGCTGTGGTTGTTTCATTTCCTCATACTAAATTTCAGTCTTCCAATACCACAGAAATTACAAATATATAAATTTTATACATACCGGATCCAATATTCTTTTTTGAAAAGAATCAGAAGGATGAAAGCTGTATCCTTTTGGCTATCTGAATATTATAATGCTATCTTAGTTGGAGATACAACTGCCTTTAAAGGCTATGAATGGACACGAAACATGCATTTATCCGGATGAAATGAATCCGAATGGATGGAGATAAGACCTATTTGTAACAGATTTGATGCAGCAGTATGAACGATTCGAAGGGCTTTTCAGTTAATGGTCTTTTTCGTATACCTGCAGGGTTGTTCTTTCACTGCCATCTCCGAATCCCGGAAGAGTCTGAATGATTTTTAACACCTTACCGTTTTCTTCAAGTTTTCATCCCTTCCGGTGTTGACGGATCGCCTGCTTCACAATATCCGGCCGGGCCAGGTATGAATCTGTATCCCCCTCTTCAGCAAATCCCATGTCTGTACTCCATAGAGCGGGAGTGTATCCCATATATTTTACAGCAAATTGGCTGTTCCGGTCCCGGGTAGCGGATAATTGTGTTGCTCCGAAAGCGTATAGTCCCCGGATATACGGTAAAAAAATCCAACAAAGCACGTGCTTCGTTCGTCATATGCGGATTTGCCGGCACAAAGGCACTTGCCAGATTCAGGGATCCAAAAACAAGAATAATCGCAACTCCCAGGTTTTTAATTTTTTTCATGTTGTTCGTTTTTTGCACTATTCTGGGTATTTCCATTGTTCCTTTCGTACGTATTCACCGATCATAGATTAAACCCCGATATTTCGACCACCGGTTTTTCCCCTCTTGTATCTTCTTCCCTGCATTGTATGATGATTGTTTTTTCTTCATCTGGCATTAATGCTACATAATTATCGCTGTAAAATACGGGAAGGATCCGTTCGCCGCTTTTTCGGCCGGCAACTTTTAACCGCACCATGAGAAGAGGCGTTTCTGAAATATTTTTCATCCGGGTGGTAAGCAACCAGGTTTCTCCTGATTTTTTTACCCGGGTATCGGTTCTAAGGGTTCCTTTAGGCAGTTGATTCAGGGCCTGATAGTTTCCCTCTTCAAGTCCTCTCCAGTAAAAATTCTCCGAGAGTACTTTTTCCTCTTTTCTCAACACCAGTTTGATAAAATGCACGGATGATAATGTTTCCGGGAATTCCAGTGCAAAGCATTTTACGGTAGTATCTTCGTTGCTGTTTACTTCTTTTTGGTTTTTCCACATCACCATTCCGTCCATATTGATCAGCCGGGCTTCTGCGGTGAGGTTCTGACGGTTTCTGGCATGGTAATTCACTACTTCCACCTGGTTATCGGTTGGATTCCACTGAATATGAAGGGATTCTGAAGCTTTCTTGCATCCGAAATAAGCCGCTGTTGGTTCAAAGTAATAATCATACGTCTGCCACACCATGGAGGGCCATGCCGGGTGACTCATCCAGAGGAGCAATCCCTTGCGCAACGGACTTCGGGCCTCGAACATACCCCGGTATCCGTCGTAATTAATCCGCTGGGCCAGAAAGGTAAATTGTTGAGCGCTGTTCACGGTTCCAAAACCGTTTTCGATCAGTTCATTGAAGGAGGCAGCGCCCTGTGCTCCCTCCAGACAGTAATCATGGAGTCCCCACAGGCTGTTCTGGGGCCACCATGCCGCTTCCGGCAAGGTCTGCTGCAGGCTCTCGAAAGGCATCACATTGGGCATTCCTCTTTCGCTGTGGAATTTATCAGCCCCATAGAGCGTGTAATAGGCAGCCACCGGCAAGGCACGGTAGGGTCCTCCACCACTAACTACCCCCTGCGAAGAATTGGAAATATAGTAAAGCCCGGGGTGATCTTCCAGAATCAGCTTTCGCAAGGCAGTATCCAGCACCTCAGGAGGATTCCCTTCATTCCGTCCGCAATAAATGCCTACCGAAGGATGGTTCCGTATTCTGCGAACCATATCTTCGGCATTTTGCATAAACATTTCCGGATCATACGGATCCGGTCCGTCCGCCGGATTAGCCAGCCAGAAATCCTGCCACACCATAATTCCATGGCGGTCACAGGCTTCATAGAATTCCTCATCTCCCGTCTGGCCCACCCAGTTCCGTATCATGGTAAAATTCATGTCGGCATGATAGGCAACGGCAATATCATACTCCCGGTTCCGGTAGTTCAAATTGGCCTCCGGAAATCCCCAGTTTCCCCCGCGTCCGATAAAACGCCTCCCGTTGATGTACATCTTTAACACCCGACGATCGATTTCATAGGTCATCTCACGGATCCCTGATTTGAAATTCCTTTTATCGGAAATACCCGGGGCGGCGTTAAACGCCAGCTCCACGTCATACAAATGGGGCTTCCCATAGCCTTTGGGCCACCACAATTCCGGATTCTCTATTCTCAGCTCCGGATGAGTAGTCCCATCCAGATGCAGGGTTCTCCTTTCCATACCAGCCAGTGTCACCTCCTGCTTAAACGGAACCTCACCATAGTATCCGACGAGATCTCCCTCAACAGTCTCCGAGGAATGATTCTTCAGGGTAACCTCAATCTTTATTTCAGCCCAGGTGGTATCCGGCAAAGGAAGGTCTGTTGCAATGAACGGATCCTCAAGGGTTACTTCTCCGGTATGGGTCAAAAATACATCGTTCCAGATTCCCATATTCCTTCCCCGAATGGTGGGAATCCAATCCCAACCAATCGAAGCATGGTAGGTGGGATTATCGCCTCCCAGTATTCCTCCGTTTTTATCCGGATGAATCGCTGTTTGTTCTTTGACAACTCCGAAATGCTCGTTTTTGATCACGAATACGGCCAGTGTATTTACTTCTCCGGGTCTTAGCCACCCGGTTACATCAAATGTGGCCCGTGTAAAAGCTCCTTCCATTCGTCCGGCTTTTCTTCCGTTTAAGAAAACCTCCGCTTTCCAGTTAATCCCGTCAAAATTCAAAAAGGTGTGTTTATGGACAAAATCAGCCGGCACTTCAAATTCATTCCGGTACCAGAAATCCGAGTTAAAAAATGATTCAGAGATCATCAACTGGTTATCGCCGTAATTCGGATCCGGAATAGCTCCGGCATTCCAATAACTGGTCAGGACGGTTCCAGGGACGGTAGCCACCAGCCATTCTTCATCGCGGTATCCTTGTTGGGACAGGATTTCCCCGTTTTCAGGAACTAGGGAAGCGCGCTGGATTTTCCATCCTCCTCCCGATAAAGTGATCCGGTTTTTCATCTCCTCCTTGGGTGGCGCTTTGGGCACCGGCAATGGTCCTCCGGTTCCAAAAACCTCCAATTCACTCAATACCACCCTTTCTCCCAAAATGGAAGAATTTGTAGACAAACGAACATACCTTCCCGTCACGGGATTTTTAAGTTTCAGGCAATCAGGAATTTCTCTGTTGCCTGAAAAATCAACAATTCCCGTCCACGTTTTCCTGTCGTTTGAAATTTCCACACGACCTGCAAATGCCTTACGGATCCAGTGAAGTACGAGGCTATCGATGGTGCATTCGGAACCCAAATCGATACAGATCCACTCCGAGCTGTTTCCTGAGCTCATCCATGCACTCTTAAAGGTATGTGAAGGAGCCATGTTGAGTTCTGTCTTGTTGTGGTAGAAGACAAATTCGCCGATGGACCAGGTTTTGGCGCAGGGGGCAGAAAACATCATCCGGAGAAACCTCCACCCGGGCGATCCTTCCACTTCAAACACAGGAAATATATTTCTCTCAGGGTCACGTCGTCTGAACCTGAATGCCGGTGCAGGAGCTGCGGTGGAATCGGATCCGGAAGGTCTTCGGGCAGCAAACATCCGCGCAAAAGGATTCGGTTTTTCAACACCGGGAAATCCATACCCGCTTTTTCTACCCAGCTCTACCCAATCTTCTCCATTCCTGGATACCAACAGGGCAAACTGCCATCCTCCTTTCCTGGTTTCATCATAGGTCAAATCGCCCTGAATGCCTATTTTCGTTACTTCTGCGATACCGGAACCGGAACCCAACTCAATCTGGACCCACCCGTCGGATCCTTCCAGATTCATTTCAGTAAGAAGATTGTGATCGAGCAACCACTCCCTTTCATTTTTTGGAAGAACCCCCTGGTTCGTAGAAACCGAGATTCTGTTTGGAACATCATGTTCAATGATACCATCGGTAACCAGCTGTGCTGTAAGATTATAATCATAACTTGAAGAGTGAAAAGCCATTCTGTTCTTAGCCAGATTGCGATATCCATTTTTTTCAATCTCCAGCGTGGGTGAGAAATTTTCCTCCGGTCGCCCGGGATAATTCCCGGGTCCCTGTGTATACTTGGTTGAATGCTGATCACACCCTGTGAAAAACACCAGAAAACAAAAGAGGAAATACAAAAAGTGCGTATGCTTCATACCGGGGTTCCAGTTCTTTTTCAATGATTCTGGAAATCCAGCTCTCCATGGAGGGCTTTCCTGAAAAATGCTCCTCCTTCGGTCAGTTCATAGGGATCCTTTTCCCAGGACCGGATCATTTGGGGGCCCCATTCCGGATCAAAAACCCAACAGACCCAACTGATCCCTTTGGATTCACAGTATTTGATAATTCTGTTTCCATAAAAATCCTCGTTGATTTTCTCATCCGGTCGCATGTGAAGGCCGAATTCCGTAACCACAACCGGATAAGTGTCGGCAGCAAAACCAAAATTCTCTTCCCATTTAGGTTCCCAGGGTTGGGATCGTTTGTTGGCATAGGGGTGTGATACATACCCTATGCCTTCCGCATTTACCGGATCAATATGCAGGGGCGTTAAATCATAGGCCCAGTCGAAACCGGCAACCAACGGTATGGTTTCTGTATCCCAGGCCCTGATGAGTTTAATAATCCGTTCGTTGATCTCTTTCCATTCAGGCCAGGTCATGGTGCCTAACTGTCCCCGGTAGATGGTAGGTTCATTAAAAATTTCATAAAAAGCAACCGTGTTATTCCCCCGGAAATGAGAAGCAATGGTCCGCCAGAACTCATAGGTTTCCTGTTTCGAAGTGTTGTACATGGGATTCTGGAAAAGCTCCATTCCCAGGTTTCCTATCGAATGCCAGTCAATGATGACATACATACCCAGGTCGGTACACCATTCCACGGCCTGGTCGAGCAAGGCGAGATACTTTGCAGGGGTACGTTCGCGCCAGGCCACCGGATGGACCGGAATGCGAACCAGCATGGCTCCCATCTCTTTGACCTGTTCAAAATGATCTTTGTTCCAATGGCCCTGTTTTTCCACTTTATCGGGATCCGAAATGGACAAACCCTTGAAAAGGACGGTTTCCCCATCGGGATTCACAAACTTGTTTCCATCAACCCGGATGAGGGGCAACCATTTTGCCTTTTGGTTGATCTGCGGTCTCTGCCACGGCCCCCCCTGAAACCAGGTCCGGGTTTCCTGAGAAAAAACGGGCTGACTGAATAAAAGGATAAAAATCCATACTACCGAATAACGTATTTTTTGTTTCATGTTTTATGAAATTAGGATTACAATGACTTATTGACTTATTAATGTAGTAAATCCTGCAGGGGTAAGATTGATTTTTGCCACTCCGTCAATGACTTCAACGGGTTCCAGCTGTTCCATTTGTTTTCGGGCATTGGTTACAAAAACAGTAAAACCGGTGATTCCCGGGGGGATTCCATGGATGGTTACCGGACATTCAGCCCCGTTATTCACCATATGAACGGCATAGGTGTTCCTTGCAATGTTTCCAAAAGCGGCACATTGGATTGTTTCCTTGTTGCAGGTAAGAGGAATTGCAAATGCTTCTTCCGGAGTGGAAGCCAGTTGTTTGAGATTCCAGAACCGTTGGGTAGGCTTCAAAGGTCCCTGGGTGCCGAAAATGCCGTTTCCGGTCAATAGGGAGTAATCAGCCGTTAACTGCCACTGGAGAATAGACAGCGGCTGGCAAACAGCACAAATCCGGATATACAGATTGATTTCATGCAAGGCAAAAGACGATTCGGAAAAGATCTCGGGATAATTCCAGGCTGCCGCATCGGTACTGCCTTCACCGACTAATAATGGAAGGTTCATTTTCCTGGCAGCACCTGCCCATTTTTTCAGGTTCTCATCCGTACAGCCTCTCCATGAATGGAACGATAGTGCTCCAATGTATTTATGTGTTTCGGGATCCTTCATGGCCGGCACAATAAAATCAAAGGTTGTGGCATCGGAATTATCCCCAAGGAGTAATTTGGTAGCCAACCCTTTTGAAGCCAGATGAGCTCCGAGCCCTTTGATGAATTCCGCATGTTCTTCCCCTGTATGGCGAACGTTGATACCGAGGTCTGACTCATTAAAGGAGAACAGGACCGCTTCCACCCCGTACATATTCTTCATGTACTCCACATAGTCTGCTATGGATTCGTAAATTTTCTCTGTTTTGTCGGGGTTCAGGGGGTATCCGTATATTCCTCTGGCGCGGTTGGCGAAAGCATCTTTGGGATCTCCCAGGATGGCCCATGCGGGTGCTGACCAGTCGCTGATGATGACGGGCATCCCAATTGCCGCAAGGCGCTGAGCCATCTCCATGGCGCCTTTCACCCGGGGATCCAGGTTGCCGTTCCGGGCAGCCTCAACCGGATCCACGGCTTCTTCAGGGTGCCAGAAATTCCAGGGCATCTCTACCCTTCCCCAGGCAACCCGCATATTATCCAGACAATACTGAATCACCGCCGGATCCGTTTCGGGGTTCTGCAACCTGAAATTCCCTCCCAGTCCTTCAAACTTCTGCCCCGGACGGTTTACATTAAGGGAAATATCCACCGGGGAATGATCAATATCCCCTTCCGTTACAAGAATGATCGTCTTTTCGGATTGGGTGCCTGCGGAAATTTTTCCGCCCAGCAATTCAATCATTACCTGAAGATTCGCATTCCCGGAAATTTCTTTTCTGAGGTATACCTTCGATTCCGGGCTTATATCTATGATCAGCTCCTTTTGGTTTGAACGAAACAATAATCCGTCGGCATTCAGTGGATACGGATCCTTGTAATCCCGGGATGTCAGATCCTTTAAATGAATCTCTGAATCCGTAAGGAAAGAACCAAGCCGGGACCGGATGCTTCCTCCGGTAAAATAGTCAGCAGGTACATCCATCTGAAAAAAGATCGTTCCCAGTGTGGTATCTACATTTACGGTTGTATGCACTTTCACCTCAACCGTTCCCCTGGTGATGTCTTTCACAACCTGTGTGAAAGCAATATCAGGGCTGCGGTTCATCCCTGAAAAAGAGCGTCCCCCAAATCCGGTATGTACCGTTTGAAGATTCCCCTCCCGGTGGTATTGAGGCCGTTGCCTCTCTTTGGCTGTTTTCGTTACCTGGTTCCAGTCCGCATCTGCACTGCCCAAACTGGTCTCAAACTCCATCAACTGCCCATCAAGTCGGATGCCTGTAATGTTTCCCCATGCCATCACTTCCGCCTGAGCCAGGGACGCTGAAACAGACACCCCCAGCAAAAAAATAGATAAAACACAACCCGTGCTTATTCTTTTAAGAAAAAGAAAGCCTTTGTTCCTCTCAGATACCATGCACTCCGGATTTTAGGTTCAAAAATAAAAAAGCCGTTCGGGAGTTACAGGAAGATCCGTTATTGTTTATCATAAACCCCCGTCTCCGACATGTCGCCAAACGATGAAGATGCAGTAAGTTCCACCGAAAGATGATTTCCATTCATGGAATATACTTCTACCAGGGTCATCTCTTCTCCTCCCATGGGGGTTTTGGAGGTTATGGTTAATGATTTTTTATCCGTAGACCAAACAGCTGTTGATTTCTTTTCAGAATCCATAAACCCGGTATTGACACACTCCTTTCCGTCGAGTGTGAAGGTGTCGTTGGTTGTAAATACCTGTCCCTGAAAATCAGAATGTTTCTCCACTTCCAACGTGTTTCCTGATTGGTTAATGATCATTTTCTGGGGCGACATCATAAATTCCCCTCCAAGTTTGCTTTTTGAGGTGTTAATTTTCCAGGTTCCTGATAGATCAACCTGTCCGATAGCCAGTGTGCTTACCATGAGGGCAATTGATAAAAAAACAAGTTTTTTCATAATGATTAAAGAATTAAATTTATAAGGTATCATATGGAACTCGCATCCCGATAACTATCGGGATTAATCATCATCTTAAGTGTAAATATTAACCATGCTCGTTTCATACGTTTTGAGATTTAGTTAAGAATGTTCATCCGTTTCTGACAGCATGAAACCGATTTCTGTTGTTTTCAGAGGGATTCGTAAAATCATTCAGTGTCAAACTATCCGGGGGATAAATTTCATAAAAATAAAAGAGATTTGTATTTATCCGTCCTGTTATTCATACAACAAACCTTCCTGGAATAACAGAAACGTTGCCGTTTATCAATAATTCAAAAAAAGCCTTGCCGGCATCCTGTACTATCCTGGCAGGCAAAATCCGGAGGGGCTTCCCGACCTCCTTCGTCGGTACGGGATCCCATTTGTATCCCAATGCAAAAGAGCTGCCGGTATCAACCAACAGCTCTGTATATTTTGGTGTGAACCCGGAGGGACTCGAACCCCCAACCTCCTGATCCGTAGTCAGGTGCACTATCCAATTATGCTACGGGTCCCGGCTAAGCGGTGCAAAGATATAACATATTTCGTTTTGAACAATATCCGTTACCGGTTAATGATATTTCTCCATTTTATCTTCGATGGTCACATTGTCCGAAAAACGGGTTTGTATTTTAATATAGGTCATCAGGGCATCAGCTCCTGACAAACGGCATTGTTCATGGATCTTCCGGATCAATGCCAGTGCTTCTTCCAGTGTGCATTCCACAACGGTTTCAAAAGGGCACACTTTGTAAGGAAATCCGGACCCGGAGATAATTTTTATCGCGTCGTCAACTATCGCATACGGGTGTTTAACGGCGGCTTGGGGCAACACCTGGATGGCCATGTTAATGGTTTTCTGTTCCATTGCTTTTCTTTTTGTCTTTTCTGTCTGCTATTATTTTTTTTACTTCCTTATCCGACAAGGTTTTGATGTTGGTTACAATTACATCTTTGCTCAAAAAGGAGCCATAATCGTTCGCTGTATCAACTACTTTATCAAAAATCTCTTTAAGGGATGCCTTCAAGGGTAAATTCAGGTGGGTGGTTGTATACCCCTGAAAAAACGCAATCTCTTCCAGCTCTCCGTGGTGTCCCTGTAGAATATCTTCCAGTTCGCTTTTCAGAATTTTCTTCTGGTAGGCAAGCAAGATACCGGAAGGATCCTGATAGGTGAATACAACGTTATAGCGCAAATTGGTTCCTTTCCCTCCCAGTCCGGTAGAAATATAGACCTGTTGTTCCTCCAGGAGAGAGCTTTGCATAAGCATCCTGCTCTCCTGCAGAGCTAGAATAGCCCAATCCTTTAACAAAGGATCGGGATCATTCGCATAACGTTCGATAGCCCTGTACGCTTTTGTGTCGGCCACTGAAGCAAGACCGGTAAGTATTTCTTTCTTTTTCTCCGTTTCGGTTTCATCAAACAACCGGTCCCTGAGTGGAAGATATTCCACAGGATCCTGCTTTTTCTTTAACCGGCCGGAATAACGGAAATACTTTTTTTGCGTTTCAATATTGATCTTCTCCTCCAGAATATTGAATTTTTCCGGCAACTCATCCAGTGCCTTTTTTATTTTTCTGTAGAATTCTTCTTCTTCCATTTCTATACCCTCTTTTTCCGTTTGACAAATTTACAAATAACTATGCTTTAAATAAAGAATCCACCCATTAAGGAAAATTATGAATTCATCTCCGGTCTTCGGGCTTCAGACTTCGGGCTTCCCTCCCTTCAACCATGCAAAACAAAAAAATTATCGGACCCAAAAGAGGTGGGTTTTTAGAATATATTGAATATATTTGTCCCCTAATTTTTATTTAATTTAAATAACAACAAGAACAGACACATTGAAACTCAGTGAAGCAAAAAACAATGAAGAAGTAGTCATAACCAAAGTCTTAGGGCATGGTTCGTTTCGTAAACGGATCAATGAAATGGGGTTCATCAAAGGGAAGCGGGTCAAAGTGATCAAGACAGCGCCCTTTCGGGGACCCACCGAATACAAGATTTTAAACTACAATATTTCTCTCCGCCGTTCGGAAGCGGATTTAATCGAAGTCGTCCCCCTGGAGGACTTCCAAG
The DNA here is from genome assembly GCA_964408795.1 of uncultured Mariniphaga sp. GTDB lineage: Bacteria > Bacteroidota > Bacteroidia > Bacteroidales > Prolixibacteraceae > JABMQB01. The sequence goes on from CAYPAW010000081.1 coordinate 34,721, forward strand.
ATGAGCCTTTGGCCTCTTTCGAAGGAGTAATCGACCGGGATGTTCTTGACGTCAGCCGGTTGGGAAAAGGCAGAACGATCAATATTGCCCTGGTTGGCAATCCGAACAGCGGCAAAACCACGCTTTACAATTATTTATCGGGAGCCAGGGAAAGGGTAGGCAATTACGGGGGCGTTACGGTAGATATAAAAAAAACAACCTTTCAATCGAACGGTTACACCTTCCATTTTTACGATATGCCGGGAACCTACAGTCTGACCGCCTATTCGATGGAAGAGATCTACGTTCGTAAATTTATATACGAACAGACCCCCGATATAGTGATCAACGTGGTGGATGCCTCGAATCTCGAAAGAAACCTTCTTTTAACGACCCAACTGATCGATATGGATGTACGGGTTGTGGTAGCCCTGAATATGTTTGATGAGGTAAAAAAACAGAAAATCAAACTGGACCACAATTCGATTTCCAGGCTCCTGGGAATTCCGTTTGTTCCTACCGTAAGTTCTAAAGGGAAGGGGCTTGAGGAGTTGCTTTTGAAAGCAATTGATGTATTTGAAGGGAAGGACCCGGTAACCAGGCATATTCACATCAATTATGGAAAAGACCTGGAAGCGTCTATAGCAAAAATAAGAACCAAGATCAGGGAAAACAAACCCATTACGGACAAACTGTCGTCCCGGTTTATGGCCATTAAACTACTGGAAAAAGATTCACATATTCAGGAACTTCTCTCCGGGTATTCGAATTATCAGGAAATCAAAGAGGTTACGGAAAAAGAAATTAAAGGGATCGAATCCCTGTTTCATGAAGACAGTGAAGCAGTGATTACCGATGCCAAATACGGATTCATCAGTGGAGCCTTACGGGAGACCTTGCATCAGGAGCAAATCATACCCAAAACCCGATCCGAAAAAATTGATCAGGTGATGACTCATCGAATCTGGGGATTGCCGCTTTTTTTCGGGATGTTGTTCATTGTTTTTTTTGCTACCTTTCAACTGGGTAGTTACCCCATGAACTGGATCGACTGGGCGGTGGGAGCATTCAGCAGACTGATCGGCAGCGTTATGCGTGAGGGCATGCTGAAAGATCTTCTGATTGATGGAATCATCAGTGGCACCGGGAGTGTTCTGATCTTTCTACCCAATATTCTGATTCTTTTCTTCTTCATATCGCTTCTTGAGGGAACCGGGTATATGGCCCGGGCAGCTTTCATCATGGATAAGATCATGCATCGTTTTGGATTACATGGCCGTTCGTTCATTCCCCTGATTATGGGATTCGGGTGCAATGTCCCGGCTATTCTGGCCACCCGGACCCTGCGAAACAAAGAAGACCGGATCCTGACCATGCTGATTATTCCTTTTATGTCGTGCAGCGCCAGATTACCGGTCTATATTCTGATTATTTCTGCTTTTTTCCAAAAATACCATGCCCTCTATCTGACCGGTCTGTATGCTACTGGAATTGGAATTGCTTTTCTCACAGCTCGTTTGCTGAATAAAACCCTTTTCAAACACAAAGAAGCACCCTTTGTAATGGAGCTTCCTGTTTACCGATTGCCTACCCTGAGAAATATCCTGTATCATATGTGGGATAAAACCCAACACTATTTAAAAAAAATCGGAGGCATCATTCTTGCCGGTGTAGTAATCATCTGGTTCCTGGAATATTTCCCCAGGGAAGCGGAAAACCATGCACAAATTGAACTCCGGGCTGAAAAAATCCTTGAGGAGGAGACCCTTTCCAACGCTCAACAAGAATCGCAACTGGAGACCTTACGCAGGGAAGAAGATGCTATCCGTTTAGCCCATTCCTATCTTGGAAAAATTGGAGCAGCCATTCAACCGGTAATGCAGCCCCTGGGATTCGATTGGAAAATGAGCATCAGCCTGCTGGCAGGACTTCCGGCTAAGGAGATAATTATCAGCACTATGGGTGTATTATACCAAACCGGACCGGAAAATACCGTGAACCTGCAGGAGAAATTGAAAAACGAAACCTTTCATGAAGGCAAAAAAGCCGGGGAGAAAGTATTTACCACCCCTTCAGCACTGGCATTTCTGGTCTTTATACTCATCTATTTCCCATGTATCGCGGTGGTTACAACCATTAAGCAGGAGTCGGGGCATTGGGGATGGGCCCTGTTCTCGGTGTTCTATTCCACAACCCTGGCATGGATCGCTGCTTTTCTGGTATTCCAGGTTGGGAATGTAGTGGGTTAACTAATCTTTTTCAACGGTTTATTGTTACAGAGAATATGATACAGGAAATAATCACCTTTTTGATTGGTTTTACTGCTTTCTTCTATGCAGGATACGGCCTGGTGAAGTTATTCTCCGGAAGCCGGAAGGGAACGCAGGATCAAAAGAAAGTCCCAAGCATGTGTGCTTCCTGCAAAGCAGCCTGTACCGTGCGGGATCCGGATCAGAAAAACCATGCGGAATGCCTGTTCACCGGAGAAACGAAGATATAGGCAATCTCAGGATTAATACCTTCCGGATTTCCTGAATCCCTTTCCCGGGATCAGAGAAGTTTCATTTGTTGGATCACTGCTTTGGGATTCGGGGAGTTGAAAATAAAGGTTCCGGCGACCAATACATTGGCTCCTGCCTCAAACAACTTTTTCCCCGTTTCAAAATTCACGCCCCCGTCAACTTCAATCAAGCATCCAGGATTCCTGGAATCCATAAGGGTGCGCAGGCGCTTTACTTTGGAATAGGTATTTTCTATGAATTCCTGGCCACCGAATCCAGGATTTACCGACATTAACAGCACCATATCCAGTTCTCCGATGATCTCTTCCAGTAAAGAAACCGGTGAATGCGGATTCAGGCATACACTGGCCCGGAGTCCCTCCTGTTTGATCATCTGAACCGTCCGGTGAAGATGCGGACAGGTCTCCTGGTGAACGGTTAATAAAGAAGCCCCGGCATCTGCAAATGGCTTGATGTAAGGATCCGGATTGTGAACCATCAGGTGTACATCAAGGGGTTTTTCAGCTATTTCGCTGACCTTTCTGACCACAGGAATCCCAAACGAGATATTTGGGACAAAAACCCCATCCATGATATCGCAATGGATAAAATCGGCAGCACTGGAATTGATCATCCGTATGGCACTGCCCAGGTCATTGAAATCAGCAGCTAATAGAGAAGGTGCTATGAATCGTTTCATAAAAGTCAGGTTCCAAGATAAGACTTTAACAACCGGTTCCGGTATTGATTTCGTAATTTTTTGATGGCTTTTTCTTTGATTTGGCGTACCCGTTCCCTGGTAAGGCTGAACTCTTCACCTATCTCTTCCATGGTATGGGGTTGTTTATCGTTCAACCCGTAATAATACCGTAGAATCTCTGCTTCCCGTTCTCCCAGGGTAGACAACGAACGTTCAATCTCTTTTTTCAGGGAACCGTTAATCAGGTTTCTGTCGGGACTGGGAGAATCATCGTTAAGAATCAGATCATACATATTTACTCCCTCTTCCTCTTTCAAAGGAGCATCCATAGAAACATGGAGATTGGAAACGTTCAGGGAATCTTCGATCAACTCAGGGCTGGTTTCCAGCATTTCGGCCACTTCTTCCAGTGTAGGTTCCCGTTGATACTCCTGTTCAAGGCGACTGAATGTTTTGTTTATTTTATTGATCGATCCAATTTTATTTAACGGAAGCCTCACAATCCTGGCCTGTTCTGCCAAAGCCTGCAAGATCGACTGTCTGATCCACCATACAGCATAGGAGATAAACTTAAATCCTCTGGTCTCATCAAACCGCTGTGCCGCTTTTATTAAGCCAAGATTTCCCTCGTTGATCAGATCCGGAAGACTGAGCCCCTGGTTTTGATATTGCTTGGATACAGAAACCACAAAACGCAAATTGGCATTAATCAGAATCACCAGGGCTTCATGATCCCCATTACGAATCCTCTTGGCAAGCTCCACCTCCTGCTCAGCTGTGAGCAAATCAACCTTGCCAATCTCATGCAAATATTTATCCAGCGATAAAGTATCCCGGTTGGTAACTTGTTTGGATATTTTGAGTTGTCGCATTACCTGAACTATAAACAGCTGTAATTAACCAGTTTGCATAGATTCAACAGGTTGAATATAGTTATTTTAAAACGAGAATAAGAACATTCATTCAAAATTTTCATTCCCTCCTATAAATTCTTTTCGGATACCGATTTATGCCTCTCCCTAAGAGCTTAAAAATCAAATTTTTGTCAGTATTGTTCTTTTTTAGTATATTTGAAACAAGAAAAACAAAAAAAAGAAAAGGAATTTTGGTTTATAACAACTAATTACGTATAATTGCAGCCGAAATTCATTGGACTCAATCCCAACTTTGTTCCATTAATTAAAATCATTTAATTTCTACTAATCTGGAAATGCAACACATTAGAATATGTATGATATTTTAGAACTGAATAAAAAATTGTTGCCCGAATTAAGGGCCATTGCCAAAGATTTAAAAATAAAAAGAGTTGAATCCTATAAAAAACAGGATTTGATTTATAAAATTCTTGACACACAGGCTGTTCTGGAAGCGGAAAAGAAAAGCAAGCTGGACACCAACAAGGAGCAACAAACCAATAAGGAAGATAAACCGGGAAAAAAGAAATTCCGGTCAGGAAAAGAGAAATCGCAGGCTGAAAACGATACGGAAAAGAAAGATTCAGGAAAGAAATCCGGAAAAAGGCCCCGGCGACGCCGTATAGATCCTCATGAGGCTGTTTTTAAAAACGGCAGAACTACCTCACATCATAAGAGCAAGAAGGATAACGAACAAAACGGACAAACAGAGAAAAGATCCTCAAGGCATGATCAGATCAAAGCGATCATTCAGGAGTTTACCCGTGAGAAACATGCCATCGACAAAGAAAATGAAAAACCGGAACCGGAAGGTAAATTAGTAAACCCGAAGGATACTCCCAAACAGGAAGAAAAACCCCGAAAACAAGAAGAAAAAACCCGGAAACAGGAACAACCCGATTCAAAAGGGAAAGAAGATCATCAAAAAGAAGAGACACAGAAAACCCATTATTCCAAACCGGCAAATGTCACGCAGGAAAAGGCTTTTGAATTCGAAGGGATTATAACCAATTCAGGAGTTCTTGAGATCATGCCTGACGGGTATGGTTTTTTGCGTTCTTCGGATTTCAACTATTTGAATTCACCGGATGATATCTATGTATCCCAGTCCCAGATAAAACTTTTCGGATTAAAAACCGGGGATACGGTGATGGGGACCATTCGACCTCCCAAAGAGGGGGAAAAATATTTCCCTTTAATCAAAGTGATTGAGATCAACGGGCGGACTCCTGATTTCATCCGGGACCGGGTTCCCTTTGATCACCTGACTCCTTTGTTTCCAAACACAAAGTTTGAGATCACCGGCAAAGGCCATGACAATATATCCACCCGCATCATTGACATGTTCACGCCCATAGGCAAAGGACAACGAGGGTTGATTGTGGCTCAGCCAAAAACCGGGAAAACCGTCTTGCTGAAAGAAATTGCCAATGCCATAGCAGCCAACCATCCCGAAGTGTACATGCTTGTCTTGCTGATTGACGAACGGCCGGAAGAAGTTACGGATATGGCACGAAGTGTAAATGCCGAAGTTATTTCTTCCACTTTTGATGAACCGGCAGACAAACATGTCCGGGTTGCCAATATTGTTTTGGAAAAAGCAAAACGGCTTGTGGAATGCGGCCATGATGTGGTTATTCTGCTTGACTCCATTACCCGTCTGGCCCGTGCCTACAACACCGTACAACCTGCTTCCGGGAAAGTTCTCTCCGGAGGGGTCGATGCCAATGCCCTGCATAAACCCAAACGATTCTTTGGAGCAGCCAGAAATATTGAAGAGGGAGGTTCCTTAACCATCCTGGCAACCGCTCTTACCGAAACCGGGTCCAAAATGGACGATGTGATTTACGAAGAATTCAAGGGTACCGGCAATATGGAACTTCAGCTTGACAGAAAACTATCGAACAAACGGATATTCCCCTCGATCGATATTCCTGTGTCAAGTACGCGGCGTGAAGATCTGCTCTTATCAAAAAACATCCTGGATAAGATATGGATCCTCCGTCATTACCTCGGCGATATGAACTCCAATGAAGCCATGGAGTTCATGCGTGACCGGCTGATGCGTACCGAATCCATTGAAGAATTCCTGATCTCTATGAACAGCGCCTGATTTTGGGGCTAAAAGAACGTAATTCCCTGGGCCAGGGGCATTTCAAAACCATAATTAATGGTATTTGTCTGTCGGCGCATGTACGATTTCCAGGCATCAGAACCCGATTCACGGCCTCCGCCGGTTTCTTTTTCACCCCCAAAAGCCCCTCCAATTTCAGCCCCTGACGTTCCAATATTGATATTGGCGATTCCACAATCGGAACCTTCATGCGAAAGAAATTTTTCGGTTTCCGGAAGATTGGTGGAGAACATCGCCGAAGACAATCCCTGGGGAACATTATTTTGGATGGCTATGGCCTCCTCAAGCTCCCTGTATTTAATCAGATACAAAAGCGGGGCAAAGGTTTCCTCCTGGACCACTTCATAATGATTTTCCACCTCAGCAATACAAGGTGTCACATACCATCCCGGATCCATTCCTTCTCTTTCGTAGATTCCTCCACCATAGAGGATATGGCCTCCCTGTCTCTTCACCTTTTCGATTGCCTCCAGGTAGATCTCGACCGCCTCTTTATCAATCATTGGTCCGACCAGTGTTTCCGGATCAAGGGGATGCCCGATGCGGATACGCTGATAGGCCCCCATAAGTTTGTCTTTCAGGGTATCGTATACCGATTCATGAACGATAATCCTCCGGGTCGATGTACAGCGTTGACCACAAGTCCCCACCGCTCCAAATACAATAGCCCGTATCGCCATTTCAAGATGGGCATGACCGGTTACAATAATGGCATTATTGCCCCCCAGTTCCAGGATGGATTTACCCAATCGCTCCCCAATTAGACGACCTGCCTTTTTCCCAACCCGCGTAGATCCGGTAAAAGAAATCAGCGGTATGTTTTTATCCCGGAACATGGTATCTCCCAAATATTCCGAACTGGTTGCCACCAGGTTCAGAACCCCCTCCGGAACGGCTGATTCTTCCAGGACTTTTGCTACTATGTTGTGAACAGCTATCGCACACAGCAACACTTTGGAGGAAGGTTTCCACACCACAACATCACCACAAACAAGAGCAATCATAGCATTCCATGACCATACGGCAACCGGAAAATTGAACGAAGAAACAACTCCCACAATACCCAGAGGATGGTACTGATCATACATCCTGTGCAGCGGCCTCTCGGAATGCATGGTAAATCCGTACAACTGCCGGGATTGCCCAACGGCAAAATCACATATATCAATCATCTCCTGAACTTCCCCCAATCCCTCCTGATAGATTTTCCCCATTTCATAGGAAACCAGTTTTCCCAGCGGTTCCTTGTATTTTCTCAATTCCAGTCCGATTTTTCGGACGACTTCTCCGCGAACCGGTGCCGGAACCATCCGCCACTTTGTAAAGGCTTCCTTTGCTTGTTGAATAACCCGATCATAATCCTCCCTGGAAGCCAGTTGAATGCCGGCTATGATTTCACCGTCAGCAGGGGATACGGAGTAAAGAAGCTTCCCTCCGGATTCCTCCCATTTTGTACCCGTACAGATTCCGTTCAATTCTCCCGAAATCTCCAATTGTTCCAATGCTTTTTTAATCCCATACTTTTCCATAACACCATTTTTTAACCCTATCGATTTATATTGGGTGATCACCCCACAATACAGGGGAACCATCCTGTTTCTACTTTTCCATCATCCAGCGGACCAACCCCCCTTTGGATAAGATATCCAGAAGCTTATCGGGCAGAGGATTCATTGGGAATTCCCGCTCTTCGATTTTCAGTACGCCTTTCCGAAGATCAACATCCACTCGGTTTCCTTTTCGGTACCAGGTAACCGCTTCAGGCGATACAATCACTGGCAGTCCCTGGTTTATCGCTGACCGGTAAAAAATCCGGTTTACAGAACGTACAATAACCGCTTTTACACCGGCATAGGCCAATCCCACCGCTGGATGCTCCCGGGAACTTCCGCAGCCAAAATTATCACCGCATACCAAAATATCCCCGGGATGCACTTTATCTGCAAAGGAAGGATCAAACGTTTTGAAAAGATGCGGTTTGATCTTCGCCGGTTCTGAGCTGTTTACTTCATAGGTGAGATTCCCGGCAAACATCAGATCGGTATTCAGGTTATGGATATCTGAATAATCCCATACACCGTTATCATACCGGTTTTCATTTTCGCTTATTTCCCCTTTGCTTTTCTTTTTTTCCGGTTTTTCAATCCTGTATTTTTGTTTCTCAGCCTCGGGATTAACGATTTTTCCTTTCCATGCAGACCAGGCCACTGTAACCGGTGAAGCAAGGTATATATCTGCATTTTTATTGCCCATTCTTCCCAAAAAGTTACGGTTAGCCGTTGAGATCACGTTTACTCCGTCAGCAGGAATTCCCTGTCCGGTTCCCAGACACGGACCGCAGGAGGGCGAAAGAATATTGCCTCCGGCATTCAGAAAGATTTCAATGATTCCCTCTTTCAGGGCCTGCTTATATATTTCACGTGAAGCCGGGATTATCAAAAGCTGAAATCCAAAAGGAACATGCTTTCCTTCGAGGATCGCAGCTGCAACCCTCAGGTCCTCGAGCCGTCCGTTGGTACAGGTTCCAATCAGCGCCTGTTGCACTTCAACTTCTCCGATTTCTCCGATGCTGCAAACGTTATCCACCTGATGGGGATATGCCACCATGGGAGTCAGTTCGGAGAGGTCAATTTCCAGTTCTTTCACATACCGGGCTCCGGGGTCTGCCCATACCGGTTCCGTTGTTCTTCCTTCAAAATAGGCTTCCAACTGTTTATCGCAGGGGAAAACAGCATTTTTTGCTCCTACTTCCGAGGCCATATTGGCTAAAACCATCCGGTCGGAAACCGTAAGCTTTTCCAGTCCTTCACCGGAAAATTCCATCGACAGATAATCGGCACCTCCAGCTCCTACCCTTCCCATAATATAAAGTGCCAGATCTTTTGCACCGACTCCTTTTCTGAATACACCCTTCAGCGTGATTCTAAAAGACTCAGGCACGCGAAACCAGGTTTCCCCGGTTTTCCAGATACCCGCTGCTTCGGTTCGGTCAATTCCTACGGCAAAAGCATTAAAGGCCCCTGCCGTGCAGGTATGGCTGTCGCTGCCAACAAGAATCATCCCGGGTCTGGCGTAATCAGCCATCAACTGATGGCAGATCCCGTTCCCGGCATCAAAAAAAATTCCAATCCTGTTTTCCTCAACAAAATGACGGATCTCCTGGTAGCTGTTTGCCAGGTTTCTGTTGGTTGGCGGAGCATTGTGGTCCAGCACAACCATCAGGCGACCGGGATCATGGATTCTCCCGCCTCCCATTTTTTTATAAATATGCTGAATCGCATACGTATTGTCATGCGTCAAAACGATATCCGGCTTTTTAAACACAATGCTTCCCGCCGGAGCGCCTAGTATCTTTTCTGCAAATGTCTTTCCCTGCATCTGTGTCTTTTTTTCCTTTTCAATGTCTTCTGTTTACGGGGTATTCAATAATCCCCCTCGTTTATAAATCTCATATTGAACTTTCGAAAAAGGGGAAATGGCCTTTTTCTTTCCTTTGGATCGATTATAAACCATCCCTTTCAGAAGGTCAATTTTTATTTCGTCTCCATCTTCCAGGTCCAATCCTTCCAATGAGTCGTACGTTAAAACAGGGAATCCGGCATTGATTGCATTTCTTTCGTAGATAGCCCCAAACGATTTTGCCAGGATGGCTTTTGTGCCCAGAGAGATAAAACAATCCACTGCCTGTTGTCGTGAACTTCCGGAGCCGAAATTGGCCCCGGTAAAAACCATTTCCCCCGGTTCGGATTTTTTGGCATAATCTTCCCATCCTTTCAGGTTTCCAAAGGTCAACCGGCCCATCTCCTTTCGGTCGGTTACGGTCAGATGGCGGTTATGGTAAATCATATCGGTATCAATATTATCGACATCAATCCTTCGGGCTTTCCCGACCAGTACGGTTGGTTTTTCAGCAGGCTTCCCGGTATTTGCAAGACCCCTTGTTTTTGTGGATTTTCTGGTTTCTGTTTTGAAGGTTGCCGGATGATCCGGGATTTCTGCCGGCAGGGTTATAGTTCCAGCCACTGCCGAAGCGGCGGCAATAGCTGGGGATGCCAGGTAAACCTCTCCTTTGCCCTGCTTCCCCGGAAAATTCCGGTTTCCGGTGCTTATGGTCACTTCCCCGGGGCCATTTTGGCCAATCTGTCCGGAGGCACACCCGGCACACCCGGCATTCCCTACCAAAGCTCCTGCTTCTTTAAATACAGACATCCATCCATACTCCAGGCACTTATTCCATATGTCATCGGTGGAAGGCACAATTTTCAATACCACACCGGGAGCCACTTTCCGGTTCCGCAAAATTTCCGCTACCACATACAAATCTTCCAATCTTCCGTTGGTGCAGCTTCCCACAAAAGCAGAATCAATCTTTTGTCCCTGAACCTCTCGTATATTTCGCACATCGTGAGGTTTCCCGGGCAATGAAACCACATTGCAAAAATCGGAAAGCGGGATCTCCCGTTCCTGAGCATACACCGCATTGCTGTCTGCAAATACCGGATTCACCTGTTTCCCTGATTTTTTTGTACAATACTGAATAATCTCTTCCGAAGGAGGAATCAGCAGCGCGATGGCCCCCATCTCGGTAGCCATGGAAGCAATGGTGATCCGTTCATCCAGCGACAGTCTGGCGATCTCTTCTCCGTATAATTCCAGTGCACATCCCAACATGGAATGCGATCCCAATCGTTGCAACAGGTTTAAAACAATATCTTTCGCTGATATTCCCTGTTTTCTTTCCCCGGTGCAGACAATTTTTACGGATTCCGGGACCTTAAACCAGGTCTTTCCTGTAGCCCATACCGAAGCAATATCGACATCCCCCATTCCCTGTCCAAAGGCTCCGATGGCTCCCATGATATTCGCATGTGAATCGGTAGAGACCAAGGTGCTTCCGGGGACTGCAATCCCCCGATCAATAGCCAGATGGGTACCGATTCCTGAATTGATATCAAAAACCGGGATTTGATTATTCCGGGCAAATATCCGGCAGGCCTGCTGGTTGGCTGCATATTTCTGGTCCGACCCGGAAGGATTGCAATCAAAGGTAAACCAGGTCCTGGAAGAATCGGCAATCTCCAACTGATGATCCAAGAGATTCTTCACAACATTGGCCCCGCCAAAATCACGGGCCAGACGAACATCCACTTCCATGTCAATGCTATCTCCGGGTTTCACTTTTGCTAGGCCGGCATGGGAAGCCATTATTTTTTCAATAAGCGTCATAATCCATTATCGGTTGATTTCCATTACTGGAGTCGCGATTTAAAAGGCAGAAAAGTCATAAAATCAGCATGATGAACCAGGGTTGCTTCCACAGACCGTTTTACCATGTCGCCTTCACCGGCATGGGTGGCGATTATGTGGCATATCTCCGGAGGAACCCCACAAGCTTCAGCCAGCGAAACGCCTGAAAAGGGATGGCGTAGATAGGCTCCGTATTTCCCCTGCACAGCACGGCCCTTTTCATCCAGTACATACTCGAGCAATTTCCCCACATCGGCCAGTATAGCACCGGAAATCAATACATCCAGGTCTACCGGCAACTCCTCGCCAAAGAATTCCCGGATTTTTTTTCCACTTTCAAAAGCAATATGCACCACGGCCCGCTTATGCGTCATAAAACGAACTTTCAGATCCGGTCCGCATAAAAGCGTAAAGGGAATCCTCTGGAGGTCATCGATTGTCAGGACACTTTTTTCCAGGGCCAGCTTCCACGTCTTTGCCGTCTTCTCTCTGATTTCCGGATCCTCAATCCAGTTCAGTTCAGGCCAGAGTTTGTAGATCTCTTTCATAGGTCAACTCTTTTTTTAATCTCCCGTTCATTTCAATTTTTCAATCACAGCATCGCTCATTTGGCGTGTTGTGGCAGCTCCTTTTTTCCAAACGTCGGGCGTACCAGGAAGTTTTTGCATATCGTATGTCCGGACCTTCCCTTCATCAATAACTTCTGCAACCGCCTTTCTTATTTTCTGCGCCTTCTGAGGTTCATCCAGATATTCAAGCATCATCCTGGCTGACTCAATCATGGCAATAGGATTAACAATGGGAACAGGATACCCTGCGTATTTGGGTGCCGACCCATGGGTCGGTTCAAAAACGGCCACTCCCGAATCCGGATTGTACTGAGCCGAACAGGCAAATCCCAATCCCCCGATCAGTCCCGCAAATGCATCCGAAACAATATCTCCAAACATATTCCCGGCTACAATAACCCCGTATATTTCCGGATTCTTTGTCAGCCACATCATTTGAGCATCAATGTTGGTATTCCATAATTCGATTTGTGGAAATTCCGATTGTTGAATCTCTTTGGCCATTTTGTACATCATGCCTGATGTTTCTCTGATTACGTTTGGCTTTTCACATAAAGTCACTGATTTATAGTTGTGTTCAAAAGCATGCTGAAAGGCAGCCCGGAGTATCCGTTCCGTTGCCTTCTGGCTGAAGATCCGTGTTGAAACGGATAATTCCTCCGGAGGTATCTGTCCGAAATTCCTGACAAATTTCGGATGGGTTTGCAATGCCTCATACACCTTGGGAGGAGGATTGGACCACTCAACGCCACCATACAAACCTTCCGTGTTCTGTCTGAATACAACTACGTCAATTTCAGGTTCTTCTACTCCGTTCCCTGCCCTACGTCTGATAAAATTCAGTGGATTTCCTTTGTATGTATGGCACGGGCGGAGGCATATATCCAATCCGAAATGCTGCCGCAACCCGACAATGGGACTTGCATAAACCAAACCTTTCCCCTGTAATTCAGGAGCCAGCTCATGAAACGCTTCATCCCTGGGTTTGGAGGTGATCGCCCCGAAGAGCACGGTTTTATGCTGTTCAATCAAACCAACGGTTCGTTCGGGCAAGGGATTGCCCTCTTTTTTCCAAAACTCCCACCCAATATCTCCATGTATATATTCCGCTTCAAATCCTGAAGCTTCCAATATCCGGATGGCTTCATCCAGGACAATTTTACCAATCCCATCTCCCGGGAGGGTTACAATTTTTTTTCTCGCCATGGTTACCTGTTTTTATTGATCTGCTATGTATCGGATTTCACTTGTCTGATCACATCGATAACGGTTCCATCCACCCATTTCACCGCTGCAATGACTTTCCCCGACATATTTGGCTTTTGAGGGACTCCACATACTTCTTCGGCTTCTTTTTTCAGTTGCTGTATGCTCTTCAGGGGGAGACCCGCATTTTTCACTTTTTCCATCAGGTCGGTTCTGGCCGGATTGATGGCGATGCCCCGTTCGGTGACTACGGCATCGATCATTTCCCCTGGGCCACAAAGGGTCGTCACCTCATCCACAATCACCGGTATACGATCACGAAACAAGGGAACCGCCAGAAGGGTATTTCGGGCAAACAGACAATTTTGCCATCCTCCGATGCCATGAAGCAAGGCTCCATCTGAATGGGTAACCACATTTCCGTTAAAATGAATATCTACCTCTGTGGCACCCAGTATAACCACATCAATCATCGTTGTAAGATTGCCCTTCGCATGATAGTTGTATGCATTAAAAACAGAAAATTCCTGATGGTTCTGGTTTTCGTTGAGAGATCGAATTGCCTCGGTATCAAACACCTGTCCTTCCAGGATGTTTTCAAAGGTCCCGTCCTCAAGCATCGCAACTGAATATTTGGTACTTCCGCCAAATCCCACGCTTGCTCTCCATTGATTTTTTTTCATTATTTGATGCAAATACTCCCCAAAGGCCAGTGAAATACTCCCGGCTCCCGATTGGACGATGCATCCGTCGTAAATAATTCCTGCTGCCTCGCAAAAACGGGCTGCATATTCTGCAATTTTCAGGCGATCCGGGCTTCGAGTGATCTGGGTTGTTCCTGAGACAATTTTCTCAGGCTCTCCGATCTGTTCTTCTACCACTACGAAATCGACATAATTTCCTTTGATCTGAATCGGAAGGCAGGGGAAAGACACCAGGTTATCCGTAACTACAATGACCTTATCGGCATATTGGGCATCCATTTCGGCAAATCCCAGCACTCCGCAGGCTGATTTTCCTTTTAAGGCATTGGCATTCCCGAAAGGATCTGCCGCCGGGGCTGCAATGACCGCAATATCAATTTTCACCTCGCCATCCTGGATGGCCTGCACCCTCCCTCCATGGGAGCGAAGCACTGCTGTGCCCTTCATTTTCCCCTGAGAAGCAAATTTCCCCAGCGGGCCGTTCATGCTCCCTTCGATGCGGTTGATGGTTCCGTCTTCAAGGTAGGAAATAAGCGGTGCATTGCAGGGAAAAGAAGCCGAAGGAAACCAGCACAAATTTTTGATTCCCAGCTCATGGGCAAGATCAAAGACCCTGTTGGCAACAAAATCGCCATCGCGTAAATGATGATGCGTCGACACCGTCATTCCGTCTCGGATCCCTGCTTTCACCAGGGCCTCTTTTAAGGAACCAATCACTTTATTGCCATCCGCAGGAAAATCATAACTTACCGGAATCCGGGGTGCCTGTTTGCACCCCTCAGGCCGGTGTTTGCCTACTCCCTTGAACGGAATTACCTTCTCCCCGTTGATCTGCCCGGGTATCTCCCTGCCGACTGCATTGATCACCCATCTATCGTTCATACTCCCTCCAGTTTTTATCCAGTCTATGCGCCTCCACAGCTTCCCTGATAATCTTCAAGGCCCTTTTTACTACCGGTGGATCCACCATTTTTGATCCTACCGAAACGACACTTCGGCCCTCTTCCCGGGCTTTGTGATATTCCAATACGATCTGCTTGGCCTTTTCAATTTCTTTTACTCCGGGGATCCATGCCTCATGAATGATCTCTACCTGAGAAGGATGAATACACCCTACTCCTTTGAAGCCAAGCGCTTTGGAGCGCATAGCGTACTCCCTGAGCGCTTCCGGATTCTTAAAATCACCAAATACCGAATCCAGGGGTTGTATCCCGGCAGCAACCGCGGCATTCACGATCCGGGTTCGTGCGTATACCGATTCCTCGCCCTCAAACGTCCGTGAAACCCCAAGATCAGCCGTATAATCTTCCAGTCCGATAGCCACAGATACTATATTCGGGGAACAGCTAACAATCGGAAAAACATGTTCCACCCCAAGTGCCGTTTCGATGATTGGCATCAGATGAATCCCATGTTCTCTGGTACCCACCACCTTTTCAAGTACCGATTCCACTTCCTCAATCTGATGGGGATGCTCACATTTGGGGATGACAATGAGATGAACATGGTAAGGCACCAGACACTTCAGGTCTTCCAGACCCAGAGGCAACGGATTAATCCGAACCATACGTTCGGCCCCGTAAAAATCGACCTGGCATAGGGCATTTCGCACGAGGATCCGTGCTTCCTCTTTTTTTTCCGGTGATACGGAATCCTCGAGGTCAAGGATCACGGCATCACTGCCATAAATACCGGCATTTATCATTCGCTTCGGTTCATTGCCCGGAAGGTATAACCGGGTCCGCCGGTTCCGCTCTTTAGCTGTTTTTGTCTGGTTTTGTTCCAATACGGGAAAAAGAAACTCCTTTTGTGAATGACTGTACCTCCGTATGGCTGCTTCCAAACGGGCAGCAAGAACAAAAGACAAAGCTCCAAAATCGTACAGTTCAACCAATACATTTTTTAATTCGTAAAAACGCAAGATTTTTTCACACAGTTCCCGGATCGATTTCCCATACAGGCTCTCTACTTTGCTCGTTAGCCGGAGGGTCATCTTCTGATCCGGAGCAGGAGAAATCTGGACATAACAATCCGAACGAACCGTATCACCCCGATTGCCTGAAGAAATAACCATGGTACTTTTTAAAATTGACTGAAATCCTATGTAATAAATTTTGAAAAGAATGAATCAAAGAAGCTGGTTCAGGCTTTTGCCTGTGCACAAAAACGCAAAAACAAAAACTCCTTTCCCCCCTTTATTCCGGATAGGGATCATCCAAACATTCGGGCATCCCGATGTAAAAAAAAACGGGACATAAATACGATTGTATCATGTCACTAAGATATAAAAAAGCCCGTCTGGTTAAACGAAGGATTTATGTGTTGTTCAACAATTTTGAACATGAATAATTCCCCCCGAAGAATGCCGAAACGAATTGCATGAGTCTGCTTGACATCACAAACAAAAAATCTTCAGGGTACGGGTCACTCATGCATCTTTCCTAAAAATAAAAAGAAGATTCATCGTTTTATGAATCTTCCCTGCGAATTAAGTTATAAAACTATAATACAACAGACGACTTTCGTTTTATAAGCCGGAAACAAATATAATAAATAAATCTAAGAAAAACATAAATAAAGATTACAGATTATAACATACACGTATTTGTAAATTACACCCTGGATTCCTGTCCGGAAACCTCACAGACGATTCTTTCTTTTTCGGATAATAAGGGTCAGAATGATAAAAGCAGCTATTAATATGATTGGTAAAACCGCCATGTTCCGGAGGGTAATCTGAGGGCCAGCCGTTTCAATTGATTTACCCATAATAGGTAATACCATTGAAGTAGCCACAAAACCAGCCCCTCCGAGAATTGACATTCCCAGGGCTCCGCTTTTGGGAATATATTCCGATGCAACTCCGATCATAGTGGGCCAGAAATAACATACTCCGACAGCAAAAACTGCAGCAGCCAATAAGGTCAGAACCGCACCGGTTGCGATACTCAGCAATACTAACCCTATTGCTGATATCACAGCTGAACCCAGTAATACACCCGTAGAATTTAAACGATGCACCAAGCCACCAGCAAAGTATCTGCCAACAGCCATAATTCCTGTAACAACCACCAATATAATCATCGGATTAATTCCATTTTTTTCCAGTAATGCATTAATCCACTGGGTAGTACCTAATTCGGTTGAAGCTGTTAACAGCATACAAAAAAACACAAAGGGAAAAAGCAGGCTTATTTTATTAATGGCCCTGCCTTCAACAATAACAAGAATCACAATTACTCCCACAATAACAAAAGGCAAAGCACGATCAAAACTGACGGACAGCGAAGGAACAGAAGCAATCAGAATCATCAATATGACTGCACCGATTATAGTAAACGGAGCACCAATATTCCGCAACATTTCCTTATATGAAACGCCACTGGAAACACGTTCTGTTTCCGGAATTCGTTGTCCCAGGAAAAGGAATCCATAAATTACCAGGGGAATAAACAACAGGCTTACCAGTATTTCCCATCGAAAATCAAGTGCATCCATTACCAACCAGGCCAACACGCCTCCAATTACGATTCCTCCCGGAAACCATACATGGAACCTGTTCAGCATTTTGGTTTTTTTCTCCGGGAACAAGGTTGCAACAAGCGGATTACATGCTGCTTCAACACTGCCATTTCCCAGTCCGATAAAAACATTGGAAACAAAAAGAGATATCATGTCTTTTGCCATTAATAACAGGATGATACCAACCAGATGCATTCCAAAGGCCATCCATACCACCGTTTTGGTTTTTACAATATCAATGATAAAACCACCTGCGAACATGGCTATGGTAAAGCCCCAGAATGCAGGGCCAAACGCATAGCCTACCTGCTCTTTGGTTAATCCATAATCTGTTGAGAAAACTCCTTCGATCTTTGCCCTGATTGCAAAGGTTATTGCTGTAACCAGCAAGGCCAGGCAACTGCCAAGAAAAAGCCGTTTTTGATTTACATTTTTCATGATTGGTTTTCGTTAATCAGGTTAATGTTTCTTATTATATATCGGAACAACAAAATAATTAACTTTTTGTACTTGCAGTCCTCTCAGTATCAGGGTCAGAAATAATTGCTAACCATAGCCTGGTTGAAGATACGTATTTTTTGAAAAATAAAAAGCATTTTTCAAAGCGCTAATTTTTTTACGCTCCGGAAGGAACGTAACAAAAGTATAATTCTTCCTTCGATCCGAAAATTACAGGATCCTTAATCAAAAAGGCTGATTCCTGTTCAGCTCAGACTAAGAATAAAGAGGTAACTACTAAAAAAAACAATCATTTAATTAACTTTGTTACCATAAACTATCTTAAACGCTTGAAAAAACTGAATTGGATACGGTTTGTTGCAGGTACGGTCATGGCTGTTTTGATTTTTTCTTCCTGTGAAGATATTTTTGACCGGGATACGGACAATACAGAGAATGAATACCTGGCTTCCATGGAACTGGTGAAGACCATTTCGCAAACGGAAGTTGGCTCGCGGTTTGCCTATCTGAAGACCCTGTATCCCGAGGCACAAGCAATCAATGATAAGGCGACTTCCGGTGTAAAAGTCTATAAAATTACCTATCATACGAAATTCCAGGACAGTATGGTTATTGCTTCGGGGCTGGTTTGCCTTCCTGTTGGAAGCGGTGAATACCCTTTGTTGAGTTTTCAGAATGGCACAAACACCTTACACAGCGATGCCCCGACAGTAAACCCGGAACGGCAAATGTACCGGTTCCTGGAAGCGGTATCTTCCACAGGTTATGTGATTGTCCTTGCCGACTATATTGGTTTTGGCTCCACCGAGGAGTTGTTTCATCCTTACCTGGATAAAGAATCCACAACGCAATGTTTAATTGACATGTTGCGAGCAACCAAGGAATTAGCAGAACCTCACAATCTGGACATTGCTCTCAGCAATGATCTGTACATTACAGGCTATTCCATGGGAGGATGGGCCACTTTATGCCTTCAGCGAGCCCTTGAGACGGAATTTGCCAGCGAATTCAATCTGAAAGCGAGTGCCTGTGCTGCCGGGCCCTACGACCTGGAATTCATTTCCACTTCCATCATGGAACAGGAAACGTATCCCATGCCATACTTCCTGGGATATATCCTACACGCTTTCACCTCCCTGGGGCAGATCACCAATCCCTTATCTGACATCCTGAGAGAACCATACGCTTCGCGAATACCCTCCTTATTTGATGGAAACAAAGATGGAGATCAGATCAACAGCCAGCTTACTACCACGGTTGCCGATCTGTTTACCCAAGTCTACCAGGAAGGATACCGTACCGATCCGCAATTTGCCCCGGTCAGGCAAACCCTGTTGAGAAACAGCGTGGAACCCTGGAATATCAAAACTCCACTCATGTTTCTGCATGGCATGGAAGATCACTTTGTAAGTCCTCAGGGTTCCGATAAAATGTACTCGGATCTGCTTACGGCCGGATCGGATGAAAACAAAATTCAAAGAGTTTTTTTCCCTGGTTTCAATCACACAGAAGGAATTATTCCCTGCGGTATAGCTGCCATCACCTGGTTCCTGGAAATAAAAAATGGAATTTAAAAGCCCTGCCTCTCAACCGGTCATGACAGAACAACCGGGTTATGACCGCTAAAGAATAGTCACTTCCGGTTCCAGGTCCACCCCAAACCGCTCAGCAACCGAATGTTTAATTTGGCCCGCCAGAGTAAGGATATCTTTCCCTGTGGCTTTTCCATAATTAACCAGTACTAAAGCCTGTTTATCATGCACTCCGGCATCTCCTACCCTGAATCCTTTCCATCCGCACTGTTCGATAAGCCATCCGGCAGCCAGTTTGGTTTTTCCATGGCCCTCTGTGAATACAGGCATGTCCGGAAATTGCTTTTTTAATTTTTCTGCTGTATTCTTTCCAACCGAGGGATTCTTAAAAAAACTACCGGCATTTCCGTAGGTTCCGTAATCGGGTAATTTTTCTGTACGGATCGCACATACCGCCTGCCTGACATTACGGAGAGTCGGAGGTCCCAATTTGTGTACCTCCTTTTTCAGGCTTCCGTAGTTCAGTAAAAATTCAGGGATTTTGTTCAATTTAAACACCACCGAAGTAATCACCATTCTTCCGGCAAATTCTTTTTTAAATATACTGGACCGGTAGCCGAACTGGCATTGGGAAGCCGGGATTTCAACCGGTTTTCTTTTTTGCAGGTCATACGCATGTACCCTCTCAATAGTGCTGCCAGCTTCGCATCCGTAAGCCCCGATATTTTGTACCGGAGCTGCGCCTACTTTTCCGGGAATCCCGGAAAGATTTTCCAATCCGGACCATCCTGAGGAAACACAAAAATTCACCAGTTCATCCCACTCCTCACCGGCCCCTGCTTCAATCCATATATGCTGGTTATCTTCCCTGAGACGTTGAATCCCCGGTACATTGGGATGCAATATAAGCCCATGGAAATCGCCGGTAAAAAGAACATTGCTTCCGCCACCCAGAATAAAACGCTCTTGATCCTCCCAAACCCCTCCTCTGTGAAAGAAAAAATCCAAATCGGCTGATTCCGTAAACTCAAAAAAAGAGTCGGTGAAAACATGTATGCCGAATGTATTGTGCCTTATAAGCGAATGGTTTTCCAGAAATCGGACCATAGACAATTGTTTAAAAACAAAGATAACGGAAGAATCGTTTCATTCCTATGATGCGCTTTTCTTTAAGGAATCTGTTATTCGTCGACATACACGGGAACATCTTTTAAAAAGGAGTAATCCTTGTTCTCATAATCCATCCGGCAGGCGTAGTGTTGCAAGCCATTTGACACAATGATATACTTCACTTTCAGAACTCTGTTATACCGGACTATCTGATCGAAAGCCTGCTGCGTGATCTTCACTTCCGGAGCTTTAAACTCCGCCATGGTATGGGGTTCTCCGCGCCGATCATAAATAAGGAGATCGAAACGTTGAGGACGGCTGTTTATGCATACTTTTTTTTCTACAGCCATTCGTGCTTCCGGAAATTGTTTCTCCCGTATCAGAAAAAGAATAAAATGCTGCCGCACCCATTCTTCTGCATTCAGTGCTACGTATTTTTTTCGTATGGGATCAAAAATAAACATCCTGCCAGCCTCTTTTTTCAACCGGAAGGTATATTCCGGGAGATTCAGTTTTTTAAGCCCTTTCACATCCTCCATACCGCTCTTTTCATTCTTCATTGTATCTTTTTCGCCATATATTCCCAGGCAATGTTTATATATTCTGCCCGTTAAAACGTATTTTTGTATGCATTACAAAACAACGGGAAATTACTACTTTCAAGCAAAAATACAGCAGTGAAAACAAAAAAAGAAATTGTTAACAACTGGCTTCCGCGCTATACCGGCTTACCCCTGGATGCTTTCGGCAAATACATTCTGTTAACCAATTTTCAGAATTACGTAGAGCGGTTTGCTTCCCGCTTTGAGGTTCCGGTTACGGGAATCAACAAAAATATGCCCAATGCCACAGCCAGAGGCATAACCATCATCAATTTTGGTATGGGCAGTCCCAATGCCGCTACCATTATGGACTTATTAAGTGCGGTGAAGCCTGAGGCCGTTCTCTTTCTGGGTAAATGCGGAGGATTAAAAAGCAAGAATAAAGTCGGGGATCTTATTCTGCCCATTGCAGCCATCCGGAACGAGGGAACTTCCGATGATTACCTTCCTCCGGAGATTCCTGCCCTGCCAGCATTCAATTTGCAAAGAGCAGTTTCCCATATCATCAGGGAAAAAAAAATGGATTACTGGACCGGTGTGGTTTTCACAACCAACAAACGGGTGTGGGAATACGACGAACGATTCAAGAAATACCTGGCCAAAACCCGGGCTATGGCCATCGATATGGAAACAGCTACTCTGTTTACCGTGGGTTTTTATAATCAAATTCCCAGCGGCGCCCTCCTGCTGGTCTCAGATCAGCCGATGATCTCAACCGGCGTAAAAACGGAACAAAGCGACAAAAAGGTAACCTCCCGGTTCATGGACCAACACCTGGATGTGGGAATCGATTCACTGCTGGAAATTAAAAATAACGGCCAATCGGTAAAACATCTGAAATTCTGAATCCCGGAATACCTGAAATACAAAAACCGATTCAACCGGGTAAAAACCGGTATTCGATCAAACAATGATTGCATAAACAATGAACGAATCAAAAGACCATAAGAAAATACTGGATGAACTTGAGAAAAAAATCTACCATCCGGTGTATTTTTTATCCGGTGAAGAACCGTTTTATATTGACCTGATCTCAGATTATATTGAGGATCATGTTCTTACCGATGAAGAAAAAGGATTTAATCAGATCATCTTTTATGGGAAAGATACAGACGAACAAACCATTATGGAAACAGCACTCAGGTTTCCCATGATGGCCAACCAGCAGGTCATTATTGTGAAAGAGGCTCAGTCGCTCAATACCATTGAAGAGTTGAGACGTTATGTGGAAAAACCCCTGCATTCAACCATCCTTGTGCTGAATTACAAATATAAAACCCTTGACAAAAGAACAGCCTTTGCCAAAGCGATTCAAAAGAACGGTATTCTTTTTGAATCCCCCCGGATGTATGAAAATAAAATCCCGGGATGGATAGAAAATTACCTGGCAGATGCTCAGTATACCATAAGCCCGCAGGCGTCTGTTCTGTTGGCTGAATACCTGGGTACGGACCTGGGGAAAATAGCCAATGAGCTGAAGAAACTTACCATTTCACTGCCCCCGAAAACCCGGATTACCAACGAACATATTGAAAAAAATATCGGGATCAGCAAGGATTATAATATTTTTGAATTGCAGAATGCCCTGGGGGAACGAGACATTTTAAAAGCCAACCGGATCATCAACTATTTTGCTGATAATCCCAAAAGCAATCCGATACAACTAACAACGGTTCTTTTGTATCTTTACTTCTCCAAACTCTTTCTGTATCATTTTTTGAAAGATAAATCCGAAAAATCAGTAGCAGCCTCCCTGGGAATTCATCCCTATTTTGTAAAATCCTACAGCAAGGCAGCAAAAAGATACAATACCCATAAGTTGTATGATATTATTGGTATTCTGCGTGAATACGACATGAAAAGCAAAGGATTCGAAACCAATAATGTTTCTCAGGGAGGCCTTTTAAAAGAAATGATTTATAAAATACTACACTAAATGGCGATTTGTACCTATCTGATCATCGGAATTACTGTGCTTGTCTCTTTTCTGTGTTTCCGGAATGAGAATTTAACGGCAAAGTTGCAATTCAATGCCCCCCGAATTATCAATAACAAAGAATACTACCGGCTTATCAGTCATGCCTTTGTACATGCCGGGTGGAGTCATTTGTTTGTGAATATGTTGGTTTTGTATTTCTTTGGAAGGCATGTGGAAGCCTATCTGAGTTTTCTGTTTGCCTATAAAGCGGTATTTTTTTATTTGCTCCTCTATTTCGGAAGCATTGTTTTTTCGAATGCATGGGCTCTGATCAAACACCGTAAAAACTATTATTACAATGCGGTGGGTGCTTCAGGAGCTGTTTCGGCCATCCTGTTTGCATTTATTTTCTTCGATCCGTGGCAACCTCTATACCTCATGGGGATTATCAGAATCCCCGGAATACTATTTGCTGTGGGGTATCTTTTATACTCTTATCTGATGAGCAAAAAACAACAGGATAACATAGCCCACGATGCCCATTTCCTGGGGGCTCTTTTTGGATTTTTGTTTCCTTTGCTTCTGAAACCTGCTCTTTTCAGTGATTTTCTGGATAAACTTTTCCGAATAATTTAAATCTATGCCGGCCCGTTATTTTTTGCTGAATGATGAATTGAAAGACCTGAACCAGCCTTTGAGTCTGAATTCACTTTTTTGGGATTCCTCGTTCCGGCTGGAAGAAAAAATCTGGTTCTGCCGGGGGCATATACCCCTGCTTGAGGAGACTATTTTTTTGTTAAAAGAGCAGGCTGAAGCCGTTCATCAGGAACTTCCGGATGTACTCAATAAACGGGTTTCAACCGAAAGGGGGATTCACCGCCTGATCCATAAAAACAAAGCTTTCCACAGTGGGATGATTACACTATCGGTTCTTTTCGGGACTTCGGCTCCCTGCCTGCTCATAACGCTCATTCCCTCTGAAGCCAATCAGTTTGAATTGAAAAAAGAGAGCCTGCTGCTTGCATATTCTGAACACGTAAAGTACTCTTCCAACCGATACAACCGGTACCGTTTTTTCAATGTTCCCTTATGGGAAATTGTGCAACACACTGATTTCCGGTCAAAAGTTGACGGACTGATCATCCTGAATGAAAAAAACGAAATGGTTGAATATCCTGAAGCAAATCTGTTCTTCATTAAAGACAAAGTAATCTATACTCCTTCCCCTGAAACAGGATGTTACCTCGACCCGATGCGGGAAAAAATTCTGGAAGCGGCGGTAAATATGGGATTAAATACAATGGAAACTTCCCGGTTAACCAGCCAGAATATTTTGAATATGGAGGAGGCTTTTGTGGCAGGCCAGGCTCAGGCAATGCAAAAAATTATGGGCATAGGGATGAAACGGTTTACACACCGTAAAACAGAATGGCTCCATGAAAAAATTAACGCAATGATTCTTCCCGGTTAATTGAAGGATGGATTTTCAGGATAATGTTCCCAGACTTTGTATTGCCGACCTACCATCTTAACAAAGTCAATCCAGGATGCCTGGCTCAAGTCTTCCATGATGAACTTGTCGTTGATATCGTTCACCAACCATGAATTCTCTTTTAACTCCTCATCGAGTTGCCCCGAATCCCAACCTGAATACCCCAGGAAAAATCGCACATCGGAAGATGAAGCTACTCCCATGATAATCAGTTTCCTGAGGTCTTCAAAATCTCCTCCCCAATACAAGTTTTCTGTTACCTGAATGCTTCCCCGGATTTGTTTTCCGAATTTATGAATAAAGTATACCGAGTCAGTAGCCACCGGCCCGCCAATGTTTATCCGGGCATCAAAGGAGGGAAAATCCGTAAGAATATCCTGAACCGGAAAATCAACCTTTTTATTAAGAATAAATCCCACAGCCCCTTTTTCACTGTAGGCAACAAGAAAAACAATCGAGCGATTAAAATAATTTCCCGAAAGAAAAGGTTCCGCTATTAATATCCTCCCTTTCTTCGGTTTCATATTGTTGCTTCGTATTTTAAATATGTTCAGATTTGGATTCATCTTGCTCTTTAACAGTTACAATATAATAAAATCAAATAACAATTCAAATCGCTATTTCAGAATATTGCAAATTAAAAAATTATGGAACAGGAAAGATAAAAAAATTGTTAAAAATGAAATGAATTGCGATTTCGATGAATACCGGTTCGGGATGGGTTCCGTTTCTGCATTGCTTTTACAAAGCTTCTTGCTCTGCGGTAACGGCTATGTGAAGAAATCCCCCAGAGAGCGAAACCGTACAGGCAGGCATAGAAATCCAATAAAACAAACAACTTGAATCACAGGAAAAAGGGAGCAATCAATATTATTCCTCATCCATAACAACAAACAGGTCTTCATTGGGTTTAGCCATATACAACTGTTCGCGGGCATATTTTTCGAGTTCCTGAATGCCGGAATTTAACTCTTTCAATTTTTGATTTTCGGCTTTAATTCTTTCCTGGTAGTATTGTAGCTGTTCGGTTAAATTACGAAGTTGTTTTCTGTTTTTCTGGGATGCAACCATGCTGTATTCATCAAAAAACATCATCCATACAACAAACAACAGAAGTGTGATAAAGTATTTGTTTCTCAGCACTTTCATCCAACTTTTTTTTGTTTCCTCCTTCATCGGTTTCTTTTGTATAAAAATAAGCAAATTCATTCATAAAAAAAGGGAAGTCGTTGTATAACCTCCCCCTTTTATTAACATTGGCTCGTTTATTCTTTGTCCGGCGCAAAATTGGGATAGGTATATTCTGTGGGAGGAACGAAATTTTCCTTTACAGTGCGTATGGATGTCCATCGCAGCATATTAAAGAGCGATCCTGCTTTATCATCGGTTCCGGATCCGCGTGCTCCTCCAAAGGGTTGCTGTCCAACCACAGCTCCGGTTGGTTTATCGTTGATATAAAAATTACCGGCTGCATTTTCCAGTCTCCGTGTGATCTTCTCGATATTGTAGCGGGATTGTGAGAATACGGCTCCTGTCAGTGCATAGATTGATGTATTGTCGAGTACATCGAGGGTCTCATCGAGTTTTTCATCCTCATACACATAGATTGTCAACACCGGACCAAACAATTCTTCCTGCATGGTGACATAATCCGGCTTTTTGGCCTGGATTACAGTTGGTTGGATAAAATACCCCTTTGATTTATCGTATTTCCCACCGATTATCACTTCGGCATCCTTGTCTTTTTGCGCCCGATCAATCGTTCCGGCCAATTTATCAAACGAAGCTTCATCGATCACAGCATTTATGAAATGGGTAAAATCTTCAGGTGGCCCCATTTTCAGGGTAGCCATTTCAGCCTGCAGTTTTTCGCGGACCTCTTTCCAGAGGCTTTTCGGAATGTATACCCGCGAAACGGCGGAGCATTTCTGTCCCTGATACTCAAAGGCTCCCCGTACAATGGCAATCACCAATTCCTGGATTTTTGCGGTAGGATCCGCAAAAATAAAATCCTTTCCTCCGGTTTCTCCCACAATTCTCGGATAGGATTTATACGTTTGGATATTCTTTCCGATGGTATTCCAAATCCCCTGGAACACTGCGGTTGATCCGGTAAAATGAATTCCGGCAAAATCGCGGTGCGAAAGAACCACATCGGCGGCAACGGGCCCCGATACGTAAACCAGGTTGATCACTCCCTCCGGGAGCCCTGCCTCCTTCAGAATCTCCATGATCACTCCGGCCGGATAAACCGCCGTCTTGGAGGGTTTCCAAACCACCACATTTCCCATCATGGCAGGAGCGGCTGGCAAATTGCCTGCTATGGAAGTAAAATTAAACGGCGTCAGTGCAAAGACAAATCCTTCCAGGGGTCTGTATTCATTATAATTCCAGATACCCCGTGTCGATGCAGGCTGAATTTTATAGATTTCTGCCATCTCCCGGACTCCAAAGCGGAAAAAATCAGCCAACTCACAGGCAGCATCTATTTCCGCTTGAAAAATATTTTTTGATTGTCCCAGCATCGTTGCTGCATTTATTTTTGCTCGATAGGGACCAGCTAGAAGATCGGCCGCCTTTAAAAAAACAGAAGCCCGGTGTTGCCACGATAAGTGGGCCCATTTTTCCCTGGCTTCCAGGGCTGCATCAATGGCCATCTCAACATGACTGGAATCCCCCTGATTGTAATATCCCAGGGTATGGTGGATATCATGCGGAGGAGCCATCCGTATCTTACGGTTCGTGCGCACCTCACGGCCACCAATAATCATGGGTAATTCAACCTCAAGAGAACGTAATTCCTGTAACTTTACCTGTATCTCTTCCCGTTCAGACGAACCCGGAGCATAGGTCAAGATCGGTTCATTCTTTGCTTCCGGAATATGAAAAAATCCTTTTGGCATAACAATTTTACGTATTTGTTTTGTTGATACATTTAAACAAAGATAGGGAAATCATTCCAAGGAAAGAATAACAAATATCAGCATTACAGATCCCCGTTGTTTCAAGAATTTCTCTATCGACAGATCCATGCAAAATAAGCAACAGCTTAAACACAAAGAACCCCCGATCAAGAAAAGTTGAGTTAACGATCCTCCATGAAATGAGCCCCTTTCGATAACTTTCGGAACATGGACTCTCCCTGCATTGCTTTTGCATAGCTCCTTGTTCTGCCGTTACGGCTTTAAGAAGGCACAGTCAGAAATGTTTCTTGGTTCTGACTTCCGTCTCCCGACTTCCGACTTTCCCCCTACCATGCACAGCAACAGAACCCTTTCCATGCCCTGTACCTCCGCTAAATCTTTCTCCGGCGGCCAAAGTTCTGGGAAAGGACTTAGCAACATCCAAAAAGAACAGGGATTTTCAAAACAGAAAAAAAACATAATCTCAAGTCCATTTATTAAGTTTGCATATACATATATTTTTTTACTTTTATGGTAAATTAACGATTCATTCATTATCGTATAAAAGCATCCGTGAAGCGCTTTTTCTTTTATAAGCATATCGACCAACAACCACCGTCTGAAAGACAGAAAAGCAAGATACTTTTCCGAATTCATGCTGCATGTTTTTTTTTCGTTCTGATTTATGTATTGATTCAACTGCTCTTCCGTCCGTATTTTCTTTGTCTCCCTTGTGAAGCGGGCATGATCCTGGTTTTACTGATTTCTCTTCTCTGCCTCTATGAGACCCGGACGGAGTGTGCCCTGAACATGGTATTTTTCATTCCCTGTCTTGTTTACGGATACTACCTCTCTGGTTTTTCGGATCACTTTCCCCCTCCGGAAACCTTACACTACAGTTTATGGTGGGTTTCTGGCGGCGCTGTTTACCTGGTGTTTTTTTCGGGCAAATCCCGTAAAATAATTCTGTATGGGATTCTCTCACTGCTGACCCTGATTTATCATACCCTACAAACCCTTCCTGAAGGAGAATCTCTTTTTTCGGATCCATTTCCTGTTGCCAGGCCATTTTTTCTCTTTGTATTAATTTTCTCAGCTTTCTGGTTTTTCCGGAAATTTTATGAAAATCAGCTGAAGGAGACTCAAAACACTCTGAATGAGCAAAAACAGTATATCGATGAGGCAACAAAAAAAATCGGACAGCCTATTCTGTTGATTGATGCAGAAACCGACGAAGAAGGGCAGGTCACAGAACGGAAGATTACCTATTCCAATCCTGCTTTTGAACAGGCCTTTAGCATCAGGAGCAGAGAAATATGCGGTCATCCAGTAACCCAGGTATTCCCCTATTTGTTCCGGGATACCGTCGATACCAACCAACTCTTTTCCTCTACTCCCACCTCCTTTCAGGAGATCTTTCTGGAACACCTGGAAACCTGGTACGAAATACACGTTTTATCCCTTGAAAAGAACCGGTTTATCTGTATTTTCTATGATACGACCAACCTCAACCAGCTCATCAACCATTTACGGGATAGCCGGCAACGGTTCAAAGTTCTTTTGGAAGCCATACCGGATATTTTCTTTGTCATCGATAAAGACGGCATCTATGAAGATTTTGCCATGAAGGACATCGAAAAGCTCAAGATCAATAGTACAGAGATTATCGGAAACAGCATCTACGAAGTAGGTTTTTCTGAAAAGATGGCCAACAAAATATATCAGTGCATTCAGGATGCGATTGCCAACGATTCCATTGAATCCATTGAGTATGCCCTCGACACACCCAATGGAACCTTCATTTTTGAAATGCGTCTTGCCAAACTCAGCGACCATTCGGTCATCTCCATTGCCCGTGATATTACCCGTCGTAAAACCACTGAATTCAAACTCGAAGAAGCCCTTAAGAAAGCCGAAGATGCAACCAAGTTAAAATCCGTATTTCTGGCCAATCTTTCCCACGAAATACGAACGCCCATGAATGCCATTATCGGCTCTTCTGAGATATTGGCTGACCCGGGACTCCCGGTAAAGGAAAAAAAGATCTACTGCAATGCCATCCTCTCCAACAGCCGTGAATTGATGAAAATGATCGATGATACGATCAATCTTTCGAAAATCGAAACCCAAACAGTTGATGTAACCTTTGCATTCTGTGAGGTGAATGCCACCCTCAAAGAACTCTTAAGTATCTTCAAATCCATTCAGGAGAAAGAAGTGGAAATTGACATGGTCATTGCAGTAAATCATCCGCACTTTGGTTTTGAAACAGACCGGTACCTTCTTACCGAATCCCTGAACAAGCTGATCGATAATGCCCTGAAATTTACCCATTCAGGATGGATAAAATTTGGATACCATATGAAATGCCCCGGGGAGGTAGAATTCTTTGTGGAAGATACGGGTGTGGGAATCAGTCCGGAGCACCAGGAAAGAATCTTCAGCCGTTACTATAAAATCAATGCCATCAACACAGCCGATAACCGGGGAGCAGGCCTTGGCCTTTCCATTGCCAGGGAATTCGTGCGCCTCCTGGGAGGACAGTTGATCGTGGAATCAGCACCCGGTAAAGGTTCCCGGTTTCATTTCTCCCTTCCGTTTAAAAATGGACAGGGATACATGAAAGTAGTAAAATGACAGAATCCATCAAAAACCGGGAATCCTCCATCCGTGTTACCGGTAAGTACTGTGCAAACAACAGACATAATACCTTACAATGGTAGAGAAAATCCGGACAGAGGTTCTACCCGTTCATCATCCTGCTCACAGGCTTTATGGTCGGAGGCTTAGCTGGCGGTAACCGATCAGCCGGTCATAGCGGCTGCCAATATTCTGGAAATAAACAAAAATCTGGTAAGCATTATCGGTTTCCCAGAAACTGCCTTCAATGTTGGTATGATCGGCGGTCATGGATCCCTCTTCAACATATACATACTGATAATTGTAATATCCTTGTTTCAGGAGAAGGGTCAGTTCATAACAACTTTCTTCAAAATTCCATGTCATTTCATTGCTTTTGTTGGCATTCCAATCGGTAAGCCCCCCAAACACATTGACTGTTCCCCCCAGGAGAATGGATGGAAGTGTTAACCGGAAATGAACAAATACATAATCACATTCCAGGTCACAATCATTCACAATGCGGTCCTGGCTTTCCACCACAAAATCGCCATTCATCTCCTGAACCGGGAAATATCGCTTCCCTGCTCTGGGCTCGTCAGGCAGTAAGGTATAATGATAATAAGGACGATGAAAATCCACGGCAAAAATTCCTTCGCCGGGATTCTTTATGGAACGGATATCAAAATAACGAAATTCATTCCCCGCCGGAAACACGTTCTCCTCTTCATAATCATAAATCAAGGAATTCTCCCGGATATAAAGAGGCTTTAATCCGGTTTTGGCATTATCCCAGCGGTTGTTTTGCATAACGACTACTTTCACATCCTGCAAAGGATCATCGATCCGAAAATTATCGTAGTGCACCGTAAAATCGATCTCATGGTTTTCTCCCTGAAATGCATCCAGCGTAGCTCTGCGAACCGTTGCTTCCACTTCCGTTAACTCCTCAACAATGTAAAACCGGCGGGTAAGCACCAATTGCTCCTTGTCGTTGTCTTCATAAATCAAAATCACATAATTGCCCGATAGTTTTAACCGGACATTTTCGTTGGGAATGACCAGCTGATAATTGGTGTAGGTGTAAGTGGTGTTGAACGACATGGCATAATCATCTACCGGATTGTCAGGAAATCCTTCCAGGTATTCGTTTTGCATGAGCAAACTCTCGTTCCAGTCCGCATCACAGTGAACAATCGTATAGTAATAATTATTCAACTCCCCCGAAAGATCGTCAAACTTTAACCGTAAAACCGCTTCCTCCCCCAACTCCAATACCGGATTTGATAATTCAAACCCTTCCCGGTATAATTGCACGGTCCGTATATCTTCCTTGTAAACCGCATTCTCGTAGTAATATTCGTTTTGCCGGGAGATCCCATCAAGGACTCCCATCAAAAACAGGCCGGTCAAAAATACGCTCATTCGTTTATTCTTCATTCCTGGCAACTATAATATGCATTCTGTTTTTAAAGTAACGGATTTATTCCGTAAAAAGTACAAATTTAAAATTATCAATCTGTTGTGCTATTTCGGAGTTGTCCTTTTTTTGTAAATCTTAAAAAACATTGATTTATATCTCCTTTGATAATGCTTTGTATTATGAATTAAAGCATTGGTAAAAAATATTTATTTGTATACATTTACTTTTTTGAAATAACATTCATTTTCCTATTCCAGATCGAATGTCAGAATCAATAAAACTAAAAAGGGGATTGGATATTAAGCTGCAGGGAAAATCTGAAAAGGTATTGTACTCAGCTCCCCAATCGGAAACGTATGCACTGAAACCTACTGATTTTACAGGGCTTACTGCCAAATTGCTTGTAAAACAGGGGGAGAAGGTTAAAAAAGGGAGTCCGCTGTTTTTTGATAAGTACACACCGGAAATTGTCTTCACGGCTCCTGTAGGAGGCAGGGTCGTTTCGATTAACAGGGGAGAGCGAAGGAAGATTCTGGAAGTGGTCATCCAGAAAGAAGAAAATGCCGGGGCGGTAATTTTTAAAAAAGCAGATCCGTTGTCTCTTTCAGGAGATCAGATCAAAGAGCAACTCCTGAAGAGCGGATTATGGCCTTTTATCAAGCGTCGTCCCTATGGGATTATCCCCAACCCTGGGGAAACCCCAAAAGCCATTTTTATCTCGATGTTTGATACAGCCCCTCTGGCTCCGGATTTTCGTTTTATTATACAGCCCCGTGAAAGCACCTTTCAAACGGGACTCGATGCACTCTCCAGGATGACCGCCGGAAGCATTCACCTCGGGGTGAACAATGAGGAGTATGGGGTAGCGTTTAAGCGTGTTGAGGTTCATCGCTTTTCCGGTCCTCACCCGGCCGGAAACGTAGGAATTCAGATACACCACGTATCGCCTGTCTCTAAAGGAGATATTATCTGGACCGTAAATGCCCTGGATGTACTGTGTATCGGATACCTTTTTGAAACCGGAGAGCTGGATCTCTCCAGAATGGTTGCACTGGCAGGTCCGGAAGTTGAAAGACCAGCCTATTACAAAACCTGGCTGGGAACATCCATCGCATCCTTAACAGAAGGAAAACGAAAAAAAGGAAACAACCAACGGATCATAAGCGGAAATGTACTGACCGGAACAAAAGTCAGCCAGAACAATTTCCTGGGATTTTATGACTCCCTGGTTACGGTTATTCCGGAAGGAGATGCCTATGAATTCATGGGATGGGCATCTCCCGGGATCCATAAATTCAGTGCCGGTAAAACATTTCTCTCTTCGTTGTTTCCCAAAAAGGAATACATCCTGAATGCCAATATGCATGGTGGCGAAAGGGCTTTTGTCATGTCGGGACAATACGAAAAATTTCTTCCCATGAACATCCTGCCGGTTTTCCTGCTCAAGGCGATTCTGGTGAATGACATCGATAAAATGGAACAACTCGGCATCTATGAAATCATTGAGGAAGACCTGGCCCTTTGTGAATTTGCCTGCACTTCAAAAATCAAAGTCCAGGACATAGTGAGAAAAGGCATCCAGTCTATGATCAAAGAGCTTGGTTCGTTCAACCTGGAATAAGCAATCAGTTAATACGCATGAAGTATATCAGAAACTTTTTTGAAAAAACGGAACCGTACGTTCAGCATGGAGCGAAATTCCATTGGCTTCATTCGGTCCACGACGGTTTTTTTACCTTGCTTTTTGTTTCGAAGAAAACCTCCCAAACCGGGGTTCACATTCACGACTACATTGATCTTAAGCGAACCATGGCCTTGGTGGTGATATCGCTGGTCCCTGCGATTCTTTTCGGGATGTACAATACCGGATTTCAGCATTTTAAAGCCATTGGAGCATTGGCGGATACCGGATTTCTCCCCCTTTTCTTTTACGGATTTCTGAAAGTTGTTCCCATTATTGTGGTATCCTATGTGGTAGGACTGGGCATTGAATTTGTCTTTGCACAAATCCGGGGACATGAGATCCAGGAGGGTTTTTTGGTTTCGGGGATTCTCATTCCGTTGGTTATGCCTGTAGAAACTCCTTTATGGATGATTGCCATAGCCACTGCATTTGCGGTGATCATCGGGAAAGAGGTCTTTGGAGGTACCGGCATGAACATCTGGAATCCGGCGCTGTTAGCCCGGGCTTTTTTGTTTTTTGCTTATCCGGCACAAATGTCGGGCAATTCCGTTTGGGTTTCCCTGCGCCATACCGATCACACCCTGGATAGTTTTACGGGTGCCACCCCCCTGGCTTTGGCTGCTGAAGGAGAGTTTTCCCAAAATATAGCAGACGCATTTTGGGGTTTTATCCCCGGATCGATAGGAGAAACATCCACCCTCGCAATCCTCATCGGAGCCGCTATTCTGGTGATCACAGGCATCGGAAGCTGGAAAATTATGGTCTCTACGGTCGCAGGTGGATTGAGCATGGGGTTGCTTCTTCATGTATTTGCCGTAAACAGCTTTATGGAACTTCCCTTCTGGCAACATTTAATCCTTGGGGGATTTGCATTTGGCGCTGTTTTTATGGCTACGGATCCAGTTACAGCACCTCAAACCGAAAAGGGAAAATGGATCTACGGATTCCTGATCGGGTTCCTGGCAATCCTCATTCGTGTTTTAAATCCTGCCTATCCCGAAGGCATGATGTTATCAATATTGCTGATGAATACGTTTGCCCCTCTTATCGACCATTACATGGTGAAAAACCATATCAAAAAAAGAGCAAAAAGGGCAAATGTCAC
Organism: uncultured Mariniphaga sp.; assembly: GCA_964408795.1. Taxonomy (GTDB): domain Bacteria; phylum Bacteroidota; class Bacteroidia; order Bacteroidales; family Prolixibacteraceae; genus JABMQB01. The sequence continues at coordinate 69,044 of CAYPAW010000081.1, forward strand.
GTTGTGAATGAAAAATACCAACCATGAATAAAGAAGGAAATACCTATACATTCCTCTATGCTGCAACCATGGTCATCCTTGTTGCAGCCATCGTATCGGTGGTGGCAATGACCTTAAAACCGCTCCAGACAAGAAATATGGTAACGGAAAAGAAACAGGATATCCTTGCCGCTGTGAATATTGAAAGTACAGCAGAAAATGCAGAAAAGATCTATGCCGAAACCGTAGTGAACAGCTACGTGTTGGATATCAACGGCGAGAAAAAGAAAGGAGAGGCATTCATTACCGATTTAAAAAAAGAAATGGCAAAAGATCCTGCCGAAAGAAGCCTTCCGGTTTTTGAATGTCAGTCTGAAGACGGGATAAAATATGTATTTCCCATGCGTGGATCCGGGCTTTGGGGACCAATATGGGGATATGTTTCATTGGATAGTGATTTGAATACCATCTATGGGGCTACATTCGATCACGAAGGGGAAACTCCCGGATTGGGAGCCGAAATAACAACCGCTGATTTCAGGGATCAGTTTGTGGGTAAAAAGATTTTTCAGGATAGCGCCCTCGCTTTTACCGTGGCAAAAAAAGGGGAAGTTGCTCCTGAAGAACACAGTGTAGATGGCATATCCGGAGGCACGATAACCAGTAAGGGGGTGCAACGGATGCTGCTTGACGATTTTTCATTATACCTGCCTTTTTTGAAAAAAAAACAGGAGTAAAATAAAAGGACAAATTGTATGAACAAAAGAGAACCTTTGTTTTCCAGGAAGAACTTGAGGTTGCTGACCGGTCCACTGAGTACCACCAATCCTATAACGGTTCAGGTATTGGGGATCTGTTCGGCATTAGCCGTTACGGCTCAATTAAAACCGGCTCTGGTAATGGCTGTTTCGGTAATTGTGGTGTTAGCTCTGGCGAATGTTATCATTTCGCTGTTGCGCAATACCATTCCGAACCGAATTCGTATTATCGTACAACTGGTTGTCGTTGCAGCCCTGGTCATCCTTGTGGACCAGTTTCTGAAAGCTTTTGTGTACGATGTGAGCAAACAGTTGTCGGTTTTTGTGGGCTTGATCATCACCAATTGCATTATTATGGGCCGGCTGGAGGCTTTTGCACTGGCTAACAAACCCTGGCAGTCTTTCCTTGATGGCATCGGTAATGCTGCCGGTTACGGATTGATCCTGGTAATCGTAGGGTTTGTACGTGAACTGTTTGGGTCCGGATCCCTTTTGGGACTGAGGATTGTTCCCGAAAACTGGTATATAACGAACGGAGGATTCTATGAAAACAACGGAATGATGATTCTTCCACCTATGGCCCTTATAACGGTGGGAATTATCATTTGGATCCAACGTTCACGCAACCGGGAATTGATTGAAAAGTAACAGGTAAAAAAATAAAGTATGGAAAACCTTATCAATATATTCATAAAGTCCATCTTTGTTGAAAACATGGTTTTTGCCTATTTTCTGGGCATGTGTTCCTATCTGGCTGTATCCAAAAAGGTGACCACAGCCACCGGCCTGGGAATAGCCGTAATCTTTGTTCTGGGAATTACGGTCCCGGTGAACTATCTGCTGGAAAAATATGTCCTTTCGGAAGGGGCGTTGGTATGGCTGGATGATGCATTGGCCACGGTAGACCTGAGCTTTCTCCGGTTTATCATGTTCATAGCCATCATCGCCTCCATGGTTCAATTGGTTGAAATGGTCGTAGAAAAATTTGCACCGGCTCTCTATAACCAGCTGGGCATCTTTCTTCCGTTGATTGCCGTCAATTGTGCCATTCTTGGAGGTTCTCTCTTTTTGCAACAGAAGGCGTTCCATAACGTCGGGGAAGCCTCTGTGTACGGACTGGGATCGGGTGTCGGATGGTTCCTGGCTATCATTGGAATCGCAGCTATTCGTGAAAAAATTGAATATTCCAATATCCCGGCTCCCTTGCGCGGTCTCGGAATTGCTTTTATTGTTACGGGTCTTATGGGGCTGGCTTTTATGGGCTTTATGGGCATTAATCTTTAATAAAACATTCTGCTGATGAGCTTGTTATCAACACAATTCATGGTTATTACTGCCAGTATACTCGTATTTTTAATTGTCATTCTTCTCCTGGTGGCCCTATTGCTTTATGCCAAGAAAAAACTCCTTCCTTCCGGAACGGTTACCATAACCATCAATGAGGAAGAGAAGACCATTGAGACCCAGCCGGGAAATACCCTTCTTTCCACCCTGGGAGAAAACAAGATTTATCTTCCTTCGGCCTGTGGCGGAGGCGGAACCTGTGCCTTATGCCGTTGTCAGGTTCTGGAAGGCGGAGGTTCAATCCTCCCTACGGAAACTGTTTTTTTTACCCGCAAAGAACAAAATGAACACTGGCGACTGAGCTGTCAGGTAAAAGTGAAAGAAAATCTGAAAATTAAGATTCCTCAGGAAATACTGGGAATCAAAAAGTGGGAATGCACGGTGATATCAAACAAAAATGTTGCCACCTACATCAAAGAATTTATCGTTCAACTACCTGATAAAGAAAATCTTAACTTCAAATCGGGAGGGTATATTCAAGTGGATGTACCCAAAATTGAGGTGGATTTTAAAACGATGGATGTTGATCCCCGGTTTCGGGATGAATGGGAAAAATTCGGCATGTTCGATCTGAAAATGAAGAATCCCGAGCCGACCTTCCGGGCCTATTCCATGGCAAACCATCCGGCAGAAGGAAACATCATCATGCTGAATGTCCGCATAGCCACCCCACCCTATGACCGGGTAAAAAATCGCTTTAAGAAGGTAAACCCGGGAGTATGTTCTTCCTATATTTTCTCACGTAAACCGGGCGATAAAATCACCATTTCAGGTCCTTACGGAGAATTCTTCCTGAAAGATAACAACAACGAAATGATGTTTATCGGAGGAGGGGCCGGTATGGCTCCCATGCGTTCCCACCTGTTCCACCTGTTCCATACCGTGAAAGAAAAAAAGAAAAAAATAACCTTCTGGTACGGAGCCCGCTCGTGGCGTGAAGTATTCTATTACGACGAGTTTCGTGAAATCGAAAAGAATTTCCCGAATTTCATGTTCCAACTGGCTTTGTCGGATGCGTTGCCTGAAGATAACTGGACAGGCCCCACCGGGTTTATCCATCAGGTAATCTATGACAAGTATTTGAAAAAACACGAAGAACCCGAAGAAATAGACTACTACCTCTGCGGCCCTCCGATGATGAACGACGCCGTACAGAAAATGCTGTACAACCTGGGAGTCCCCGTTGAAAATGTCCTGTTTGATGACTTCGGAAGTTAAATCCAGTACATATACGATCTCAAATCAACCTTTTTCAATGGGCCGGGATGAAAATCCAGAATCCCTCCATCCTTTCTGTCGTATCAAAGGAAAGTCCGGATCTTATTCCCTTATCTGATAAATTTATTTTATTTTTACAGCATCCGGGAAAGAAAAATCAAACAAAAAAAGAACCGGATAAAACGACCATGAATCAACGTATACACAAACAAGTAAGCGTACATTCTTCATGGGAGTTACCTGTCTGTCGAAGGCAGGCATCAAAACTCTTTAAAAATCATTAAAAACAATAAGATGAAAAAAACCATCTGTACTTTAATCCCTTTTCTTCTCGGCTTATTTCTATCGTTTGCGGTTCTTTCACAACCTTCGGGAGGTCCTTACGGACCTGTTCAGCAGTTTTATGAATTACCGGATGTTCCGGGAGTCTTATACTATGTATCTCCTGACGGGGATCCGGGAGCTTCAGGAAAAGCATTGGAAGATCCGACGACTCTTGAATCGGCCATTTCCCGGGTTACGACGGGTGATGCCATCGTGCTGCGAGGAGGGACATACCGTACCGGAGACCTGATTCTGAACCAGGGGATCACGATGCAGCCGTATGCCGATGAACTACCGGTATTAAAAGGAACTTACCTAGCTACTGAATGGCAATATTTGGGAAACAACCTGTGGCGCACTCCCTGGAAACACCTTTTCCCCATGACTCCGGATAGTTGGTGGCGCAAAGAACGGGAAGGAATCCATACTCCTCTTCACCGGTTCAACAACGACATGGTTTTTATCAATGGAAGATTTCTCCAGTCGGCAGGTTGGCTGAACGAAATTACAGAAGATACCTACTACATCGACTACCGGGAAAAAATGGTCTATATCGGCACGGATCCAACAGATAAACAGGTTGAAATTACAGCTTTTAATATCGCTTTGGAACGAGTTACCGTTCCAGTCCATGGCAAACAACCGGATAAAATCGGGCCGGTAATAAAAGGGATCACCTTCACACAATATGCTTTCCAGGGCTTATCCATTGATGGAACCTATGCCCAGGGACCTATGGATGAATCAGAACTCGGAAAAGAGGTGGTGGGAACGACCCTTGAACATTGTGAGATATCCTTTTGCGGAAGAGTCGGGGCATGGCTGATGGGCGATCAGTTAACGATGCGCCATTGCAAGGTGAGCGATACAAGCACCGAGGGTGTGTATATCAACTGTTCAAACGATGTGTTACTCGAACGAAATATCTTCACACGCAACAACATTGAACGGATTACCGGCTATTATCCGGCTGCCGTAAAAATTTTCAACCAGACCCACCGGGTTACCTGTAACGACAACCTGATCACCGACCTTCCATACTCCAATGGTATCTGGTACGATGTGGGCAATGTAGACGGAGTATTCACCAATAACTGGCTTGAGAATGTTGGTTTTGTAACAGAAGAATTTTCTCCCACACGGGTATGGCCAAGTCAGAATGCTTTCTTTTTTGAAATCTCCAAAGGAGCGCTGTTAGCCGGCAATGTATTTGTCAACTGCGACCATGGCATGCTCATACTGAACAGTTGCAATGTCAAAGTATACCAGAATACATTTATTAACAGCCTTGCCTGCTTTGGCCGCGACCAACGCAGTGCCGAGGGAGATCATTTCGGCTGGCACCCCCAGACAGGTCCCGGTGTGGAAGAACGTACCGGCCATGAGTTCATCAACAACCTGCTGGTGGGCAATGAAAACTTCACCCGCCCCCTGCTGTTTATCTGGCAACCCGATATCCTGTGTGAAAGACTCACTGAACCGGCCCTGAAAAAGCTGGATCACAATGTGTATGTGAATAAAAAGGGATTCCATCCCATCATCTGGCTGAACCAAAAGCTGAACGGACAATGCAAAACACCCTGCAACACAACCGCCGAACTGAATAAAGCAAAATCCGAATATGCTGCCAACAGCAAAAGTCTGATGAACTATAAAGGACCGCTGTTTAAAAGTTCTCATCTGGGAGATTACCGGCTGATGAATGATTTCCCGGGAACCCGTACAGCAACTGAATCGCCGGATTTTATCTATCATCTGACTGGGAAAAACAAAGAAAGGCCCTATATGGGAGCCTATCCAGATCTTGTCCAGGAATAAAATAAACAAAAATGACTATGCAGTTAACATATCCGATTAAAAACCAGAAGATGAACAAAAGAAATCCCCTTCGTACAGTCCTTTTAATGGGCCTTCTTATGGGCCTTCTATCCTCCTGTTCTGATCCTAAAGATGGTCAGGGTGCCTTTAAAACAGGAACCTACCGGAATCTTTTTCTGGAGAACGGGTATACGGAAAAAGAAATTGATGCCAAAGTGGAGGGTGCTTTTCAACAACTTTTTCATGGAGATAGTGCCCAGGTAATATACCGTGAAGCCGGAGAGAATGAAAACGGAAAGCTGGCGATGCTTATGGATGTTCTCAGCGGGGATGTACGAAGCGAAGGCATGTCTTACGGAATGATGATCTGTGTACAGATGGATAAAAAAGAGGAGTTTGATGCGTTGTGGAACTGGGCGAAGACCTATATGTATGTTGATACCGAAGGGCATCCCAACCGGGGTTATTTCTCGTGGTCGATGAACTATGACGGAACCCCCCGGGCTGAAACGCCGGCTCCTGATGGCGAGGAATACTTTGCAATGGCGCTCTATTTTGCGGCAAACCGCTGGGGCAATGGCGAAGGAATCTACCACTACAAACTGTGGGCGGATACTATCCTCCACACTATACGGCACCATCCGGTTATCACAGGTCCGACCCGTTTCGGAGAGCGTACCATCGGACCGATGGTCAGTGAAGAGCATCACATGATTCTTTTTGTTCCGGATGTGGGGAGAAATACCTTCACGGATCCTTCGTACCACCTGCCCGGTTTTTATGAACTCTGGGCGCGTTGGGGTCCGGAAGAAGACCGGGCATTCTGGTCTATAGCGGCTGACACCAGCCGGGCCTTCTTTTATAAACATGTACATCCTGAAACCGGACTTTGTACCGATTATGCCAACTTTGACGGATCGCGGAGGGAAACACGATGGAACCAACGGGCCATGACCTTTGCCTACGACTCATGGCGCACCCAGTCAAACTGGGCCTTCGACTGGTCGTGGTGGCAGAAAGATCCCCGCGAGGTTGAACTCAGCAACCGGCTACAGCGTTTCTTTGCCTCCTTTGGGGTAAACTCGTTTGGACACAGGTTCACCCAGGATGGAGAAGTCCTCGACTCTACACACCGTGCCGGCCTGGTGGCTACTACCGCCGTACTCAGCCTGGCTGCCAACCATGACCTGGCCTCAAAATTCGTGGAGGAATTCTGGAATACCCCGGTACCTGAATCACACGGAGAACGATACTACGACGGAACCTTGTATATGATGAGCCTGTTGCATTGCAGCGGAAAATTCAGGATCTGGAAGCCCTGACAAAAGATGTGGTAAAATGAAAAAATACAAAACCGGATTTGTGCTGAGCGGCGGCGGGGCAAGAGGATTTGCCCACCTGGGAATGCTGCACTACTTCCGGGAACAAGGAATCTATCCGGACATAATCTCCGGAGTAAGTGCCGGTGCCATCGCAGGAGCATTTATTGCCAGTGGCAAAACACCCCTGGAGACCCATAAAATCGTCTCCCGGAGGGGATTCCTGCATTACACAAAGATTCAATTACCCATCGATGGATTCTTTCGCCTGGACGGACTGGAAGAACTTCTGCGGAAAGAGATAAAACAACAAAATATCGAAGACCTGGACATTCCGCTGGTCATTGGGGCAACCAACCTAAATACCGGGAAAATGGAATATTTTACAAAGGGTTCACTGTATAAAACCGTCCTGGCTTCCTCTTCCATCCCGGTTTTGTTTCCTCCCGTAACCATCAATGATGCACAATATATTGACGGCGGCGTACTCGACAATCTGCCCCTGCAGCCCATTCAGGGAAAATGCAAATTCATAATCACACAAAACATCAATCCGGTCAATGAAACCGGGAAACTGAAAAATCTGATTCAGATTGCTACACGCAGTTTCTATATCCAGGTGCATGCCCGTATCGATTATGCAAAAAAACACTCTCACCTTTATATCGAGCCCACAAAACTGGATAGATTCGATGTATTGAAAGCCAGCCAGGCGGATGAAATTTTCGAGATTGGATACACCTTTGCAAAGACACTGGATCTGTCCTTATTAAAGAATGACAATAACAAGAATTAAGGGAACAAATCCGATAATAGAGCAACAAATCATCCACCCGATTCCTGAACCCTCAGACATTGCTGTTCAGGGCATGGACCAATTTCTCCCGATACGTCAGGCTTACCGGTAATTTATCGTTTCCGATCTTCACCTGGTTCCCTTCCATATAATCCACTTTTTTCAGATTGATGGCATACGACTTGTGAATCCGCTGAAACCCGGAAGCAGGTAACCAGGAGAGGAACTGCTTCATGGTTCCATGGGCCATCAGTTTTTTATCGGATAGCCGAAAGATCACATAATCCCCCAAAGCCTCAAGAAACAGCAAGTCATCATACGCTATCCGGTAGTTCTTCTTATCTGCTTTTACGAGAATATACCCCCTTTCGGATGAATGTTGATCCCCTTTCCTCTCCATTCGTTCCAATGCTCTGTTCACGGCTTTCCGGAAACGCCCGAAATCAACAGGTTTCAAAAGGTAATCCAGGGCATCCACTTCAAATCCTTCGACGGCATATTGAGGATAGGCGGTAACAAATACACACAAGGGAGTATAGCTGAGACTTCTGATAAAACCGATCCCGGTAAGCATCGGCATATTGATATCCAGAAAGAGCAGATCGATCTTTTCCTTCTGCATTACCTTACCGGCTTCCAAGGCATTGTCACAAACCTGCACCAGTTTAAGTTCCGGACATGCTGCCACATAATCCTTCAAGATATCCTGGGCCAGGGGTTCATCATCAACGATCAAACATGTAAGTACCATAGATCAATGCTTTTGCAATCATCGCATTAAAGGGTAAAGATTCTTTTTAAGAACGTATTTTTCTTTCCTTCAGGTATGGCTTGCCAGCAAAAAAACGGTTTTACGATTTTTCAGTTTTCGATCAACTGCACTTGTACCAATACCTTAAACCGATCCTTTGCATCCGAAATCTTCAATACATGAGCCCCTGGATAGATCAATTGCAACCTTCGTTGCACATTCCGGATGCCGATTCCCCGGCTTTCATTGTTCCGGCTCTCTCCGGATTCAGCTTTTTTGTTTTCAATCTCAAAATTCAACACCCCTCCGGTGACCTCGAACCGGATATGTACATAAGGATCCGGCATCCCTCCCTTTATTCCATGGGTAAAACTATTCTCCACAAAAGGAAGAAAAAGAAGGGGAGCAATGGTATGATCTTCAATTTCACCGACAACTTCCATTTGAATCCTCTCCGGGTTGTGGCTTCGTAATTTTTGCAATTCGATATAATCGATCATTCCTTCGATCTCCCTTTTCAGGGATATTCGTTCCACATCGGTCTCATAAATCACATAACGCATGAGTCTGCTTAACCTGAGAATTACTTCGGGCAATATCGGGGATGATTTTCTGGCCAGACTGAAAAGGCTGTTGAGCGAGTTAAAAAGGAAATGGGGATTGACCTGGGACTTCAAGGCCTTTAATTCGATCAGGGTTTTTTCTTTCTGTATTTCCTGCAGTCTGAACCATCCTCGGGCCAGTTTGATCAGGCTGGTTGTTGTGATGTATACAGACAGGTAAAGTACGATATCCCAAAAACCATAATAGGCAATGAAATAGTATCCAGGAAAAATATAATCGATCCACCGGCCGAATAGAAGATCATACAGCAGCCAGCCCAGTATGAGCACTGCAGCCAACAGAATTCCGTAGATTACAAATTTTCTTTTTTCAAGAAACAAAGGAAACAGCACGAAAAGATTCAGATAAACCGCTATCAATACCGGAAGATGAAAAACAGCCGTGTATACCAAATCTATGGGTTGAATATCCGCCGAAACCTTGAGAATATTCATTAAAACAAGGAACGATAAGGCCCAAAACAAAATATGTTGCAAGATCCGGTTCCTTGCAATACGGTCTCCTATATCAAGCCATTTTTTAACCACAGGGTTACCGTTTCAACTCCGCTTCGAGGCCTTCCGCAAAAGCCTCATGGGTGTCGGCATATTTAATCACAAACTTTTGTAACTCTTCTGCTTTGGCCGTCAGAAGAATAATATCACCATTGTTTTCATGATGGATCCTGACTTTGTTTTGTCTAATCAGATCTTCGAGCCAATCCTGATTAAACCAGTTAATCAAAAGGTTGTTTTCTGTAAAAGTCAGTTTAGCAAATGTATGAACCGGAATAATATGAAAATCGAACAGTCCGAAGTCATCCGGTTCATATTCATCTATATAAAAATCTGCAAAATAATGTCCCTCCAGTTCAAGGATCACGACCTCAAAATCATGTTTTGTAAAATCATTTTCCCCGTTGGGTTTCATTCGAAGCGTATACCTGGTTTTGTCCGGATTTTCATTCATTTTTTCTCCTTTAAAAGGGTGTTCAAATTTCCATAGTGTAGAATCGCTGTCATACCATTCACCCGTCAACAAGTCATTGGGAAACAGGTCGCTTTGTGTATACAAAGGATAGAAAGAATAAACCACACATCCCGATAAAAAAAGAGTTACCAGGAATAGTGCCATACCAATTTTTGTCTTCATCTTCATACGGTTATTTGCTTTTGTTGATACGATATTTTTCTGAGGGGCTGGAATGTTTCCTTCAAACAGGCGGGCAATTCATTCATCAACTCCCTCCATCCTGAACCTAGGACGTAGGGAAATCCATTTGCTTGGCAACCTGTTTTTTCCGATCCAGAACAGCGGGAAGGAAACCACTTTCTTCCTTTCCATCGCAGAGAACGCGAAGGGGCATTCGAGCCACCTAATTGTACGACCAAAAATAGGAAAGCTTCTCTGTGTGCCCTAATTATTTCGGTATAACCAAACAATAAATCGGTAACATGAATGACTGACCCGTTCACCGGTACCCGTTGGGAAATCATAAGTCGATAGCCGAAAAATGCCTTGTCCCGGAGGAAGAAATTGCCCGCACCTTAGAATCTGTTGTTTTGATTTCCTTCCGGTGGCTCAGGACAATTTTTCAACATAGAGCTGTGTAGTCTCCACCCGGGTTACTACGATGGGATCTCCTTTTTCGATGAACCCGTTCTCTGCCATGGCATCATAATATTCATTGTCGATGATCACTTTACCTGAGGGACGTAAGACCGTTTTAGCCATGCCCTTTTTCCCTTTGAGCATCAGCATTGAGGGTTCTATGCTCAGGTACCCTTCCTCCACATTCTCCGATTTTTTCAGGGAAAAATTCCGGAACAGACCCGATCGGGCAGTAAAAAGTCTTTTCCCAAAATAAAGAGCAATCACAAAACCGGCAAAAGCAGAAAGCACAACGGTTAAAAGAGCTGTTCCCAGATGCGAGGAATCCACATTCTCAAAATTAAAGCGGACATTGTCAATCAGGCTGAGGACCAGACCTGAAAAAACGAACAAAATACCCAGGATTCCGGCGATACCGAATCCCGGTAGTACAAATATTTCCACAGCAATCAAAATCACACCGGCAACGAAAATCAGAATTTCCCAGTTGGCAGCCAGTCCTTCGAGATAGAGGGGGGCAAAATAAAGAACGGCTGCCAGAATGGCTAATCCCAGAGGAAATCCGATACCCGGCGATTGCAATTCAAAATAAATTCCTCCGATGATGGCCATGATCAGGAGCCCTGAAACAACAGGAAGCACCAGAAACCCGATGATTCTTTCGATCCATGAAGGCTCATAGGTAACCAGGGTATATGTTTCGATGCCTACTTTCTGAAGAACTTCCGGAATATTTTCAGCCATTCCTTCACAGAAACCTTTTTCGATCGCCTCCTGGGGAGTAAAGGTCAACACTTGCCCTGAATCGGAAATTCCCTGGATGAAAACCCTTTCATCCACCATTGCTTCGGCGATGAGTGGGTCACGTCTCCATCTGTAAACCGTATCGGTAGCTGTAATCAGGGTATCTTTTCCCTTGGCTTCTGCCGTAGCGCGCATGGTGGAACGCATATAAGACTGGTATTTATCGGGCATGGCTTCCCCGGTTTGATTGACCACCGTAACGGCTCCGATACTCGCACCGGGTCGCATGTATATGCTGTCACAGGCAATGCTTATCAGCGCTCCTGCAGAGGCTGCATTGTTGTCAATGAATACATACACCGGAATATCACTGGCAAGAATCCTGGTTCGTATGGAGTCAGCGCTCTGAACTACTCCTCCATAAGTATTCATATGAATCAGAAAAACATCGGCTTCCAGTGTATCCGCCTGAAAAAATGCCTGCTTCACCTGCCTCCAGGTTGCTTCTGTAATTTCCTTCTGAATATCAAGCTTGTAAACCAGTTTTCCCTTCCTTTCAGAGGGTTGACCAACTCCATGGAAAAACCAGAAAACAAGAAAAAAAATTATACTTCGCTTCATAAGAGATAGTTAGTCACTTGTATTTACCTTCTTTGCCATATCCAGAAACAGCCGCATTCCTTTCTGCATCTCTTCATTCAGTTCAAATTGAATATTATCCGTAAGATACGTAAAAATATCAATATCCGGATAAACCGCTTTTTCAAGGGTAGCAATTTTTTCCATGTGGTTCAGTTCCGAACCCAGGGCCTGGTTGAATTGGTTCTTAAAGGATTCCTTCAGGGGTTTGTTGGCAGCCCATACGGCAAAAACAAAGGGAAGGCCCGTAAATTTCAGCCATTCGGTACTCAGATCATAGATACAGGCATACTTCTCTTCTATAGCAAAGACTCTGTCTCCTATCACAACTCCAGCCTTTTTCCCCTTAATCCGATTCTTTTCAAACCCGGAGCAGGTATCTTCCCAGCGGAATGTTTTTTTCCAATAATGTTTCGACAGCACTTTAGCGAGAAGCACCGATGTACGTGACTGGTAATCCATCAGGATTGTTTCAATGTCATCCAGCGGAACTTCGCCGGCTAATACAACTGTTCGCACCTTCCCGTTGGTTCCAATGCATTTATCGGAAACAACTTCCAGTTTTTCATTGTCCAACAAAGCCGCTACCGGTACCAATCCTATATCGGCCTGCCCTGATTCAAGCCTGGATGCCACGTCAGAGGGCATATTCACACTTAGTTCAATCCGGTCTTTGAAATCCGGATTTGACAAACCATACACAAACGGCTTACTGTTCAGGTACGATACACTCGAAACACGTATTTTTTCCATCAGCAATGCATCTTTCTCATGGTAATCATTCGGAATTCTCCCTCCCCCCTTGTAAAAGTACAAATTAAATTCCCTTCCGAAGGATGAAGAATATCATCCCCGGTAAAAATGTTATACACCTTATTTTGTTAAATTTGTGCGTTCTTTATACAAAACAGGTTTTAATAAGGAGGAATCGAAGCCAACCATGCAAAGCCTGATTTTCTTAAAACAAAAACTTGAGACCGATGAAACAGAAAGCACTAACAGCCATTTCACCTGTTGACGGCAGGTACCGGAATACCGTAAAAGAACTGGCCGGTTTCTTCAGCGAATATGCCCTGATCCGGTACCGTGTGTTTGTAGAAATTGAATATTTTATTGCACTGGGCAAAATTCCTCTTCCTCAACTTAAGCATATCAGCACGACAGATATCGAGAATCTCAGAGCGATCCACAAAAATTTCAGCATTCATCAGGCAGAGAGGATTAAAGAGATTGAGAAGGTCACAAACCACGATGTTAAGGCAGTGGAATATTTCCTCAAGGAAGAGTTGGACAAACAGGGGTTGAGTGAATACAGGGAATTTGTACATTTCGGACTGACTTCACAGGATATCAATAATACGGCTCTTCCGTTATCGATTCATGAAGCATTGGATCGTTCTTATTATCCTGCTCTGGAGAAACTTATGACGAAGATCAGGGAACTGGCCGGAGAATGGATGGATATACCAATGTTAGCCAGAACCCATGGACAACCGGCCTCTCCGACCAAAGTTGGAAAAGAACTCATGGTTTTTCATGAACGTTTGGAGGTACAGCTGGCTCAACTAAAAACCCTGCCCTGTTTTGGCAAGTTCGGAGGAGCTACAGGCAATTTTAATGCCCATGTAGCTGCTTATCCACACATTGACTGGCCCGGTTTTGCCAACCGTTTTCTTAAGGAAACATTGGGCCTGGAACGTTCTCAATACACCACACAGATTGCCCATTATGACAATTACGGAGCCATCTTTGATGCCCTCAAAAGGATTAATACCATCCTCATGGATATGAACCGTGATATCTGGGCTTACATCTCTCTGAATTATTTTAAACAGAAAATAAAAAAAGGAGAAACAGGATCATCCACAATGCCCCACAAAGTCAATCCCATTGATTTTGAAAACTCGGAAGGGAACCTGGGTATAGCCAATGCCTCTTTCAAGCACCTCTCTTCCGTACTGCCGGTTTCAAGGATGCAGCGCGATCTCACAGATTCCACGGTAACCCGCTTTATTGGAGTTCCTTTTGCGCATACCTTGTTGGCCTTTCATTCGGCCCTTCGGGGATTGGATAAATTACGCATCAATACCCCGGCACTCCATCAGGATCTGGAAAACAACTGGGCTGTCGTGGGTGAAGCCATTCAAACCATACTTCGCCGGGAAAAATATCCCCATCCCTACGAAGCATTAAAAGAGCTGACCCGCACGGAAACGTCCATAGACCGGCAAACCATAATTCATTTTGTAAACAACCTCCCGGTTTCCGAAACCGTAAAAAACGAATTGAAGAAAATTACACCCCACAACTATACGGGGATCTTTTAGTCTCTGAAATCCGGTATTGACTATGAAAGAGTTTTTGTTGCTTATCAAACGTTTTATTCCTCCCTATAAGTGGAAAGTTGTACTGAACTTTTTCTTTAACCTTTTGAGTGCCATTTTTGGGGCTTTCTCTTTTGGACTGATGATCCCGGCCCTTGAAATTCTCTTTGGTGCAAGGGAAATGGTTTACACAAAATCCGATTTAACTTTTTCGCTGGAATCAATCACATCCAATGCGAATTATTACCTAAGCCAGATCATTGAAAAATCCGGACAACAAACGGCACTGGTTTATATTGGATTTTTTATCATCCTTTCGGTATTGCTAAAGGTAGGGTTTGCCTATTTGGCCAGTTTTAAAATGATATCCCTCAGAAACGGAGTTGTACGGGATATTCGTTCTTTGCTCTATACCAAGATCCTAAGTCTACCGCTGGGATATTTTTCAGATGAAAAAAAGGGAGACATCATAGCCCGGATGACCGGGGATGTCCAGGAGGTAGAAAATTCGATCATGAACTCCCTGGAGATGATGTTTAAGAATCCAGTGATCATCCTCATTTCCTTGATCGTGATGATTTATATGAGTTGGTCGCTGACCCTTTTTGTTCTGATTCTGATGCCTCTGGCAGGATTCATTATTGGCAGAATCGGACGCAGCCTCAAGAAACAGTCAACCCGGGGTCAAAACAAACTCGGGGAAATTCTGTCAATCATTGAAGAAGATCTGTCCGGCTTACGGGTCATCAAAGCTTTTAACGGGGAAAAAAAAGCTTCCCGGCGCTTCGAGAGAGAAAATTGCAACTACCTGACAATCATGAACCAGCTCATGTGGAGACGTCATCTGGCTCATCCCATGAGCGAATTCCTGGGAACGATAACCATGGTTATCGTACTGTGGTATGGAGGCCGATTGATCCTCAACAACGAAGGATCCCTGTCGGCAGCCGAATTCATCGGGTACCTGGTTTTCTTTTACAGTATCATCAATCCTGCCAAAGCTTTTTCTCAAGCTCTTTACAGTGTAGAGAAAGGAATGGCCTCCATGCACCGGATTGACCGGATCCTGGATGCCCGTTCAACCATTGTCGAAAAACCGGATGCCTTAATCCCCGGACCCTTTAAAGAAAGTATAGTCTACCGGAATGTTTCCTTTTCCTATGATTCAAAAAAAGTGCTGAAGAATATATCCCTGGAGATCCAAAAGGGGAAAACCATCGCCCTGGTTGGACAGTCAGGAAGTGGAAAATCAACCATGGTCGACCTTTTGCCCCGTTTCTGGGATGTCACGGAAGGGCAGATCCTGATTGACGGAACCGACATCCGGGATATGAAGTTGCAAAGCCTACGCATGTTCATTGGCAATGTAAACCAGGATCCTATTCTTTTTAACGATACCGTATTCAACAACATTGCTTTCGGAGTGGAATATGCCAGTGCTGAAGAAGTGATGAATGCCGCAAAAATTGCCAATGCGCATGATTTTATCATGGAAACGGAGAACGGGTATGAAACCATCATCGGTGACCGGGGAGATAAATTATCGGGCGGGCAGAAACAACGCCTGTCCATTGCCCGGGCTATCTTAAGCAATCCTCCGATACTAATCCTGGATGAAGCAACATCAGCTCTGGATACCGAATCGGAAAAACTGGTTCAGGATGCCTTAACCCATTTGATGGAAAACCGGACCTCCCTGGTAATTGCACACCGCCTTTCAACGATCCGGAATGCAGACATGATTTGTGTCCTGCATAAAGGACGCATCGTGGAACAAGGATCCCATAAGCAACTGATGCAAGCAAATGGACGTTACACAAAATTGTATGAAATGCAGATGGTATAAAAAACCCTTTCTGTGCTCACCGGACAAAAAAAAACTGCCCTCAGGCAGCTTTAAAAGCACGGGAGGAGCGACTCGAACGCCCGACACCTGGTTTTGGAGACCAGTGCTCTACCAACTGAGCTACACCCGTGTTTGAAACGAAAGCAAATATACGAAATCACCTTCAAATACCTAAAAATTTTTTCTTCGCATCCCCTTGGGGGCCTCCGGAAAAAAAACTTATGAACAACCGGTACGAAACAAGATTCCCGGCGATATCTCCGTGACTGCATTGCGGAGAGAGAGGGATTCGAACCCCCGGTACCTCACGGTACAACGGTTTTCAAGACCGCCGCATTCGACCACTCTGCCATCTCTCCGGGCGCGACAAAAGTAGAATATTTTTCAAAACACAAAAAAAGTTTAGGAAAAAAGATTCGGGTTGCTGAAAAAAGAAGGCTCTCAAGGTTGCATATTTGAAAGTAATTTCAGAATTTAGTATACACTTTAAAAAAGGCTGCAACTACTGATTTTATTGATGTTCTAAAAATGTTCATTTGCATAAGAAACAAAACTTAAAAAATATACTTTACGAACTTATGTACTTATTTTCAACAACTTAATTAATTTTAAAATTTTATCGTATGAACAAAGCACAATTAATTGATGCAATGGCTGACCAAGCCGGATTAACAAAGGCAGACGCAAAGAAAGCACTGGATGCATTTGTTAATGCAACAACTGACGCTCTCAAGGGCGGTGACCGTGTAGCTCTTATTGGATTTGGGTCCTTTGCAGTATCGGAAAGAAGTGCCAGAACGGGCAGAAATCCACAAACAGGAAAAGAAATTCAAATTGCAGCCAAGAAGGTCGTTAAATTCAAACCAGGAGCCGAACTCGGAAACGCTGTTTCATAATTGATTAACGTAAACGTATTTCAAAAAAGGGAGGCTTACAAGGCTTCCCTTTTTTGTACATTTCTTTGGCATGAATCCATCCCAGCTAAAGAGAATCACCGAGTTTCTCTCGGGGTATGTAACCCAGGAAAGGCTGTATCTTTTCGATAAAGTGCTGGCATTCAGAACCCGTTATATAACGGTTGTTCTTGAAGACATTTACCAATCCCAGAATGCCAGTGCGGTGCTGCGTTCCTGTGATTGCTTTGGGATCCAGGATGTGCATATTATTGAAAACAGAAATCCCTTTATGCTGAATCCTCATGTGGAACGCGGTTCGGCCAGGTGGCTTACCTTAAAAAAACATCCCCAGGATGATAACAACAGCCGGAAGGCTGTCCGCACTCTGAAAGCCGAGGGATACCGAATTGTAGCTACTTCACCCCATAGGAAAGAGACTTCTCTTGAAGATTTCGATTTACGGACAGGAAAAACAGCCCTGGTTTTTGGTTCCGAGAAACCCGGAATCTCAACCGATATTCTGAAAGAAGCCGATGAATTTCTGCATATTCCCATGGTTGGATTCACTGAAAGTCTGAATATTTCCGTTTCTGCAGCCATCATTCTGCATAGCCTTACCGAAAAATTACACCCGTCAAAGGAGATTCATTGGAAATTATCCCCGGAAGAAAAAGCAATTCTCAAACTGGAGTGGCTTAAAAGATCCATCCGGAAGAGTGAAGTACTGGTCGCTGAATGGATGAAAAGAGAGACCTTAAGCGGATCCTGAAAGAACTTACCGGGTGAACATATCAACCAATTCCCCAGTAGTGATCCTTTTCACATTCAGTTTATCCCATTTATCATAAGGGGGTTCAATGCCGGGCAATTCTTTTATCGCATCCCGAATAACATATACATTGGCCACCCTTTTTGCCAAACCAACCACCGCATAATCCACACATACATTGGTGTACACGCCATAAACAAAAACCGTCTCAGGATTCAAAAGGCTAAGAATGGCTTCGGTATATGGATTGCCTGAAAAAGCATCAAAGGCATCTTTGCGAATTACAAAATCCTTATGTTCTTTGAGGTCAGGCATTCCCTCATAAATCAGGTACTCTTTATCCCAGTCAAAAATGAGTGGATTGTTAGGTTTGGTTTCCTTTATATGCTCAGCCCCTTCGGAGCCTGCCATGCAATGTTCCGGAAATGTATGTTTGAAATCCGGGTTTTTATCCAGTTCCGGTGAATTGATATAATGGTAATCCGCTGTATTGATCACGCGAATTCTTTTTTTTCTGGCCAGGCGGGTAATGATTCTCAGGTTATCCTTAATTTCCTCAGCACCGGAGGCATACAACTTCCCGTCGGGATTCATAAAATCTTTTTGGGTATCTACATTCCAGAACAAAATATTCCTGATATTCATAGAAATCCGTTAAAACGTTTAAAGTATACAAATTCTTTCTTAATTCAAAGTCCCAGCTTTATAAATTCCCGGAATTCTTCCTCATCAAAGGTAACTCCCAGGGTATATTCGGTACCGTCGGGCCGGATAATGACATGAAAAGGAATGCTGTTGGTCTGGTATCTTTTTATGAGCAAATCCAGGTTTATTTTACCCAGGTTTTTTTTCACTTTTCCATCCACTGATGAAGTAATCCACTCTTCCTGGGGTAATTTGGTTCGATCATCGGTATACAATGCGATAAGCACGAAATGATCGGCCAGGAGTTTTAGGGTTTCCGGATCGGCCCATACGGTATTTTCCATTTTTTTACAGTTTGCGCAGGCATGCCCTTTAAAAACGATAAAAGCCGGTTTCCCTTGCTCGTTGGCGCAGGCCATCCCCTGGGCAAAATCAAAATATCCGGTAAGAGCATGGGGCATATGCAGGGTTTCGGCATACCGTGCCGGGCCACAAAGCTCCCCGGAAGAAATCCCGGGATCCCGGGGGGTCGTTCCAACCGTGTAGGATTCATTTCCTGCGGGAGGAATTAACGTGGAAACAGCAGTTAACGGAGCTCCCAGCAATCCACTGAATAAATAGACGGTGAAGACAAATACTGCTACCGAGAAAAGAAAACGGCCAATCCCCAAATGCGGCATTTCCGTATCATGTAAAAATTTGATTTTTCCCAAAAGATACAAACCCAACATAAAAAACAAAACAATCCAGATAGCCAGGTATATTTCACGGGTTAACATGCCAAGACCGTATACCTGATCAATATTGCTCAGAAACTTAAATCCGAAGGCCAGCAGAATAAAGGCAAAAACTACTTTTACCGCATTTAACCAGCCTCCTGATTTGGGCAATTTTTTCAATGCAGAAGGGAATATGGCCAACAAGGTAAACGGTGTGGCGAACGCTAATCCGTAAAAAAACATACCCAGCATCGGCCGGATACCACCATCCTGAACCGCTTCAATAATCAAAGCCCCAATAAAAGGTCCGGTGCACGAAAAAGAAACAATAACCGTGGTAAGCGCCATGAAAAATGCTCCTGCCAACCCCCCCTTGTCCGCTTTGGAGTCGGTTTTATTCACCAGGCTGGCTGGAAGTACCATCTCGAAAGCCCCAAAAAACGAAATAGCAAAAACAACAAATACAATGAAAAAAATCAAATTGGGAATCCAGTGGGTACTCAATACACTTCCCACATTGGGACCAAATACGCCGAGCGAAAACAAAGCTCCCAGGAGAGTAAAAATAGCCAGGATGGAAAGTCCGAAGAAAAAGGCCGTTGCAATGGCTTTTTTCCTGCTTTCCTGGTTCTGCATAAAAAACGATACGGTCATAGGAATCATAGGAAATACACAGGGAGTAAGAATGGATGCAAATCCGGCAAGCAGAGATATCAGCAGGAAAAGCCAGATCGTCTGTCCTGTTGTTGAACCCCGGGTGCCGGCAAATGGGACACCTTCCTGGGTTGATGAACCGGATGGAGTGTTGAACTCAAAAGAGAAATCCGCCTCATTGGGAGGCAAACAGGTTTCGTCGTTGCATCCCATAAAAAGAACATATCCCTCGATAGTAACCGGATCGTCCGATTTAAGTTCAATGGTCTGCGTGAAAACAACATTTAGGGTAAAATAACGCACATCCATAGCAAAAGCCGGATCATAATGTATTTCAGGTTCCTGAGATTTCTGTAGTTCTCCCACAAAATCAAACAGTGTGGTGTCCTGATAGACAACCTGCGTCGGGATTGGACCTCCTTCAGGTAGCGAAGTATCATAGAGGTGCCATCCCTTATCAATGGATGCCTTGTAATGCAAATGGACTTTTTTCCCGTCTTGTTCCATATTGAAAGTCCATTGAATCGGTTCAATGATCTGTGCTGACCCAACCAATGCTGCAACCCATAATACAGCCGTTAATATGATTCGTTTCATTGTAGTAAAAATTGCTTTCTCATTCCTGTGCTCGCTGTAGCGCGCATACGTACTGTTGGTCATCTGCTTTGGTACCGGGTAAAATCCTGCTCATTTTTATAACGTAAGCATTCAAAGAAACGGACCAAATGATTGATTCCTTACTGCAAATTAACCAATATTATAAAAAATTGTTCGATCCATGCAGGAAACAGATGAGAAAACCGGAAAGAGTTTTACAGGATAATCTCTTCCATGTTTTCATCCAGAAAGTGGTATTCAAGAAAAGTATAGGAATTATTGGCTTCCACCCTGATCCATTTAAAGAATTTCAGGAACCATTTTACCTGGTATGACCGGCATCCTTTGGTCAGGTAGGCAGCCACATAAGGGTGTACCTTCAGGAAGACTCTTTTTTTATTAAGATCCTGAATGATATACAGCACTTTGTTGTTCAGTTCATCGGCGAAGAGGAGAGTGGGTACTACTTTCCCGGAACCCTTACAAACCGGACATACTTCAGCGGTTTCGATGTGTTCTTCAGGTCGCACACGTTGCCGGGTAATCTGCATCAGGCAAAATTTACTTAAGGGAAGGATATTATGTTTGGTTCGATCTTTATCCATTGCCTCCTTCATGTATTCATACACCTTATGCCGGTTCGACGATTCGTGCATATCGATAAAATCGATAACAATAATGCCCCCCATGTCCCTGAGCCGAAGCTGGCGGGCAATTTCATCGCATGCAGCCAGGTTAACCTGTAAGGCATTGTTTTCCTGATTCAGACCGGCTTTTGAGCGATTGCCGCTATTGACATCGATGACATGAAATGCTTCCGTATGTTCAATGATCAGATAAGCTCCGTTCTTGAAAGATACAGTTTTACCAAACGAAGCTTTGATCTGTTTCTCAACACCGAAATATTCGAAGATGGGGGAGTTGCCTTTATAATACTTTACCAGCTTTTTTCTCTCTGTTTTGATGGAACCTATATACCCGCTGATTTCATTGAATACAACCAGGTCATTGACCAGTATGCTGTTGAAGTTTTTATGAAATATATCCCGGATCAGAGCCGTTGTTCGATCCATTTCGCCAATAATCAACGATGGGATGCGGGCCCTTCGCAATTTCTGAAAGGTCGTTTCCCATTTATCAATCAGCCTGCGCATTTCCTGGTCCAGTTCGGCTACCCGTACGTTCTCAGCTGCCGTTCGGATAATTAATCCGTACTTTTTCGGCTTAATGCTCTGAATCAGTTTTTTAAGCCTATTCTTTTCCTCGTTGGATTTGATCTTTTGTGAAACGGATATCCGCTCGCTAAAGGGGAGAAGGACCATATACCTTCCGGCCAGGGAGATCTCAGAGGTTAACCGGGGTCCTTTGGTTGAAATAGGTTCTTTGGCTATCTGAACCAAAATCTTATGCCCTGTTTTTAATATATCACTGATTTTCCCTTCCTTGTTAATGTCGGGTTCCGAATGAATGCGTGAAATGGAAGTGATCCTGTTTTTGTGCGATGAGGCCAGGCGCACAAATTTATTCAGCGTAGCAAACTGAGGCCCCATATCCAGGTAATGCAAAAACGCATCTTTCTCGTAGCCTATATCGATGAAAGCCGCATTGAGACTGGGCATGATTTTTTTTACTTTGCCAAGGTAAATATCACCTACAGCAAATCTTGCCCCACTTTTCTCTCTGGTAAGTTCAACGAGCTTTTTGTCTTCCAGTAAGGCAATAACTATTTCGGATGGAGTGACATCAATAATTAAATCGCTACTCACAACCTGTTTTTTACATCGTATGATCGTTCAGGAATAAACCTCCTTTAAAAACAGATTAAACCTAAAGCATTTTTTTGCTTTAGGTTTAATCCAGAAACGTTAACGCTAAAAAGTAGAGTTAAAATGCTATTTTCTCTTCTTATGTCTGTTTTTCCGAAGCCTTTTTTTACGCTTATGCGTAGCCATCTTGTGTCTCTTCCTTTTTTTACCGCTTGGCATAATCCGATCTATTTAACGTTACTTTTTACTTGTGATACAAACGATTTCGCAGGTTTGAATGAAGGAATGAAATGTTCAGGAATAATGATTGTGGTATTCTTGGAAATATTCCTGGCTGTTTTTTCAGCTCTTTTTTTCACCACAAAACTTCCGAAGCCTCTCAAATAAACATTCTTTCCGTCTACTAAAGAGTCTTTTACAGTTTCCATAAAGGATTCAACGGTTTTTTGAACTGTTACTTTTTCGATTCCTGTGTTTTTCGAAATTTCGTTTACAATATCTGCTTTTGTCATTGCTAAAAATATTTAGTTATCAACAAATTAAATTCAGTGATATGGTTTGCAAAAATATAAACTTTTTAGAAATATAATACATTTCGTGTCAATAAATTTTGAATTTTATCAACATTTTAAATTACTTAGCCTCTTATGGCCGATATGTTAAAGTCTCTGTACCATTGGTACCAATTCAACAAACGGAGGTTACCATGGCGGGAAACGTCTGATCCCTACCGGATATGGATTTCCGAGATTATTTTGCAGCAAACCCGTGTCAATCAGGGGAAAAGGTATTATGAACGTTTCATGAATCGGTTTCCCACCCTTGCAGAGCTGGCCCGCTCTGAAAAAAAAGATGTTCTGAAAATATGGCAGGGGCTGGGGTACTATCACCGGGCTGAGAACATTCATCAAGCAGCGCAACAGATTGTTGAAAAACATCAGGGCCGGTTTCCGGAAGAATACGATGACATCCTCGCTTTAAAGGGAATCGGTGATTATACAGCGGCTGCCATAGCTTCCATAGCCTTTCATAAGCCGTATGCAACCATCGACGGGAATATCAACCGTGTTCTGGCCCGGATGTTTGAAATCAGGGAACCGTTACACGCTGCTTCCGGGAAAAATATCGTACGTAGAAAAGCCGTTGAGCTACTGGATTCTACCTACCCGGGGATGCATAACCAAGCCCTGATGGAATTGGGCGCCCTGATCTGCCTCCCCTCCCGGCCTCTGTGTAACCAATGTCCGGTAGCTCAAGAATGCCTGGCCTGTAAAAACCAGACCGTAAATCAGGTGCCTGCAAAAAAAACCGCCGGAAAACAAAAAAACCGCTTTTTCTACTATTTCCTCTTTGAAGATCAGGATGCCATATACCTGCAAAAAAGAACAAAAAAAGATATATGGCAAAACCTCTATGAACTCCCCCTCATCGAAACACCCAATCCGGAAACCCCAAAAGAAATGCTGATAATGGCCCTCAACCAATTCCGGATTACCAACAACACCCTTCCGGAAGCTCTCATATACGGGCCTGTGGTACACCTGCTAAGTCATCAGAAAATTCATGCCACCTTTATCCATATCTTTAAAAAGAACATTCCCGGGATAATCGGTTCCCCGATACGCATTTTTAAAAAAGATATTGCTAAATTTGCCGTTCCCAGGCTTATTGAAAAATACCTGGTTGAAAAAGATTTAATCCCCAGCTCTTAATTATATCATTGCAGGGAAATCGATATTCGAAGTATAATGTGTATCTTCATAGCATGATTAACCCTTAAAAAAATTAGAAAATGTCAGTAAACAAAGTAATTTTAGTTGGAAATGTCGGGAAAGACCCGGAAGTAAGACACCTGGATTCAGGAGTGGCAGTAGCCAATTTTCCGCTGGCTACTTCAGAATCCTATACGGCAAAAAACGGCGAGCGCGTAACCACCACCGAGTGGCATAACATTGTCCTCTGGAGGGGACTGGCTGAAGTAGCTGAAAAGTATGTTAACAAAGGAAAACAGCTCTACATCGAAGGAAGAATACGAACCAGGTCGTATGATGATAAAGATGGGAACAAACGATACATCACAGAGATTTATGGCGATGCAATGCAGATGCTGGGAAAACGCGATGATTATTCTGACAATACCAGCAGCGGAGATCAAAACCATGACAATGGACAAAACGATACGGCAGATGAACCGGATAATGAACAGCAATCCCCTGAAGAAGATGATCTGCCCTTTTAATTCAAAAAACTAACCTTTGGAAGCTGAACAGGTACTTACTTCCGATTTCTCTTTCCTTTGGAAGATTCATTTCTACCCGGTAAGTGTGGAATCCTTAATTGGGTTAGTCGTCGTTCTCTTGTTGCTCACTGCTTCGGCACTGATCAGTGGCTCGGAGGTAGCTTATTTTTCCCTGAGTCCTAAGGACCGGATTCATCTGAAAAAAAGCAAATCCCGATCGATGAAAACCATTCTGAAGAATCTCGAAGATCCGGAGAAACTACTGGCTACGATTCTGGTATCCAACAACTTTGTTAATGTAGGCATTATTATTCTCTCTTCCTTTCTCACAAGCAAGTTGGTTGACCTGAGTGCATCTCCGGTTCTGGAATTTGTTTTTACAGTCGTCATAATAACCTTTGTCCTGCTTCTTTTCGGAGAAATTATTCCGAAGGTTTATGCCACCCACCGGGGAGTTGCTTTCGCCAAAATAATGGCCTTACCCCTGAGCTTCCTGGGCCGGTTTTTTTCTCCGGTAACCCAGATTCTAATCCAATCCACCTCTTTTGTAAACAAACGGCTTTTAAAACACAAAAAAAATATTTCCATCTCAGAAATTTCACAAGCGCTGGAACTTACTGCTGACCAGGAAATATCAGAAGACAAAGATATTCTGGAAGGTATTGTAAAGTTCGGGCATAAGAAAGTAGCTGAGATCATGAAACCCCGGGTGGATGTATTTGCCATCGATATCCAAACAAACTTTGACGATGTTGTTACGATCATTCGGAATTCAGGATTTTCACGAATCCCTGTGTACTCCGGTTCTTTCGACCAGATGAACGGAATCCTGTATATAAAAGACCTGCTTCCCCATGTGCATAAGGGAAAAAGCTTTAAATGGCAATCCCTCATCAGGCCTCCCTTTTTTGTTCCTGAAACCAAAGGAATCAATACTCTGCTGGAAGAATTCAGGAAAAGAAAAGTCCACATGGCGGTTGTCGTTGATGAATACGGAGGTCTGGCCGGTATTGTTACCCTCGAAGATATTCTCGAAGAAATTGTGGGGGAGATTGTGGATGAATACGACACCGAAGAAATCTTATACAGGAAAATCTCCGATTCCCGATACCTCTTTGACGGGAAAACCCTGCTGGTGGATTTCTATAAAATAGTCCATACCGAAGAATCCCTGTTTGACGAAGTCAAAGGAGATGCCGATACCCTGGCCGGCTTGATCCTCGAACTGAAAGGGGAAATGCCTGCGACAAATGAAAAAATCAAGTGTAGAAATTTTGTGTTTACAATCGAATCGGCAAACAACCGCAGGATAGAAAAAATCGGGGTGGAAATTCAATAAATCCGGATAAACTCCGTTTTTTTGACGTTTCGAGGATGAAAAAAAAATATACGATACTGATGCTGGTTTTGCTGGTAGTCTGCGGATGCAAGAACAAAACAACGCCAAAGCCACGGGGTTACTTCCGGATCTCTTTTCCGGAAAAGAGCTATACCGATTTTAACCCACCGCTCTATCCCTACCGGTTTGAAATACCCGCATACGCAAGAATCCTGAAACCTGCAGGAAAGGATACATTTCCTTACGATATCAACATCTCCATACCGGAAAACAAAGCGGATATTCATATCTCATACAAACCGATTTCTTCCGGTAACAATCAGGAAAGACTCAGAGCCTTGTTGGAGGATTCAAGAACCCTGGCCTATAAACATACCATCAAAGCAGAAACCATCGAAGAACAGATTTTTATCAATGCTGCAGAAAAGGTCTACGGAACGGTTTTTCTGATTGAAGGAAATGCTGCCTCGCCCATGCAATTCTTTCTGACCGATAGCACCCGTCACTTTTTGCGGGGAGCTTTTTATATCAGGGATATTCCCAATACAGACTCTTTGCAACCGGTAATCGATTTCCTGAGACCTGATGTATTCCGATTAATAGAAACAACTTCGTGGAATTAAATGCCGCTGTTACGAATCATAGAACTGGAAAAAGGAAGAATGGCCCTGTGGAAAATAAAGGGGGATGAATCGGAATATTCAGCCGTTTATCCGTATCTGGAAAAAGACCCGGCTTTTCAGCAAAACAAACACTCCCGCCGGCGACTTGAAATGCTGGCTTCCCGTTCATTGCTGATGGAACTGCTGGGGGAAGTTCCCCTCATTCACTACGGGACCAGTGGCCAACCGTATCTGCCAGGGAAAAATATCCGGTTGAGTATCTCCCACTCCGCAGCGATAGCTGCCGTTATTCTTTATGAAAAACAGGTCGGGATAGATGTGGAATCCCTGGGGCGTCCGTTCGAAAAAATCGCTCCGAAGTTTCTGTCTGTTGAAGAACAAAATTTCATCAGGAACTCCGGATCACCTGAAAAAATGAACCTGCTCTGTTGGTGCGCAAAAGAAGCAGTCTTTAAATGGCAGGAAACCCGGGGTGTCGATTTCATCCATCAGATTCAGATCCAACCCTTTCAGGCTTCCAAACAGGGAAATATGAAAATAACCTTTGTGGATGTCAAAAGAACTTTCCATCTGATCGCGGAATATTTCTTCATTGAAAACAATGCGGTGGTTTGGTGTGTTCAATCATAAAAATAACACAAATGAAGAAGCCAATCAATCAAATAGTTGTCATATTCGGAGCATCGGGCGACCTGACCAGACGCATGTTGGTCCCCTCCCTGTTTGAATTACACAACAAAAATTTATTGCCGGAAAAGTTCGCCGTTTTAGGCGTAGGCAGAACCCCGTATTCCGATCAGGAATTTCGTCGCGTGGTGGATGAATTTCTGCCTTCCGGAATACGAACGAAGAGCTTCACATCAATGTTGTTCTATCAACCACTTGAAGTCACCCGGGAAGAGGCATATGCAACCTTAAAAAAACGCCTTGAGAAGCTCTGTGCCCAAATAACCATTGAGCCGAATTTTATTTTTTATTTATCGGTGCCTCCATCCATGTATGCGATCATTCCACGAAATCTGGCCGCTGCAGGACTCAACCGGTCTGAGCCTTATTTCAGGCGATTAATTGTTGAAAAACCTTTTGGAAATGATCTCGAAACAGCCAGGACCTTAAACCACACCCTGCTGCAATTCTTTGATGAGAACCAACTATACCGCATCGATCACTACCTGGGCAAAGAAACGGTTCAGAATATGCTGGTTACCCGTTTCTCAAACGGTATTTTTGAACCTTTATGGAACCATAACTACATCCAACGCATAGAGATCACTTCGGCTGAAAGCCTGGGGGTAGAAAAAAGAGGAGGATATTACGACAAAGCAGGGGCGTTGCGCGATATGGTTCAGAACCACCTTTTACAACTGGTCGGACTGGTTGCCATGGAGCCACCGGTTGTGGTGGATGCAAATGCCCTGCGAAATGAAATGCTGAAAGTCTTTCAGTCGTTGCGGCCGATCCGGGAAAACCAGGTACAAAAAAATGTGATCCGCGGACAATATATCCGGTCCCGAATGAAAGGTCTGGAGGTGAAAGGATATCGGGAAGAAGAGAATGTTAATCCCTTTTCCAGGACGGAAACCTTTGTAGCTATGAAGTTTTTTGTGGATAACTGGCGATGGGCAGGGGTGCCTTTTTATATCCGTACAGGAAAAAAAATGCCGGTCAGGGTAACCGAAGTGGTGGTGTATTTCAAACAGGTTCCGCATCGTTTGTTTCAACCAGGGGATGATGCTCCTTCAGAGAACAATACACTGATCCTCCGTATCCAACCCGATGAAGGAATTCTTCTGAAAATTGGCATGAAAACTCCCGGCGCCGGCTTTAAAGTACAGAGCGTCAACATGGATTTTCACTATACCGATCTGTCAAAACAGGAGTTACCCTCAGCTTATAGCCGGCTGCTGCTTGATTGCATGCTGGGCGATGCCAGCCTGTATGCCCGGAACGATGCCGTGGAAGAAGCCTGGAAATTTGTCCAGCCCATACTGAATGCCTGGGCAACCGATCCGGACATTCCCATTTACGGTTATCCTGCCGGATCCTGGGGTCCCGAAAGCGCCGAAACCCTCATAACCGGAGGCCATTGGCGGTACCCTTTTCAAAACCTCACCCACGACAGCACCTTTTGTGAATTGTGATTTGAGAAAAATTGCTATTTTTAACTATCTAAATTCCGGATTATGAATTCATCTGTGGAAGTTAAGATCTATAAAAACCCCAAAAAGGTCAGCAAAGCGGCAGCCAAAGAATTGGTTAAGATCATCCAAAAAACCAATCAGCCTGCTTTTCATATTGCGCTCTCCGGGGGGAATACCCCCAAAATGTTCTATCAGATGCTGGTCACCAAACACCAGGATACTCTTCCATGGAGAAAAATACACTTTTGGTGGGGGGACGAACGTTGTGTACCCCCCGGAGATCCGGAAAGCAACTATAAACTGGCTCATGACAACTTGCTCTCAAAGGTACCCGTCCCCGGGGAAAATATTCACCGCATAAAAGGAGAAAATTCCCCGGAAGCTGAGGCCATACGCTATGCAAAAGAAATGGAAGCCCACCTGAACACACGGGGCACCAGACCGGTATTCGACCTGATCATCCTGGGTCTGGGAAATGACGGGCATACCGCTTCAATATTTCCTGGATACACAGCTCTTTTTCATGCCGAAACAAGCTGTGCGGTTACAAACCATCCCACAACAGGACAAAAAAGAATAACCCTGACAGGCAACGTACTAAATAATGCAAACCAAATCTTTGTACTGGTTACAGGAAAAAGAAAAGCCCTAAGGGTTTCAGACATTATGAATGATGACGAACAAGCCAAACAGCTTCCGGCTTATTCCCTTCATCCCGATCAAGGAAAACTGATATGGTTCTTCGATGAAAATGCAGCATCCCTGATTTCCTGATTGGCTGAGGAGTTGTAATGTAACTATTAAAATCAGAGAGCCAATGACCATCAAAGAGATCCTGAATCTTTCCCTCCTGGAAACCAAGAGTTTCACCTTAACCGTATACAATATACTCTTGATTTTGCTGGTTATCGTTGCAACGATAGTGACTTTAAACATCGTCAAACGGATTTTCAAACGGTACATTATTAAACAGAAGAGCGAACGAGGATCCTATTGGTCCTTATATCTGATTATAAGATATGTATCCTGGGTTATTGTGCTTGTCCTGTTGTTGGAGTCTGTGGGCGTAAAAGTATCAGTTCTCCTGGCCAGTCTGGCTGCCCTCCTCGTGGGGGTGGGTTTTGGTATCCAACAACTGTTCAGCGATATATCTTCGGGTATCGTCTTGCTGATAGAAAGAAATTTGAAACTCAACGATGTAATTCAGCTTCAGGACGGAACGGTGGGGAGAGTCGTTGACATAGGGCTCCGTACCTCAAAATTAAAAACCCGGGACGATATTATCCTGGTGGTGCCTAATTCAAAATTTGTCAACGATAAGATCATCAACTGGAGCCATATCGATTTCAAAACCCGCTTCAACGTTGAAGTGGGTGTTGCCTATGGCTCAGATACTTCGCTTGTAACAAAGATACTACTGGAATGTGCACGTATAAATACAAAAATCTCCAATACCCCTTCCCCTTTTGTCCGGTTTAATAACTTCGGCGAGTCATCCCTTGATTTTCAAATATACTTTTGGGTTTATGACTCTTTCTATGTGGAGAACATAAAAAGCGAGCTCCGCTATGCCATTGATGATGCCTTTCGGAAAAATGGCATCAAAATACCTTTCCCCCAAAGAGACGTCCATATGTTTAAAACATGAACAAAAAAAGAAAAATCACTGTTCGTATAATGGAATGATTTTTTAGTATCTTTTCACCGGAATAAATAAAGAAAAGTATAAACAAACTAATTTAAAACCGATGAAGAACAGAATTTTGCTTTTTATGGTTATGGTTTTCACGCTGACCTCCTGTGAAGCCCTGAAAGATCTATTTTCAGTAGAAGTAGAGACCACCCTGGAAACAGACATTCCGGTTGAGGTTTTGGCTTCGGGGAACCCGTTAAAATCTGCTGGTGCCGATGTATATACATTTAGTACCACAGGGACCCTGACCCTGGATGAAAATGAGGATCTGGAAGAGTACCTGGATGTGATTGAATCGATAACCATTGAGTCCGTTGAAATAACCGTTCAAGGCTTAAGCCGGGATCAGGAGATTGAATCATTGACCTTATCGGTAGAAGGCATCGGCACTCTTGTCGAACTAACCAATATCACCTCTTCGTCCGGTACTTTCACACCGGAAATTTCCTCCACGCTGCTGGATCAGGTATGTGCATCGTTAGAGACCGAGAAACAAATTACGGCTACAGTAACCGGTACATCCAACTATGCTCCGCTCCAGTTTACTGTCCAACTTTCCGTAGACGTTGTAGTGAAAGCCGCACTATTTTAATGTAAAAAAAAGGAAGGAGCACCATGACAAAAAAGATCGGACTGGCACTGGGAGGAGGCGCAGTATTGGGCGCTGCCCATGTTGGTGTTCTCCGGGCCCTGGATGAGATGAAAATCCCCATAAGCTACATTGCCGGAACCAGCATCGGGGCTTTTGTAGCGGCTTTCTTTGCCTTTCAGAAAGACTGGAAAGCCATTCAGGAAATTGCCTCTGAATTAAAATGGATGGATATCTCCGGAATTTCACTTTCCCGCTATGCCTTGCTTTCCAATGAAAAAATGGGGAAACTGATCACCGAGCATCTCGGGAGAAAAAAAATGGAAGAGGCAGGAATCCCCCTTGCAATGGTTGCCACCGACATCTCCAGCGGCGAAAAAGTCATCCTAAAAAAAGGATGGCTTGCTGAAGCTACCATGGCCAGCACCTGTATACCGGGAATCTTTAATCCGGTGGAAATGAACGATCGCCTGCTGGTCGACGGAGGCATTGTGGAAAATGTCCCGATCCACACCGTCAAAGAAATGGGCGCTCACTATGTCATTGGGGTGGATTTAAATGCAAAACATTCCTACGAAAAACCGGACAATATCCTGGATGTGTTGTTGAACAGTTTTCATTTTGTGATGATGACAGCAGCAAGCTTTCAAACCGAAAGCGCCGACCTGCTGATCACACCCGATCTGTCCGTTTTTAACCGGTCAGATACCGCGCAGATCGATGACCTGATGGAACAAGGCTATGAAGATGCCATAAAGGCACTTAAGAAAAATTTTTTACCTTAGGCACATCGAAAGAGGAAATAGATAATAGATGAATCATAAAAATTGATACCCATGAAACGAAGAGATTTTATTTTAAAAGGAGCCGGAGCAGGACTGGCAGGGATGCTGATTACCCGTTTTGGCGGACTGCATGGAATTGGATTGCCCGCAGAACAGGGCCAATACGACCTGGTGGCTGTACGGGGCGGTGAGGTTACCGACATGTTTGACCAGGCAATGGAAGCCCTCGGAGGGATGACGAAGTTTGTGAAACCGGGACAGACCGTGCTGATAAAACCCAATATAGGCTGGGATACCCCTCCCGAGCGGGCAGCCGATACCAATCCGGAACTGGTGGCCCGCATCATTCATAGTTGCCTCGATGCCGGAGCATCCAAAGTAAGCGTATTTGACCATACCTGTGATGAGGGAAGCCGCTGTTACCAAAACAGCCAGATCGAAAAAGCAGCCCGCGATGCCGGAGCCGATGTATACCCCGGAGATGTGGAATCTTTCTACTCCGAGGTCTCTATACCCGGCGGAAGACGATTGAAAACAGCAAAGGTCCACAGGGAATTGCTGGAAGCCGATGTATTTATCAATGTACCCATACTGAAGCACCACCATTCAACCACCGTTACCCTGGCAATGAAAAACCTTATGGGGGTGGTCTGGGATCGCCGTTTCTATCATGGAAATGATCTGAGCCAGTGTATTGCCGACTTTATCACCTTCCGGAAACCAGACCTTAATATTGTGGATGGATACCGCATGATGACCCGCAATGGGCCACGGGGTGTCTCGGTTTCTGATGTTGTTGACCTGAAAGCCCTGATTGCAGGAAAAGACATCGTGGCAGTCGATGCGGCAGCAACAAAAATGTTCGGTCGTGAACCCCAGGAAATCAACCATATCCGCATTGCCAATGAAATGGGACAAGGCGTTATGGATCTGGATCAACTGTCTATAAAACGTATCTCCCTGGGTTAACCTGTTTTTTCTCTGTTCAGACCGGGCTCCTGAAGGCCAGACATCAATCCTTCACACAGAGAAGGAATACCTGCAAGGAACCCGGAACGGAAACAGGAAATCCAGAGATAACTGATTTATATATTTATGACTGTATACCGTTTCCTGAAGAAAATACGGATCCTCCTTGCACTGGCTATGCTGATCCTGGTATTTTTGTTGTTTATCGACCTTTACGAATGGATTCCTGTAGAGACTTTCCACCCTGTTCTCTACCTGCAATTTGTACCCTCGTTGGTACATGCACTGACCCTGTTTTCGCTGATATCGGCAGGCGGTTTTCTGGTGGTCTTGGTGATTACCCTGATCACCGGACGAATCTATTGCTCGGTGATCTGCCCCCTGGGAATCATGCAGGATGTCATAACCCGTTTTTCACGGAGCACATCAAAAAAGAAACGATTCTTCCGCTATAAAAAACCGCATTCTGGTTTAAGGTATGCATTCGTAGGCATTATGGTTTTGGCATTTGTTTTCGGTGCCGGCTGGATTGTCACCTGGCTTGATCCCTACAGCCTGACCGGACGTATCTTCACCTATCTGTTTAAGCCTCTGGTCATCTGGGGTAATAATTTCCTTGTTGTGCCTCTTCTCCAGTGGATGGATATCCACTCTGTTTATCGTCATTCGCTGGTGCAACCTTCTATAGTGCCAGTTCTTCTGTCTTTTGCAGTAGCGGGAGCCATTGGTTATTTTGCCTGGAAACGGGGCCGGTTGTTTTGCAATACCCTTTGCCCGGTGGGAACCCTTCTGGGATTCATATCCCGCTTTTCCCTTCTGAAAGTGGGTTTCAGGGAGGATGCCTGTACCCGGTGCGGACTATGTGCCGGGGTATGCAAAAGCGAATGCATCGATATCAAGAATCAACGGGTCGACTATTCACGATGTGTCATGTGCTTCAACTGCCTTGCCATCTGCCCGGAAACAGCCCTTTCGTTAAACCCAGGTTTCCCTCAGAGACCCATCGCTGCCGATCAGAAACCGGATGTTAGTCCTCAACAACCAGGCAATAAAGAGCCCTTCCACAGCAATCGCCGAAAACTTCTGGTAACAGGCCTGGCTCTCCTTGCGGGCAGCCGCATCTATGCGCTGAAAAAAAATAAACTGCCGGAAAACCAGAAAAATCTGATCCAGAATGATAAGGATCATCCGGTAGCTCCTCCCGGAGCCGGCAGCATCGAACGATTCAATGCCCTATGTACCGGATGCTCTCTGTGTGTCTCCGCCTGCCCCAGCGGGGTTCTCCAACCTGCTCTTACCGAATACGGACTCATGGGCTTCATGCAGCCCCACATGGATTATGTTACCAATTACTGTAATTTCGATTGTACACGATGCGGCGACGTTTGCCCCACCCATGCCATCCAACCTCTCTCCCTGGAGGATAAACACCTGACACAAATGGGGATGGTTGTTTTTGTACAGCAGAACTGCATCGTCTATACCGATGAAACCGATTGTGGCGCCTGCTCCGAACATTGCCCCACAAAGGCCGTAAAAATGGTTCCCTATAAAAACGGACTGCTGATTCCCGAAGTAGACCCGTCAATCTGCATAGGCTGTGGAGCCTGCGAACATGCTTGCCCGCTGGATCCCCCTTATAAAGCGATTTATGTGAATGGCAATGCCCTTCAACAAAGGGCTGAGAAACCCGACTTCGGGGAACAACAACTGGTGCCTGACGAAGGATTCCCCTTCTGAAAAAAACAGAAAAACGGCTTTTCTATCCGGTCATTCCCCAAACCGGTATCCAATCCCTGATTCCGTAATTAACAGGGTTGGCTTAGAGGGATTGTCCTCAATCTTTTTTCTTAACTGAGCAACAAAAACCCGTAAATACTGGGTTTGTTCCAGATAACCGTACCCCCATACTTCTTTCAGAATATACTGATGCGTAAGCACGCGCCCCGGGTTTCGTGCAAGCAGTGAAAGCAAGGAGAATTCCGTAACGGTAAGCTTGATGATCTCCTTGTTTTTCCGGACTATGTGGTTAACCAGATCCATTTGCAAATTACCAAATTCCAATACAGAAGCATCGGGTCTTTTCTCTCCTGCCCGTATCGCTGCACGAATCCTGGCAAGCAATTCTCCTGTTCGAAAAGGTTTTGTCAGGTAATCATTGGCTCCGTTATCCAATGCTTTTATAATATCATCTTCTGAATCCCTTACAGACAAGACTATAATTGGTTTAAAAAACCATACTCTCAACTGGGTAAGAACTTCCTGCCCGTCGATATCAGGCAATCCAAGATCCAAAACAATCAGGGAAGGATGATGAGTGGCTGCATCCACTAAACCCTCTTTACCGTTTACCGAAGCAACAATGCGGTACCCATAGGCAGAGAGGGTTATTTCCAACAACCTTCGTATCTGAAGTTCATCATCAATGATTAATATTGTTTCATTACCAGGCATGTTATTCAGATTAAAGATCTTTTATATCAGGTCTTTCCATAGGAATTCTGATGCTGAATCTTGCTCCTCCGGCTGAATGGTTATCCACGGTAACAGAACCATTATGAGCCTCTACAAAACCCTTTGTGATCGACAATCCCAATCCCAATCCCCCTGTTTTACTACCGTGTATCCTGAAGAATTTGCGGAATACATTGCTCAGCTCGTTTTTAGGAAACCCGGGGCCCTCATCCACAACTTCAATAATCATTTCACCCTTGTTATAAACAGCGTTTAATTCAATGGTTGATCCTTCAGGCGCGTATTGTGTTGAATTAAAAAGAAGGTTATACAACACCTGTTCCATCAAACCAAAATCAATTTTTATCAACGGCATCTCTTCGGGGATATTTACTTTCAAGATAAAGGAAGATAATTCATCCTTCAAGTCTTCCGTTACCTTATTGATCAGATCATTAATGTCATACCAGTCAAGCCTGATTGAGATATGCCCACTTTCCAACCTTGACATATTCAGCAGGTTTTCAATAAGCCTGTTAAGACGTTTTGAAGCGGTAAAAATCTCTTTGCACAGTGCGGATTGGATTTTTTCCGAATTTGAAGAATTCAGGATAGAATCGGAGGCCCCCATAATCGTAGCCACAGGGATCCTGAGTTCATGAGAGATGGAATTAAATAAGGTTTTATACAAACGGTCTGATTCCGCCAGAAAGCGGACTTTCTGAGCCAGTTCACCCAGAAATTCTCTTTCAAGGGCATTGGATATCTGAGAGAGAAAAGTATCCCAGAAAGATTTCTGCTCATCCGGAAAGGGATTATTTTGTCTGACTGCTACAACCCCCGGATTCAAGCGGGTACCAACCAAAGGATAAAAAGTATATTCAACTGCGGATAACTGATCAGTAAAAGCACCGGCTTTCCTTGAATTTTTAAACACCCACTCGGCAACATTATATTCCCTGGAAGTAAGTTTTTTTTCTTTTTGCAACCGGCCTGATGCATTAAGAATATTGTTCCCGTTCTGCAAGATAAAAAAGGAATGAAAGTGAAAATGACGTTGAATGCCATCAATGGCTACTCTGAGAACATCCTCTGTTCCACTGGCTTTTGAAAGTTCTTTGGTCAATTGAAACAGGGCATTGGTTCGTTTTTCCCTTTCCCGGGCTATCTGTTCCTGCTTGCGCAAACGGGTTGTAAGAACACCGTTTACAAGCGCAATAATAAAAAACAATCCGAAAATCAGGATGTCTTCTGTTTTTTCAATATGAAAGGTACGGTGGGGAGGAATGAAGAAATAGTTCCATACCAAAGCGCTCATTGTGGAAGCAGCCAGTACCGGACCAATTCCCATAAATGTAGAGAGGATGGATACTACAAACAACAAAATAAATGATACAACATGATAATTCTGCGTATTGGCAAGAGGAATACTTAAGGTTGCAGTTCCTCCAATGATCAGAACAGCTAACACATAATGATTAACCTTTAAACGATACTTTGTATTTACTATCCTGTTTAAATCTCCTTTGATGGTCATATACAAATTTTCTAAGGAGTAGGCACATTCCTTTCGTTATGTTCTCCAAAAATTCCTTGTAAATAAAATTAAAATCGTATAGATCTCCAACCTTCCTGTTAACATTAAAACAGAAAGGACCATTTTACCCAATCCCGGTAAATGGGCAAAATTGCTTACCGGTCCGACCGTTCCGATTCCCGGACCAATTCCGGCCATACAGGTTGCTGCTGAGCCGCCTGCTGTTTTTACATCCATGCCGATCACTACCAGTAATATACTTCCGATGACAAAAATTATAAAATAAACGGATACAAACGAAAGGATGGAATGATTCGTATTCTCATGGATGGTCATTCCATTAAACCGTACCGGCAATATGGCTTTGGGGCAATGTAACTGGCGAAAGGACCTTGAAATATTCTTGAAGACTACAAGATGCCTTGCCATTTTTATACCCCCAGCTGTTGAACCGGTACTTCCACCCAGAAACATCGCGAAGAATATCAGCATCCAGGCATATTCCGGCCATTGTAAATAATCCGCTGTTACATACCCGGTGCAGGTTACAATGGAAATAACCTGAAAAAAACCTTCCCTGATAGATTCCTCAACCGGTTTTTTTTCTCCGATGATTAAACCAGAGACAACGGCAATGCCAATAAGTAAAACAACAAACAGATAAAATTTAAACTCCTCATTCTTCCTTATTTTCTTCCAATCTTTTTTAATCAGGTAATAATGAATAATAAAATTTGTTCCTGCCAACAGCATAAAAACCATAATTGTATATTGTATATAGGGGGAGTAACCGGCGATGCTATTGTTTTTTGGAGAAAAGCCACCCGTCGCAATCGTCCCGAAAGCATGGCATAAACTTTCAAAAAGATTCATTCCCCCAAGCAACAAAGCCACTGTTTCGGCTAACGTAAGAACACTATAAATGAACAATAAACGAACTCCGACCGATTTAATCCGGGGTTGTATTTTTTCCTGCAGGGAAGATTCAAGGGTAAACAAATGATACCCTCCTATGTTAAAGGCAGGCATCACCAAAATGACCAGAACGATAATCCCTATACCCCCTATCCAGTGAGTTAAACTTCTCCAGAACAAAATGGAACGGGGCAAGGATTCAATATCCGTTAGTATCGATGAACCCGTTGTAGTAAAACCGGAAACCGATTCAAAAAAAGCATCAACAAAAGAGGGTATGGCACCGGAAAAAAGATACGGCAAGGAGCCAACCAGACTGATTATCAACCACGACAAGGTGACGGTCAGATATGCCTCTTTTTGATGAATGGATAGTGTTTCACTTTTCCCCTTTGTTGACAGCCATAAAACCAATCCTGTTAAAAAGGAAATCAACGAAGAATAAATAAAGGGGGCAATCTTCTCAGAAAAGATACTACCCGTGAAGATACAAACTAAAAGGGCACCGCTGATAATAAATAAATTTCTGCTGATCAGCTTGCCTATGATCGATACATTTATACCGTGTAGCATGTAAAACCCATTATATCACATGAATGCATAAGCACACTTCCCGTCTTGTACAGACACCCTGTCGACAGGTGCAAATAAATTGCAGATTCTGTAAAGAATTTATAAAGATTTATGAATGGGGTATAAAGATTTTATAAAGCTATCCCGAATTGGAAAGATTCTTGTGCAGCAATCCATTGGATAAGTGAACAGATACAGGATAATAAAACGACACATATCCATTCACTTTGGAAATAATAAGATACCTTTGTTATACTTTTCAACGAGTTAATCTGTAAAGAATTGTAAATGATACACATATTTACACTATTCGGATCATTCATTGAACCAACGACATGTTGACGAAAAGAAATTCATCCCCAAACCGGTATCCAATCCCTGATTCCGTAAATACCATTAGGAAGAAACCCAAACAGGGTATAAAAATTCTTTTCTTACTACCCTACCCCATTCGTTTGCTATACATGCGTGAATATCACTATTGACGACCTACTCCAACTCTCTATTATCCCTTCTTTTTTTTCTACTATTATTTTTTATTTCTATGCATATAATTTCAATACTTTGTCGTATTTTGCATTAGCAAAGTATATTAATAAATACTATGTTAAAACAAACAAAAAAACAATACGACCAAAGGGAATAGTGCAAAGAATGCCCATTTTTCCATTGTTCCTATAGGATGAAACGAGTCCCGTCCCAATGGTTCTCGAAACAGGACGAGATTCCCCGATGAAACAAAGGCAAGCTTTATGAACCCTTTGAAGATTTATATTTTTAATCGCATGAAAAGATTCATTACACTTCTCTTCTTGATTGGTTTTTTTTCGCTGAATGGTTTTGCAGATCCCATATCTGCAGAAGCAGCAAAAGAAATTGGACGATCATTTTTGTCAAATCCTGTTTCTGCAGTTGGTTTGTTGAAGATAAATAAACA
Organism: uncultured Mariniphaga sp.; assembly: GCA_964408795.1. Taxonomy (GTDB): domain Bacteria; phylum Bacteroidota; class Bacteroidia; order Bacteroidales; family Prolixibacteraceae; genus JABMQB01. The sequence goes on from CAYPAW010000081.1 coordinate 107,958, forward strand.
GCAAACAAGGTTGGAACTGATTTATTCAGCTGAAGCAATGCCATTTGGTTCAAACAATCGACTTTCGCAAAAAGCGGCACAAATGACCGTGCCGTTTTATGTGTTTAGCACAGAAAATCAGGGGTTTGTTATAGTGGCAGGAGACGACTGCATCATTCCTATTTTGGGATATGCCAACGAAGGAGCTTTTGATCCAGACAATATTCCGCCTACTATGCAAAAGTGGCTTGAAGGATACAAAGCAGAAATTCGCTATGCGATTGAGAACCATATTGTGGCCTCTCCTGAAGTACAAGCAGAATGGCAAGCGCTGCAATCGGGAGTAGGAAGTATGAAATCGCAAACAATGGCTTCTTCTGTTGCACCCTTGATTACAACCAAATGGGATCAAGCGCCCTATTACAACGACCTTTGTCCCTACGACTACCAGGAAAGAACGGTATCAGGCTGTGTAGCAACAGCCATGGCACAAGTAATGAAGTTTTGGAATTTTCCGGCAACAGGCTTCGGATTTCATTCCTATAACCATTCTACCTATGGCACTCTTTCGGCTAATTTTGGTAGTACTACCTACAATTGGGCGGATATGCCCGATCAACTGACTTCCTCCAGTACTTCAACACAAAAAAATGCTGTAGCAACCCTGATGTACCATTGCGGAGTTGCTGTTGAAATGAATTATAATATAGCTGCAAATGGAGGCAGTGGCGCAATGACAATCTGTTCAGGCTATAATAATTGTACGGCATCGGCAGAAGACGCTTTAAAAACATTTTTCGGATATAAAACCACATTACAGGGTATTCATAAACGCGATTACACCTCTTCAAACTGGATAAATCTGTTAAAAACCGAGCTTGATGCCGGAAGACCCATAGTCTATGCAGGCAGAGGCAATGAAGGAGGACATTGTTTTGTGTGTGACGGCTACGAAAACAACAATTATTTTCATTTTAACTGGGGCTGGTCAGGTCAAAATGATGGGTATTTTGCATTAACCGCTCTCAATCCAGGTAGCGGTGGTGCGGGAGGTGGCTCATACACATTTACAGATGAACAACGGGCAATTATTGGTATAGAACCTGAAAATAACGCAACAACTACTCACCAGTATGATTTACGGCTTTATTCAAACCCGTATATGTCGGATTCAAAAATATGGTTTACCGACCCTTTCAGTTTGACAGTGGATATCGCCAATTATGGTACCGGAAGTTTTTCGGGGCAATTTGGAGCAGCTGTGTTTAACAGCAACTTCGACTTTTTGGATTTTATAGAAATAAAAACAAATATCAGCATGAACCCAAACACTCATTTTACAAATGGGTTGACTTTTAACAATGCGGGATCGGCTGCCTTTGTTCCTGGAACATATTATGTGGCAGTCTTTTACAAAACCGAAACACAGGACTGGACAATCGTTGCAAACGGCAATTACACTAATTTTCAACAGTTTGAAATTTATTATTCAACCGATATTGAAGCCAACTCTGCATTTACCATATCAACAGACGGAGGCAAATTGATTCAGGGCCAATCGGCCACCGTAAATATGGATGTTCTGAATTCAGGGAACAGTACCTTTTATGGTAATTACCGTGTTAACCTGGCAAATCTTGACGGTAGTTGGGCTCAAGATATTCAGATTTTAAACGAAACCACCGGATTGCCTTATAATTATCATTACATAGGCGGGAATAACTTTACCGGAATAATTACCGTTGAACCAGGTACTTATTTACTGGAACTCGGATATCAGGCTCAAGGCTCCTCAATCTGGTATTATGCCGGAAGTTCCAATTATTCAAATCCTGTGTATGTAATTGTGGAAGCACCCGCTATTAACCCGGATATGTACGAGAACAACGACACACAACCACAAGCATACAATCTGTCTGTAAGTTTTTCAGAAAACAGCGCTACGAAGAATACGAATAGTGCAAATTTCCATATTGGAACCGATATTGATTATTACAAGATCGTCTTGCCTTCGGGATACAATTATACAATCACCCCGCGTTTGCACGATGAATACAACAGTGGAAACGGACAAACATATACGGTTGATGCTTTGTATGCTTATTCAATAAACGGAACAGAGTACTCGGAAACGTACGATGATGTGATGCCAGGAAACATCGCTCTCAACAATGGGGGTACGCTCTTTTTCAAGATAGCACCCTATTATCAGGGCAGTAGTGGAACGTACTTGATGGATTTTGCTATCACGCGGATTGTAACCAGTGGTATTGAAGATATCAAAACAAATGCTCAAATCTCACTTTACCCCAATCCGGCCAATGATTTTGTGACAATCGATTTACATGAATTTACAAACAGAATCCATCAAATTGCTTTGTGTGATGTCCTGGGCAGACAAATATATATGGAAAGGGTTGCTGGTTTTGAAAAAACAATAACGATCCCTCTGACAGATGCTTCAAATGGTGTTTATTGGGTACAAATTTATTCAGAAAAAGGAATTATCACCCGAAAATTAATGGTCAAGAAATGAAACAAATCCCGATCCCGATGACTATCGGAACGGGGAATGCGAGTTCCATACGATACCGTGTAAAAATAAACAATTGTAATGAGATGAAATACATACTTTTATCTTCAATGATCATCTTAGCCATGGTTGGGTGCAAATCACAACAGCAAAACAATGACAGGAGCAGGGCAGACAAACCACATGAAAAAACGCAATTTATGGCTGTATTGCCTCACGTATTGATCTATAAAACGAAAAAAGATTATAGCCACAATGTTCCTGTACTTTTATCAGACGATAAAATGCAGATTATTTCCTATCCCCATCCGACCGATCTGCTTATCGGCGAGAATCTGGCTTTGCCTGCACCCTTACATAATGGCTATCTGCTTGATAACCGGGGAATAAACAATCGGGTTGCTTTTCTGAAATATACGTATGAAGAGTATTCAACCCTGAAGGATGTACCAACGTTACAGGAATTGCAGAGAAGCATTCTAGACAAGGATCCGCTAACCGAACTTTGGGACTGTGGCAAAAAGGCAAATTTTACTGATCTGCAAAAACAGTTGAATGAATGGATCGATAAAGACCTGCTTCCCGAAAAATTCAAACGCATCAAATAACCTTCTTATCCAACATCCAGTTCCAGGGCAAATCATTCAATCCTTGTGAAGATGGATCCAGGGAAAGATCCAGGTATCAGAAAGACACTTGGATTGGCCGGACAATTGAGAGGATATGGATTCCGAATGAGGATTTACCATCCATAAAAAAGAGAGCTAAAAAGCAATCCGGCTCTCTCATTTTTCGTGAGCGGGAAACGGGGATCGAACCCGCGGCCCTCAGCTTGGGAAGATTATTTTTGTAATCTCATCTCAATTCACGCTGTTTAATTTTGTTTAATAAAACTTCTGTTATTCAGTGCTTTAAAGAACTCGATGTTTCTTGCCATATTTTTTTATTTCATGATAATTCATACTTTTATATTGCAAATTTCATTGCAAATTTTCTAATCAGTATCAAAATATGGCTATCTCAAAACCTACGGCAAACATCTACCTCGATACCCGTAAAGAACTTAAATATAACAAATATCCTGTAAAATTAAATGTTTATTATCTCGGAAAAAACAGACTGTTCGGATTACCAATAAAATTAACCAAAATTGAATGGGAAAAAATCAACAGTCCGAAACTTCGAGACCAGACACTTAAAGACATTAAAACGAAACTGGATTATTATGAAGGGGAAAAGTTTGAAGCCACATTGAAAGAAATAGAAGAACCCTTCACGTTCCAGAAATTCAAGACTGCCTTCGAGAAACAGGACAGTTCACAATTGGTAAGCCATGACGTTTATGCACTTTTCGACAGATTTATAGCAGAACAGGAAAGAAAAGGAAAAGTAGGCAATGCGGGAATATACCGTAATGCACGTAATTCATTCCAGCGTTTCAGGAAGCGATTGTTTATAAATCAGGTAACCGTTGACTTCATGAAAGACTATGAAAATCAAATGAAAAAGTCTGGCAGGAAGGTAAATTATATCGGAGTGAACCTGCGATGCATGCGTGCTATTTACAACATGGCAATTGCAGAAAAACTGGCAAAACAGGAAGACTATCCATTCTCACAGAAAAGACGGGACAAAAAATTCGTTATTAAAACTGAGGAAACGAAAAAGAAAGCCTTGTCGACAGACCAATTAGCAAAACTTAAACAATATGTACCACAAACACCAGCACAAAGGAAAGCATTCAGGTTTTGGTGGTTCGCATTACATGCTTACGGCATTAACATGACAGATATATGCCATCTGAAATATAGAAACATTGTCGGTAATAAGATTATTATTGAACGCATTAAAACCGAAGATACGACCACAAGCAGTAAACCTGTAAGAATTCTTATCACACCTGAAATTCAATCATGTATTGACGATTACGGCAATCTGGATAAATCTCCTGATGCATATATGTTCAACGTCCTGAAACATGGATGGAGTGCAAAGCAAGAGCGTGATATGGTAATGTCATTTACCCGTAATATCAATAAACATATGAAGAAAATCTCAGAAGATTTGGGTTTTGAAAGACCGATATCAACCAACTGGGCACGGCATAGTTTTTCAACGTTTTTAAAAAGTGGTCTTATTCCAATCGAGGTTATATCTGAGGCACTTGGTCATTCTTCCATCGAGACGACAAAGATATACTTGGACAGCTTTGAAGATGATGTTCTTGAACTAATTACGAAACGACTTTCAGAAATTTAACAATGATGCCATGAACAAGACAACACCTTTATATGATGATAGCCTCGAAGTCCAGTTAACCGATATGCTGTGCGAACAGGATGAAAATCCGATAGTAAACATCAACCAGATTGGTTCATCTGCATACAAGGGACATTTATTATCAGACGGTGAGGACGGGTTTCAAAAATGCATTCACATGAACCTTTATCTCAAATTTATCGAATACTTTGACAATTATAAAGCCAGATGTATCAATGCTTATGCGGTTAAAACTAATTTTATCCCTGTTGTTAAACGATTGCTTTCACAATATAACGAAGCGATAGATAGCCTTTACTCATCAAATGTCCGTGAAGAATGGTCAAGGTATTTTGACGATACACAGGTTTCTGACACAGAAGAGAACCTGAAGAAACAAGCATTCCAGTTCTTTTATAATGCTTCAGCAGTTCAAATATACTATTTGGGTAAACTGGCGGATAAAATGAAGGAGTACATAGCTGAATTTGACACTGTTATTCCCAAACCTGAACCAGAATATTATTTTACGGTTCTACCTGCTTTTTCATCACAGAGTTATAATATCCTGAAAGACATGCATAAGAACCTTAAAGCAATGAAATATGTGGATTGCACCGATGAGGCTTTTCAAAAGGTGTTTACTGATAAAGAACCAAAACCCATTCGGTGGCTTCAATCCCAAAGGTCATTAACATATTTGATAAAACAATTGACGGGGAAGTTTTTGGTTGAGAAAATCAAACCTTCTAATTATTACATCGCTGAAAGATATTTTCACATATTCAAGAACGGCAAATTCCTTCATCCAAAAAAGTTACGGCACGACAAAGACCCAAATCCCGAAGTTATTAAGTTTATAGATGGGGTTATTGACAATCCCATAAAGATATATAGTAAGTAATAGCATCTCATCCATTTCCACAGCCGACAGCATTTCTATTCTTCTTTCACTCTGGGAAACCTTACTGTCAGAGCATCTCTTGATTTCAGCGAATTAAGAGCCTGAACCGACCGACAGGTCGAGGTGTCGGTGCTTTCCGCCTTACATTTTTCTAAAATTTTACATCGTAAATCTTTGATTGCCATGAATAAACACGATGTAATAACATATGATAACCTGCCTGAAGCAGTAAAGCATCTTTTGCACGAGGTAGCCGACATAAAGAACTACCTGTTAAACCAAGCGGCAACTCCTGCTGAGACTAAACAACTTGCACCAGACGGAGACTTTTTAACGGTAGGTGATGTCAGTCAGATGCTGAAACTTTCAAAGGGTGCTGTTTACAATATGACCAGTACCCGTCAAATTCCATTCTTTAAAAAATGCGGAAGGGTTTACTTCGACAGGAGTGAGATTGATGAATGGATACGTCAGAACAGATGCAAAACTTTAAAACAGCTTCAGGCTGAAGCGGAAATGGAGAGCCGAAAGAAATAATCTCTCAGAGAACTGTTTTGCAGTTTTTTGGGTGTGGCACATATTCAGATTAAATGGATGGTAACCTTAGACAAAATTAAAATATTAATCGATAAAAAGCACATGAAAAGCATGGACGCAGATGTGACTACCAAAATATTGAGAAGTAATATAGGTAAAGCAATAAGGTATTCACAAAAGACACCTTTCAATATTTACATGAATTACAGTTTGCAGGATAACCGATGTGTTATCGAATTCTCTTCCAAAGTATTACTTGACCGTTACACAGAACTTATTAACATAGACAATATCTATCAGTGTTTTGAAAACATAAACAGAATGGGGTTTTGTGAAATGGATGTTGATGGTATCGTTCATAACAGCGAATTACTTACATGCGATGTCACAAGTGATATAAGCGGTATTGTTCAGCCTGACCGACTGGCAATGAAGTCATGTCTGGTAAACCACAATAAATTCAGGGTACAGAAATACGGTAATAGCGGATACACCATAAACAAAATGGTTAAGACACGCAACCGACAATTACGGATTATTATTTACGATAAGGGGAAGGAATTACGGAAAAAGACCAATGATGAATATTTGGGTATGTTGAGTGATGCCAATTCGATGCTGGCATATTTCGATGGCAAATTCCGAGTGGAAGCCAACATCAACACCAAAGAACAAATCAGGCAACTTTTTCAAACAAAAAACACCGGTTGGATGTACTGAAATCCGAGGCGAACCCTCTTTTAACAATTTTTGATGAGGTCTTCGCATTTCCCAAAGAACCAGAACAGCAAAATCAAGCAATGCCGTTACCACTATCATATCCGAAATTGAGGATGGTAAAAAATGCGCTAATACTGGAAGCATGTGAGTATGACATGGAAAAAGTAGACCTCGTCCTGAACAGTACACTTTCACCGAATACTGATAAAAGCAAGTACCGAGCTGAACTAAACAAACTGTTGAATTCCTATCCCCTTCCAAATAAAAACATCGCATTGATGAAGAAAATCAGAGAAGAAATAGCCAATTCCAGTAAAAGAAATAACCACCAGACAGGATATTAATAGAATAAACAGAGTAAAATAAATAACAGTAAAAATTAAATAAACTAAAATTATGGCAAACATTTATGACAGCGAAATCAGATGTGCTGATAAAAAGGCACTAAACAAGTTAACCAAACTTATTTTGAAATACACACCTTCAAAAGTCCTTGAAAAATCAGGTGACACTGTTGTGTTTGAAACCCGATGGGATGATTTGGATTATGCAATGGAAGTCTTTTCACAGGAATTCCCTGAACTCACTTTTTCTTGTTCATTTATTCATATGACAACCTGCTATGAATATTATAAAACTTTCAAAGATTATAGAAATGGAATTGTTATCTACAAGGGTCTTCAACCAATATTTTCCTATAGTGGTGCAGAGTTGGAAAAGATAAAATTGGAAGATTATGGTGATTTCGTTTCACGATATACCGCTTTTTTTAGCACCATGTATGAAGAAAAGAAATTAGAGGATGGAACATATTACCTCGAATATATTCCAGACAGATATAGAAGCAAGAATGAGAACTTTTACCCACAGGCTGTAGCTGAGTACGATGATTGTATTCTAACTGCAACACTTCACGGTTATTCCCATATAAGGCTTGAATTGACGTTGAAAAATCACGATGAAAGTCACATGTCAGGAAAATCAAAAAAAAATTGAAATTAATTCGTAAATTTTTTAATCGAATTCTTACAACAAATCAATCCAATTTGTTTGTAATTCAAAAGCCTTATTTTCAATTACAATTCATTCCTAAAGATGGTTGAGGAAGAAAAATTATCGAAAGAAAAAACACAAACATTGATTGAAAATTACCTGTATTCCGAACAAGAACCGATGCGGGATGAGATACTGGAACTGATGGTTGGTGAAAAGCCAACACTGCTTCAACGTAAAACAACTGGTGAAAGGATATTGAGACGGATAATTGATTTTGTTGAGACGTTTATTAACGTGTAAAAGTTAAGACTTCATCTGACAGTAAGGCATTTTTTGCCTCTATCGAGGCAATGCGTTTTCCAAGGCATTTTCTCTTGGAATGATAGACGGGAAAGAGGGGCTGATTTGCCCCTTTTGACCATTCCAGTCGGTCAGATTATCCCTCGCAGGTTGGTCGCCACCAGAGCCTGTTTCCGTTTCATCTGACAGAGGTAAAGATACAACATTTTGGGAATGATTGTTTAGCAGTTTTTCTTTTGCCAGATGCAAGCTATCGTCCCAGGTTTGCATCGGAGTTTTTCCATAACAGTATTTTCCTGAATGCGGACGCTCATTGTTGTAATAATCCAGCCACACATCAACATCTGCCTGTAGTTCTTCAATTGACTGGTAAATCTTTTTTCTGAATGCGATAGCATAAAACTCATCCTGCATGGTCCGATGAAACCGTTCACAAATGCCATTCGTTTGCGGACTTTTTGCTTTTGTTTTTGAATGGTCAATATCTTCAATTGCAAGATATAATTGATATTCATGGTGTTCTCTTGCTCCACAGTATTCAGTGCCCCTGTCGGTGAGTATCCGCATAAGAGGAATGCCGTATTTATCATACAAAGGGATTACCCTGTCATTCAAAGTATCTGCAGCAACCAAAGCTATTTTCCGGTCATATATCTTGGCGGTGGCAACTTTTGCATAAGTATCGATAAATGTTTGCTGGTAAATCTTACCTACTCCTTTGATGTACCCAACATAATAGGTATCCTGGGCTCCCAGATAGCCGGGATGGTAAGTTTCAATTTCACCCTGGGCTTGTTTTTCTTCTTTGGCTTTTTCCAGTGCAGCAACCTGGGCTTCGGTAAGGATAAAACCTTCTTATGCAACTTTAGCTTCAAGGGCTTTTAACCGCTTTTTAAAGGTTTCTAAATCATGACGCAACCAAACACAACGAACACCTGCAGGTGAGATAAAAACTCCTTCTTTTTTGAGTTCGTTGGAAACACGGGTTTGCCCATAAGCAGGATTTTCAATGGCAAAAGAAACCACTCTTTCTTCAATCTCAGGAGATGTCCTGTTTTTAACATTCGGCTTTCTCCGGCTGAGTTCCTTCAAGGCGATTTCTCCGCCTTCTTCAAATAATTCTTTGTAGCGATAAAAAGTATCCCGGCTATAACCTAAATACTTGCATGCAGTGGAAACATTTCCCAATTGTTCGGCTAATTGTAATAAGCCTAACTTACTTTTGATTAACTTTGATTCAGTATTCATTTCTGACAGTTTAAAAGGTGAAACTTATTTGTTTTTGACAAACTAAATTTAATTCGTTTTGCCTTTTAACTGTCAGATTAAATCGAAACTATTTCAATTAACGGTATATCAGGCTAATATTCTACTTCAACTAAATCATTACTTTATGTATTAATATTAATACTATTCAATTCCTTCAAAGAATTGCGATACGGTCAGGCAGGTTGCATCAATGCATTTAAGCAGCGTCAGGATATTGTATAATCCATTTTTCTCAAGGTGGTACAGGCTATTAGGATGGATGCACGCTAATTCGCTGAACTCTCGTTGTGTAAGTCCTTCATTTAATCGCCAGTTCTTTATGAACGAACTGATTTCTTCAATTCGTTTTTGTTGGTAGTCGGGTATCTCCTTTTCGGACATTCTGGAACATCATTTCACATAAATACTGTCACAACGGGTTGTGGATTTATTTGTACTAAAAATCATTCTATGGAAACTTTGGTGTTCTAAAACCAACGTTTATCGGAGTAATTTGGACAGTTGAAACCGTTTAAAAACATCAAATTAACGCTAATTTTTCCCTATTTTCATCGACTTCACCTGAAAAACAGTCCCCGCATGCATCACCGCACGGTCAAATTCTGAAATAATTTGTGGAAATAAGAAAAGTTAGTCCAGTTCATCGAAGAATTGGCTTACGCTCAGGTGATAATAATTCAGTACACGTACGAGAGTTAGAAGCTGAAAATTAATCCGCCCTAACTCCATTCTATTCAGGGTATTTCTTGGCACGCCCATTTCTTTAGCCGTATCGACATAAGTTTTTCCATTTTCTGCCCTTAGCTTCTGTAATTTTTTCCCGATTTGAACTAATAGTTCTTTTTGTTCTGAGGGTATAGCATCCGATTTTTTCACCACTTTTTTCTGTAAATATAAAAATAAAACACATACAAGTGTGTTTGGTAATAATTCTTTATTATATTTGCACACATAAATGTGTTCAATGGGTAAAAAGCAAATCAAAATTCATCACCAGTTCATAAATTTCGACAGCGATGGAAGCACCCGTTTTTTAATTCTTATTGAAATCGAAGGAAATCGACCCATAAAAAGTTATATTGTAGAACTTCCTGCTGATTTTTTATTTTACGATGAGAAGTACCCTTATTATATTGTTTACTCTAACTAATTAAATATGAATTGTTTTGCATTATACTTACGTGTATCAACACTTGACCAGACGAATGAAAACCAGAAGGTCAGATTAATCGAATATGCCAAGCAGAAGGGGTTTGAATTTGAAATATTTGAGGAAATTGAAAGTTCGAGAAGAACCCGTCCCGTAAAACAAGTCCTGCTTCAGAAACTGCGTAATGGGGAATATGCAGGTGTGATTGTTCACAAAATTGACCGTTGGGCACGTTCGAGTACTGAATTAATATTGGAAATCAAAGAATTAGTTGATAATTATAACGAGGAACAAAAATGCTACCACCAAACAAAACATTTTGATCCCACCGTTTTCTTTTTCCCGGCTATCAATAGCTGCAGAGGTTGATTTTCCTTGATAAACCCCGGAAGATTGCTGATTTCATTTTCTGATTAAAAACAGGATACTTAAACCCGGACGATGCTGGTCCCATTTTAGGGCACATTGCGGAGCAATTTCTGCCTCTTATCTCCCACGCAATAAGCTCTATAGAGCATTCCCGGGCAAAACGGACACCATTTAAAAGCATGAAAAAAGGCACCAACCCTTGTCAGCACCTTCTCTTTTGTGTGTGGGAAACAGTATCGATCCGGATTCATTTTTCAGTTTTATTCTCTGCATACTTTTTTTGCAGAAGTTCACTCTGGTATTTACGGTAGCTGGGCCCGTAAACCCTCACGATCACCGAGTGATGAAAAATGCGATCCAGGATGGCATTGGTCGAAACCGGATCACCCAGGAACTCCGGCCATTGCTCCTCTTCAATGTTGGAAGTAAAGATCAGGGATTTATTTTCCTTGTACCGCTGATCAATCACCTTGAAAAGCAGGTGTGCTTCCTTAATTACCTGTAACTCCAATCGATCATGCCCCATTTCGTCGATCAGCAGCAGCTCACAGCCAATGTATTTTCTGATCCTTTTTTCCAGTGTTTTTTCATATACTCCCTGGTTCAGGTCCCTGATCAGGTCACTGCAGGTGGTGTAATAGGTGCGGTACCCCTGTTTGCATGCCAGCAGGCCCAGGCTCTGTGCCAGGTGGCTCTTGCCGGTTCCGTTGTTGCCAACAAAGAGTATGGATTCCTTGCGTTCGATAAACTCCATTCTGGAAAGGTCCATCACCAGCCGGCGGTCCAGCTTTTTCTGGAAGTCAAAATCAAAGTCGCTGAGCATTTTCAAAGGCTGTGGCAGACGGCTTTGCCTGACCAGGTACTTCACACGCCGCTGACGTTTGCCAGCCGCCTCTGCCTGCACGATCTGGCGGATAAACTCATAATACCCCGGGTCTTGCTTCCCGGCCTTATCTATCAACTCGGAGTAATGCTCTGCCAGGTGCTTTAATCCCAGGTATTGGCACATCTGGACAAACTCCTCTGACTGCTGTCTGACTGGATTCTTATTCTCACTTTTCATCCGCGTTACTGTTTCGTGATTTGATGGATAACCTGATGCCGTACCTGGGCTCGGAGTTGTTTTTAAGAAACCCTTCAATGGTAGTAGCATCAAAAACCTTGTACTGCTGTGCCCGGCGAACTGCCAGCAGGATATCATCGGTATGATAGTCCACTTTCAGGGCCAGCAGCCTTCTTAAGTGATACCCCCATGAAGAGGGTTTATGCCGTTTTACCTGCCGGATATAATCTTCCATGTCAGGGCTAAAGTCCATCAAGCGCCGGATTATATCGGCAATGGGAACACCCTTTGACCGGGCTGTTTTTTGAGGTTTCCCCACGTAACGCTCTTTGCGGCCTTTCTCAACCAGGGGATGGGTTGCTATCCTCTCTCCGTCCGGAGAGTACACCTCCAGCTGCTCCCCGGTAATCCTGACTGTGCATAGCTCATACATGTACCGACTGGGTACCACGTAATGGTATCCCTTCCACTGCACGCAGGATTCCTGGTTGACCGTCAGGTGCACAATGTGTGATGTATCAAAGTGGTGAGCAGGAAGAGGCTGCAGAAAGGGAAGTTCATCGCGGTACATATCAATGGGCTTTTTGCGGGTGGTGCCATGGATGCGCTGATCGTTCACCTCACTGAGCCATCGGTGAAGCTGCAGGGAGAGGTCTTCCCGGTCTTTAAACCGGCGCCCTTTTAAAAAGCTCCGCTCAAAATAATAGAATGGTCTTTCGACCTTTAAATTTTCGATGGGTTTGCCAGGGGTTATGGTAAGTGGCCGAAAACGGTAATGGGTGGCAAACTCAAGATACCGGCGGTTAAATACCGCCTCTCCTGGCTGCCAGCGATCCACGCAAGCCTTCTGGTTGTCACTTTTGATCTCACGGGGAACTCCATCCAGATAGATAAAAGCAGCAATCAGCTCACGCAAAAGGGTATCCTGTGTCTTATCATCTGCCAGGCTCATGTACTGCCGGCGTGAGTACGAGAGGATATAACTGAAAAAAGTTACCTTTTCGGTCTTGCCTGTCACAGTGAATGTGATATTATAATCGCTCCAGTCATGATTGGCCCGCTGGCCCGGGTCCGTTTCCACCATGGTCAGGGGGGTTTTGGGCACCACCCGCCCGATCCGTTTCAGGTAATAACGCAGGATGGTGATCTCTCCGTTAAAACCCTTTTCCCGGATCAGCTCATAAACACGTTGTCCCGTGATATCAGGGTATTGCTCCAAGATCTGACCGATATACTCCTTGTAGGGATCAAGCTTCCCGGGCCTTTGTTTTGGGGACCGAACCCTGCTATCGTGGGTGGTATCACGTAAAACCCTTTTTGATACCAGTATCCTGCGGATGCGTTTACGTGATGTGCCAAGTTCACGCGATATCTTCCTGATAGACCACCTACGAGTATGGTAAAGAGTCACTACCAGGTTTTCCAACTGTTCATCTTTCATTTGTCCTGTCCTGTTTTATTGATTTGTAACTGGCCTATGGCTTGCTTTAAAGAGACCAAACCCTCGGCGATGATTTCCAACCCGGGGAGCAGAAGCATTTTTTCACCCTGCTGTAATGAACCGGTGCGGTGCTCCTCCAATAGCTTCAGTAACTCCTGCAGCCCGGTAATAACCTTATCAATGGAGCCGGCCACCTGGTTCCCATAACTACTGAGACGGGTATTATACACCTGGTCCGGGGATTCGTTTACATGGTTGTTATACAGTATTCTTTCCGGGGCACGCAGCAACAGCTGTTGCGACTGCTCATCCTCAGTAGCCAGGTAAGCTTCCACCAGCCGATCACTTTGCCGGCTGGTAAGGTTATACCTTTGGATTGCCCGGGCAACAGCCAGTTGATTGCCGCGCGGCAAACGTATCAGGGCCCGGGCATGGCTGCCGGTTAAATTCCCCATGCGGATTTGAGCTGCTATCTCTTCATCCAGCCGTTCAATCAACCCCAGCCGCCGGCTCACCCATGAACCACTCTTTCCCGTCAAACGGGATAGCTCCCGCTGGTCCATAGCATGGGTTTCCAACAAATCCTTTAATACCAGGGCCTCTTCATAGGGCTCCAATGACCGGCTGGTCCAGTTATAGCTTAACATCAATACCTTGGCCTGGTGCTCATCCACTTCCAGCAACCGGCACTGAAGAACCTCCATCAGCAAGTTTTCTGCTGCATATACTCTTTTATAGCCATCAATGAGTTGAACCCCTTCCTTGTGCATGCGGGCAACCACCGGCTGAAGCTGTCCGTATATACGCATCGATTTCTCCACTTCCAGTATCCGCGCCATGCTGGTGATCCGCATCCGGCCAAGGGATAAGTCAAAATCACCGATCGATATCTCTCTGATTTGATTGTTCACCGCTTTGGTTTTACTTGCGGTAAAGCTATGAGTAAGATTTTTTTTAAACGAACGTGTACGTCTTTACAATCAACCCGGTTTTTATGGAAAATCCATTGCTACACCTTGCTGCTGTTGGGCTACAGCCATGTACGCGTACGTCTTTACAATCTTTTTGTTTTTTACCTCAAAACCCATGTATGTCCCGTCACGTAAGGGCTGTGGAGATAACGCGTACGTCTTTACAATCATTGATGGTGCACGCTTTTGGCGCTTTTTATTGCGCATTTTTTGCTGTTCCCGGTTGCTAAGCACATACTCAGGGTGCCTCTTGCGGTATTGATCCTGGTACCTGTGGGCAGGATGGTTGACCCGCCATCTCTTGTTGCGGGCATCACGAAGCCTGCGGCTTTCACTGCTGCTATGTAATTTTTTCTTAGTGGTAATATTGCGCCGTGCGTTTTGACAGGAAACAGCAGAACAATACTTCTGCTTTTTTATCCGGG